>JAXMFR010000001.1:0-127583 GCA_046347685.1 Chitinivorax sp.
CAATTCGCCCCCATGGCAGCAGCCATGAGCTGCATATCGCTCTCCGCCACCTCAAACAAGCCAAAGCGTAGCTGATAACCCCAGCTCTGCCCGGCAGCAAACAACAATTGCGGCAACAAGGGACGAATCGACACCTCCTGTGCCGGCCACCAAGCCACATCACGCCGATAGGGATAAAAATCGGCCCCCATCTGTACTTGATAGGGCTCGCCGGGCAAAACCTCGCCAATCGCGGTCAACGCCTGCAGCGGCGCCCGGCTGCCAAACACCTCGCTCGGCGAGTAATACACCACCACATCGCCCGGATGAATCCGCCGCAGCGGCGCTCGTTTGCCGTGGCACACCTGCATGAATCCAGCCGCACGACCGATACGCACATGCTCGGCAGACGCAACCGCCAGCCAATATTTGCGCGGTGGCACGACGAGTTCGTGATGCTCGGGAAAAAGTTGTAGATTGCGCATTTCAAGACTCCATTCATCAATGGATGCCAGACTAGCGCAAGCCACTGCCAGTTTTTGTCAGCAGGCAGCAGCCGACAGTGGCAATGCGCGACCATCCACCACCCGCCGCAGCACGAAACTGGAATGCACGCCGGTAACGCCGGGGATACGTGTAATGCGGTTCAGCAGCAGCTCTTGATAAGCATCCATATCCTTCACCACCACTTTCAACTGATAGTCAGCCGACTGGCCGGTGATCAGCAGGCATTCCAGCACTTCCGGGATGTCGCTGATCTGCGCTTCGAAGGCGTTGAAACGCTCGGGAGTGTGCTGATCCATCGAAATGTGGATCAGCGCCATCAGCGACAGGCCAAGCTTTTTCGCATCCAGCAGCACTTGGTAACCGATTATCAGCCCCGCCTCTTCCAGCGCCCGCACCCGCCGCAGGCAGGGCGACGGTGACAGGCCGATCTTGTCGGCCAGCTCCTGATTGCTGATGCGACCATCCTGCTGCAGCAACTGCAGAATCTGCCGATCGTAACGATCAATTTGCATGATATTTCCTAAAATTCAGCACAAAAAACATAAACAACGAAAACAATATATTTCTACGCAATTTTCTGCCAATTTATACAAAAATACAGCCACAAAACGCAATTTAATATCGGTGACTTTTGCTTACACTGCAGCTATCGACATTTGCAGCGTTAAACCCATTCAGGAGCCGATCATGATGCAGCAGCCCAACAACAAATACCGCGCCTTTGCCCCGATCCATTTGCCCAACCGCCGCTGGCCGGATCAGACCATCACCCAGGCACCGATCTGGATGAGCACCGATTTGCGCGATGGCAATCAGGCCTTGTTCGAGCCAATGAATGGCGCGACCAAATTGCGCTTTTTCAAACAATTGGTGGCGATGGGTTTCAAGGAAATCGAAGTGGCGTTTCCGTCGGCATCACAAACCGATTTCGACTTTGTGCGCTGTTTGATCGAAGACGGGCATATCCCGGATGACGTGACTATCGAAGTCATCACCCAGGCGCGCGAGCATTTGATCCGCCGCACTTTCGAGGCACTTAAAGGTGCCAAGCGCGCCATCGTGCATCTCTACAACGCCACTGCGCCGAATTTCCGCCAGACCGTGTTCAACCTCGACCAGCAAGGCGTGACCGAGATTGCCGTCAACGCCACGCGCTTGATTCGCGAATTGGCCGATGCCGCGCCGGAAACCGAGTGGGTATTTCAATACAGCCCGGAAACCTTCTCCGGCACCGAACTCGAATTCAGCCGTGACGTGTGCAACGCGGTGATGGATGTGTGGCAGCCGACACCGCAGCGCAAGGCCATCATCAACTTGCCGGCCACGGTGGAATTGAGCACACCGAATGTATTCGCCGACCAGATCGAGTGGATGCACCGCCACCTCGCCCGCCGCGACAGCATCGTCCTCAGCGTGCATCCGCACAACGATCGCGGCTGCGCAGTGGCAGCGGCAGAATTGGCTTTGATGGCCGGCGCCGAGCGTATCGAAGGCTGTTTGTTCGGCAACGGCGAGCGCACCGGCAATGTCGATTTGGTGACCTTGGCCTTGAATCTCTACACCCAGGGCATCCACCCCGGCCTCGATTTCTCCGACATCAATGCCATTGCGCGCTTGGTGGAAGAATGCAACCAGATTCCGGTACATCCGCGCCATCCGTATGCCGGCGATTTGGTGTTCACCGCCTTCTCCGGTTCTCATCAGGATGCGATCAAGAAAGGCTTTGCCGTGCAGCCGGACAAAGTCATCTGGGAAGTGCCGTATTTGCCGATCGACCCGCAGGATATTGGCCGCAGCTACGACTCGGTGATTCGCGTGAACAGCCAGTCGGGCAAAGGCGGCATTGCCTGGGTATTGGAAAACGACTACGGCATGGCCTTGCCGCGCCGCTTGCAGGTGGAATTCGCCAACGAGGTGCAGCGCCACACCGATGCCAACGGCGGCGAAATGGCCGGCAGCGATATCTGGGGCTTGTTCTCGCAGTGTTATTTACAGCCGGGCAGCCACGTCACTTATCGCCAGCACCATTTGTTTGACCACGGCGCGGCGCAAGGTATCCGCTTGAGTGTCGAGATCGACGGCGCAGCGGTGGAACTCACCGGCATCGGCAACGGCCCGATCGACGCAGCAGTGCAGGCCTTGCAAACCGCCGGCATCGAACTCAATGTGCGCAGTTTTGAAGAACGTTCACGCAGTGCCAGCAGCCACGGCGGCAATGCCGAAGCCTGTGCCTTTGTCGAAGTCAGCACTGCGGGTGAAAGCCACAGCCGTTACGGTGTGGCAGTGCATGCGAATATTGTTACCGCATCGATTCAGGCGTTGGTGAGTGCAGCCAATCGCATCACTCAGCAACAGCGGCAGCAAGTCGCCGCTTGATGACGAGCAGGGAGCGGATCGGGGGCAGGCGTAGACGCTGCTCTCGATCTGCCCCAAAATACGCCGCTTGAATCACGCCGCAGACGGACACCACGATGGACTACCCTACCCCGAGTTTTGAAACCAAAGTTGTCAGCTTCGAGCAATTGCGCGACGCCGTCGCCAAGCTGCCGCAGCCGGTGGTGTTCACCAATGGCTGCTTCGACATCCTGCATCGCGGCCATGTCACTTATCTGGCGCAGGCACGTTCGCTCGGTGCTTCGCTGGTGGTGGGTGTCAATTCCGATGCCTCGGTGAAACGTCAGGGCAAAGGCGACGACCGCCCGATCAACAACGAAGCCAACCGCATGGCGGTGCTGGCGGCGCTGGAAGCGGTGAGCCTGGTGGTAGTGTTTGACGAAGACACGCCGATCAAGTTGATTGAAGCGGTACAGCCGGATGTGCTAGTAAAAGGCGGCGACTGGACGGTGGACCGCATTGTTGGTGCCGATGTGGTGAAAGCCAAAGGCGGCAGCGTGCATTCGATCCCGTTCCTGTTTGATACCTCGACCACCGCCACGCTGAAAAAAATCCGCGCCAGCGAATAAGACGACTGACACTGGCGGCACAGCATTGCCGCCAGCGAACAAACAAGAATAATTCCTATTTACAAAAAACCCTCTCCATCCTATATTGAGAATAATTCTCAATAACTAGGCTTAACCCTGTTTCCACAAGGGGCAGCCTGCCGCGAGGGAAAACCATGTCGACTGCCGCACCTGCCACCAACCTGCTGATGGGCACCCTGACCTTGTTGTTGCGCCATCAACTGAGCCATTGCGCGCACTCTGGCCTGCTGGCAGCCGACTTGCTGCAACGGCTGGCAGACTCAGCCGGCATCGACAGCGAAACCCGGCAGTTGTGCGAACTGGTCAGCTGCCGCCTGTATCAGGATTCACCTGCCGCCAGATAACATTCAGGCCCGCCGCAGCGAGCCTGAATCCTGTAAAACCTTGCGGGATTACTCCGGCTTGGCGAGCTGCCATTTCGAGCCAGGATTAAAACGCGTGATGGCCTGGGCCTTATGTGCCGTTTCCGGCCCGAGATCGCGTTGATACACCACGCCATCCTGATTAACCATAAAGCTCATGACCCCGCTGTTGCCATAACTGGCAGGCCACGCCAGCAAGGCAAAACCGCCGATCATGCGGCCACCGATCACGTAATCACGCTCGCCCCCCGTCGCCTCGGGGCCCTGGGCACGCAGAATGCGATAAAAATAGCCATGGTAGGGGCGCCCGGCACCTGCCATTTTGTAACCCTCTGCCTTCGCCGCAGCCATTTCCGGGCCAATCGGGCTGGCTACCGGGCTTTGCTGCGCCGGCCAGTACAGGCCATCGAACTTGCCAGGGCTGGAGACCAGTTTCTGCGCATATTGCGGCGAGCCCAAATGTTCGCGCGCCAGCAGCGCGTAATCACGTTGAGCGGCAACATAAGCCAGCATCACCTGCATTGTCGAACGCTCGTTGCGACCAATCCGGCGATTGAGGATTTCATCCTTGCCAGCATGCGGGTCGAACACCCATTTGCCGTCGATCTGCAGCAGTGGAATCGGGAACACCCAGTTATCGTTGCCCAAGCGCAGGCTGGCGCGTTTGCCATTGACGTCGATCTGGTGTGCCTGATTAAAGTCATCGCCAAACTGCTTGCGCAACTGCTTGTCCTGCACGGCATCGCCAGAGCTGAGCAAACTGTCGGCATCGCGCCCGAGCATGGCCTGCAGTGCCTTGCTGTTATTGCTGGTGATGGCCGAAGCCAGCGCCAGCATCGCCATATCCGGCGAATCAAAACGCTGCAGTGCGGCCGAGGCGCTGGAACTGATCAGCGCAGCCAGCAGCGCGCCACCAATGAGATTACGTTGAGTTTTTTTCATATCGATTCCGATCAGCGACGACCACCACGCATACCACCGCCCATGCGCGCCCCTGCACCGCCCCCGGCGCTCATGCGCGAGCCGGCACCGCGGGCGCTATCCATGCGCGCCGAAGCGCCACTGCCCATGCTGTCAAATGCGCCGCCGTGCTGGGCCTGCGAACGATAATTGTCCATCGCCGGCCGGGAGTCCATTGATTGCCGCGATGCATAAGGATCAGACATCGGCGGCATGCCGGGGTTGGTACGTTGCTGCTGCAGATTGTTGTAGGCAGGCGAAGCACCGAGCCTGTCCTGTGCTGCAGCGCGTTCCGCCGGCGACATCGAAGCCGCGCGGTCTTGCAGATTGGCGCGCGCCTCGGGCGCAGCCGATCCGATCCGCTCTTGCGCGGTGGCACGCTGCTCCGGCGTCATCGATGCAGCACGCTCCTGCAGCTGATCGCGCGCGGCAGGTGAAACCGAATTCATCGAATTGGCCGGGCGGGCGGCATTATCGTAACCGCGATAATCCTGCTGGCGCGTGGCAGCACTCGCTGCGGCAGGCTCAAATTTGCTTTGCGTCGCCCGATCGGCATACGGCACGCTCTTGCGATGTTCCGGATCGTGCTGCCAGGTGCGCTGGCCGTTCTGATCCAGCGTCTGCACCTTATTGCCGTTGCCCTGAATATTGATATTGTTGATCCGGGTGTAGTTGTTATTCACGTACAACTGCGCGTGGTTCCAGTTAGCGCCGGCCACCCAGCCCACTGTCAGCCCCCAGGCAGCGCCGTAATAAAAGCCGGTTGCCGGGTAATACGGGTAGTAGCCCATCGGGTAATAACCATAAGGCGGGTAACCCGGATACCACCAGCTGCCATACACCCAAGTGGTGCTGTAAACCGGCACATACACGACTTGCGGATTGGTTTGCTCGATGCGGATGATCTGCGTCGTCTGGCTGTTTTCGCTGATGATTTTCTGCTGCTCGCTGTCTTTCAGATTGCCGGCATCCAGCGCCTTCTTGCGCAGCTTCTGCACGCTCGCCATCACCTGCGGCTGCTGTGCCAGAAACGCATCACCCAGCTTCTGCGTCCATTCCAGCTTATCGCTCATCATCTGCAGCACGGACGGGATCTGCACCATCGCCTTCACGCTCGGATCCCAGCTTTGTTTTTCCAGCGCGGCGGTCAGCTTCTCGCCAGTAAGTTTTTCATTGGCCTTTTGCCAGCGTGCGGCCTGCACCACCTCCAGCGGATAAGTCGCGGCGATAAACACCTGCGACAGCAGTGGATCAGGATACAGCGCAATCGGCGCCAGCATCTGATCCAGCTCTTCGTCCTTGAACAAGGGCTTGTCAGCCTTGCTGCTGCGCTCACTGGCTGCGGCTTGCGCCGCTGTGCTGCCGTCTGCAGCATCGGCGGCATACACGCCACCGGCAAGCAGCAGATTCACTGCCAGCACACAGGCGCTGGTGATGAAAGGATGTTTCATGAATATTCGCAATCAGAAGAAGAATCGAGAGAAATCAGAAGCGCAGGCCAAGGCCGATATTGCCTTCCCACTGCGATACCACGCCGCCCTGCAGGCGTGCAGCACAAGCACCGTTAACACACAGTACGCCACTTTCGGAGGTGACGATCACGCCGTTCCAGCGCGCCTCCAGCCGTGCGGCCAGATGCTTGCCGATGGGCAGCTCGGCACCGCCATAAAAGCCGATCGCCGGATAGAGTTTGTCCGAGGTTTGCGGCAGTTTCACCTGGCTGCCACCGATCACGCCGCCGAAATACGGCAGGATGCTGGTGCCAGCCGTCGGAAAATATTTCACCCCGCCGATCATCGCGTAGCTGACGGTCATATCACCGCTATCCAGCGGGTCCAGTGAATGTTTGCTTTGCGACAGATACAGCTCCACAGCCGTATCCGGGTCCAGATCCGGCAGCTTGCTGATGCTGACAGTCAGCGCCGCGCTGGTGCCGCTGCCCAGGCTCACCGTGTCGTAGGTGCAACTACTGGTGCAGCCCGGCGTGGTCGGCGCATTGCTCTCCACCTCACCACCGCTGCGCGTGCCCACCGAGGCAAATACCGCCGTATCCGCCTGCGCCAATGCAGGGGCCACAGCCAGACAGGAAACCAGAAGCAGGCGCTGCCACATCGTTTTTCTCCGCGATTTATTTATTGACCAAGGCATTATGGCTCAAAGCCACACTGCCGGCAGCGGAATTCACCAGCAGCGGCTGCCGCGCCAGACAAGTCTGGTAGCGGCCGTCCACCCGTTTGGCAAACCATTCGGTGGTCAGCTTGCGGGTGATTTTCGGGCTCACCAGCCGGATTTGCGGCATCACCTGCTGCGGCAAGGGGTGGCCCGCCTGCTGCGCAGCCAGATCAAACACGCGCTTGAACGAAGGCGAAGCGCTGAACGCCTCGGCCTTTTCCAGACGCAAATCACGCTCGATCTCGGTACTGCTCAGACCCAATCTCGGCGCCAGTTGCAGCAGCAACTTCTGCGTACTGCTCTGCTGGCTGCTGGGGCGGCCCTGCTGGTAGATCAGCAAATCGCCATCCAGCACCAGCTTTTGTTTACCGATTTTGCCCAGCGCCGCCTGAAACGCCGCATTGCGGCTGCTGTAGCGGCCGGCGTTGAAATCGGCGAAGCGGTAGATCATCTGCGGATAATTCGCCCGGTAATGCAGCAGATTGGCGATGCCGAAATACAGCCCACCGCGACGGCTGAACACCTCGTGGCGAATGCTTTCCTTGTAGTTATACGGATACGGCCAGGCGCGCACATGCCCCTCGGCAAACTCCACGCTCACCTGCATCGGCCCGCCAGTGCGGATCGGGTTTTTCACATCCAGCGGCAGCCCTAATTTGGCGGCATCGTTGACCATGTCCTCAAACACTGCGTTCATCTGCTTTTCAGTCTGCAGGCTGTCGATGCGCGCCTTGTAGCTGCGGCCATCCGGCGACGGCTTGAGCAACGCCGCCTGCACCGCCACCAGCGGGATATGGTACTTGTCGGCGCGTTTCTCGATTTCCTTCCACACCATCTTGTTCAGCCCCGGCACCGTCGGATCGCTCTGCCAGCTCGACTCCTGCTCGATCACCGCAATCGCCGCACACATATACGGCGCCTCGTAAGGGATTTTCAGCGCCGTAAACGCCCCGAGAATATCCTTGCCCCAGCCCGCCCGATCGCTGATTTTTGGCGGCAACAACTGCAGCAACAAAGCCCGCGCCTGCGCCTCGCTGATCCCCGGCACAGTTGCCACCGGCGCCTGCGGCAACAGGCTTACCTGTGGCGGCGGCGCTGTAGTTACCGGAGCGGTGATTACCGCTGCGGGCGGAGCAGCAGGCACGGATGAGCTCGGCACACTTGGCACTGGCGGCACCACCGGCGTGGGCAATGGCTCCACCACCGGCTGCGGCGCAGACGCACACCCCGCCAGCAAGGCAGACAAAACAGCAAAACGGCAAACGGCTTTCACAAGACAACCATCGGTTAAGTTAATGGCGGGGATTGTACGTCCAATTGGCTTGGCACATGCCAACCACCATATTTCGAGGCGGATTGAGCGTGGTGCTTTCCGTGGCGCAGCCAATACATTTGGCCGAGCTCCATCCTGCAGACACTACCTCCGTGCAGCCCTCTCTGGTATTGGCTTGTACACCGGACCACGACGCAATAGCAGAGCAGCGTGTAGCGATGGCAAACACCGGCACTCCAAAATGGCTCCGCAACACCATGCGCAATTAGGCATGTATTTGCCAGTTTTCCCGAATCATGGTTAACCTGCAAAGCTCATGGATACTCACTTTCAGGTGTAACTGCTAGAAAATAGGGTAGCGCTGCTGGCCATTTATGAATCGGCTGTTCGGCAGCGAAGCAGGAGGGCAATTCCTGCCCACCCAATTCGTACAAATTGTTCCATTTTTGCTTACAAAGTGAGGCGGCTATGAAGGCGGAGTTCGACCTGTTGGTGTATTTGGCTTTGATTGGCGTATTGATTGTGATCGGTATTTCAGCTTGGGTAATCGTCAAGACCCCTGACACGGCCCAAGGCACTGGGATTTCTGTCCTCAGCATTTACACCTCTCATCTTTCTGTACGTTCGCCATTTAATCGGAGGACCAGGGATTAATGAGTTTCTACGCTATGGCGAATTTGACAAAGGATCCAGTGCAATGTTCGCGCTCGCGGGTTCAATCGTTGGTTACTTGTTTGGCTCGAACAAAACATCAAACCCGTCCGACTTGCACAAAAATATAACTAACCCTAACGGAGCCAACTAGCCATGTAGGGCGGGTTGGTTTCATCAACCCGCGCGGTTCGGCGCCACTTTGAATCGCTGATTTTGCGGGTTTCGCTGGCGCGAGACCCGCACTACCGTATCGATTCCGCCTTACCGAACGCCCACCGCCCCCCCCTTGCCCTCCCCGCCCCTCCTGTCGCATAGTTGAAGCCATTTCAACCACGCCGTAACCTGCAGCCTGAACGCTGCCACTGCCCGCTGTTACCCGGCCACGTTGCACACCCTGCCCTGCAAGCCGCTCTGGTATTGGCCTGCAGGCCGGACTGCAGAGCAATAGCATAGCGGCTTGTGGCGATGCTTGTGAAAGACCCCAGATGAAATTCCGCAAACTGCCGCCGTTACATGTGCTGCACACCTTTGAGGTGGCGGCGGGGAATTTGTCGTTCAAGTTGACGGCGGAGCAGCTGGCGCTGACGCCTTCCGCTGTCAGCCACCAGATGCTGGCGCTGGAGCAGTTTCTTGGCACGCCGCTGTTTGTGCGCAAGAACCGCCGGCTGTTTCTCACCGATGCCGGGGTGGTGTATCACAAAAGTGTGAGTAGCGCGCTGGAGCAGTTGCGCGAGGCATCGGCGGCGTTGCGCAGCAGTCAGCAGAAGGCGCGGATTCGGCTGTCGGTGGCACCGTTTATCGGCATCGAGCTGCTGATGCCGGCGCTCGGGCAGTTGCGCGAAGATCACCCGGAGCTGGAGCTGGAAATGCTGGCGGAAAACCGCATGCGCGACGTGCTGCGAGAGGATGTCGACCTGGTGGTACGGCTGGGCGATGGCAACTGGCAAGGCATTCACGCCGAGCCGCTGCTGGCGCTGACCGCAGTGCCGGTGGCGGCGCCGCGATTGCTGCTGCGCCACGACAACCCGGTGCAGACGCTGCTGGAGGCGCCGCTGCTCGGCATCACCAATCTGCGCGAGGCGTGGAACGGCTGGTTTCGCTGGTCGCAACTGGGCAACGAGGCGCCGCGCGGGGTGTTGTGGTTCGACAATTACGCCAGCCTGATCAGCGCCGCCGAGCATGGCGCCGGGGTGGCGATGGGCATGTGGCCGCTACTGAAGCCGCTGGTGGAGCACGAACGGCTGGTGACCTTGTGGCCGGCACAAATGCCGATGCCGTTCAGTTATCACGTGTTGTGCCGCCCGGAAACCGCCCAGCGGCCAGAAGCACGCGCGGTAATCAACTGGCTGCAAGCGACGCTACAACAGTTGAATTGATTTCACCTATCAACCGCTTGAATTTCGTTTGTTGTTGCGATGGGCTGGGGCAATACTGGGGGCGTGCTGTAAACAATAACGCCACTGGAGAGCCACCATGCAAAGCGTCGATTTCACCCTGCTGACTGCCGACAACTATCGCCTGGCAGCCACCCGCTTCGAACCAGCCGAGCCAAATGGCCTGTCGGTGTTGATCAACAGTGCCACCGGTGCGCCGCGCCAGTATTACCGTGGCTTTGCCGAATATCTGGCAGAGCGCGGCTGCCTGGTGCTGACTTACGATTATCGCGGCATTGGCGACAGCATCGACCCGAATTTCGACATCCATGCCTTGCGGCTGCGCGACTGGGGACAGCACGATCTGCAAAAGGCGCTCAACTGGCTGAAGGATTATGCGCCGCAGCACAAGATTGCCGCGCTTGGGCATTCGATTGGCGGGCAATTGATCGGCTTGGCCAGCAACAACTATCTGCTCGACAGCGTGCTCACCGTTGCCTCGCAAATTGGCTACTGGGGCCACTGGCCAAGCATTGGCAAGCGGCTGCAGATCAATCTGCTGACCGGGCTGGCGCTGCCGGCCACAGTAAAAAGCCTCGGCCGCCTGCCGGGCTTTGCCATGGGCGGCGTGCCGCTGCCGGCCGAGATCGCACTGGAATGGGCGCGCTGGTGCCAGCATCCGCACTATTTTGTTGATGAAAACAGCCAGCCCTTGCGCACCTATTTCGAACGCTTCAACGGCCCGGCGCGGTTCTACGCAATTGCCGACGATCATTTCTACGCCCCAGCTAGCGCGGTGAAGGCCTTGTCGCGTCGTTATGTAGCCGCCGATGGCGAAGTGGTGTGGCGCCATCCCTCACACTGGGGTGCACGTGAAATGGGGCATTTCGGTTATTTCCGCCGTAATGCGCCACTTGCGGCGTGGGATGAGATCGGCGACTGGCTGATCCGCAGCACGCTGAATCTGCACACCCTCAGCCAGCGCTGGGCCGCCTGATTAAGATAAGAAAGCACCTCAAGGAGAACATCATGGATCTCGCAGAACTCAGCAGTGAACAATTCAACGCCATCGGCGCCAGCCACCTGCCCGGCTATCTGGGTATCGACATCACCCATGTCAGCCATGGCGAAGTGCACGGCGAACTGGAAGTGGGCCCGCATCTGCTGGCACCCAACGGCTATCTGCATGCCGGATCAGTGGTGACACTGGCCGACACCGCCGCCGGTTACGGCTGCGTCGCCAGCCTGCCGGAAAACGCCAGCGGCTTTACCACCATCGAGCTGAAGTCAAACCACCTCGGCACCACCCGCAACGGCACCATCAGCGTGGTTGCCAAAGCTTTCCACCTGGGGCGCAACACGCAGGTGTGGGATGCAGAGGTGAAGCACAAGGAAAGCGGCAAGGTGATTGCGCTGTTCCGCTGCACGCAGATGGTGCTCTACCCGAAAGACTGAGCATCGCCGCAAGCCGCTCAGGCATTGGCCTGCGGGCCGGGCTACAAGGCAATGGCAGAGCGGGCTGCAGGGCAAGGGCCAAAACAAAACCCGCCGGGAGGCGGGTTTGTCGGATTCAGGCCGGCAGCGGGCTTAGCGGCGGCGCGAAACGGCCAGACCCAGAGCGCCCAAGCCCAGCAGCGCCAGCGAAGCGGGTTCGGGGACATTGTTGCCAGGGTTGTTGGCGGTTGGGGTTGCGCGGTAGAGGAGCCAGCCTACGGAATAGGGGACGTTGCCGCTGAAACCGTCCGCATAACCAATGCCGAACCATTCGTTACCCTTGTTCACGACGTCGTTGTTTGCAGCGATATCAAAGGTAACAATCTCGATGTAGCCCACCTCGGACTGAACGTTGTTATCGCTTAGAAACCAGACATAATCGTTATCAAGCCGGTATTGGCTGTGCCAGTCATAATAAGACTCCCCCACCAACTGCTCGCGCAACGGCTCAGAGGTGCCTCGTTTGCAAAGAGTGTTGTTGCTTACCGTACACGGATTCCCCCTCCCCACCAGCGCATCAACAAACAACTGCGCATCAACGTTATGTGCCATCGAGAAACCGGCAAACTGGCCACCGGCCTGAGTGGCGGCAACGGTCTGGGCGTAGGTCAGGCCACGGGTGACATCCCAACCCAGCCATTGGCGGTGGTTCAGGCTGTCGTTGATGTAGGGGCTGTTGCCGGCCACATCGCGCGACATGCTGCCGACAACAATCGGCGTGGCTTGCGAAAGACCTGCCAGCAGCAGGGCGGTGGTGGAGATCAGGGTGTGCAGCAATTTCATGGTGAATACATCCGCGTCAGTAAAATCAATATGAGTCGGTTTAGAGCAATATATATGCCAACACGCATTTAAAACCTGTAAGCGCATGAACACAATGACATTTTCTGATCAGATCAGATCAGATCAGATCAGATCAGATCAGATCAGATCAGACCAGACCAGACCAGACCAGACAGGGCAAGTGTAAACCTGCCCAGACATATGCAAACGCAAATATCATCCACTAGCGCCACCCACACGCCCCCCGAAACTACCCACCCTCAAAGCTGGGCGCGGCATGGCGAGGCGCGGGTGCTGATGGCGGAGACTGTAAAATTTTCCGACAACATCGCCGTTGCCAGCCTTGGCCACATAGCCGCATAGCCTGCAAGCCGCTCTGGCATTGGCCTGCAGGCCGGACTACAAGGCAATAGCAGAGCGGGCTGCAGCCCGATGCTATCAAACTGCTGCTGGCGGCTGCACTTCGCTCAGCAGGTGCTGGCGAAACGCCTGTGCCAGCGGCGACAAGCGCTTGGCGGCGGGGTGCACGATGTGCCAGGCGGAAGGTAGCGGAAAGCCCTCGACCGCGATGGTGCTGACGCCATTTTCTTCAGCATGACCATGCAGCGCGTGGCGCGAGACGATGCCCAGCCCCAGCCCACCGGCCACCGCCTCTTTCACCGCCTCGTTGCCTCCCAGCTCCAGGCGGATATCGGGGCGGAACTTCATGTTGCGAAAATACTGATCGGCGGCCATGCGCGTGCCGGAGCCCTTTTCGCGCAGAATGAAACGCCGCCCGGCCAGCTCCTCTAAGCCAATCTGCGCACGCTGCGCCAGCGGGTCGCCACTCGGCGCAATCAGCACTATCGGGTTGGGCATGAACACCTCGTCGGTCAGCAACAGCTCGGCCGGCGGCATCGACATGATGTAAAGGTCGTCGAGATTGTCGCGCAGCCGCGCCACCACGCCATCGCGGTTGAGGATTTCCAGCGCCACGTCGATATCGGGAAATTTCTCGCAAAACGAGGCAATCAGCCGTGGCATGAAATATTTGGCGGTGCTGACCACCGAAATCCGCAACTTGCCGCGCGATAAGCCCTTGAAGCCATCCACCGTTTGCTCGAAGGCATCCCACGCCTGAAACATGGCGCGCGCCGTGGCCGCCAGCTCTTTGCCGGCCTCGGTGAGAAACACCTTTTTGCCTACCAGCTCGTAAAGCGGCAAACCCACCGTCTGGGCGATGTCCTTTAACTGCATCGAGGCAGTCGGCTGGGTGACGTGCATGGCCTTGGCGGCAGCGCTGACGCTGCCGGTTTCGGCCAGCGCCAGAAACAAGCGTAATTGGCGGAAAGTCACATTCATAGATATTTATCTATATAAGATTACATATAAATCGATTTTTATTTATTTTCATCTCGCCATAACATCCGGGTCAAGGAGAGACTTCATGCAAAATCTGCTTGATCCGGCCATTCTGTTTTTTGTGTTCGGCGTGCTGGCTGGCGCCGTGGGTTCCAATCTGGAAATTCCCAAATCCATCGCCAAGTTCCTGTCGCTGTATCTGCTGATGGCACTGGGGCTGAAAGGCGGCTTTGAACTCGCCAAGTCCGGACTGACGCCGGGCGTGCTGCTCAGCCTGGGTGCGGCAATGAGCATGGCGTTTATCGTGCCGGCGCTCGGCTACGCCTTTCTCAAAAACCGCGTGGCGCGTTACGACGCGGCGGCGGTGGCGGCGTCGTATGGCTCGGTGAGCGCGGTGACGTTTGTGACCGCGATCAACTTTCTCGAAAGCGCCGGCACCAGCGTTGGCGGCCACATGGCAGCGGCGATGGTGGTGATGGAGTCACCGGCGATCATCATGGCGGTGTTGCTGGCCAATTCCATCCGCCATCATCAGGCCTTGGCCAATGGCGGCAACACCAAGGCCAGCGCCATGCCCATCGGCAAAATCCTGCATGAATCGTTTACCGATGGCGCGCAATTGCTGCTGCTGGGTGCGCTGGCGGTGGGCTACATCAGCGGCGAATCGGGCAAGGCGATGATGCAGCCGTTTTCCACCGATCTGTTCAAGGGCATGCTGGCGTTTTTCCTGCTGGATATGGGCCTGATGGTGGCAAAAAACTTCCGCGATGCACGCCAGGCCTCGCCGGTGCTGATCGGCTATGCCGTGCTGGCGCCGCTGCTGCACGCCAGCATCGCGCTAGCGCTGGCGTGGCTGCTGGAGCTGCCGCTGGGCGATGCCACGCTGCTGATGGTGCTGTCAGCCAGCGCCTCCTACATCGTGGTGCCGGCAGTGTTGCGCTACGCCATCCCCGAGGCCAATCCGGCGATTTATTTCGGCTTGAGCCTGGGTATCACCTTTCCGCTCAACATCACTGTCGGCATCCCTGTGTATGCGGCGATGGCGCGCGCGGTGCTGGGCTGAGGCGATGCGGAGAAAACCATGACCCGGCATCCCTATCACTCTCAAGCCGTGGCCCTGCTCACCCAACACGGCAAACAAACGCTGCTGCAGGCCCCGCTACAACAGGCGCTGGGCTGCCAGTTGCTGCATACCGACGCCTACGATACCGACCAGCTCGGCACCTTCACCCGCGACATCGCCCGCGCCGGCACACAAATCGACGCCGCACGCAAAAAAGCGCAAATCGGCATGCAGTTGCTGAACACGTCCATTGGCATCGCCAGCGAGGGCGCCTTTGGCCCCGATCCGTATTTCGGCATGTCGCCGTGGAATACCGAGTTGCTGATCTGGATCGACCAGCAGCGCGGCATCGAGATTATGGGCTGGGCGCAAGGCGCGGCGCAGAGCGAGCAGGCACTGATCCACAACCCGCAGGAGCTGGCGCAATTCTGCCTGGAAGCAGGCTTTCCCCAGCATGGCCTTACGCTGCGCCCGGACAACGAACACCACCCGCAAATCCGCAAAGGCATTCACGATCAGCAAGCACTGCAGGCGGCGTTTGCGGAATGTCTGGCCGAATCGGCCAATGGTCTGGTGTGGGTGGAAAACGATCTGCGCGCCCACTGCAACCCGACACGGCAACAGATGATTCGTCAAGCCGGCGAGGATTTGCTGCGCAAGCTGTTATCGCTTTGCCCACACTGTGCTTCGCCGGGTTACTGGATCAGCAGCCAGCGCAGCGGCCTGCCCTGCCGCGATTGCCACACACCGACACGCCTGCCGCTGGCAGAAATCTGGCAGTGCCCGGCCTGCAAGCTCAGCGACGAGAAACCGCAAGCCAAGCGGTTTGCCGATCCGGCCCAGTGCGATGTGTGCAACCCCTGAACCAGCCATCCAAACAAAAACAGGCCGCAGCTGCGGCCTGTTGTATTTCTGGCTATGCCGGCTTACTTCAACACCGCCAGCGCCGCATCGTAGTCCGGTTCATCCTTGATTTCGCTGACCAGCTGCGAATGCAACACACGGTTGTTTTCATCCAGCACCACCACCGCACGCGCCGTTACCCCGGCCAGCGGGCCGGCGGCGATTTCCACGCCGTAATTGCGGATGAACTCGCGGCCACGCATGGTGGAGAGCGTGATCACATTATCCAGACCCTCGGCGCCGCAGAAACGCTTTTGCGCAAACGGCAGATCGGCCGAAATGCACAGCACCACGGTATTGTTCAGGCCCGATGCAGCGGCGTTGAACTTGCGCGTGGACGTGGCGCAGGTGGGGGTGTCGATGCTGGGGAAAATGTTGAGAATCTTGCGCTTGCCGCCCAGGCTTTCCAGGCTGACATCGGCCAGATCGGCAGCGACCAGCGAGAATGCCGGCGCGGCCTGGCCCGGCTGCGGAAAATCGCCGTTGACGGGGATCGGGTTGCCGCCAAGGGTAACGTTTGTTGCCATGGTAAATCTCCAGTGATTATTTTGTGTGGTCAGCGGCGCACGCCGCTGCCACGCAAGCTTTGCAGGAAAGCGGTTCACTGTCGAGAAAATTACCACCCGGCGATGCGTCAGCCCGCCAGCAAAGGATCGGCCACCACGGCCGTCAGTAGCGCCTTGAGGTTGGACCACGGCTCGGCACCGGCCAAGGTCAGCGTGTCGGGCGCTTCGCTGCCGTCTTCACGCACCAATCGGCTGCTGCCAGTGGCGGTGTCGATGCGGCAACGCGGCTCGCCCCATTGCCAGACGATGGAATAATGCTGCGGATCGGCGTAGCGGATTTCCATTTCCACACCGTTATCCAGCACCAGCTGCAGCGCGTTCTGCAACAGCACTGGCGCGCTGTCGAGCGCCTCGGCAAACTCGGCCTGGACCTTTTCCGCCAACAGCAAATGTAGCGGTTCGTCGATCTGCTGTGCCTGGCCGGTGGTAACCTGCGCCAGCCGCGCCCGTGCCGCTGCCTGCGCCTGCCCCAGCAATCGCGCCGACAGGTAATCGTCGTACGCCGGCAGCAAATCCAGCTCCCCGGCGCGAATCCGCGCCAGCAGCGCCTCTTCGTCGTCGGCCTGATACGCCTTGAGCAGATCCTTGCGGTTCTCGCGGGCAAAATACATCAGCCGCGACAACTGCTGCATTTCGATGCTCATCTCGGGTGGCAGATCTTGAAAGAAGTTCATTTAGGTTATTCCAGATTAACGGAGCGAAAGCCCCTTCTCACGCGCCGCATATAGCCCAAAACGCTGCGCATTCATTCAGTTTGGCACCGCGTCGGACTGAAGTCCGACCTACAACGGCACGGCTTGTGCCAGAAAAACACGCCCCGGTACATTTCAGCTTTTGGCCAGGATCGCGGCTGGGCGCGAAGCGCCGTCGAAGACAGTACGATCAGTACGACGAGACAACAGCGACAACCCGCACGCGCCAACTCTCAGCTTTTGGCCGGGATCGCGGCTGAACGCGAAGCCCTGCCGCAGACAGTACGCCAGTACGGCAAGGTAGGAGCGACAAAGTGCAGCCGCGATCCCGGCCAAAAGCAATCACATGTGCTGGTCGTGTTGCATACCACCGTCCAGCCTCACCATCTCCGGCGTCAGCTCACTGAACTTGAGCACCTTGCCACCCTGCTCGGCAACAAATTTGTCGGCATCGGCTTGACTACCAAAGGTGGCCAGGGTTGGGCCCATACTGCCGTGCTTTTTGCTGCCTTGCACGTAGAAGGCCTTGGTGGCGTCGATCCAGTTGCCTTGCGGCTTGTCCCAGCTGGTTTTGCCCATGTCCTGCACCAGCGCGGCGCGGATCGATTTTTGCTGTTCCGGCTTGAGGTAGATCGATACCAGCTCGGTGGTGTCGCAGAAGAAGCTGACTTCGCCGCTGGCGTAGTGGATCTGGCCTTTCGGGCCAGGGTAGTCGACCAGGGTCATGCCATCCAGCGAACAAGCAGTGTCGCGGGTGGGTTCGGTGAGCTGGATCGGCTTTTCTTCCTTGCCGCAGGCGGCAAGCAGCGACAGCATCAGGGTGGCCAGGGCCAGATTGCGTTTCAACATTATTTGAACCTCCAGGCAGCAAACATCAGCGGGATCACCAGCCACAGCCCCATCACCCCACCCAGCAGCCAGGGGTCGGCCAGTTCGGGTGGAAAGACGGTGGCAAGGCCGTAGAGGGTTTTCACCTCGTCCATGCTGAAGATATTGAGAATACGGAAAATGTCGGCCGGGTTGAGCAGCAGCAGATACGGCAGCGTGGCGCTATGGCTGTCGCCGCCGCTGGCCACCAGCAGGCCAAGCAGGATCAGGTCGAACACAAGCACGAAAAAGAACCACACGCCGATAGCCGCGCCCGAGGCGCGGGTGCGATCACTGGCAAGCGTGGACAAGAGGATGGCAATGCTGAGAAAGCTCAGGCCCATCAGGATCGACGACGCAACAAAGCCGATGTAGTGAAACAACGCGCCGGATTCGGCCTGCGCGACAAACAGGATGCCGGTCAGGCCAAACCCCAGCAGTGTCGACAGTGACAGCGCCGCAGCCAGCCCCAGATATTTGCCCAGCAACAGCTCCAGCCGGGTGATCGGCAAGGACAGCAACAAGTCGAGCGAGCCGCGCTCACGTTCGCCGACGATGGCATCAAAGCCGAGGATCAACGCAATCAGCGGCAGCAGGTAGATCACCAGACTGGTGAGGCTGGCGATGGTGACCTCGATACCACGAAAGCCCACCGCGCCCTGCTGCGCTGCGCCGAAATAGGCAATCAGCAAGGCAAACGCGGCAAACACCACCGCAATCGCCAGCACCCAGCGATTGCGGATGCGGTCACGCAGCTCCTTGCCGGCAACAATCGCAATCGGTTTTATTTCGATATAAGACATGGCAGTCCACACTTTTTCATTGGTAGGGAGGGCAGACATCTGCCCACCTGAAGCCGCGTGGGCAACACGTTGCCCACCCTACAAACACATCACTGCCCTGCAAGCGGCTCTGGCATTGGCCTGCAGGCTCGACTGCAAGGCAATACCAGAGCGCCTCGCAGGCGATGCAACCTTCGCGATTCGCTGCGCAAATCAAGCATGGCGCAAAGCCAAGCCGCAGGCAGTGCGTGAGCACGACAAGGCGCCGGCGACAGTGCCGAAGTTCTTGGCGAAAGCTTGAGCCTAGAACTCGTGCCTCCCGCGTCGGCGGGGATGCCAGGCTTGATTTGCGCGCAGCGAATCAGCGTGGGCCGGCTTTGTAGCCCATAAACACATCCTCCAGCGTCGGCTCTTTCAGCTGGATATCGCCCACTTGCCCGCTGCGCTCGGTCAGCCAGGCCAGCAAGCGCATTTTGTCTTTGCGCGGGCAGTCGATTTCAACATAACGCTGGTCGCGCAGAAAGCCGTTGAAGCCGATCGCGTGCAAGCCTTCCAGCAGCGGCGCGGCGCCCGGCTTGAGTTGCACTTCCACCCGCAGCGGCAGATCCACCTGCTCGCGCAATGCCTGCACGCTGCCTTTGGCGGCCAGCTTGCCGTTCTGCAGAATCGCCAGCTCGTCCACACGCGTCTGGATTTCGCTGAGGATGTGCGATGTCAGCACAATCGTCACGCCCTGCTGGCGCAGGTCGAACAACACGCGGTAGAACTCGCGGATCGCTTCCGGATCGAGGCCATTGGTCGGCTCATCGAGAAACAGCAGCTGCGGCTTGCCCAGCAATGCCTGGGCAAAGCCCAGCCGCTGGCGCATGCCCTTGGAGTAGCCCTTCACCCGGCGCTCGGCGGCATGGCTGAGGCCCACCTGATCCAGCACCCGGCTGCAATCGCCGGCATCCACGCCTTTCAGCTTGCAGAAGAATTGCAGGGTCTCCAGACCGTTGAGGTTGTCGTAAAGCACCACGTTTTCCGGCAGATAACCAACCTTGCGCCGCACTTCACGGAATGCGCTGCCGCTGATGGTCTGGCCATCGATGCGGATTTCGCCGCTGCTGAGCGGGATCAGCCCGAGCATCATCTTGAACAGCGTGCTTTTGCCGGCGCCGTTGTGGCCAATCAGGCCGAACAACACGCCACGCGGAATCTCCAGGCTGACGCCGTCAACTGCGGTCAGTTCGCCGAACTGCTTGCTGACCGATTCAATTTGTATCAAAGCGTTTACCAAGCCATTTACTCCAGTCAGCACGATGTGGCGACATCGCCGGTTTGTTGTCGACCACCGAGGGCGCACGCAGCAAGGGGAACTGCCGCGCCACCAGCCGCAGCGTGGAAATCGCCGGGCTGTTGAGCAGCAGTTTGACGAAAGGATGGCGCCAGATCAGCCGGTCCACCACGTCGGCGGCCTCGTAGGGCACATCGCCAAAGCGGTCGCCATCGCGATCCCAGCCCATGTAATTGCTCCAGTAGTTGCCGCTGCGCTCGCCCCAGATTTCATCGCGGCTGCCGACGTAGCGCACCTGATCGCGGTTCTGGATGAAATCGTTGGCATCCACCTTGTTGCGGGTGGAACCGGCCATCAGGTGCACGCCGATATTGTTGCCGATCACCAGGTTGCCGCGCAGCGTGTTGTATTCGGCGTCGTAGACAAAAAAGCCGCGGCTGTTGCCGGCCACGATATTGTTTTCGACGGTGGCATCCTGAATCGTGCGCAGCATGATGCCGTGGTCGGAATTGCCCCAGGCGATATTGTTGCGCACGATCTGGTCGCGCACTTCCATCAGCGCCAGCCCGCCCCGGTTGAGATAGGTGTGATTGCCCTCCCACACATTGTGGTAGGAGTTCATGTAATGCGTGCCGTAGCGCGAGTGGTGCATGTGATTGGCACGAAACAGCGCGTGGTGGCTGACATCGACGTAAATCGCATCGCGGGTAAAGCTGATGTGATTGCCGATGATCTGCGCGCCGTCGGTGTTGTAAAGCTGGATGCCGTTGCCGCGCTGCGACGAGATAAAGTCGCGCTTGCCGGTGATCAGATTGTTTTCCACCCGCACATTGTTGGCTTTTTCGATCCACAAGCCGAACAGCACATAGGCAAAATCGTTGTTGCGGATCACCGCCCGGTGCGCGCCGGGGTAGACATAAATACCGGCATTCTGATCGCCCAGATCACCGCCGGAGTCGCGCACGATAAAGCCCTGCACCGTCACGTCCGGCGCGGTGATGCGGATCACGTCGCCCTTGTTGCCGCCGCTGAGCGTGGGCCGGTTGAGGCCGATCAGCTTGAGCGGCTTGTCGATCAGCAGATTGCCCACATACTGGCCACGCTCGACGACAACCTCATCACCTGCCGCCGCGCGCTGCACCACGGCCACCAGCGATTCACCGGGCGCCACATGCCATTGCGCGGCATTCGCCGCAGGCAGGCACAAGCTCAAAAGGAGGGAAACAGCGCAAATTCGCATGGAGGGCAGTCTAGCCTGCGACACTCGGTCGCACCTTGATAAAAGTCAGTTGGTCGGCGGCTGGTACATTTGCACCAGATCGGCGTTCATCTTGTAGCCGGATTTGCCCAGGCCCATTGCCACATCGACATCGGAGCGATCCAGTTGCAGCGTACCGCTGACCCACAGCGTATCCATCATCTTGATCTTGGTCGGCTTGCTGATGACGTGAATGATCTGGTTGGCTGGCGGCGGTGGCGAATGCACGCAGGCGCCGAAATACGGCACCAGCAGGAATTCGCTGACGGCGCCGTTGTTTTCCTCGATCGGCACGGCAAAGCCGGCAATCTTGATTTTTTTGTTGTTAAGCGAAGGCTCGCCCGGCGCGTTGTCCCAGATGTCACGCAGCTTGTTGAGCGCCTCGTTGGCACGCGGGTCGCCGTCCTGCAGGCGATC
This sequence comes from Chitinivorax sp., assembly GCA_046347685.1. Lineage (GTDB taxonomy): Bacteria > Pseudomonadota > Gammaproteobacteria > Burkholderiales > SCOH01 > CALMFQ01. Next base: position 21,707 of record JAXMFR010000001.1, read on the forward strand.
AAGCTTGATGTCCTTGAACGCCTCCATCGGGTTCCAGTTTTTCGGCACCAGTGCTTCCCAGGTGGTTTCGACATAACCACCGGGTGCCGGAGCCGGCTTGGCCTTGGCCGCCGGCAGCTTTTCGCCGAGTTTGTATTTGGCTGGCGGCGTTTTCTCGGCGGCCTGCAGCGGCGCGGCCAGCAGCAGCGAAGCACAGAGGGACAACAGCAATCTACGTTTCATGCATTTTTCCGATTCGACAAAACAAATGGCAATTGTTGTAGCACCCGTAGCCCGGATGCAGTGCAACGCAATCCGGGGGCCGCGGGCACGCGGCACAACCACCCCGCCTGCCGGCTGCCCCGGATTCTGCTTCGCGCCATCCGGGCTACGGCGGCCTGAGGCCCGACCTACTCTCATCTAAATCCGTGCGGACAGACCATCCGCCAGCGACAGCCGATAGGCACGCCAGCCCGGCAGCAAGCTGGCCAAGGCGCCGGCAGCGATGATGATGCCGAGCCAGCGGGCTTCGTTCAAGCTTAGCGGCAGCAGTGGCACAATCACGCCAAAGCGCGCTTCCAGCAAGGGGGCAGCGGCAAAACACGCCAGCCACAAACTAGCCGCGCCAAGCGCACAGCCGGCCAGCAGCAGCAAGGTGCCTTCGGCCATCAGCAGCCCCAGCACGGTGCCGGCACCGGCGCCCACCGAGCGCAGAATCGCCAGCTCGCGCCGCCGCTCGTTAAGGCTGGCCAGCACCACCGCGATCATGCCGCAAAAGCCGGTGGCCAGCACCAGCAGCGAGATCATGCGCAGCGTCTGCTCGGCCACCGCCAGCAGTTGCCACAACTGATCCAGTGCTACGCCCGGCATCACCGCCACCAGCGGCTCATCGCGGTAGTTGTTGACGAAACGCTGCATGCGGAACACGCCGCCACGGCTTTTCAGGCCGACCAGCGTGGCAGTGATCTGCTTTGGCGTCAGGTCGAATTTTTTCACGTATTGCGCCGGGATGCTGAACCCCGGCAATGGAGCCCCGCCCTGCCAATCCAGATGGATCGCCTCGATCGCCGCCAGATTGACATGCACGGTGCGATCCACCGGCGTGCCGCTGCGTTGCAGAATGCCCACCACGCGGAACGGCTTGTCGGCGTGCTCCGGCAGATTCAGCGCTCCCGAGCCGTGCGTCAAGGCGATGTTCTGGCCCAACTTGTAGCCAAGTTTGGCCGCCACATCGGCGCCAATCACTGCCTCGAACACGTCGTTGAATGGCTTGCCCGCAGCAAAGACCAGTGGCCGCTTGTCGGCGTAACGGAAGTGCCGGAAATAATCCTGATTGGTGCCCAACACCGCAAAGCCACGATGCGAATCGCCCAGCGACAGCGGAATGGTCCACGCCACGGCCGGGTGTTGCGCCAGCTTTTGATAACTCTGCCAATCCATATTGTTGGTCGGCTCACCGAGGCGGAACACCGCATACAGCATCAGCTGCACCGGGCTGGTACGCGCCCCCACCACCAGATCGGTGCCGGAGACAGATTGCGTGAATGACTCGCGCGCCGCCTGCTGCAGCCGCTCCACGCCCAACAGCAGAAACACCGACAAGGCAATCGACAACACCGCCAGGCTCAAAGTACCGCGCCGGTGCCAGGCCGAGCGCAGCAGGATATCCAGCCATTTCATTGGGCATCTCCGGTGGCGCGGTTCAGCTCAGGCAGATGCAGCAGGCGGTCAAAATGATCCGCCAGCCGCATATCGTGCGACACGAACAACAGCGCCGAACCGTTGGCCTGACATTCCTGCAGCAGCAGGTCGATAAAACGCTGCTGCCGTTCGGCATCCAGCGCCGAGGTCGGTTCATCGGCAATAACCAGTGCCGGTTTGCCGATTAGGGCGCGCGCTGCCGCCACCCGCTGCTGCTGCCCCACCGACAGCGCCGTTGCCGGGCGCTGATAGAGCGAGACATCGAGATCAAGCCGGCCAAGCAAACGTGCCGCTTCGGCCTTGGCATCGTGACCCGCCGCCTGCCGCCGGGTTTTCGAGAACCGCAGCGGCAGCAGGACGTTGTCGAGCACCGACAGATACGGAATCAAATTGAACTGCTGGAAGATGAAACCAATGTGGTCGACACGAAAATGGTCGCGCTGGCGTGGCGAAAGCTGCGTCAGCTCGTGGCCGAGCACGCTCAGCTTGCCGCTGCGCGCAGCCAGCACGCCGCTCACCAGCGACAGCAAAGTGCTTTTGCCACTGCCACTGGGGCCGTGCAAAAACACCCGCTCACCTGCCGCCAGCGTGAATTCCGCCAGATGCAAACAATCCTGCGCCTGGCCGGGCCAGCGATAACGCAGGTTCTGCCAGTGAATCACGGCGGCACGATCGGGGGTCATATCGGATCAGCGTCGAAAGCAGCAGGAATTATTTGAGGCTGACGCTGCGCTGCGCCTTGGTCAGGGTCTGGCCTCGTTGCCCAGTTGGCCCGGCCAGTTGCAGCTTGATCTGGCCCATGCCGGGGAAAACGTCGAACAACAATACGTCCAGGCGGCTCAGTGCAGCTGGTTTGGCGCAACGAAAACCGAAGGTGGCCGCGATATCGCTGTGCTCACCACTCACCGGGCGGCCCAGCAACAGCGGCGCCTCGATTGCAGGCATATTGGCGCTGCATTTGGCTTCCGGGTTCAGGCGAAACAGTTTTTCCGGCTTGCTGATCAGCGCCAGCACCTCACCGGCACGTTTCTGCTCCGCCGCGCTTTTGGGCGCATGTTCAAAGCCCAGCAGGTTGTCTGCCGGCGAATCAAACTCGATCGTCAGCTCTTGCCCCTCGATCGCCACCCCCAGGCCGGCAATCCCGTGCGCATGGGCCTCGCCCGCTTGGGCGGGCATTGCCAACAGGCAGGCAAACATCATCATCCATCCCGCTTTGCTCGGGTTTGTCATTGCAATCTCCGCTATCCAACAAGTCAGCCGCATACCGCAGCCCGAAAAGAAGCCAAGCATACCGCATAACCCCGTGCCGCCTACAGTGGGCACCCGCAGGCTGGCCGCCGCAAAGCGACAAGCATTCGCCATTCCAGATGGTCTCGCGGCTGTATAATGCAGCGTCATTCAACGCTGAAACCCGCCATGTCCAGCCCCCCGACTCTAAATGCCGAAGACCTTGCCCGTCGCCTGCAACAGGCCGAAGCACGCTGCAATGAACAGGGCATTCGTCTCACCAGCATCCGCAAGCAAGTGCTGGCGCTGCTGCTGCGTCACGAAGGCGGGGTCAAGGCCTACCAATTGCTGGAAGAAATGAAGGCGGTCCACGAGCAATCGACCCCGCCCACCGTCTACCGCGCGCTGGAGTTTTTGCAGGAAGCCGGGCTGGTGCACCGGCTGGATTCGCTAAACGCCTACGTCGCCTGCCACATCGAGCAACCGCAGCACCAGCACGGGCTGCTGCTGGTGTGCCCCACCTGCCATGCGGTAAGTGAAATCGACGATCCGGAAATCTGCCACCTGCTGGCCGATCGCGTGCATCTGGCTGGTTATCAGCTGGATGGGGACTGCCTGGAAATCAAGGCCCTGTGCGGCGCCTGCGCCAAAACAGCAAGCAGCGCCTGCTGCTGCGAGCGCGATCACCACTCAGCTGACTGAGCCAGCCACCTCGCCCCACTGATAAAGCGCATCCAGAATCGGCCTGAGTGATTCGCCGCGAGCACTTAGCGAATATTCCACCCGTGGTGGCACCTCGGCATACACCACCCGCGTCACCAGCCCGTCGGCCTCCAGCTCACGTAATTGCTGGGTGAGCATTTTCTGGCTCACCGGCGGGATGTTGCGCTGCAGTTCGCCAAAGCGCAGCGTGCCGCTGCTCAGCATGTGCAGGATGATCGGCTTCCACTTCCCGCCAATCTGGTTCAGCGCATTCACCATCGGGCATTGCAGCGGGTTATCGCTATGCCATTGTTTCTGCATATTGCTTACTTTCAGGTAACAGAGGCACAAAAAAGTGCGTACTTGTGGCGGGGCCAGGCTGTGGCGATGATACGCCATCGTTTATCGCGCAGACAGCCAGCATGTCCACCTCAGCCATCATCCGTATCCCGATCCTGCCGCTGGGCATGGTCAACGCCTTTCTGGTGCGAAGTGCCAGTGCTTGCATACTGGTCGACACCGGCCTGCCCGGCTCCGAGCACAAAATCGAACGAGCCCTGCGCCGCAACGGTCTTGGCTGGCGCGACATCCGCCTGATTGTCATCACCCACGCCCACGTCGACCACGCCGGCAGCGCCGCCCGGCTACGCGAATTGAGCGGCGCCCCCATCGTTGCCCATGCCGGCGATCTGCCGCATTACCGCCGCGAGGTGCCGATGACGTTTTGCCCCAGCGGCTGGTTTGGCCGGGCATTCCAACGCACCGGGCTGATGCTCGAACCCTACCAGCCATTCACCCCGGATATCCTGCTCGACGGCATAGCCCCGCTCGACCTGCGCGAATTCGACATCGACGGCACGCTGCACCCCACGCCCGGCCACACCCAGGGATCGTTATCGCTGACGCTGGCCAACCAGCACGCGCTGGTCGGCGACCTGCTCGCCTCCGGCATCCTGCTAGGCGGCATCATCCGCACCCATCGCGCCAAAAGCCCACCGTTCGAAGACGACCCACGGCAAGTGGCGGCAGATGAGGTGGGGCGGCATGTGCAGCGCTTGTTGACGGGCAGGGCTGCGAGGCATTAACAGCGCGGCTTGCCGGCAAGGCGGGGAGGCAATACTGGAGCGGGTTGTGGCTTAAGTAGGGTGCAATCGAAGCGCAGCGCATTGCACCGTATGAGCAGCGACAATTTCTTCGATGAAATTTGGCATTCGGCGTGATGCGCTACGCTTCGATCACGCCCTACGGGTTACGGCTTTGGAAATCAACGCCCTGTGCGGCGCCTGCGCCAAAACCGCAAGCAGCGCCTGTTGCTGTGATCGCCCCCACCACCCGGCCGGCTGAATCGGGCGCTCAGCCCTGCCGATCAATACCACCGCCACTCGCAGGCCAAACTGGGAACCGATAGGGAAGCGGGCTGCAGCTTGAGCGCAGCGCATTGCACCGTATGTTCGGTGAAGTTTGGCATTCGGCGTGATGCGCTATGCTTCGATCACGCCCTACTGGTTACGGCTTTGTGAGGCAATAGCAGAGCGGCTTTCCGCTTGAATAGCAACCCGACATGACCTATGCTCGGCAACTCGTTTCACTCCCGAATGGTCGAGATCATGCCCAAACCCGATTTTCGCCTTGGATGGCAAATCTTCTGGGGATCACTGTTTGGCGCCAACGCCACCCACGTCTTGATTGGCTGGCAGCAATCCGGGCGGCAAGAGCCTGGATCGCTGGTGTTGGCATTGGGCTTCTTACTGCTGAGTTACGCCGGCTTTCGTCACCCAATCATCCTCTGGCCACGTAATCCGCCTACCCTGCGCGAATATCGTACCCACGACTGGCTCATGCTTGTTGGTATCGCATTTATCGCCACCGGTGCCTGGCAATTGATTGGCAAAGGCTCGTAGCCCTGTAGGACGGGTCATTTGACCCGTGCCGATTGGCGCCTGATCTGGCGTCGTTGATTTGCGGGTTTCGCTGGCGCGAGACCCGCACTTGTATCTTTTTTCCCGTAGTGGTTAGCTCCCATTACACGAGGAGAAGTGAGCTTGAACCCGCACTGAAGTCATCAGCTTGCTTGGTAGATGAAGCCCTTCTCCTCACCCTCCACACCTGATCTGACACTGAACGGTAGCCAAGGGCGCTGACCCTGCATGTACAAGGCGAGTGGGTGTGATGGTTTAATCGCAATTGCAGGAGGATATCGCTCATGCCCTGTCGTTTCTATCTCGGTATCGATGTCGCCAAAGCCAAGCTCGATTGCCTGTTGCTCGATACAGCCAACGCCAAGCGCAAGGCCAAATCGCTTACCAATTCCGCTGCGGGCTTGCCTCGTTGCTCGACTGGCTGGCCAAACAGCAGATTTCGCTGGATGAACTACAAGTGATCATGGAGCCCACCGGGGTATATCACGAGCACGCGTTGTTTGCGCTAGCGCAGGCTGGTCTGGCTGTATCGCTGGTCAATCCGGCGCAGTTACGCAAATTCGCGCAAGGCATCGGCGTCAAAACCAAGACCGATGCTGCCGACAGTGCGGTGCTGGCGCGTTATGGCGCCGCCAATCACCCGCCTGCCTGGCAGCCGCCCTCGGTGTTGGCACGCGAACTGCGCGCTTTGCTCGCTCGCCGTGATGCAGTGGCACAAGACCTGCAACGAGAACGCAATCGCGCCGAGAAAGCCGCTACTGCCATCGATATCCCGCAGCGGGTACAACAATCTCTGGACGAAGCCATCCGCTTTTGCAAAAGGAACTGGCTGAGCTGCAGCGTGCCATCAATCAACATATCGACAATGACCCGGAATTGCGCCGCATCTGGACGCTGCTGCACGGCATTCCCGGCGTGGGCGAACGGGTGGCGGACCACATGACCGCTTTGCTGGCGGCGCGGCAGTTTCAAACGGCAGAACAGTTGGCGGCCTATCTCGGCGTGGTACCTGTCGAATGGCAATCCGGCTCCTCCGTCCACGGCCGACCACGCATGTCCAAAGCCGGACCAGCGCATTTGCGACAGTTGCTGTACATGCCAGCGGTAGTAGCCAAATCCTGCAATCCCCACGTCCGTGCTTTATACGATCGTCTACTGGCCAAGGGCAAACCCAAAATGTCTGCACTCGGAGCCGCGATGCGCAAACTCGCGCATCTATGTTTTGGTGTCGTGCATTCCGGTAAGCCTTATGACCAGAATTGGGCCATCAAGACTTGACTGAAGAGACGGTATCTACCATCTGCCCATGGCGTCATTCCGGTAACGACATCACGGATTCTGCTGACGGGCAATGCCTGCCCCCTCACGCCCCCCTGCAAGCCGCTCCCCTATTGCCTCGCAGCCCGGCTTGCAGCCCAATACCAGAGCGGCTTGCAGGCCGATCCATTTCAAGCCTCAAACAAACTGCCCCGCCGCATAACCCGATGCCCAGGCCCACTGGAAATTGAAGCCGCCGAGGTGGCCGGTGACATCGACCACTTCGCCGATGAAATACAGTCCCGGCTGTTTTTTGCTTTCCATGGTTTTTGACGACAGCTCGTCGGTGTCGACCCCGCCACGGGTGACTTCGGCCTTTTTGTAGCCGACCGTGCCGCTGGGGCGGAAGCGCCAGTGATGGGCAGCTTGCGCCAGGGCGCGGATTTCGCGTTCGTCGTACTGGCGCAGCGGTTTGTTGACGCCGAGGCTTTCCACCCACGCCAGCGCAAAGCGGTGCGGCCAGAATTGATCCAGCCAGTTGGCGAGCAGTTTGTCCTGCTGGCGGCGCTGTTCCAGCAGCAGCGCTTCGAGGTCTTCGTCCGGCAGCAGGTTCAGCTCCAGCCAGTCGCCGGGTTGCCAGTAGTTGGAGATTTGCAGAATGGCCGGGCCGGACAGGCCGCGATGGGTGATCAGCACTTGTTCGCGGAAGCTGGCACCGTTGCAGGAGACCACCGCCTCCAGCGAAATACCGGACAGTGGCTGCAGGCGTTCGATGTCTTCGGCGGCAAAGGTCAGCGGCACCAGTGACGGCGCCAGCTGCGTGACGTTGAGGCCGAATTGCTTGGCGACTTCGTAACCAAAACCGGTAGCGCCGATCTGCGGAATCGACAGGCCGCCACTGGCGATCACCAGGCTATCGGCGCTGAACTGGCCATTACCGGTGTCGAGCCAGTAAACCCCATCGTAGCTGATGGCGTTGACCTTACACGGCATCGCCCACTGCACGCCGCCATCGCGGCATTCCTGCTGCAGCATGTCGATGATCTGCTGTGCGCTGTCGTCGCAGAACAATTGGCCCAAGGTCTTTTCGTGAAAGGCAATGCCGTGTTTGTAGACCAGCGCCAGGAAATCGTTGGGGGTAAAGCGCGCCAGTGCCGAGCGGCAGAAATGCGGGTTCTGCGACACGTAGTTGCTCGGTTTGACGTCGAGATTGGTGAAGTTGCAGCGACCACCGCCGGAGATGCGGATTTTCTCCGCCAGCTTGCTGGCGTGGTCGATGATCAGCACCTTGCGGCCACGCTGGCCGGCGGTGGCGGCACACATCATGCCGGCCGCACCCGAGCCAATCACAATCACGTCAAAATGTTTGGCAACCGCCATGCGCACTCAGCCCGAAAACAGAACAAAGGCGGATTGTCGCATTTGCCGCGCCGGGCGGCTATCGGCCCTGGCCAAGTAGAAGCGGCGTGTGGCCATCACTCACCACCACGCTGCATTCCTTGCCGCATTTTTCGAACAACACGCGTTTGGCCTTGATCTCTTCGAGCTTGATGAACTGCTCGGGCGAGAGGCTCATTTCATTGCGGTAAGCGTTGTCGGCGGCGGCGCGGGCGCGTTCTGCCTCCTTGCGCTGATCTTCGGCCACACGTGCGGCTTCCATGGTTTTGCTGCGCTGCTTCTGGCGGCCGGTTTCGTTGATTTCTTCGAGAATCTTGCCATCCGGCAGCACCTTGCCGAGGTTCACATCGAGCACGGTGATCGGCAGGCCGTTGTCTTTCACCAGCTTGCGCGTGGTGTCGAGAATGGCGGTTTCCAGCTTTTGCAGCGCCTGGTTATCCGATAACAGCTGATTCATGGTGTATTGCTTGGCGGCGTTGCGCACGATGGTGCGGTATTGCTCTTTCAGGTTGTTGTCGTACCAGCGTTCGCCGTATTTCTTGATCACCGATACCGGGTCGTTGATCTGCAATTGCAGGTAGGAATTGAAATCCACCGGGATGTTGTCGCCGGCGGTGATCAGGTCGTCGAAACGCTCATCCAGCTTGATTGGCACCACCGGCACGATGATGCCGCTGGTGGACCACCAGAACCAGCTGGAGCCGGGCTTCTGGCTCTCGTCACGCACCCCGCCGTGGCCAAAGAAATACGGCTTGTCGACCAGCACGGTCTCGGTGCCGGGGTCGGTGGAGATACGCGAGCAAGCAGCCAGCGGCAGCAACAGCAGGGGCAGCAGATACAGCTTCATGTTGGTCCTCAAAGGGAAGATTTCTCAGCCTTCAGTATCGGCATGAATTCGGCTGAATGCCAGTCTACATGCGGTCTGCGGCATGTTTTTACAGTTTGCTGCAGATCAAGGTGACGCGCAGCGCCAGGCGCACAATCAAGGGGATGAAACCGTGTTTGTTGCCGATGAAAATACCAGACTGAGGAGAGCCTGATTATGACTGTACGTCAAATTCGCGATTTGTTTGTTACCCAGAGAACCAACGACCTGCGCCAGGATCTGGCGGATGCCGGCATCAGGGTGCCCGACCGTCGCCCGCCGCTGGAGTTGTCGATAGTGCTGAACTTCGATGACGTTGCCGACGGCACCGTTATCGACAGCCAGTACAGCGGCGTGACACTGGCGGCGATCAAGCCGGGACAAACCGCCAAGGGCCATGTTTACGCCCGCAAGAGCTGGGACAAGAACAACAGCACCAACGTAATGTCTGTCCAGCCGCCGGATATCGGGCTGGCAACCTTTGATGACGGCACCGGCTGCATCGAAGTGTGTTTTGCCAAAGCGGTGAAATCGGTGGCAGTGGATGCGCTGGCACTGGCATGGCAGGATCTGCGCCCGGTGACCGCCAAGCCTTATCTGGAAGCCTACGATGCCAGCGGCAACAAGCTGGCGCGGGTAATGTATCCGGCCAGTTTTGGCGATGCCACCTGGGGTACGTGGCTACGCCTGCAATACGTTGCCAGCGGCGCAGCGATTGCGCGGGTGTTGATCGGCAGCGAACGGCTGAACAACAGCAGCCCGGTGTATGGCCTGTTTGACCAGCTGTCGTTTCCGATGACGCTGCGCCCCTGAGTCTGCTTCAATCTTCGTTAAACAGCTCCGGCGTGCCGCCAATGGCAGCGGTGTTGATCGAGATCACCCGCTCCACGGCAAAGCGCTGCAGATAATGCGTGCCGCCGGCCTTGGGGCCGGTGCCGGAGCGCCCTTCTCCACCAAACGGCTGGCTGCCGACCACCGCACCGATCTGGTTGCGGTTGACATAGAGATTACCGACCCGCGCTTTCTGCTGCAGCAAGGACACATGTGATGGCAGGCGGCTGTGCAGCGCCAGCGTCAGGCCGTAGCCGGTGCCGTTGATGAAATCCAGCAGCTCGCCCAGCCCGCCCTGCGGCCAGCGCACAATATGCAGGATCGGGCCAAACGCCTCTTGCCGAGGCCAGTCTTCGCGGCCGATTTCGATGATGCACGGCGCAAAATAATGCCCCGGCGGCAAATCCGCAGGCAGGGGCAAACGCGCCAGCCATTTGCCGCGCAGCTCGGCGGCATAGCCGGTTAACTGGCGCTGCGCGGATGCCGATATCAGCGGGCCGATATCGTTGGCGATATCACGCACATCGCCTACCCGCCACGTCGCCAGCGCGACCTGCAACATCTCGATCACCTGATCGGCAATCTCATCCTGCAGACACAACACCCGCAGCGCAGAACAACGCTGTCCGGCGCTGTTGAAGGCCGAGGTCAATGCATCCTGCACCAGTTGTTCCAGGTGCGCCGAGCTGTCGGCGATCATCGCGTTCAGGCCGCTGGTTTCGGCAATCAGCGGTACGATTGCACCATCCCGCGCGGCCAGTTGCCGCTGGATGTGTTTTGCCACTTCGGCCGAGCCGGTGAATACCACGCCAGCCAGCACCGGGTGCTGCAGCAAGGCATCACTCAATGCCGCACCGCTGCCGGGCAACAGGTGCAACACTTCGGGCGGGATGCCGGCCTGATGCGCCAGCTCCACCACCCGCGCGGCAATCAGGCAGGTGGCACGCGATGGCTTGGCCAGCACCGCATTGCCCGCCACCAGCGCCGCCGTCATCTGGCCAACAAAAATCGCCAGCGGGAAATTCCACGGGCTGATGCAGACAAACACCCCGCGACCACGCCAGTAAAGCTGGTTCGACTCACCAACCACGCCCTCCAGCGCCTGCGGCTCGGCAAAAAGGCGGCAAGCCTGCTGCGCGTACCAGCGGCAATAATCCACCGCCTCACGCAATTCCGAGATGGCATCCGGCAATGCTTTGCCACCTTCCAGCAACAACAGCGCCAGCAGTTCGGCTTGTTGCTGTTCCAGCAGATCCGCCAATTGCAGCAGGCACTGCGCGCGCTGCGCGGCGGCTTGTGCTGCCCAGGCCGGCTGTGCAGCCTGGGCCACGGCATAAGCTGCGCCAACATCTGCAACACTGGCCTCCACCACTTGCCCCAGCAGCAAGCCGGCATCCAGCGGCGAATAACAAGCCTGCGGTGTACCTGCACGTTCAACACCCGCCACCAGCGGCTCTGCTTGCCAGCGCTGCCCGGCGTAATCCGCCATTTGCCGTTGCAGCCCTTGTAGATAGTCGATATCGGCCATATGACCTCCGGCAGCGTTGATGCGTGGACTGAAAATCTGCGGTGGATCGGGCAAGCTCGGCGTCAGCGGCGCCTGCAGCAGGCGCTGTAGCGCATCCGGCACCAGTTCGGCCCCGCGCAGCTGTTTCACAAAAGAATTGTTGGCGCCGTTTTCCAGCAGGCGCCGTACCAGATAGGGCAACAAGCGGCGCAACTCGCCCACCGGCGCATACACCCGGCTGGCCATGCCCTGTGCCAGCAATTGCTGGTGCAAAGCTTCGCCCATGCCGAACAAACGCTGAAATTCGACTTTGCGCCCGCGCTGCTGCGCCAGCTGCAACACGTAAGCCGCGCTGAATACGTTGTGAGTGGCAAATTGCGGCTGAAACAGATCGCCGTAATCCAGCAACTGCCGGGCGCAGGCGAGATACGACAGATCGGTGGCGCTTTTGCGGGTAAACACTGGATAAGACAACTGGCCGAATTGTTGCGCACGCTTGATTTCGCTATCCCAATAAGCGCCCTTCACCAGCCGCAGCGGAATCGATTTGCCCGTCTGCCGCGCCAGGTGTGCCAGCCAGTCGATTTGCGCACTGGCGCGACGGGAATAAGCCTGCAGTGCCAGCCCCAGCCCCGACCAGCCTTGCAACTCGGGCGACAGAAACAAGGACTGGAACAGATCCAGCGACAGCTCCAGCCGCTCGGCTTCTTCTGCATCCAGCGTTAGCGGCACCTGGTATTGGCGTGCCAGTTGTGCCAGCGACTGCAGCATCGGCAACATTTCCGCCAGCACCCGCGCCTTGTTGCGCCATTCATAACGCGGATGCAGCGCCGACAATTTGATCGAGACGCTCCGATCGACCGGATCATCGCGCTGATTCTGGCCAACGCAGACAATGGCGTGGCGATAAGCCTGGTAATAAGCCTCGGCATCGATATGCGACAATGCGGCTTCACCCAGCATGTCGAAACTGTAGCGATAACGGGTAGCAGCCTGGCTGTTGGCCAAAGCCTGTTCGATACTTTCACCCAGCACAAAATCAGCCGACAGCTCGCTCACCACCTTGCGCGCCATCTGCCGCAACGATGCGTGCCCCAGGCTATTGAGCCAATCGCCCAAGGAATCGGCACCCGCCAGTTGCTCCAGCTTTTGCCCCAGCCAGAGCGCCTGCGCCGCCAGGGAGCCCTGCCAGTCCGCCGCGCGTTGCGCGCAGCGCTGCCAATCACCTTGCCGCAGCAGGTCATGCAGCAGTTGATCAAGCGTCGCAGCATCGGGGATGCGCAACGCCGCTTCTGCCAAGCGGGTGATTGCCTGCCCTTCCGGCTCAGTCAGCGGAAACAGTTGCAGCAACAGTTCACGCAAACCCACCGGCGCCTGCGCCATCTGCGTCAGCAAGTTTTGCGCATGGCGCTCAATGGCCGGCCAGTCGGCCTGCAAGGTCGCACGCAACGCGGCCAGCCGCTCTGCCTCGGGCGCCAGGTAGTTGCAACGCATGGCAAGACGCTCTGCGCAGCCATCAACAGCGGGCAAAATCAGCATGGGATGCTCCATACGGACAGCTGATTTCAGTGTAGCCCGAGCCACCTCGGCACGACGCTGTTTTCGCTCGTTCCGGCACATCCGGCACCAGTGTCTATACTGATATGTAAATGTCTGGCGCCGACAGAAACGCACCGTCAGGCAACACGATCATTTGCCAGGAAAGACCATGCAAACGACCTTGACCACTGTCTCTGCGCTAGTGGGGGCGCTGCTGTTGAGCCAACCCGTTGCCGCCACTGAAAAAACGCCATTGACCGCAGTCGGCATCAGCGTCGGCAGCCTCGATAATCCCTTTTTCAAAGCACTGGTGCGCGGCGCCGCTGAGGAAGTCCGCCATATCAATCCGGCGGCACAAATCAACACCATGTCGTCGGATTTTGCACTGGACAAACAACTGGGTCAGATCGATCAGTTCATTGCGGCCAAGGTAGACATGATTCTGCTGGTTGCGGCCCATCCCCAGCAAATCGAAGGCGCAGTACACAAGGCGCAGGCAGCGGGAATCAAAGTCATCGCTGTCGATGTGGAAGCGCTTGGCGCGGATATCACGGTGCAATCCGATAACCGTCAGGCCGGCAAAGCCGTGTGTGATTATCTGGCAGAAAAAATCGGCGGCAAAGGTAATCTGATCATTCAGAACGGGCCGACCGTATCGTCGATCCGCGATCGGGTGGAAGGTTGCCACAACAGTCTGAAACGCTACCCAGGCATCAAGCTGCTCGAGGACAAGGGCGACGGCAAAGCCTCCAGCTACGGCGGCATGAATCTGATGCTGGAACATTTGCAGCGCTATCCGAAAATCGATGCAGTGTTTGCCATCAACGACCGGCAGGCGATAGGCGCCGATCGGGCGGCGCGCAAGCAGGGTCGTCAGGAAATGATTATCGGCTCGGTGGATGGCTCACCCGATATTGAAGTGGCACTCAAGCAGGATACGCGAGTGCGGGTGTCGGCCAGTCAGAATCCTTTTGTGCTGGGCCAGACAGCAGCACGGCTTGGCTACCAGTTATTGAATGGCAACGCGCCGCGTGATCGAGAGATCCGTATGCCGGTGCCACTGGTGACCCGTGAGAATGTGCGCGAATACAAGGGCTGGAGCGCAGCGCACTGATGGTTTTAGCTGGCTGTCGATAAAAAACGGGGCGTTTCCGCCCCGTTTTTCATTTCACCTGCTTGATCGGGATGAAATAGCCATCCTTGCCGATCGGTGTCAGCGCCAGGCCATTCTTGGTGCGCATCTTGCGCTCTTTTGCCAGCGGCGGGCAGGCGTGATCGTCGTAATACAGCACCATGCAATCCAGGCACAGCAGGCATTCGCGCTGATCGATCTTACCGGTTTTCGGATGGATCGCCAGCGAACCACACCCAACCTGGCAGGCCTTGCAGGGACCACATTCCTGTTTGCGTTTCAGACCAAAGAAACGGAAGGTGGTCGGCAATGCCAGGCCAGCGCCCAGCGGGCACAGGTATTTGCAGAATGGGCGTTCGATAAACAAGCCCAGGCTGAGCAGCGCCAGTGCAAACAGCGCAAACGGCCACGAGCGATTCCAGATACCGACCAGGAAGGTGGTCTTGAACGGCTCGACCTCGGCCATTTTCTCTGCCAGGCTCATCGAATACAGCGACGTTGCCATCAGGCCGAAGAAAATCACGTATTTCAGCCATTTCAGCTTGTCATGCAGGGCTTGCGGCAGCTTGCGCTGGAAGCGCTTCAAACCCAGCTTGCCAGCAATCTTGTAGCTGAGTTCCGACAGCGAACCGAACGGGCACATCCAGCCACAGAACAGCCCCCTGCCCCATACGAATACGGTGATGGCAATGAACCACCAGAACAGAAAGATAAACGGATCGGACAGGAACAAGCCCCATTTCCACTGGATCATCATCGAATGAACCCAGGTCATGACGTGGGTGATCGACGGTTGTGCCATCTGCCAGAAACCAACGAAGCAGATGCTGAAAATCCAGAAGGCGTATTTCGGATACTCGGTCCAGCGCTTGTCCTTGTGGCTGGCGCGGCGCACCAGCTTGTCGCGGTTGGCGTAAGTAATGGCAACCGTGAGCAGGAACACGGCAAAAACAGCGATCTGCCAGGCTTTTTCTTTCCACACTTTCAGCCAGGCTGGATCAGGCCTGACCACGTGCGGCCGCCCACCCTGCAGATAGCTGGCCGGCAGCCAGTATTCGGTAGGAAAGTTGACGAATTCGCGGGCGCCGGTCGAACGATCCTGGCGATTGCCGAGAAACACGAAATCGAACGGATATGCGGCCGAAAAGGTCTTGCCGCGAATGATGAAGATGCCCGATTCATCATAGCTAGGGGCGCCTTTTGCCTGCATCGTATACAGATTCAGGTAATCGGTATCGCGGAAGGTAAAGCTGTCGCGGCCCTGAACGATTTTCAGACGGTCGTAGATACCGCCACGCACAAAACCCGACCCCTTGAACGAGCCGGAACCGCTGCCGATGATGAATATCGCATGATCGGTCGGTTTCAGGCTGCTCATCAGACGCTGATAACCGTCATCGCCCAGTACCGAACGACCGATCTGCGGGTGGTTCAGGTAACCATACCAGAGATCGGTATACGGCTTGCCCTGATCGATTTCACCCAGTTCTTTCGGCTGCACCACCAGATGCTGTACCGCACCATCAGTCACCAACTTCTGCCAGGTAAGCGGCTTGCCTGCATCGGCAAACTTGGCTTGCGGCTTTTCTTCCACCTTGACCAGGCCAACCTGCTTGGCGACCTCGTAGGCACACTGCGAAATCACCTGATTTTCAGCAATCACCGTCACCGTGGCACCGGAAATCGCATCGAGGTGGATCACGTCATCGCCTTCGCCACCGGCCCCCACTTCGAATTTCGAATCGGCAGACTTGCCCAGATACTGATTGACGAAGTTGATCAGCTTCTGCTCGGGAATACCCAGCAACAGAATCGGTTCACTGTGCTTGAGAATGCGCACGCCAGTGATCTTGCCGGCCACATCCATGCCGATCAGGGTCACGACCGGCTTGCCGGAGTACGCGGGAATATCGGTGATATCGGTCGACAGGAAGACGTAGCCCAGCAGCTTCTTCTGCCCGGCGACAGTGGCGTAGCCTTCGACATAAGGTGGCTGCCCCTTGCGATCGGAAAAGCTGTCGGCGCCCGGCAGCACATCGGCGCACTTCAGGTATTTGCACATCGCCGGATCTTTGTGCAGGCCTTCCGGCAATGGCGCTTCGTAGGAAGAGGCGGAGGCGGCACCGGCCCCCAGCAGCAGACTGAAACAGAATGCGAGACGCAGCAACAGGGAATACATCATGATCATCCGGCTAAGGCGAATTATCATGATACAAAAAAACACCGGTCAGTGCATTGATGCGAGTCAATCGCCACAGCGGAATGGCTGCGTAGACGCCATTCGCAGCCCCAAAGCCGCAAAAAGGCAAAAAAAAGGGAGGGGTTTCCCCTCCCTGAATCTACTCGCTTGAATTTCGTTGCTGCGTGTGGCTTATTTTTCCACGATCATGCGCGAACGCATTTCGAGGTGCAGCGCATGGCAGAAGTGTGTGCAGTAGCACCAGAACACACCCGCCTTGTCAGCCTTGAAGGTAACCGATTTGGTTTCCTGCGGGTTGACGATGAAGTTGATGTTGTACTTGGCGATGGCAAAGCCGTGAGTCAAGTCTTCCACCTTGTCCAGGTTGGTCAGAACGATGGTCACTTCGTCGCCCTTCTTCACCTTGAACTCGCGCATGCTGTAAGCCGGCGCGAACGATGCCAGATACACGGTAACCTTGTTGCCATTGCGCTCGATACGCGACTCTTTGATATCTTTGACCGCATTCGGGAACTCGGCCATGTCGTAAATCTGCTTGGCCTTGATCTTGTCGCGCTTGAAGATGATGAAGTCGTGCGGTTCCGGGCGCACCGGGTGATCCGCAACCAGCTTCATTTTCTCGCCAGAGATGTCGATCAGCTGTTCATTCTCCGGATGCAGCGGGCCAACCGGCAGGAAGCGATCCTTGGAGAATTTACAACCAATGTTCAGCCACTTGCCATCAGCTTCCTTGGTTTCCGACATCGATGCATTCAGGTGGCCCGGCTGGTACTGTACTTCGATCCGGTCAACCACATACTTGGCGTTCTTGTCGCCCTTGTAGAACTTGATCGCCTGATCCACGTTCCATTTAACGATCTGGCTATCCAGGAACAGCGTGGTGAAGGCATTGCCCTTGCCGTCGAATGCGGTGTGCAAAGGACCAAGACCCAGTTCCACTTCAGCAACGATAGTTTCTTTCAGATCCTTGACTTCGCCCTCGAAGTATTTCAGAACCGAAGCCAGTTCGATTACGGTACCAGTCGGGTTCAGCTTGCCGGCACAGATGAAGTATTTGCCATCCGGGCTAGCATTCACGCCATGCGGGTTCTTCGGCACCGGCACATAGGCCACCAGCGCAGTTTTTGCGTCAGCGTTGGATGCTTTGGTACCGTCAACCACCGGAACTTTCGAATCGCCGTAGGTTTTGAATTTGCCGTCTTTGACTGCCTGTTCGATACGAGCGATGTTGAAGAATACGCAGGAATCCTTCTCTGCCGACATCATGTCTTCGTACTTGGCACCCATTTCGGTGTTGTACTGATTGGATGCAGCCAGTTTGCCGTCGAACGACGTCGCCACCAAGTCCATGTTGCCATCCACCAGACACTGCCAGCGCACCTCCATGGTCTCGGCATCGAGACAGGAGAACAACGAGCGGTATTTGGTCGGATCATCCGCATCAGTGCCATCGTTGTTCAGCGGAATGCTGAATTCAGCGCCGGCGAACACGCGAGTGGTGTGGTTGATTTTTTCGTCAACCGGGTCGCGCTTGTCCGGGAAAATGCCATGGAAACCCTGAATATTCGGGATTTCGGTAATCTTGTCGCAGACGAAGTAGTCCAGACGGATACGCGCCATGCGGGCATTGATCTTGTCGTTGACCCAAGCGTATTTGCCATCGTAAGTACCATCGGTATACGACGCATGCACGTGGTGGGTATCGGCCACGGTGTATTTCAGCGAGCCATCGGCCTTGGTGCCCATGACGGCTTTGGATTCGTTGGTTTGACCCCAGCCTACCAGCACGTCCGGAACGAAACACGGCACGCGGTGAATTTCACGGCCGGAAGGCAGACCCAGTACGCGCACGTCGCCAGTGTGGCCGCCGCTGTACAGTGCGTAATATTCATCCAGCTGGCCCGGTGCGATGTGCGGTGCGGCGCCGCCGTGTGCGTCTGCCTTGGCATCGCCTTTGGCTTCGGTCTTGCCGGCTTCCGGAGCCTTGTTGCAGCCCGCCAGCCCCATCGAAACACCGGCACCTGCCAGACCTGCCAGCGCGCCTGTGCCGAGAAACTTGCGGCGGCTCAGGTCGAGCGTTTTTTGTTCATTGCTGTTGTGATCCTGATTGCTCATGACTTGCTCCCTCGTAGTAGCCCTGTGCTTGGTATTTGCCAGTATCGGCGCAACGGTCGACAGGGTGCGACAGTTTGACGCAGGCAGGTTACGCTGCAGGGCACATGGCAACCTTGACGTATGTCAACCACGCTGGTGAAAGTGCGACAAAATGTCGCAGCAGGTCGTTTGAGCGCACCAAGAAAGCGCAACGGGGCTTGTTGTCATTCGGCACTGGGACGTTTTGCCAGCTTGCGCTGCAGGGTGCGCCGATGCATTTTCAGTGCACGCGCGGTGGCAGAGATGTTGCCGTCGTGCTCGGCCAGCACCTTGTTGATGTGCTCCCATTCAACACGCGACACCGACATCGGCGACAAGTCCTCGGTTTCTACCGAGCCCTCGGTTTTCTGAAATGCCGCCACAATTTCATCGGCACTCGACGGCTTCGGCAAATAGTGCGTAGCACCGAGCTTGATCGCCTCAATCGCGGTGGCAATGCTGGCGTAGCCGGTCAGCACCACAATGCGCGTTTGAGTATCCAGATCGTGCAGCGCCTTGACCAGCGCCAGACCCGAATCGTTGCCCAGCTTCAGGTCAACCAGCGCATATTCGGGTGACTCGTTTTGCGCCAATTGCAACGCCTGCTGCTGCGAGCAGGCAGTTTGCACGCTGTAGCCACGGCGAGTGAAGGTCCGCGCCAACACTGCCAGCAAGGTCTCGTCGTCATCCACCAACAGCAGGCTGGGTGCCTGCGCCTGATCGATCATCTGGGTCATGTCATTGCTTCCAGTTGCTGACGCGGCAGGGTCACGCGGATATGCGTCCCGCCACCGGGTCGATTGAATACGGCCACCTCTCCCCCGAGCTGCTCGATGCTGGCGTGTGTCAACAACAGGCCGATGCCCAGCCCCTGCTCTTTGGTGGAAACCGGCACATCCCCCACCAGAGCAGCAACTTCGGGTGCCAGCCCCGGGCCCCGATCAAGCACCTCGAAGCACAGCAGCTGCGGTGTGGCGTTCACCAGTAGCAGCACCGCTTCCGGTGAGACATCTGCGGCGTTGTTGAGCAGATTGTGCAGCGCCTTGGCCAGTCCGGCCTGGGTGCCGATCAATACATCATCCGTCGCATCGATCTGACACTGCAATTCAATCCCCGGACGCAACAAGCGCCACTCATCCAGCAAACGTGCCAGCCATTGATTCAGCGGCATACGGCATTGTGCGTCGGCTTGCCGATCAGCGCGGCCGCTGATTTCCGAGAGCAAGCGTTTCATGCGCGCGATCTGCTCCGCCATCAGTTGCAAATCGGCAATGGCAGCAGCGGGCAGCGCCTGATCCTGGCGCAATTCGTCGGTCAGCAAGGCCAGGGTTGCCAGTGGCGTGCCAAGTTCGTGAGCAGTGGATGCCGCCAGCGTTGCCAGCGACAGAATATGCTCGTTGCGCATGGCTTTCTCGCGCGCCAGCTGCAACTGGCGGTCGCGCTCGCGGATCAGGCGCGCAGCCTGCGAAAGGAACCAGACAATCAGCCCGGCGGCAATCACAAACGTCAGCCACATGCCGATCTGGTGCCCCCAGAACTGGTCATGACCAAACGCATGAATGTGCGGCAAGGGCACGTGCCACACCATCAGCGCCGAGTAACAGACGAGCGTTAGCAAGGTCAGCACCAGCACCAGCGGCAGCGGCAGCAGCGCAGCGGCAATCGAGATCGGCAGCAGATAAAGCGACACAAACGGATTGGCTGCTCCACCGGCAAAATACAGCAGCCCGGTCAAGGCCAGGATGTCGGCGCCGATCTGCAACAACAGCATGCCAGCGGGGCGCGGCCAGTGTTGCCCGCAGCGCAATTGCCAGACAGTGAACAGGTTAAACAGCGCCAGCAGCGCCACGACCGACAACAGCGGCGGCAGCGGTAGTGGCACCTCGAGCCACACCACGGCGCCGGCAATCGCCAGCAACTGCCCGGCCAGCGCCAGCCAGCGCAAGCGGAACAATAAACGGAGCGGCGCAGCAGACGAGCCACCAGCCAGAAACAATCGGTTTCGCATCGCCCGATGATACAAAAAAAGCGGGGCCGACGGCCCCGCCTTTCACTCAGGATTGATTTATATCAGTTGAGTTTGCGCAGCAGCGCAGCCTGTTTCGCGTAAGCGTTGACCAGACCGCTGTTGTAAGTCAGGTTGCTATAGAAATCGCCACTGCCAATCACATCGAAATGATCGGCATGGCTGAAGCCCATATGGTTCCATTTACCTTTTTGCGCAGTGCCGTTGTATTCCACCACCGGGTGGCCGAACGGCGCCTTCATGCTGTAGGTATTGACCACACCATCATTCTCCAGCCAGGCACTGCCGTAATTGCGATACCAGCCCATGCCCAGTGCAAATGGCGACAGCAGCAAGTTGGTATCCAGCGATGGATATTGATTGCCGGTGAGGAAACCCTTGTAGGTAGTGCTGCTGGTGAAGGAGAAGTAATACGTCTCCGGCGAGGTTTTAACCCAGGCATTTTCTTCAGCCGCACCTTCCGGGCTCAGGGTGTACAACGCGATATCCTTGGTATTCCAGATCGGCGAGCCCCAGACACGGTCCCAGTAATGCTTGTTGGTTTCGCCCGCCTGCTTTTTCAGGCCCCACTGATCGAGCTTGAAGTCGAACGGCAAATCTTCCGGATTGCCGCTACCACCGAGGAATGCTGCAGCGCCTTTGAGCAATTGTTTGGCAAACTCGTTAAAGCCCGTCAGCTTGCCGAAAGTGGTGCCGTTATTCGCACCTGCCACGGTAGTCACCGAGCGCACCCAGTTCTTGCCGCCCTTGAATAGCTCCGATACATCGTTGGGGCTGGCATTGCGTTCTTCCTGCGAGCCTTCGCGCAGCAGATGCGTCAGCATTTTTGCCACTTGTGCGCCCTGGCTGTAGGAAACCAAGTGAACCTTGTGCGTTTCATCCCATTGATGGCCGCGCGTAAAATCATTTTTCAAGCCGGGGTAACAACGGCCAAACCGGCTATGGCCGTGTCTTGCCGCGTGTGCCGCACCGTAATCAACGCAACCGCCGTTCACTACCGCATAGGTTTCCACCGCACGATCCCAGGTGGAGCTGGTCGGGCCGCTGGCCGCGGTCACGGTATCGTAACCGAGCTTTTTCAGTTCTTCCTGCAGGTCAGTCGTTCCACCCCAATGCGGGTACAGGCCATACAGCTCATCCCGGCCCCAGCCGGCAAAACCGTGCACCAGCACGATGGGGTCGGTATTGTCGGCATGAGCCAACGCCGACAGCCCCAGTACTCCCGCCAGCATCAAAGCCCGCAGCATTTTGTTCATTGTGTTTCTCCTCTGTTTTGGATGTTTGCGCCATTGGATTTTTTCGCGGCGTTTTTGTACCGTCTTGCGCGGTATTTTTCGAAATAGTAAAAAACATAGAGCAAAAACTCAATAGGCGTTTAGAGTTTTTTCACTATTATTTTTCTGAACAGCATTCATTTGAATAAATACGAAGAAAAACCCAAGAAAAAAGCCCATCCAAAGGGGATGGGCTTTTTGCACCTGGCGGCGCCAGCGCAGGAGAAGCGGCTTATCGGATCGGATATCTGGCAATAAACCCGGCATACAAACGCGCGCTGTCGGCAGTTTTTTCCAGCATCGGCGCGTGGCCAACATTCGGCCAGATCACCGTTTCAACATTCGGCAAGCCCTGCTTGAATACCTGCGCGGCACTCACATCAAGAATCTTGTCCTGATCCCCCCACAACAACAGCGACGGCATCACCAGCCCCGGCAACACCGGCTCCAGCGGCTTGCGCTGACCCCAAAACTGCTGATACATGCGCAAATACTCGGCGCGGCGCGCCACTTGGGCATCCGCCAGACTGTTCAGCAAAAAATCCGGTGCATAGGGCGGGTCAACAAACGCATCGTTGAAAATCTGCCGGTAATCGTCACGGCTGCGGGCAATCAGCTTGGGGTTGCCATTCTCCAGATAGGCGCGGGTATAAGGGCTGGGGTTGGGCTGGGTCACGCCGGACGGTGCAAACAGGCCCAGCGTCACCACCCGCTGCGGGTACACGGCAGCATAACTGGCGGCCAGATTGCCGCCCATGGAATTGCCCAAAAGATGGAAGCGACTCAGCCCCAGCGCGCTGGCAAACGCCTCCAGCCGCGGCACCTGGCTGGGAATATCATAATTTGCATCCGGCAAATAACTACTGCGGCCAAAGCCTGGTAGATCAGGCATGATGTAACGGTAGCCACGCGGCATGTCCGCCACCATCCGCATCCACACCTCTTTGCTGGCACCAAAGCCGTGCAGCAGCAACACCGGCTCGCCCTCGCCCTTCTCCGCATAAACCCAGTTGTGATCCCCGACCTGTAGCGACTTTTCGCTGACACCGGCAAGGGTACGCTCCAGACTATAGAAAGAATCCAGTGTGCTCTGGCTGGCACAGCCGGCAAACAACAGCGACAAGGCTAATGCCGCCGCCTTTAGACAGCGGTGTCCCGCAAAACTCATGGCATTTCTCCTCAAGAATCGATTTTATGTTGTGCCATGACTATGCCCTGCACCAGACTGCGCCGCAAGCCGTTTTGTAGCAACAAAAAAGCCCGCACAGGGCGGGCTTGGGATTAGCAATCCTGGGCTCGATCAGAAACCGACTGATAAGCCGATGTTGGCCACCGGCCAGTACTTGAAGGCTTTCACGTCATCTTCGAGTTTTTTCTGTTCATTCGCCACGCTGGAACGAATTGCATCACACTTTTCTACCGACGTGGTCGGGCCACACGAAGCGCTCAGATTAACCGAAGCGCCGCCTTGGAACATCACACCAAAATCAGCGTAGAAATTAATACCTGTGCCGGACACCCGCCCAAAACCAATGCCCAGATAGGGGGCCACTGATTTGCTCGGGTTAAGCTGACCAGTCAGAGTACCCACATCACTGGATAAATAAGGTTTGTCATCAATGATGTATACCGAGCCGTTAGGAACGCCCGTAGCTTCAACCTTGTTCTTGGCGTATACCAGACCACCGGTAAGGCGGATCAACGGACCCAGCGGTGCAAAATCGATCAGGGCACTGGTATTGGACAGGCTCAGCTTGCCATCGTAAGTGATATCTGTGTTGTCAAAGGTACGATTCACCTTGCCACCGCTATAACCAAAACGTGCCGACAAGGTTGGCATCAAATCGAATGCCACATCACCACCAACGCCCGTTGTACCCGCCCGCACGCCCACACCCGCAGCCTGCACACCCGAAGCAGCCGCCAGCAGCGCTGCGCCCAGCAGAATTTTTTTCATTGATGTTCCTTTTTCATAAAAGCCCGGCAGGCCGAGCTGATCGGCACTCGCCGCATAATGCAGCCTAGCCAAGCCCCCCCGGCTTGGCAATGCTGAATATCATGCAGCAACGACTGTATGCAAGCCGCAAGGCCCCGTCTTTGCTAAACTTGCAGCACTTTGTTGTAGCACCGCAAATTTCCTTGTTAATTTTTAGCGCCTGCCCCAGCCGGCCCAGATAGAAAAAAGACACCCACATGGCTCAATACGTAATGTCGATGCTCCGCGTGAGCAAAGTTGTGCCGCCAAAACGGCAAATCATCAAGGATATCTCGCTCAGCTTCTTCCCCGGCGCCAAGATCGGCCTGCTCGGCCTGAACGGCTCAGGTAAATCCACCGTGCTGAAAATCATGGCTGGCGCCGAGAAGGAATACGAAGGCGAAGTGCAGTGGCAGCCGAACCTGAAAATCGGTTATCTGCCACAAGAACCGGAGCTGGATGCGGAAAAAACCGTGCGCGAAGAAGTCGAATCGGGCATGGGCGAAGTGATGGAAGCGCAAAAGCGGCTGGAAGAAGTCTACGCCGCCTATGCCGAGCCGGATGCCGACTTCGACAAACTAGCGGAAGAACAGGCGCGTTGCGAAGCCATCATTGCTGCTGGCGCTGGCGACAACACCGCACTGCAACTGGAACTGGCCGCCGACGCACTGCGCCTGCCGCCGTGGGATGCCAAGATCGGCCACTTGTCCGGCGGTGAAAAACGCCGCGTGGCGCTGTGCAAGCTGCTGCTGAGCAAGCCCGACATGCTGCTGCTGGACGAACCGACCAACCACCTGGACGCCGAATCGGTGGACTGGCTGGAGCAGTTCCTGGTGCGCTTCCCCGGCACCGTGGTGGCCGTTACCCACGACCGCTACTTCCTCGACAACGCCGCCGAATGGATTCTGGAGCTGGATCGCGGCCAGGGCATTCCGTGGAAAGGCAACTATTCGAGCTGGCTGGAGCAGAAGGAAAACCGCCTGAAGCAGGAAGAAGCCAGCGAATCGGCACGCCAGAAAGCGCTGCACAAAGAGCTGGAATGGGTACGCCAGAACCCGAAAGGCCGCCAGGCCAAATCCAAGGCGCGTATCGCCCGCTTTGAAGAACTGAACTCGCAGGAATACCAGAAGCGCAACGAAACCCAGGAAATCTTCATTCCGGTGGCCGAGCGCCTGGGCAACGAAGTGATCGAATTCAGCAACGTCAGCAAAGCCTTCGGCGACCGCCTGCTGATCGACGACCTGAGCTTCAAGGTGCCGCCGGGCGCCATCGTCGGCATCATCGGCCCCAACGGCGCCGGTAAATCGACACTGTTCCGCATGATCACCGGCCAGGAGCAACCGGATAGCGGCGAAGTGAAAATCGGCAACACCGTCAAAATCGCCTACGTCGACCAGAGCCGCGCCGCGCTTGGCAGCAACAAAACCGTATTCGACGAAATCGCCGAAGGCCGCGACATCCTGCAAGTGGGCCGCTTCGAAACACCAAGCCGCGCCTACATCGGCCGCTTCAACTTCAAGGGCGCCGACCAGCAGAAAATCGTCGGCAACCTCTCCGGCGGTGAACGCGGTCGTCTACATCTGGCGAAAACACTGATCGCCGGCGGCAACGTACTGCTGCTGGATGAACCGTCCAACGACCTCGACGTGGAAACCCTGCGTGCGCTGGAAGACGCCCTGCTCGAATTCGCCGGCAGCGTCATGGTCATCTCCCACGACCGCTGGTTCCTCGACCGCATCGCCACCCACATCCTGGCATGTGAAGGCGACTCGAAATGGACCTTCTTCGACGGCAACTATCAGGAATACGAAGCCGACAAGAAGAAACGGCTGGGTGAAGAAGGCGCGAAACCGAAGCGGATTCGGTATAAGCCGATTACGCGGTAAGCTGGGAGGCAATACAGGCGGGGTCTGCGGACTGGACTGCAGGCCGCTTTCAGAGCGGCTTGTGGCGACAAAGTGTGCTCGTTTCCAGGCGCCTTGGGAGTTTTTTTGGGGTGGCTTACTTTAATCAAGCTTTTAGCCAAATACATGATGACAGAAGGACCTTTGAATTCTTGGGTCACTCCCCATAGCTAGCGCCCTTCTTGGTGCAGCGGTAACGAACCAGGTAAGCCCGTCCTCCGGTCTATAGATACCCAAAAAAACAAGCCACGCGTTGACGTGGCATTGTTCGTTATTTAGGCATTTGAAGCTTTGTGATTGGTGATTAGCGTTTACGGGCAAATGCCAAGCCCACTATGCCGAGACCCAGTAATGCAACGGAAGCGGGTTCTGGTACGTTGTGGCCTTGTGCCTGGCGCACTACCAGTGCCTCTGCCGAGGACGAACCGCTTACCGGAGCCCAGAGTCCGCCCACACCGTCACTCCAGTCAGCGTGTTTGTAGGAAGCATTGAAATAAGGAACGGCAATTGCGACGTCACCGCCAACCTGATATCCGGACGCTCCGGCCAACCAAGCACCAGATTGCTCGTCCTCGTTATTGCCTGTGACAAAGTCAACATTGCCACCCGTGATAACAAAATCGCTCGCTTTGATCGCAAGCTGGCTGAATAAAGCGGCCGACATGATGCTCCAGCCAAACTGACTCTGATATGTCAAATCAATGACGCCGCAGCTTGGCCGAATAGGGGCACAGGGGCCTGCCCAAGCCACATCGTAGCCACCCTTGGTGATATAGGCGTTAGTTGGAACTGGGGCGTTAATTGGCAGAGCCAAAGCAGTAGTAGAAATGGCAGTAGCAAACAATGCAATGAGGGTTCTTTTCATAATTAAATCCTGATTTATTTACATATATAGACAGCAACGCAGACAAAGCAAAAACCGGGCCAATTATTTATTTCGTTGAATTTAAAATGTTTTATTATTTTATTTTTGGCGCCCTGTAAAATATTTCGACATTCAAATATATCACAAGGCCGTAAGGCGTATCCCGTAAGGTGCAATCGAAGCCTTGTAGGGCGGGTCGTTTGACCCGCGCGGATCAGCGCCTGACCTTGCCTCGTTGATTTGCGGGTTTCGCTGGCGCGAGACCCGCACTTGTATCTTTTTTCCCGTAGTGGTTAGCTCCCATTACACGAGGAGAAGTGAGCTTGAACCCGCACTGAAGTCATCAGCTTGCTTGGTAGATGAAGCCCTTCTCCTCACCCTCCACACCTGATCTGACACTGAACGGTAGCCAAGGGCGCTGACCCTGCATGTACAAGGCGAGTGGGTGTGATGGTTTAATCGCAATTGCAGGAGGATATCGCTCATGCCCTGTCGTTTCTATCTCGGTATCGATGTCGCCAAAGCCAAGCTCGATTGCCTGTTGCTCGATACAGCCAACGCCAAGCGCAAGGCCAAATCGCTTACCAATTCCGCTGCGGGGCTTGCCTCGTTGCTCGACTGGCTGGCCAAACAGCAGATTTCGCTGGATGAACTACAAGTGATCATGGAGCCCACCGGGGTATATCACGAGCACGCGTTGTTTGCGCTAGCACAGGCTGGTCTGGCTGTATCGCTGGTCAATCCGGCGCAGTTACGCAAATTCGCGCAAGGCATCGGCGTCAAAACCAAGACCGATGCTGCCGACAGTGCGGTGCTGGCGCGTTATGGCGCCGCCAATCACCCGCCTGCCTGGCAGCCGCCCTCGGTGTTGGCACGCGAACTGCGCGCTTTGCTCGCTCGCCGTGATGCAGTGGCACAAGACCTGCAACGAGAACGCAATCGCGCCGAGAAAGCCGCTACTGCCATCGATATCCCGCAGCGGGTACAACAATCTCTGGACGAAGCCATCCGCTTTTTGCAAAAGGAACTGGCTGAGCTGCAGCGTGCCATCAATCAACATATCGACAATGACCCGGAATTGCGCCGCATCTGGACGCTGCTGCACAGCATTCCCGGCGTGGGCGAACGGGTGGCGGACCACATGACCGCTTTGCTGGCGGCGCGGCAGTTTCAAACGGCAGAACAGTTGGCGGCCTATCTCGGCGTGGTACCTGTCGAATGGCAATCCGGCTCCTCCGTCCACGGCCGACCACGCATGTCCAAAGCCGGACCAGCGCATTTGCGACAGTTGCTGTACATGCCAGCGGTAGTAGCCAAATCCTGCAATCCCCACGTCCGTGCTTTATACGATCGTCTACTGGCCAAGGGCAAACCCAAAATGTCTGCACTCGGAGCCGCGATGCGCAAACTCGCGCATCTATGTTTTGGTGTCGTGCATTCCGGTAAGCCTTATGACCAGAATTGGGCCATCAAGACTTGACTGAAGAGACGGTATCTACCAAGCTACCAAGCCCGTAAGGCGCATCCCGTAAGGTGCAATCGAAGCGCAGCGCATTGCACCGCATGGCCGGCGCCAACCTTGCCACAACGTTTGCCATCCGGCGTGTTGCGCTGCGCTTCGAACACGCCCTACGTTTTCATTGGCCGAATTGCATGCGGCGCACCCGGCAACTACGCTTGATGCATGCCCAATTACCGTCGCGCCTGGCATCCGGGCGGCACCTATTTCTTTACCGTCAATCTGCTGCAACGGCATGGCAACGATCTGCTGCTGCGGCATATCGATGAGCTGCGCGCGGCGGTTCGAGCCACACGGCGCAGGCATCCGTTCGAGATTCATGGCTGGGTGGTGTTGCCGGATCATTTGCATTGCGTGATTTCGCTGCCGCCGGGTGACGCGGATTTCGCGATTCGCTGGCGGTTGATCAAACTGCTGTTTTCGCGCGCGATCCCGCTTGCTGAATGGCGCAACCCAGCGCGGCTACGACGCGGTGAGCGCGGTATCTGGCAACGGCGTTATTGGGAGCACCTGATCCGCGACGATGCGGATTTTGCCGCGCATATGGATTATGTGCATATCAATCCGTTGAAACACGGATTGGTGACTCAGGTGCAGGATTGGCCGTATTCGACATTTCACCGGTTAGTAGAGGATGGCGTTTATCCACTCGATTGGGCGGGTGGTGCGGACGACATCCTTGGCTACGGCGATTGACATACGGCGTGTTGCGCTGCGCTTCGAACACGCCCTACGTTTGTCCGCTATCAACAGCAGCGCCACCAACCAATCCCCCACGCGGCCTGCAGCGCAGCGGCCAAATACAGCCCAAATTGGCAAAAATGCCACACCCGTGGGGCAAAGTGGCGCTGGTTGGCGCGTCAGATCAAATTCGGGATAGCCGGCGTGCGATAATAGTGGGCATCTTGCCGCGTAGGGCAGCGCTCCACACAGGGGTGTTTCCGGTTTTTTCTCGAAAAAGGATAACGACAATGAACAAATTGCTAGGGCTGATGTTGGGTGCGGTGGTGTTGGCGGGTTGCGCCACTCAGGCAGAGTCGCCGCTGGAAACCAAGGTCAACAATTACGCGACTATTGAGCAGGGCAAGCCGGGCGGTGTTTACACCAGCACCGAAGAGCTGAATGCCACGGTTGCCGCCATCGACCAGAAGGCACGTACCTTTGTGCTGAAAGACGACAAGGGCAATCGCCGCACGGTGCAGGCGCCGCCGGAGATGGTGAACTTCCCGCAATTGCAGGTGGGTGATCAGGTTACAGCCGTGCTGGTGGTGGAAACCATTGTTGCGCTGACCGAGCCTGGCACCGGACTGCCGACTCAGGCTGGCGCACTGGCAGCCGCGCCGGAACAAGGCCAGAAGCCGGGCATGTTTGCCGCTGCGCGCGCGACCACCACCGCCAAGGTGCTGGCCGTAAACGACGCCAGCAAGAGCGCCACGCTGCAACTGGAAGACGGCAGCACCCGCACGGTGCGCGTGCGTGACGATGTGAAGCTGCTGCCGGCGTATGTTGGCAAGAATGTGGTCATCGACATCACCACCGCTGTAGCGGTAGAAGTGAAAAAACGCTGATCGCCACCGCGCAATCAGCCAGACGGGCGCCCGCAAACTGCGGCGCCCGTTTTTATTGGCGCATGGCTGCAGCGCAATAACGACGGCATCTGCAGGCCGGCCTGCAAGCCAATGGCAGCGCGCCTTGCAGAGCCATCAGCTTGCGCCGCGCATGCGTGCAAACTCGGCCTGCAGCAGTTCGATGACTTTCTGCATTTTCGGCAAATCGCGCTGGCGTTTGTGGCAGACCAGGAACATCTCCCCTGCCTGCGCCGGGCCTAGGTCAACGTCGAGTTGCAGCAGTTGCCGCAGATGGGGCAGGCGCGAGTGTTGTTGCAGCACTTGCGGCAGCAGCATCACCCCGGCGCCGGCGAGGCAGGCGGCGAGCTGCACGTTGATGTCGTCGGCGCTGACGGCCGGCGCGAAATCGGGGATCTGTTGCTGCAGCTCCTGATACGACAGCAGCTGATCAAACGGCGGTGCCCAGCTGATCCAGTCCAGCTGCGTAGCCAGCGGTTTGGGCGGCAGGCTGGCGGCATAAGCGGCGCTGGCATACACACCCCAGGGGCTGAACACCGAATCCAGGCACAACAGCTCATTGTCGCTAGGGCGGGTGATGCGCAGCGACAAATCGGCCTCGCCGCGGCTGAGATTGAGGGTTTCGACACCAGCGAGGATTTCGATGCGGATTGCCGGATAACGGCGCCGCACTTCGGCGGCCAGCGGCGCCAGCACTTCGTACGCCACCAGTGGCGGCGCGGCGATGCGTACCTTGCCCTGCGGCAGATCGGTCTGATGGCGGATGCTGGCAGCGGCCTCGCTGGCCCATTCGGCCATGTGTTGTGCGGCCGGCAGCAGTTTTTGCCCGGCGCCGGTCAGGCGCATGCCTTGGCTTTGGCGCACAAACAGCGGCTCGCCCACCGCCTGCTCCAGCTCGCTGATGCGCCGGCTCAGCGTTGGCTGTGCCAGCTGCAGCAGGCGCGCCGCCGCGCTGAGGCTGCCTTGTTCGTAGACGGCGAGAAACAGCTGCAGATCGTCCCAACGTAAATTCATACCCGCAACCCATTCATTTATGGATATCCATATGCATTTTTCGCCAATTGTTGTGCGATATATGGATATGCCATGATGGCGCAAATTATCTCTGGAGCCAACCATGCCCCGTCTTTCGATCCAACTTGCCAGCGCTTTGACAGGCCTGATATTGCTCGCCGGCTGCGCCGCCACCAGTCACCCGCTGGCACCGCAGCAACTCGGCCAACCATCCAGCAGCGCGGCGCTGGAGCAAAAACTGACACAGCCCGGCCCGATTGCGCTGCAAAGTATCAACAGCGCCGACTGGGCGGTGCCGCTGGCGGGCCTGCTGAATCTGAAACGTCCGGCAGCAGTCGCGGCCGGGCTGCAGAATCGCGACGAGCCAATCCAGGTTTACGCGCACCTGCTGAAACACCCGCAATACGGCTATTTCCTGGTAGATACCGGCGTGTCGCAAGCCCTGCTGGACGATCCGGGCAAGGCAGGTTTGAGCTGGCTGATCCGCAAAGTGATGCCGATCGAGAAAATGCAGATACGCAAAAGCACGGCCGAGATTCTGCGCGACATCAACGGCCAGTTGAACGGCGTGTTTTTCACCCACCTGCATTTCGATCATATTTCCGGCATGCCGGACATTCCTGCCAGCGTGCCGCTGTATATCGGCCAGCGTGAATCGAGCCAGGCGGAAGTCATCAATTTGTTTGTGCAAGGCAGCACCAATGCGCTGCTGGCCGGTAAACAAGCGCTGCAGGAATGGCCATTCCAGCCCGATCCACAGCAGCAATTCGACGGCGTGGTGGATGTGTTTGGCGATGGCAGCCTGTTTGCCATCAGCGTGCCCGGCCACACTGCCGGCAGCACCGCCTATCTGGTGCGCAGCACGCAAGGCCCGGTGCTGCTCACCGGCGATGCCAGCCACACCCGTTGGGGTTGGGACAATGGCGTGGAGCCGGGCGACTTTACCCGCGACAACGATGCCAACCTGCGCAGCCTGCAGCAGATGAAAGCGCTGGTGGCGCGTTATCCGCAGATTGATGTGCGCGTTGGCCATCAACGCTGACCGCAGACAGGAAGCAGACCATGAACCCGAACCTGATGCTGATGCCGGCGTTGCTGCAGGTGTTCACCACTTTTATCGCCTATACCCTGATGCGCATTCGCCGCAACCGCGCCAGCCGCAATGGTGAGGTGGATGAGCGCCGCCGGGCGCTGGACGACGACGCCTGGCCGGATTACGTACGCCAGGCCAATAACAATGTGCGCAACCAGTTTGAACTACCGGTGCTGTTTTATTTCCTCACCCTGCTGCTGTGGAATCTGCACGCAGTCGGCCCCTGGTCGCTGGGCGCGGCGTGGCTGTTTGCGCTGAGCCGCCTGCTGCATCTGATGGTGCACACCGGCCGCAACCACCTGCCCACCCGCCGGCTGGTGTTCACCTTTGGCCTGGGCATGGTTTTCCTGCTGTTTTTGAGCGCGATCGGCGCGGTGTGGTCGGCGGCGTTCCCTTTGCCGGCACCGGCATAAGCGCTAGGCGCCCTGTAGCAGGGCAGCACACAAGCCCCGTGCGGCAACCGGCACTATCTTCAAGCTTTCAGGCATTTACCGCTCTGCAAGGGCAAATAGGCGCTAAAATCTCCGGTTTGCCGCTTTCTGCCGGTGGATGCATAACATGCGTTTTGTCTTGACCCTGTTTACCGCACTGATGTTCAGCCTGCCGCTGCAGGCCGGGCCGCTGGATGCCCTGTTTATTCCCCAGGCCAATAGCCAGGCGCCAGCAGCAGCCAGCGAAGGTAACGAATCGGCCCGCCTGCAATTGCGGCTGCGCCAGATCCAGCAGCAACAGGCAAAGCTGGCCTCGATCAACGACGAAACGGACAGAAGCAAACGCAGCTTCTGGCTGGATATGAGCGCCTATGCCTACCGCCAGCACCTGGCCTCGCTACAGGCGCTGCAAGCCTTGCAGGCAAGGGCCAAGGACGACCAGCTGCAACTCGCCGGCGGCAAACCAGACAGCGAAACCGAGTTGCGCCAGATGCAACAACTGGCGCAGCGCGCCACCGATAATCTGGCGCAACGCCTGAGCATCCGCGAACACACCATGGACTCGCTGCGCGACCAGCTACAGCGCGCGCAGGCGGAACAACGCAAACGCCAGGAGCAACTCGAAGCCCTGCCGCCACAATCACCCAAACGGGCCGATGCACTCAACGCGCTTGAGTTGGCGCAAATGAAAAGTGACGCCTGGTCGGCCACGGTGGGTGCCAACGACGCCATGCAGCGCTACGTCCGGGCACGCCTGCAAGAACAGCGCAAACACACACTGGAGCTGGAAAATCTCGGCGCCACCCAGGCCCACGGTGGCTTTGATACGCCGCAATTGCAGCAGGAACGCGCAGAGATTGAGCAAAAACAGCAGGAATACAACCAGCTGCGTGACCAACTGGAAAGCGAGGCAGACAAACTCCATACCGAGCTTGAAAACGTACGCCAACAAACCAGCCAACTGCAAAGCCAGCAGGCCGACGCCAGCGAACAGAAAAAGGAGTCGCTGACGCAACGCCTGCTGGCGGCGCAACAACGCCAGCAGCAGCTGCAACAAGCACTGGAAACCAATGCGCTGCGCGCCGGGATTCTGGCCGACCTGACATTGGCGAAAATGCTGCAGCGGGTGTTTTTGTATAACCGCCAAGGGCTGGCACAAGGGGAAAAAGGCAAAGACCTGCAACAACTGCAGGAAAAAACCCGCACTTCGCTCGCTGTCCTGCGCGAAACCCAGGCAGCAATACAAACCGCCGCCGACCTGACCGCCGACCAGCAAAATCACTTGGCACGCAAGCCCGACCACGATGCCGAGCAGTTGCGGCAATGGCAATTGCGCAATCAGGCCTATCAGCAGGCGTCCACCGAGTTGCGCCGTGTGTTGCAGACCTTCGAGCGCTGGCTGGATGAAAGCGCCGAGGAGAGCGAAGAAAAAACCATCGCCATGCGCGCCGATTACTGGACGGACCAGACCCGTGACGCCCTGCGGGATGGCTGGAACTTTGAATTGTTCAGCGTCGACGAAAGCATGAATGTCGACGGCCAGAACATCGTTATCAAGCGCAGTGTGACCATCGGTAAAGTGGTCATCGCGCTGCTGCTGGTGACACTCGGCTTTGCGCTGTGCATTCGCCTCGCCAACTGGCTGGAGCCAAAACTGGCAGCACGCACCGGCATTGCCGCAGTCTCCATTCGCATAGCCAAACGCTGGGCTCTATCGGTGATTTTCATCATTCTGCTGCTGAATGCGCTGTCGATGGTGCGGATTCCGCTGACGGCGTTTGCCTTCCTCGGCGGCGCCATCGCCATCGGCCTTGGCTTTGGCACCCAAACCCTGCTGAAGAACCTCATCAGTGGCCTGATGATGCTGGTGGAACGGCCCTTCAAACCCGGTGACACGGTGGAAGTGGGCGGATTGCGCGGCACGGTGGTGGACATGAATGTACGGGCGGCGGTGCTGCGCGATATCAACGGCATTGAAACGCTGGTGCCGAATGCCACGTTTCTGGAACAGAATGTCACCAACTGGACCTACAGCAGCAATATCGTGCGCCAAGGCGTGAAAGTGGGCGTGGCCTATGGCAGCGACGTGCGGCTGGTGGCCAAGGTATTGGAAGAAGACGTGCTGCGCCACGGCCAGACGCTGAAGGACAACAAGCCGGAAATCCTGCTGGAAAACTTTGGCCCGGATGCACTGGAATTTGGCGTGTATTACTGGATCGACATCGGTGCCGGCACTGTCGGCCGGCAGGTGGCGAGCGATCTGCGTTTCATGATCGAAGCCAGCCTGCGCAAAAATGGCGTCGCCATTGCCTTCCCGCAACGCGATCTGCATGTGGACATGAGCGGGCCGATCAAGGTGCAATTGCACAGCGACGCAGAACCCGCCGCCGTCACGCCCGCCCAGAGCAACAACTGATCAGGGGCGCGCAATAAAACGCGCGTCGATCTGCCCCAGCTTGCCAAAATGGATGCTCAGCGGCTGATCCAGCGGCAATTCCAGTACACCGGCGTATGAGCCGGTGATGATCACCTGCCCTGCCGCCAGGCCCTGTCCGCTCTGGCGCAGGAATTCCACCAACCAATACAGCGGCGCCAGCGGCCAGGTGGCCGGATGTTTGCCGGCCTTATCGATGGTGACGCTGCCGATTTCAATCTGCAGCGGCAGCTCACTGCAGCCGCGCGCTGTCGCCAGATCCAGTTTCGGCCCCAGCACCAGCCCCTGATTCACCAGACCATCTGCCAGCGCCTCCGGAAAAGTCAGGCTGGCCGGATCAAGATAGCGACTCTGGATCAGTTCCAGCGCCAGATGCACCGCGCCAATCGCCGCATCCACCTCGGATTCGCTATAGGGCTCGCTGCGCAGGGGCAAATCGTGTTGCAAGGCAAACGCCAGCTCCGGCTCCACCCGTGCCACATCCTTGCGCGCAAACAGCGGCACCTCGCTACCACTATGGATGGTCGAGGTATAAATCGGCGCCAGCACCAGCCTGCCCTCACCCGGCATGCCGCACTTCCAGCCGCCCACCGTATCACCGATTTGTGCGCTGACTGCTGCCTGAATCGCCAACGCAGCATTCAGTTCAGACGGGCGGCAGGATTCCGGCAAACGCTCGCCGGGCAAACCGGCCAGACGGCGGGCAACAAGAATCGAGGCGGCTTCAACCGGGGCTGAGCTGGTGTATGTCATGCGGCATGCTTTCGCAGAAGGGAAAGCGCCAGAGCATACTCCAGCAGTAGCGTCCCGCGATAGTAGTTGACCGACCCCGGCTTCGCCGTTACCGTCCGCAGATTAATTGCCGATGGAAAAGCCGCATGAATTGCAATGACGTATTACGCAGTATTCGCTACACCCTGAGCCTGTCGGAGCAGAAGATCAGCGACATCATCAACGCTGCGGGCGTCAGCACCACCCCGGCGATTGTTGCCAGCTGGCTGCTGGCCGAGGATGAGGCCGGGTATGCGCTGTGTGACGATGCGGCGCTGAGTGCGTTTCTCGATGGAGTGATTGTCTTGCGCCGAGGCGCACGCGAAACCAAGCCGGGGCAGGCTGCCAGCAGCGCGCCCGTGAGCACCCGGTTGACCAACAATCTGGTGCTGAAAAAATTGCGCATTGCCTTCGAGCTGAAGGAAGAAGACTTGCTGGAGATTTTTGCGCTGGCGCAGTTCCGCATCTCCAAGCCAGAAGTGACGGCGCTATTCCGTGCCCCCGGGCATCAGAACTATCGCGTCTGCGGCGATCAGATTCTGCGCAACTTTCTCAAGGGCTTGGCCGCACGCATGCGCCGCCCGAAAGACAGCAAAAGCAAATAAGCGGCCTGCAGAGCAATACTGGCGTGCCCTGCAGCCTGGCCTGCAAGCCGCATCCAGAGCGGCGCTCAGGCCAAAGTGGTAAGCCTGTCGCCCGCTTCGGGCGGATTCAAGGGCAAGCAGATCCGTACTTCGAAACCTTGCTGACGCTGCCAGACAACGCTGCCATCCAAGGCCGCCAGCCGTTGCTGCATGCCGGTGAGGCCATGGCCGGAGCTGGGGCCATCCGGTTTTTTCTGTTGACCATTGTCGCGCAAGGTCAGACACAACTCCGGCCCGCGTCGCTGGAAAAATAACGACATCTGGCTGGCATTGCTGTGTTTCAGGGTATTGGTGATCGCCTCCTGAATACAGCGCAGCAGGCAATCCGCGGTCAGATAATCATCGATCTGTTCCGGCACATCGCCACTGATTTCAAACTGCAGGGAGCTGATACGCCCGAGCATGGCGCGCAGCGCCACGCCAAAATTGAATGGCTGCTTGTCGTGTAATTGCTGCACGGTTTCGCGCACATCGGTAAACAGTTCGCCCACCAGCTCCCTGGCCAGCGTCATGGGTTTGGGCTGGCCAGCCGGCGTCGCCCCCAGTTCCGCCAATTGCAGCTGCATCTTCAAGCCCACCAGGTGGTGGCCCATGCGATCATGCAGGTCACGGGCGATACGCTGCCGTTCGGTATCGGCCACCGCAGCCGACAACAGCTCCTGCGTCGCGCGCAACTGCGCCAATGTCACCTGCAGCTTGTGTTTTTCACGCTGCTCCACCACCCCGCCCAAGCCCAGCAGCCACAGCGCCAGTTGCACGATCAGCAGCAACACCACTTCACCCGGCGACATGCCGCCACGGGCGCAAATAGCCAGCCCCAATGTATTGGCACCGATGGTGATCAATGCCACCGGCGGGGTAAAACGATTCAGAAACGGCGCAACGATCACACCAAACGGCGCCAGCAATGCCAGTTCCGCCTCGCGTACCGGCAACACATGAATCAGCCCCAGCGCCGACAGATGGCACACCGACACCGCCAGCCAGCTGCGCCAGTCGCGGTTATTGGTACGCCAGCGCGCCGGCTCACGCACACAATGGTTATACAGATGCCAGCCGTTGTAGAGGTAGGCGGTGATATTCAGCAGGCTGAGCAGGATCACCGGCCAGAACCATTGACCCACCGGCCCGCCGGGCATGCTCAGAATGGCGGCGGTGAGGGTAGCGGCAATCAGCCAGCTGGCGGTGCCCAGCAGCAGCAACATGACCTGGCGTTGCCCGAAAGACCATTGCAACATGAAAAACTTGCCCCCGTAGCCCGATCTGACATAAAAACCGAGTATAACAGTGGCAGTCGAGCAATCATCTGCCACAACCGCCTCACACCCAGCATCCTGTGAGCCGAGTTTTTTCAACCAACACTTTGCCGCGGCCCCCACTTCATGACGAATGACAGTCAGCTGTTCAATGATGCCCTGCTGCACATGGCCCAGGATACCTCCGTTGGACAGGCGTTTTTTGAACGCACCGCCCTCCGGCTCGGGCAATTGTTCGGCGTCAAATACACCTTTGTTGGCCTGATTGATGAAGTGACACAACAATCAGTCAGTACACTGGCCACGGCGGTAGACGGGCAACTGGTGGACAACATCCAGTACGACCTGTTTGCCACGCCCTGCGCCAACGTCGTCGGGCAACAGATGTGCGTATACACACACGGAGTGTGTCAGCACTATCCGGACGACCTGTTGTTGCAGCAAATGGGGGTGGAAAGTTATCTCGGCGCGCCGATTTTTGATGCACAGGGTCAAGGTATTGGCCTGCTGGTTTTACTCGACGACAAGCCACAGCAAGACAGCCCGCAACGGCGCAGCGTGGTGCAGTTGTATGCCGCACGGGCAGGCGCTGAAATTGACCGCATGCGCCTGGAAAACTCATTGCGCGATGTTGCCGGCAAGCTGGAACAGCAGGTTACCCAGCGCACCGCAGAGCTGCGCGAAGCCAATCAGCGACTGAGTGATTTCTCGCATTCGATTGCCCACGATCTGGTAGCGCCATTGCGCCGCATGACCGGCTTTTGCCAGGCACTGATGGAACAGCCGGAAATTTGCGCCGCGCCCGATACACTGGACCTGGCACAACGCATCGAACGTAGCGGACAGGAAATGATGGCAATGGTGCAGGCACTGCTGCAGTTTGCCAAACTGGCGCGCACCGAACTGCGCCGACAAACCGTGGCACTGCCACCGTTGATCGAGCAACTGGTGCAGCAGGCGCAAGCGGAAAATCCGCAGCAGCAATGCGCACTGACGTTGCCGGATCAAGGAGCCGTAAATGCCGACCCGGTGCTGCTGGGCATGGCGCTGGGCAATCTGATCAACAACGCATTCAAATATTCGCGACAGCAGCCGCTGAGCCGTATCGACATCAGCTTCACGGAGCAGGAAAAAGGCATGGGTCGCATCGCGGTACGCGACAACGGCGTTGGCTTCGATATGCAGTTTGCAGACAAACTGTTCAACGTATTTCAGCGCCTGCACGACCGCAAGCAATACGAAGGCAACGGCATCGGCCTGGCCAACGTGCGTAATATCGTCAGCCGCCACGGTGGCAGCGTCGGCTGCGAGGCCAGCCCGGGCGCCGGCGCGCATTTCTGGATTGATCTGCCCCTGGCAAAACAAGCCACGGCCAGCGGCGCAAGCCTGGTTTAATA
The DNA here is from genome assembly GCA_046347685.1 of Chitinivorax sp. Classification (GTDB taxonomy): domain Bacteria; phylum Pseudomonadota; class Gammaproteobacteria; order Burkholderiales; family SCOH01; genus CALMFQ01. The sequence goes on from JAXMFR010000001.1 coordinate 60,286, forward strand.
CCGGCTTGCGCCACCAAGGCGCAGCAAGCGCTTAGAAAGTCATGTCAAAACTGGCGGAAATCAGTTTCGAATCGCCGTAAGGCAAGGCGGCACGATAGTTCTCGTCGGAGCGATCCTTCCACTGGTCATACTGCAGCTTCACCGCCATCGATGCCGACAGATCGTAACGCAGCGCCAGCGAGGTGACGCGGTGCGCCTCTACCGTCTCGTCGCCATTGACGTAGCCTTGCGGCAAGCCATAGCGGTAATCCGCCCAGCTCACCAGCGGCAGCAATTTGCCGATGCGATAGCCGACCGCCAGCATTTTGGAGATATCGGTTTCGTTGGCCGATTTGCGGTCGATATAGATGTATTCGGCACGCACCACCAGATTGTTGTAATCCACGTTGGCCGATGCGCCGTAAATCTTCTGTTTGATCTTGTCGGAGAAATCGCGATTGGGATTGCCGTTGGAGTCGAGCACCTCCTGGCTGTTGGCGTCGATCAGCTGGCGGTTTTGCACATTGCTTTGCATGTAGCCGAGGCGCCCCTCAAACCAGTCGCGGTTCATCAGCAGCTCGACACCGCCGATATTGCTCCACTTCGAATCGGTCTTGGAGTTCTTGCCGTTGTAGATGGTCCAGTAGCCATTGTCCTTATTGGTTTCGCTACCGCCAAACAGATTCACGCTGCCCGACCAGTCGCCCCACTGATCGCGGTATAGCAGATTGGCGCCGTCATAATTGACAACCTCCCAGCCATACACCTGCGGCGGCAGATGCACCCACGGATAGGCCATACCGATATCCTGTGACTCGGAATAGAACAGCAGCGGCAGACGCTTGCGCCCCGCCTGCAGCGCCAGATTGGCGTTGATATCGTAGGCGCCGTACACCCATTCCAGATTCGGCTTGCCGTCGTTTGAGCCACGGAACACCGCCTGCGCGGTCACCGACCAGTCGCGAAACGCCGTTACCTTGCCCTGCAGGCCCAGCTTGGAATCGGGATTGATAGTGAAGCCCTTGTCTTCGTAGACACCGGCCTGCGCGTAATCAGACACAAAACACGGACATTCCCAGCCCGCTACGTCGCGCTTGCTGCCCGAGCCAATGATCTTGCCCCCGGCCAGGGTCAGAAAACCCATGCCGGAAAACTCGAACGGCGATGCCTGCTTGTCGGCCTCAGCCTGTGCCAGCGGCGCAAACAGCATGGAAACAGCCAGCGACAACAGAATATTGGAAGGTTTGATGCTCATGACAACTCCGGCATTATTGAACGGCAAACAGCACCTTCACGGAGCTGTCGACGTCGGCTTTATCCATATAGGCGATAGTATTGGTGGTGGCGGATAGCTGCTTTTTCAGCTCGGCGGCCGATGGCGCCTCTTTCGGCAGCTTACCCTTGGCGGTAAATGCCAGGCGCACCCAGATACCCTTCACACGGGCGGCAGGCTTACCGGTGACCTTGGTGTAAAACTCCTCGCGCAGCGGGTTGTCTTCCGGCAAATCCATCGGCACCAGTTCCGGATTGCGTGCCAGATAGACATCCGACACCTGCTCCTTGGTCAGCGCCGTCAAAGGGCTTTTTGCCCCCGCCACGACAACGATATCTGCCTGAGCGGCAGCGGCCCATCCCCAGCAACAGCAACATCCCCAGCAAGCGGCCAACGCCCGTGCGGCGCAGCATCCACCGGGCTTGATCATGGTTCGCAGCAATCTGTTCTCCCTCAACCCCAACCATCCATTGCCCCCTGCAGCAGCAGGCCATCTCCGACGCCGGACGATAAAAAACCGGCACGATCGGCGCCGGCAAAAAGCCTCTGATTCATTCAGAGAATGCTTGAAGTTCTAGGATATTCGGACAGGGAAAACAAGGTCGAAGCGCCCAAACTGGGCAGCGACGGGCAGGAACAAACTGGAAAAAGCCGTTCTCAAAGGTAGCTGGCACCAAAATCCAGATGCGTCAGATACAAACGCAGATCAAATTCCAGCTGGTGATAATCCGGCTCCATATGGCAACACAGCTGATAAAACGCCTTGTCGTGTTGTTTCTGCTTCAGGTGCGCCAGTTCGTGCACCACGATCATTTTCAGAAATGCCGCCGGCGCCTGTTTGAACAGAGAAGCAATGCGAATTTCCGCCTTGGCCTTGAGCTTGCCACCCTGCACCCGTGAAATGGCGGTATGCAGCCCCAGCGCATTGCGCACCAGGTTGATCTTGCTGTCGTAGAGCGCCTTGTTGATCGGCGGGCTATTGCGCATATATTGCGCCTTCAGCTCGGCGATGTAGCTGTACAAAGCCTTGTCGGTAGCAATCTCGTGCGGCTCGGGATATTTGCGCGCAATCGCCGCGCCCAGCTTGCCCTGCTGCAACAGGCTCTGCGCCTGCTGTTGCAAGGTGGCGGGATAAGCTTGCAGGTAGATCAGTTCGGACATTGGCAGCAATCGAGACAATCGGGCGGGGTCGTTTATAATACGCCCCCGTTTTGTTCGCAAGCTGTTGTTCGCATGAAAAAAATCGTCATCCAGCACACCTCCGACCTGGCCCGCACCGAAACCTGGCTGAAATACCGCAAGGGGCTGTGCGATAGCTGCCACGGCAGCTGCTGCACCATGCCGGTGGAAGTGCGTATCGGCGATCTGGTGCGGATGGGCGTGGTCGATGAATTCGAGGCAGGGGAACCGGCGAAGCAGATTGCCAAGCGGCTGGAAAAAGCCGGCATCGTCGCCCACTTCAATTTCAAGAACGAAATCTACACGCTGGCACGGCGCGCCAACAACGATTGCATCTATCTGGACGCCAACACCCGCCGCTGCACCATCTACGAACAACGCCCCAACACCTGCCGCAACCATCCGCAGATTGGCCCACGGCCGGGTTTTTGCGCCTATCGGCCGCAGCGCTGAGGCCAGCGCCTTAGTTGACTGCGATGAAGAGGAAAGTAATACCGCCCAGCAGCACGGTGGGAATCATGAAGTTGGCTGCAAGGAAATCGTTGCCCTTGCGATAGTGCCAGCGCGACAAAACAAAACACACCACTGAGCCAGTGGCGGCGACGGCGGTGCCGATCATTTGTGCCGTGTTCATGCTGCGCCTTATTCGATGCGGAAACGGTCGTGGCAAGCCTGACAGGAGTCGGTCAATGCTTTGAACGGCGCGCGCACTGCCGCCGGTTTTTCCGGCAAGGGCTGAACCGCCGCGAGATCGCTCAAGGCCTGCTGATAGCGATCCTGCGCCTGCTTGAACGCAGCCGGATCAAGCAGCACCTCCTGCTTGGCGCGACTGTCCTTGAGTTCGGTGAACAAGGGCCACGGCTTTTGCGATGCCTGCTGCAGCTGCGCCAGTTCGGCTGCAAAACGCTTCGGCTCGTATTCGATACGGCCGCTGAGCATGCCGTACATCGCTTCCTTGTGGCGCATCATCTGCTTGAATGCCTGTTTGCGTTGATACACCGGGCTATCCTTGTCCGGGCCACAGCCGGCCAGCAACAACAGGGGCAATAAAATCAGGGAGATAAACAAACGGGGCATGGGCAAGCAGTCATCAACATCAAACAGGCGCGTATGGTACACAGACCGGGGCGAATGCTCCACCGTTAGGTTCTGTTGAGGCCGCACAGGACGAAGTGCGAGCAGCCAGTAACCCGTGCGCCCTCAGCGCATCAGGCACCAATCCAGTCTTGCAGATGCTGGCGCAGCTCACGCAGCTTGCCGCCGGACAAGACCTCGATATGCTGTGATTGGGCGCGCTGCGCTTCGGCCGGAGTTGGCCCCGACAGGCTCACCAGCATGGCCCGGCTGTTCAACCCTTGCTGATCGGCGAGACTCCCGAGCTTGAACAGCACCTCCATGCCCACCCCGTGGCTGCGGCGCGGTGCGCGTGCCTTGCATTCGATCAGATGCAGATGATTGTTGGCCATAAAGGCCACATCGAATTCGCTGGCAGCCTGCTGCCGCGTGCGCACGGTCAAGCCGAGCGCGGCATCGGCAATCGGTAGCGTCTGCGCCAGCTCTGCCAAGGTCGAAAACACAAAAAACTCCAGCCAGCCACCGCAAAGAAAATTGCGCGCCTCACCCGAGGCAAACTGCAGGCGATCATGGTGATGCAGATGCAAGTAGCCCTGTTCCACCAGAAACCCCAACACCTGCAACTCGCTCGCATCAAAGCGCACAAACGAGCGCAGCTGCGGATCCAGCTCGGCACCGGCGCGGTTCAGGCGCAGCAGCACGCGCGGGTGATGCAGGGCAATGTCGGCAAGAAACTTGCTGCAGCGCTCGGCACGGAAGTTGCGCTGTTTCAGCGTCGCCACCACGTTCAACAACTCGTAGCCACACGATGCAAAATACTGGCGCAAGCCAATGTGATCGGCCACATCCAGCGATTCGGTGCGCGCATCACTGGCCGCCGGGCGAATCAGCCACACCGCCTTGTCGTTATCCGGCTCAATCACAAAAGTAGCAATGCCACGCTCACTGGCAAGTTGAAACAAGGTCGTCGCCAGTGCCGGATTGGCACCGGAAAGATTGATCAGCCACGGCTCCCGGCGCTGCCCATCCAGCAACTGCTGCAAGGTATCGCCCATCACCGATGGCCGCCAACTACCAAGCAGCGATGTCACCTCGCACGCCTTGCCGGCTGCACGGGCAATATTAGCCAGATCGCGTGCGCGTGGCATCAACGCGGGCGTGCTCAGCAAGGTGATGCGCTGGATACCGAAGCGCTGATCAAATGCCGGTGAAATCGCATCCACGCCGTTTTCGGCAACAATTGCAATCAGGTGTTGGGGGCGGGTGGATTCAGTCATGCTGGCATTGGGCTAGGTTTATCGCCCCTACAATCTAGCCGAACTGGTGCACAGGTCAATGCTAGCGACGCGTGAGCTACAGCGCGCAGCTCTCTGCTTTGCATTGCGCCCCCGCAGCCTTTCCGAATAAGCATGCATCACCCGGCAGGTGATCCGGCACGCTAGCCCACTACCAAGCAGCATCGGAAGAAAAATATTTTCTGCCATAAAATCAGCCACTAGAGCCAATCGGCAACAATAACCCGCTATCGGCTACGGTCTTTTCAACAAATAAAGCTATGCACCCGGCAATAAACCTCGTATAACGACGGCTACAGGATTTTCAAGCAAGTGAATCAGTTAACCGATTGTTGTGGTTAATCACCAGTACCTCAGTTCGCCGTTCTTCTTGATCTTCATGTACCCCGGGGCTTTCGCCCTTTCTTATCAGTCCATTATTTCAAGGAAACAACATGGCAACCGGTACCGTTAAATGGTTCAATGACTCCAAAGGCTTCGGCTTCATCACTCCGGATGGCGGCGGTGAAGATCTGTTTGCTCACTTCTCGCAAATTCAAGCTGGTGGTTTCAAAACCCTGGCTGAAAACCAGAAGGTGACTTTCGACATCACCACTGGCCCGAAAGGCAAACAAGCATCGAACATTCAGCCGCAGTAATCCTGCCGCTGTTATGAATAAAAAACCCGGTAGCAATACCGGGTTTTTTGTTGCCCTGCGCATTTATCGACGAACTCGGTGCTTGCTCCCGCCATGTAGCACCCTCTCAAGAATCGAGTTCGCCATGCCTGGTTATCAGGTCAAATTCGAAGACGTTGCCATTCGTGGCGGCGCCGATCTGCATATTCGTTCATTGCTGGACTGCCAGCAATTTTCCGACCCGGAAGGGCTGGCCGAAGCGGCCGGGATTTCATCGGCGGCATGGCCCTTGTTCGGCATGATCTGGCCATCCGCACGTGTACTGGCCGGCGTGATGCAAAGCCACGAAGTGGCGGGCAAGCGCATTCTGGAAATCGGCTGTGGGCTGGCGCTCGCCAGCATCGTCGCGCACCGCCGCCTGGCAGACATCACCGCGAGTGATTGTCACCCACTGACCGGCAATTTTCTGCAGCACAACCTCAAGCTTAACGCCCTGCCCCCGCTCAAATACCAGACAGGCAACTGGAGCCGCGCGAACCCGCAACTCGGCAAGTTTGACCTGATTATCGGCAGCGACGTGTTATACGAACGCGGACAGGCTGAGCTGCTGTCAGCATTTATCGAAACCCATGCGGCAGCGGATGTGGAAGTCATTATCATCGACCCCAACCGCGGCTACTGTGGCGGGTTGAACCGCAATATGGATCAGCGCGGTTTTCAGCTACAGGAAACCCGCATGGACTACATCCAGGCGGATGGCGCCAATTACCGCGGGCGGATGCTCAACTATCAGCGTAATTGAATGAGCGGAGCGGACTCAGTCCGCCTTGGGTTCGTCATCGGCGGTTTCGCTTTGGGCATCACTGGCTGCCGCCTTGGCAGCAGCAATCATCGCCGCGCGAGTATCCGGCGTTTCCAGACTGATGCGCCCGAGGGTACCGCTGCGATAGTCGGTAAGCAGCACCAGCGATGCCTTTTCCAGATCCAGATCCCCACCCTTCTTGCGGCAGGCCCGCTTCACGGCAATCGCCTCCACCACGCCGATGCCGTCCATACCGCTCACATCAAGCTTGTAGCGCTGCGCCAGCGCATCCGGATAACGTGCCAGCAAAATCTCCGCCAGGAACGCCGCCACCTCCTCCTCGATCACCGCATTGGTGCCAACCGCATGGCTTGCCGCCAGCATCAGGCCATCCGACGGATATTCGATTTTCGGCCACAACATGCCGGGGGTGTCATAGATGGTCAGACGCGGGCTGATGTCGATGCGCTGCTCGCTTTTGGTCACCGCAGGCTGATCTCCCACATTGGCGACACGGCGTTTGACCATGGTGTTCATCAAGGTCGATTTGCCGACATTGGGAATACCCATGATCATCAGCCGCAAGGGTTTCACAGCATCGTCACGATGTGGTGCCAGCTTCTGCGCAATGCCGGCGATCTTGGCCACATCGCTGGCCTTGGTGCAGGACAGCGCCATCGCCTCCACGCCCGGCTGGGCGCGATAATAGGCGAGCCATGCGGCAGTTGCTGCCGGGTCGGCCAGATCGGTCTTGTTGAGTAACTTGAGGCTGGGGCGCTGCCGGTGCCGGCGCAATTCATCGATCATCGGGTTGCAGCTGGCCACCGGAATACGTGCGTCCAGCACCTCCACCACCACGTCGACGTACGCCATGGTCTTGGCCGCCTGTTTGCGGGCGGAAGCCATATGACCGGGAAACCACTGTATAGCCATCAGATAACATTTCGGGCAGGAATAATCGGTCATTATCGCATTTTCTGACGCGATTCATCGACTTGCCTGTCAGAAGGCCGCGCTTTCCGGGTTAAAATACCTCTTTAATCCGTCAGCCATAGCCCCATGCCGCACACGCCATTCATCGATTTCAACTTTCTGTTTGCCGAACCCGATGAAGCCGAGGCATTCATCAACGACTGCGCCCCACTCGATTATCAAACCGAACTGCTCAATTACGATGGTGAAGACAACCGCTGGGCGTGGCTGGTGACGGTAGCGGCAAAGCTGAAGCCGGAATCACCGGCCATGACGGCCGCCGAAGTGGCGCTGCGCAGCCTGGCGCAACGCCATGCGGGAAGTTATGCCGGCTGGGCGTGAACCAGCGGCAGAATGATCTCGAAGCGTGAGCCGCCGCCGGCGCGGTTGCGCGCCAGTATCAAACCCTGGTGCAGATGCGTCAGCTCTCGGCAGATCGCCAAGCCCAGCCCGGTGCCACCGGCGCCGGTTGCGGTGGAACTGCTCTGAACAAATTTCTCGAAAACACTTTCCAGTTCCGCCTCGGGAATCCCCGGGCCTTGATCAGCAATGCCGATCACTACGGCGGCACGTTGTCCGGGCAGCTGCGTGTCAGCGATATCCACTTCGATCTGCCCGGCCGGCGGCGAATAACGAATCGCGTTGGCCAGCACGTTGCGCAACACCTGGGCAATACGAAAATCATCCATTTCCAGCATTGGCGAGGCTACGGCAGCCGGCAGCAATAGCGATAGCTGCTTCTCTGCCAGCAATGGCTCAAGCTCGTCTGCCACATGGCGCAACACGGGCAGCAGCTCATGCTGGCCGATATTCATCTGCATTTGCCCGGACTCCAGCTTGGCCAGGTCGAGCAAACCATTCAGCAGCATCACCATGCGCTCGCCGCTTTGTTCGATATTGGCGAAATAACGCCGTAGCTTGCTCAGATCAGTGCCGGCATCCAGCGCCCGCAAACCCAGCTCGGCAAAACTGCAGATGGCGTGCATCGGGGTGCGCAGCTCGTGGCTCATATTCGAAAGAAACTGGCTCTTGGCCTGATTGGCATGCTCCGCAAGCAGTTTTGCCCGCTCCAGCTCAGTTGTACGTTCCGCCACCATCTGGCTCAGATTGTCGCGATGTTGGCGCAATTGCACTTCGATCTGCTTGCGCTCCGTAATATCGCTGGCGGTGCCACGCCAGCCCAATAGCTGACCATCCGCACCCAGCAGGGGCCTGGCATTCAAGTTGAACCATATGACCTCCCGCTCGACCAGCGCAGCCACCTCAATGTTGCGCAACGGTTCGCGGCGCGACAATTCAACACGCATCGGATTTCCAACACTGGCCGAAGCCAGTGCCAGAATCTGCCGCAAGCCGAGCTCCGCCTTATCGCTATCGGCGCTCAATTGGGTGACTTGCAAATCCGCATCCAGCTCCCAAAAGCCATCAGAGCTGCAGGCGGAAAAATCACGAAAGCGCTCTTCACTTGCCAAAAGCGCGCGCTCTGCCGCCTCGCGCTTGCTCAATTCGGCTTCTCGCTCCTCGATCACGCTGTCCAGCGTGTCAATTGCGCGCGAAAACGGCAATACGCCCACGGCGAATGCCAGCAACTGAATAAACCATTGCACTGGCAAAGGCGTTGGAAACAGTAGCGGAATAGGCCCACCAAAGTGGTGGTTCAAGACATTCACCAGACCCGAGCCTGTCACCACAATCGCAAACCAGATTGCGGCCTTGCGCCCCCCGACCATCGCCAGTACCGGCAAGAAGGCCATCGCCAGAGCACTACCCAGTACCAGATGCGGGCTGGTCAATTGATACAGCACCACCATCAACGAAAAAGCAACACTGAAGAACAACACGGATCGCTTGGCGAGCCCGACACGATTCAAATGCAGGGCATACAGCTGAACCAGGATAAAGGTGCCCACCACCAAAAAAGAGCCGAGTTTGTTGACGGCAAATAGCGGCACACCGATCAGGAATTCAGCCAGCGATAATGCAAACACCAGCCGGTAAAAGTCATGCAGGGAAAACGCGCGCCGCTGCGCTGCCGGGCGGGTATGAGCCGGCGGATTGGATAACAGCCATTGCAGATACGCGATGGGGGACTTCATTCACCACTCCAGATACAAGGATGCGTGCCACATGGGCGAATCTTACCGGCATTTGCCGGACAGGTTGCGAAAACCGGATATTGCTTGGCGGACACGGTCCGAAGCGTTAAGGTAGTCACCCGTTTCCAGAAAATCTCTGCCACATGCATATCTGGGTTGATGCCGACGCCTGCCCCGGCGTGATCAAGGACATTCTGTATCGGGCGGCCGAGCGCCTGCAGCTGCCGCTGACACTGGTCGCCAACCAGTTCCTGCGCACACCGGCCTCGCCCTGGATCAAGGCGATTCAGGTGCCCAAAGGTTTTGACATAGCCGACAATTACATCGCAGAACAGGTGCAAGCGGGCGATCTGGTGATTACCGCCGACATCCCTTTGGCGGCCGCGGTGATCGAGCGCGCGGCAACCGCACTCAACCCGCGCGGCGAACATTACACGCCGGAAAACATCCGCGAGACACTGGATATGCGCAACTTCATGGATACCTTGCGCAGCAGTGGCGTGGAAACCGGCGGCCCGGCACCATTCAGCCAGGCTGACCGGCAAGCTTTCGCCAGCAGTCTCGACAAATTCCTGGCGCAGTACCAGACACGCCGCTGAAGCCTGATTCGGCGTCTATCGCGAGCACCCTGCGCAGGGCGAACGACAGGGCGATGTTATACTCCGCGCATTCACGCAACCAGATTACCCGCAGTGAAACAAATCACACCTCAGCAACTAGACGAACTGGCGCAGCAGGCACAACAATCACCTCGCCAGCGCGCCAATCTGAATCTGCATCCACAACTGGAAGATCCGATCCAGCGACTGGCGATCGCGATGGAGCCGACCACCTATGTGCGACCACATCGCCATCCGCATACCTGGGAACTGCTTTATCCGCTGCAAGGCCGTTTTCTGGTTTTGCATTTCGACGAAGCGGGCATGGTGATCGACCGGACCATTCTCGGCGAAACCGCAGCCGTAGTGGAAAACCCGGCCGGGTGCTGGCATGCGGTGCTGTCGCTGGATAGTGGTGGCGTGATTTTTGAAGTCAAACATGGCCCTTACATGGCGATTGATGCTGCCGATTTCGCCGGCTGGTCGCCGGCGGCCGATAGCGCCGATGCCGTCCGTCTCAACAACTGGTATGCCACCGCACAAATTGGCGACCGCTTTTCTGGCTGAACTTACTCGTGGCACTTAAATCAACCGTCTACAAAGCCAACCTGCAAATCGCCGACATGGATCGGCATCATTATCAGGATCACGCTGTCACCATCGCCCGCCATCCTTCGGAAACCGATGACCGGATGATGGTGCGACTACTGGCATTCGCACTGTATGCCGATGAGGCGCTCAGCTTTGGCAAAGGCCTGAGCGATGACGAAGAACCGGATCTGTGCGCGGCCGATCTGACGGGCGCGCTGGATTTGTGGATTGACCTTGGCCAGCCGGACGAGAAACGCCTGCGCAAAGCCTGCAGCCGGGCCAAGCAGGTGGTGGTGTTCAGTTATAGCGGCAGCGGCGCCGATGTGTGGTGGGAACAGATCCGCAGCAAACTGGATCGTTTGAACAATCTTACCGTCTTCAAATTACCGGTAGGCAAGGCGGCTGAGTTGGGCAAACTGGCGCAGCGCACCATGCAACTGCAGTTCACCATTCAGGAACAACAAGTGCTGCTGACAGATGGCCAGCAAAGCATTGAACTGGATCTGGCCAGCGCCCGTTGTTATCCGGCTACTCGTTAACACCATTCAGCAACGGGCAACTGGCCGGGCGAGCCATATCCAGCCAGAAAAAGGTCGCCACCGAAGACATTCGCTGTTGTGGCGACCTCCTCCAGTGGCATCGTCAAACTGAAACGCGTTTAATCAGCGCCACCAGCGGCCCGATTTCATCACCGAGCTGCTCGGCATTTTGCTTGTTGGCATCAACCAGGCTTTGCGCCGACTGGGCATGAATACTGATGTGCTCTACGTTGCCGGCAATCACCTGCATCGCGCTGTCCTGTTCGCGCAGGGCATCCACCAGCTCGGCCATGCTACTGATAGTGCGTGCAGTCTGATCGCGAATGGTCTGGGTCACTTCCTTCAGGTTGTGCATGTGCGACTGGCCTTGGGCAACCATATGCTGACTGGAGACCATGTTGGCATTGGCCACTTCGGTGCGCTCGACGATCACTGCAATCAGATTGCCGATTTCGCCGGTTGCCGCAGTGGTGCGCTCGGCCAACTTGCGCACTTCATCGGCGACCACAGCAAAGCCACGCCCCTGCTCACCAGCCCGCGCAGCCTCGATCGCAGCATTCAGCGCGAGCAAGTTAGTCTGGTCGGCAATTTCCTTGATCACCTGCACAATGGAGCGGATTTCCGAAGACGATTGCTGCAGATTCAGCAAGGTATCGCCCAACTGCGCGATCGAATCGACCACCCTTTCGCTGTTGCTGGCCGCCGACAACACGCCCTGCATGGCGCTGTCGCTTTGTTGATTGGCGTCCGCAAAGGTTGCGTTGACCTCCTGGCTGATGGCGGAAATATGGCTGATACTGGTCGACACCTGTTCTACCGCCGCCGCAGTCGAATTGGCGGCATCCACCTGTGAGCTGAACGCTACCGCGATGTCTTGCGAATTGCGGCTCATGTCGGCGACCAGATGATTGGTACGCTCCACCTGCGAGCGAATCTGTCCGATTAAATCCAGCAAATAGGAACGCAGCTGGTTGTAGGAATCAGCAGCGTCGGTCAGTTCATCGCCAGACTGCAAAGCCATCGGCTCATGCAAATCACCACGCGCACCTCGTTTCAGGCCTTCAATCACCTGCAGGGTATTGCGCACCACGCGCTGTCCCAGCAACCAGGCAATACCAAACGTGGCGATCATGGCAGTCGCGAATGCAAATAGAAACTCGTGCCGGGTAGACTGGCTAGCAGCCTCACTCTGACGCCGCGCATCTGCCGCATTCTGTTGGGCCTGCTGCAACAATTGCTGCAATTGCCCGGAAATTCGCTGGTAGCTGGCATCCGTCGAACTCAGCATCATGGTTGCCATATTCAGATCGGTATCGAGAAAATCCAGCGCATCGCCAACACCTTTGCGATAGTTACCGATTTCCACTGCTGTCTGCTGTAACAGAGCTGCACCATGTTTGGATTGCCGCGCCTCATCTGCGACGGCTTGCTGGATTTGCGCCAGTGAGCTCACCAGTTGCTTTTGTTCGGTAGCAATTGTGGCTGCACTTGCGTTGGCACGCGCCAGGCTGATCAGCTCAAACAGCTTGGTGCGTTGCATATTGAAGCGCACATTCTGTTCCGCGCTGAACTGGTAACTACGCAGGCTACGATCAAACAGCCCCTTAACAAGCGCCTCCTGCGAACTAAGGCTTGCCAGACCAATTGCGCCCAGCAGACACATGAACAATGCCGACACAATGGCCGGCACCAGTAATTTGCTACGTAGAGACAATCGCATCTTGTCCACCAGCCATGAGGGAAATACTGATTTATCGGCTTGCGGGCCAAATGTTAGCTGCGCTGCACAGGGCAAACCAAGCAACACGGCGAATTGCCCAGATTGGGGGGGCAATTCTTCCGCACAAGCAATAAACCGGGTTGAATCAGGAATATAACGGCTGACTTGCCATGCCAGTCTTATTGCTTGTAGACGCCACCGCAGACCACAACGTCGCTACTTTTCTCGCAATACATTTCTTTTGGCAGCACTTTTTTGGTGACAGGATCAGTGAATTTGTAGTCCTGCCAGAACTTGCCCTTGCTCTTTGCCAGCTCCACCCGTTCTTGCACAAACGCCTTACCATCCGGGTCCTTCAAGCCCAACAGATCCTTGCCCACCTGTTTTTCATTCTGGCCATGAGCCAGGCATTTACCGTTCAGGTCATAGACCACAATGTACAGATCCACATCGGTAAATTTCTTGCTTGGAGCAGTAAAGTCCTTGTAGGCGACGTCGCTACCCACTTTTTTGATATGTTCGACAGCCTTCTTCACCATGGCTTCCGCTTCGGCACGGGTTGCACGCGGCTCTTCAGCCTGCACTACCGATGCTGCCAATACACAACCAAGGATGCCACCCAACGCTGCCCATTTCAGTTTCATCGTCCTGCCTCCATCTGCTGGCTTGTCTGCCGCTATTCAAGGAATAAACTCACTATGTTTCATAGGACTAATTACCTGCCGCAACAAGAGAAACCTGCCTCCGCAAGTATCTCAAGCCGCGAGCGGCTGCGCCGCGCTGGCGTAAATCGGGCAGCTGGCGCACCATATTGAGCTTGAATTTTCTGCCTGCCGGCCTCACATGCGGAAAACTCGCATCTTTCGCCCATTCACCAAGGAAACAAGCATGGTTCCCCATCTGACCACGGCGCTGACCGGCCCGATTCTCGACCTGGAGCAACGCATCATCGACGCGATGCCACGAATCGAGCACTGGTTCCGCACACAATGGGTTGAGCATGCGCCGCCGATTTACGGCTCGGTTGACCTGCGTAACGCCGGCTTCAAGCTGGCCCCGGTGGACATGAACCTGTTCCCGGGTGGCTTCAACAACCTGAATCCGGATTTCCACCCGCTGTGCGTACAAGCCACCCAGGCAGCGCTGGAAAAAGCCTGTCCGGATGCCAGCAATCTGCTGCTGATTCCGGAAAATCACACCCGCAACAGCTTCTATCTGCAAAACGTTGCCGCGCTACGCTACATCCTGCAGCAGGCGGGGCTCAACGTGCGCCTGGGAAGCCTGTCGGAAGAGATTACCCAACCCACCAGCCTGGCATTACCGGACGGCAAAGAGCTGCTGCTGGAACCGTTGCGCCGCGAGGGCAGCCGCGTCAAGCTGGATGGCTTCGACCCTTGTATCGTACTGCTCAACAATGACCTGTCTGCCGGCATTCCGGGCATCCTTGAAGGCATCGAACAAAACCTGCTGCCGCCATTACACGCTGGCTGGTCGACACGCAAGAAAACCAACCATTTCAGCGCCTACGATCAGGTCGCGGCCGAGTTCGCCACATTGCTCGGCATTGATCCCTGGCTGATCAATCCTTATTTCGAACGCTGCGATCAGATCAACTTCCAGGAGCGGCTCGGCGAACAGTGCCTGGCGGAAAAGGTGGATTCGCTGCTGACGCGCATCCGCGCCAAATACCAGGAATACGGCATTCAGGAACAGCCATACGTTATCGTCAAAGCAAACTCTGGCACCTACGGCATGGGCGTAATGAGCGTCAAGGATGCCAGTGAGGTGATCGGCCTTAATCGCAAGCAACGCAACAAGATGTCGGTGATCAAGGAAGGCCAGGAAGTGCATGAAGTGATTGTGCAGGAAGGCGTGCACACCTTTGAGAGCCTGCAGGACGCAGTAGCCGAGCCGGTGGTGTACATGATCGACCGTTATGTGGTGGGCGGTTTCTACCGCGTGCACACTGGTCGTGGCCCGGACGAGAACCTGAATGCGCCGGGCATGCATTTCGAGCCGCTGGCATTTGAAAGCCCCTGTTCACTGCCGGATTGTGGCGCCGCGCCGGACTCCCTGCCGAACCGTTTCTATGCCTACGGCGTGGTAGCACGACTGGCACTGCTGGCCGCCTCGCTGGAAATCGAACAGACCGCACCGCAAAACAACTGAGAGTGGGCCAGCCATGAATATCGCGTTCATCATTGATCCACTCGACTCACTGAAAATCTACAAGGACTCGACCTTTGCCATGATGCGCGAAGCGAGCCGGCGCGGTCATGCTCTGTTTGTGCTGGAACAGCACGAACTGTTCGTACGCGACAATCAGGTTCAAGCGACCAACCGGCAGCTGACGCTGACTGGCGACGAAAGCCACTGGTATCGTCTCGGCACCACGCAAATCACCCCACTGCAGCAGTTTGATGCGGTGTTGATGCGCAAGGACCCACCTTTCGACATGGAGTATCTCTATGCCACGCATCTGCTGCAGGCGGCAGAGCGCCAAGGCGCGCGGGTATTCAATCGCGGCCAGGCATTGCGTGACTTCAACGAAAAACTGGCGATCCTGCAGTTTGCCGAATTCACCACGCCGACACTGGTGACACGCGAACCGCTGCAAGTAAGGGAATTTGTCGCCCAGCATCAGGACGTGATCCTCAAGCCGCTGGACGGCATGGGCGGCATGGGCATTTTCCGCCTGACACCGAACGACCCCAACCTTGGCAGCATTCTCGAAACACAAATGCTGGGTGGCGCCCGCAGCATGATGGTGCAGCGCTACATTCCGGAAATCACCCGGGGCGATAAACGCATCCTGCTGATTGATGGCGAGGCCGTGCCCTTTTGCCTGGCGCGCATCCCGCAGCAGGGCGAAACCCGCGGCAATCTCGCCGCCGGCGGCCGGGGCGTGGCCCAGCCACTGTCCGAGCGTGACTGGCAGATAGCCAAGGCACTGGGCCCGCAACTGCGGGCGCAAGGCCTGTTGCTGGTAGGGCTGGACGTGATTGGCGACTATCTGACTGAAGTCAACGTTACCAGCCCCACCTGCTTCCAGGAAATCACCCAGCAAAGCGGCTTTGACGTTGCTGCGATGTTTATCGACGCACTGGAACGCCAGCTACAATGAAGCGCCTGGCGCTGCTGTTGGGTCTGTTATTGTCAGCCTGCGGCAAGCCGGTTAGCCCGCCCTATTCGCAGGAAAGTTTTGTCTTCGGCACCCGGGTGCAACTCAGTATCTGGGGCGTCCCCGAGGCAAAGGCTCGGCAGGCTGCAGCGGCAGTCATGGCTGACCTCGACCGACTACACATCAAGCTGCATGCATGGAAACCCGGGCCGGTGACGCAGCTGAATCAGGCACTGGCCGGCAGTGGCACACCACAAGCCATTGACGCCGAGCTTGAGCAGTTGCTGAGCTTGTCACAAGACTATGCGGCGCGCGCCGACAACCTGTTCAACCCGGCCATCGGCAAACTGGTTGCCGCCTGGGGCTTCCATGCAGACCAGTTTGCGCCACAACGCCCCTCGCCACAAACACTGGCAACGCTACTGCAGGCAGCCCCCAGCATGAAAGACCTGCATATAGAGTCTCATCAGGTCAGCAACAGCAATCCTGCCCTGCAGCTGGATTTTGGTGGCATCGCCAAAGGCTGGGCACTCGACCGGGAAATCGATTCACTGCGCCAGCACGGTATCAGCAATGCGTTACTCAATATTGGCGGCAATGTCCGGGCAATCGGCAAAAAAGGTGATCAGGCATGGCGTGTCGGGCTACAACATCCGCGCCAGTCAGGGCCGATGGCTTGGCTTGAACTACACGATGGCGAAGCGATCGGCACCTCCGGCGACTATCAGCGCTATTTTGATCTGGACGGGCAGCGTTATTGTCACCTGCTCGACCCGCGAACCGGGCAGCCGGCCCAAGGCATGCAGGCCGCCACGGTACTGGTCGGCAACATGTCTGATGCAGGTGCACGCTCGGATGCCGCGACTAAACCACTGTTTATCGACGGGGTGAGCAACGCCATGCGCCACGCGGCAAAGTTTGACCTAAACTGGATAGTGCTGATTGACGCGCACGGAAAGGTGTATGCCAGCCGGGCCGCCAAACAGCGCTTGCACTGGCAGGGCGATGCCCCCTCCGTGCAATTGCTCGATTAAATCGCTAGAATCGTTAGTCTGCGGCTGAAAAAACGGCCGACAGAACGTTAGCCTGACCGTTTTGCCACACGCAAACGGTGCAACAAGCGGATAAAACATGATTGGCATATTACTGGTAACGCACGCCACGCTGGGTGACAGCCTTCTGGAATGCGCAAAACACATCATGGGGCCGGATGTACCGGCAATCGCCACCCTGGCCGTGTGTCGCAGCGATGACCCGCAAGCGACGCAAGAACATGCGCAATTTCTGGTCGAGCAACTGGATCAGGGCAGCGGCGTGCTGATCCTGACGGATATATTTGGCGGCACGCCAAGCAACGTCGCCTGCCGCCTGGTGGTGCCAGGCAAGATCGAAGCAATTGCCGGTGTCAGCCTGCCGATGCTGGTTCGCGCCCTCACCTACCGCAGCCAGGGTCTGGAAGTGGTTGTGAGCAAGGCCATCACCGGTGGCCTGGAGGGAGTTCGTTACGTTTTGCCGGGAGAATATGGTGCTGCAGCGTGATCTGGAAATCGTGAATCGGCTGGGCCTGCACGCTCGGGCATCGTCAAAATTGACGCAGATGGCCAACCAGTTTGGCTGCGAAGTATGGATCAGCCGCGGCGACCGGCGTGTCAATGCAAAAAGTATCATGGGCGTGATGATGCTGGCGGCTGGCAAAGGTGTGATGATCAAGCTGGAAACTGATGGCGCGGACGAAACCGAAGCCATGGACGCGCTGGTAGGGCTGATCAACGATAAATTTGGCGAGGGAGAATAGGCGCAGCCAAGTGCGCCGACACCCGGGCCATGCTTGACCCCTTGGCTTAAGAACAAGCAGAAGTACCGTAATTACAAGGCCTTGCCGCAATGACGGCATGGCCACGACATACGACAGCGTGAGGATATTATGGGCATCACCCTGCATGGAATCGGGGTAGTGGGAGGTATTGCGATCGGGCGTGCGCATTTGATGTCGCACACCGAAGTCGATATTGCCCATTATGAGGTGCCCGCCAATCAGGTCCAGACCGAGATAGCCCGCTTTGACAATGCGGTGCGCAAAACCCGCAAAGAGCTGGAAATGCTCTGGGGCAGCATTCCCGAAAATGCTCCCGCCGAGCTGGGCTCGTTCCTGTCCTTGCACATCATGATTCTCAACGATGCCACCCTGTCGCGCGAACCACGGCATCTGATCGAAACCCAGCACTGCAATGCCGAATGGGCACTGAAACAACAACTGGATGTGCTACTGGCGCAGTTTGATGAAATCGAAGAATCCTATCTGCGCGAACGCCGTGCCGATGTAGTACAGGTTGTTGATCGCATTTTCAAGGCACTTGCCGGCCAGGTGGCAACGCCACATTTACCGGCAACGCAGAGCGAAAACACCATCATCGTCGCTCACGAGCTGAGTCCTGCCGACATGGTGCTGTTCAAGGATGGCGCCGTTACTGCTTTTGTTACCGATGTCGGCGGCGCCACATCGCACACGGCAATCCTGGCGCGCAGTCTGGACATCCCGTCGGTGCTGGCCTTGCACAACGCGCATCAGATCATCGAAGAAGGCGAGCTGATCATCGTCGATGGCATTCAGGGTGTGGTGGTCATCGACCCAGATGAAAAGATCCTCGCCGAATACAAACGCCGCCAGCAGGCATTCCAGCAGGAAAAGCGCCGCCTGAAGGCGCTCAAGGGTGCGATTCCGACTACCCGCGACGGTGTCGCCATCGAACTGCAGGCCAATATCGAATTACCGCTGGACATGCCTCAGGTAAAAGCCAACGGCGCTACCGGTGTTGGGCTGTTTCGCTCGGAGTTTCTATTCCTTGGCCGCGAAACCCTGCCCAGCGAGCAGGAACAGTTTTTCGCCTACAAAGAAGTGCTGGAGCAGATGGGCAACCTGCCGGTGACCATTCGCACGCTGGACATTGGCGCCGACAAGATGCCGAAATGGTCTGATCACAGCACATTTGCCAATCCGGCGCTGGGTTTGACCGGTATCCGCCTGTGTCTGGCGGAACCCAATCTGTTCCGCAGCCAGCTGCGGGCGCTGCTGCGTGCCTCGCATTACGGCAACCTGCATATCCTGATTCCGATGATCTCCAGCATTCACGAGCTGCATCAGGCGCGCATGCATATCGAGCTGGCGAAACAAAGCCTGGTGGACGAGGGCATTCCGTTCAGCCGCAGCGTCAAGCTAGGCGTGATGATCGAAACGCCGGCCGCGGCGATCATGGTCAACAATTTTCTCAAGCAGGTGGATTTCATTTCGGTCGGCACCAACGATCTGATCCAGTTCACGCTGGCGGTGGATCGCTCCGACGATATGGTGGCCCATTTATACGATCCGACCCACCCTGCGGTGCTGTATTTGCTGAGCCAGACTTTCCGCGCAGCCGACCGGATTGGCGTGCCGGTGTCAGTATGCGGCGAAATGGCCGGCGATGCCCGCCTGACCCGATTGCTGCTGGGCTTGGGGTTGCGCAAGTTCTCCATGCACCCGGCACATTTGCTGAATGTGAAGCAAAAAGTACTGAAAACCGATCTGGTGGAAATTCAGCCACTCATCAATAAGATGCTGAAATGCGAAGATCCTGAGAAAATGCGGGATCTGCTGGAACAACTGAACGCGCTGTAATGCCTCCTGACTCAATTCCCCTCCACCAGCTGCGACGCGTGCTGGTGGTGAAGCTGCGCCATCATGGCGACGTACTGCTCACCTCGCCGCTGCTCAGCACACTGAAACAGCACGCGCCACAAGTTGAAATCGATGCACTGGTGTATGCCGACACAGCGCCAATGCTGGCGGAACACCCGGACCTAGCCCAGTTGTTTGCCGTGCCGCGCAAAAACAAGGGTCTGGCTGCCGAATGGCGCCTGTTTCAGCAACTCAAGCAACGCCACTACGACCTGATCATCCATCTGACCGATAGCAGTCGTGGCGCCTGGCTGGCGCGTCTACTGGGGGCACGCTGGGCGGTATGTGGCAACTATGGTGGCAAGCCAAAATTCTGGCGTAAAAGCTTCAGCCATCTTTACCCGATCATTGGCGGCAACCGCCGGCATACGGTGGAGATTCATCTGGACGCATTGCGCCGCATCGGCATTCAGCCGGATCAGGCGCAACGCAAGCTGATTCTGGCAGCGGGTGACGCAGCCCGGCAACGTATCCAGCAACTGCTGCAACAGCACGGCCTGCAGCCAAAACAATTCGTACAGATTCATCCCGCCTCACGCTGGCTGTTCAAATGCTGGCCAGCAGCACGCATGGCCGAGCTGATCCGGCAGTTGCAGAGCCAAGGCCGGCAGATAGTGCTGACCGCCGCGCCCGACGACAAAGAGCGTGAACTGATCGGCAATATCAAGGCACAACTGACTCAAGCGGTTGTCGACCTGAGCGGGCAACTGAATCTGAAAGAACTGGCAGCACTGACCGAGCAGGCGCAGCTTTTCATTGGCATGGATTCGGTGCCAATGCATATTGCGGCGGCCATGCAGACACCAACCGTGGCGCTATTTGGCCCGTCTGGCGACATCGAATGGGGCCCGTGGCTAGTGCCGCACCGGATTGTCACCTCCAATCATCCATGCCGTCCCTGTGGCAAGGACGGCTGCGGCGGCAGCAAACGCAGCGAGTGCCTGGATCTGATTCCGGTGCAGCAGGTGATGGATGCAGTGCACGCACTCGAGGCGGAATTGTGAGCACGTTGCACATTGCACTGGTGCGGCAAAAATACAATGCGGCAGGCGGCGCCGAGCGCTTCGTTTCCCGCGCGATTCAGGCACTGGCCAACGACGGCGCACAAATCACCCTGCTCACCCGCAAATGGGAAAACCTGCAGGGCATGCGGGCGATTCGCCTCAACCCGTTTTATCTTGGCAATGTCTGGCGTGACGCCGGTTTTGCGCGGGCGGTTTGTCGCGTGCAGCAGTCACAATCATTCGATCTTGTGCAATCCCACGAGCGCCTGGCCTGCTGCGATGTTTATCGCGCTGGCGATGGCGTGCATCGCGAGTGGCTGGCGCAGCGGCGCCGTGTACTGTCGCCGCTGGGCAAGTTGTCGCTATTGCTGAACCCCTACCACCATTACGTGCAGGCGGCAGAGGCACGGATGTTCAACAGCCCGCGCCTGAAAACCGTGATCTGCAACTCAAAGATGGTCAAGGCGGAGATCCAGCACTATTTTGGTCTGCCAGACGAACGTTTCGAAATCATCTACAACGGCATCGACACCGACAGCTTCCATCCCGGTCTGCGCCAGCAACATCGTGTCCAGATGCGCCAGCAACTGGGGCTGACACCCGATCAGCCGGTATTCCTGTACGTTGGCTCCGGCTTTGAGCGCAAGGGCGTCGCCCCCGCTCTGCAGGCCTTGGCCCTGGTGCCGGAGGCAACACTGGTGATTGTCGGCCACGATAAAAAAGCGGCGCATTATCAGCAACTGGCACGCACCCTCGGAATTGCCGAACGCACCCGATTTGTTGGCGCGCAAAAAGACGTCAAAGCCTATTACGGCATGGCCGATGCGCTATTGCTGCCAACCTTGTACGACCCATTCCCGAACGTTGTTGTGGAAGCCATGGGCAGTGGCTTACCAGTCATCACCAGTAGCAAATGTGGCGCTGCCGAGTTAATTGATGACGGGCAACAGGGGTTTGTGCGCGACGCATTGGATATCACTGGCCTGGCACAAGCGATCCGCCAGCTATGTGACGCAGGAACCGCCAACCGTATGGGTGTAGCGGCAAGGCAACTGGCCGAGCCACTGCGACTCGACCGCATGGCTCAACAACTGAACGCGCTATACCGCAAGTTGCTGCAACTGCCCGAATAACTTGGGTGTTTAAACGCCCAACACCTGCCCCACAGGCATAGGGCACCCCGCCAGAAACTGAGCCGCAGCCAAACGTTTACCGCCGGCACGCTGCAACTCAGTTACCAGCAACGCGCCTTCACCGCACGCAACCAACACACCCTGGGCATCTGCAGCCAGAATTTCACCCGACAGCCCCTTACCCTCAGCCACCACGGCCTGCCATAATTTCAGCGGCTCGCCATTCAACAAAGTAAAGGCTGCCGGAAACGGATTGTAGCCACGCACCGCACGCGCCAACTCAGCGGCCGGGCGCTGCCAGTCGACACGAGCCTCTTCCTTGCTCAATTTGGCCGCATAGTTGGCCAGCGCATCATCCTGGGCCTCACTGGGCAAAGCACCTTGCGCCAACTGTGCCAGAGCCGTAACAATCGCTTCACCGCCTACTTCGGCTAATTTGTCATGCAAAGACGCCGCGTTATCGGTCGCGGTAATCGGCACAGCCCGCTTCAGTAACATCGCGCCCGTATCCAGCCCGACATCCATCTGCATGATCGTCACACCGGTTTCGCTATCGCCGGCCAGAATCGCCCGCTGAATCGGCGCGGCACCACGCCAGCGCGGCAGTAACGAGGCGTGGATATTGAGACAGCCCAAACGCGGGATATCCAGCACCGTTTTCGGCAAAATCAAACCATATGCGGCAACCACCATGACATCCGCCCCGACCTCACGCAGCATTTGCTGCGCCTCCGCATCTTTCAACGTCAGTGGTTGGGCAACCGGTAATCCATGTTGCAACGCCAATTGTTTGACCGCACTCGGCGTCAGCTTCATGCCACGCCCCGCCGGGCGATCCGGCTGGGTCAGCACCAAGGCAACCTCATGGCCGGCAGCAATCAGCGCAGCCAGCGCACGCGCGGCAAATTCGGGGGTCCCGGCAAAAATCAGTTTCATTTCACACTCCTGCGCCACAAAACAGGCGGGCCCGCTACAGCAGGCCCGTCTTCATATATCAGCATGTTACAAAGCTCATTACATCGACTTGCGCTGGTTCTTTTTCAGCTTTTTGGCAATGCGTTCCTGCTTCAGGCGCGACAAATATTCGACAAATACCTTACCCAGCAGATGATCCAGTTCATGCTGAATACACAAGCCCAGCAAGCCGTCCGCAGTCAGCGAAAAAGGCTTGCCGTGGCGATCAAGCGCCTCCACGGTCACCTCCCGTGCCCGACCAGCCACCTTGTCATAAACGCCCGGCACAGACAGACAACCTTCTTCCAGCTCGCAATCACCTTCGCGGCGAGTAATTTTGGGATTGATGAACACCAACAACTGATTGTTCTCTTCGCTCACGTCGGCGATGAACAATTGCTTGTGTACATCCACCTGGGTGGCGGCCAGACCAACACCAGGGGCCGCGTACATGGTTTTAGCCATGTCGTCGATCAAACGTTGCAATTCCGGGCCAAATTCCGTTACCGGTTGAGCGACGGTATGCAGACGTTCATCCGGAAAGTGCAGTAAATTCAGTATCGCCATAGTCAGCTTGCCACTTGAAACAATTGATTGCAGAATCTAAGAACATACTTAAAGAGTTACGCTGTCGCATCTGCGCGCCAAAACCAGGCGCCACCGACAAACTTGCCTATAACTAATATAACCAGCGCACCCCGATGATAGCAGAAGGGCGCGCAACCAGTCGCCACTCGACGGCTTGGCCGCTTGGTCAGCCATAAGAAACGAGGCTTTATCCCCGATGCGTAGAACCATTATATCGTTACTCCTGCTTGCCGGCCTGACCAGCGCCCCTGCCCGCGCAGACGAACTCAAATTGGCTGACAACGTGCCCGACCGTTATGTCGTAGTCAAAGGCGACACACTGTGGGACATCTCCGGCCGCTTTCTGAAACAACCCTGGCGCTGGCCAGAAATCTGGCGCCTTAACAAGGATGAAATCAAAGACCCGCACTGGATCTATCCCGGTGATGTGATCGTACTTGATTATTCGGATGGCTCGCCACGACTGAGATTGATGAAGCAGCACTCAAGTGGCGGCAGCGGCGAGGTCAAGCTGTCGCCGCGCATCCGCTCGGAAGCCAGTACTGGCTTTGCCATTCCCAGCATTCCGCCGTCGGTAATCGAGCCGTATTTGTCGCAACCACTGGTTGTAGGCCCGGATCAACTGAAAAATGCCCCGCGTGTCGCGCAAGGGCCAGACGACAGGGTGATTCTGTCAGTTGGCGAAAAAGCCTACGTCGTGGGTATTGCCGATAACGATCCGAATCTGATCTGGCAAATTTACCGCCCCGGCAAAGCCCTGACTGACCCGGACACCAAGGAACTGCTGGGCTATGAAGCAGAATATCTTGGCGATGCCAAACTGGTCAGCCAGCAAAACAAAGTAACGACGATGCAGATTCTCAAGGTAAAGCAGGAAATCACCATCGGTGATCGCCTGGTACCTGCTCATCGCAGTGAAGTTTTCAGCTATGTGCCCCACGCTCCGGCAACTGACTTTGGTGGCAAAGTCATTTCTGCCTACGGTGGGGTAGCGGAAATTGGCCAGTACGGTATACCCGTCATCAATCGCGGTGCACGTGATGGCGTGGAACCGGGCCATGTCTTGGCCCTGTACAAACAAGGCCGTCCGATCAAAAAAGAAAGTGCGAAGGAGGAAACGCTGTTTACGCCGGCTGAAGTCAACGGTTACGCCTTCGTCTTCCGCGTATTTGATCGGGTGTCTTACGCGCTGATCATGAATGTACGTTACCCGGTCAATGTCATGGACGAGGTGCACAAGCCTTGATTAACAACCCTACCCCGGAACTGCAGGCCTGGCTTGCGCTAAGCTTTGTTCCCGGGGTAGGGCCCAGCAATTTCATTCGCCTGCTGCAAGATATCGGCTCGCCAGAAATCATTTTGCAAAGCAGCGTTGCCACCCTGAGTCGCTCAGTCAAAGCGCCATTGGCGCAGCAGATCAAACAAGCGCAAGACCCGGCATTACTGAGTCAAGCCATTGAATGGCTGCAACAGCCCGAGAATCACCTGCTGACGCTAGCTGATAGCGATTACCCCCAACAGCTGCTGCAACTGCCAGACCCGCCGCCCCTGCTGTACGCAAAAGGACGTCGTGAATTACTGCAAAAGCCGGCAATAGCGATCGTTGGCAGCCGCAATGCCACGGACCAAGGCAAACAGAACGCCAGGCTATTCGCACGGCACTTGAGCGACGCTGGTTTCTGTATAGTCAGCGGCATGGCCAGCGGCATTGATCGCGCAGCACATGAGGGAGGTTTGGCCGGCCAAGCCAGCAGCATCGCCGTAGTCGGCACTGGCCTGGATCGAGTTTATCCCGCGCGCAATCGGGACTTGGCGCACCAGCTGGCGCAGGACGGCTTGATCATCTCCGAGTTTTCGCTGGGTATTCAGCCACTCGCCGGCAATTTTCCGCGTCGCAATCGTATTATTAGCGGGCTGAGCCTAGGCTGCTTGGTGGTTGAAGCCACACTGAATAGCGGCTCATTGGTGACTGCTCGCCTGGCGGCAGAACAGGGTCGGGAAGTCATGGCAATTCCCGGCTCCATTCACTCGCCGCAGTCAAAAGGGTGCCATCAGTTGCTCAAACAAGGCGCCAAGCTGGTGGAATCAGCCCAGGACGTGCTGGAAGAAATCGGCTTACCCATCCATGCAACAACAGCAAAAACAACCGATAACCCCGACAGCACGCCAGATGGCGAATACGGATACATTCTGGAAAAAATGGCTTTTGATCCCTGCCCTGTCGACATCATCTGCGACAGGACCGGCTTGACTGCAGATAAGGTATGCGCCATTCTGTTAAAACTGGAATTAGAAGGATTGGTGTCCTGCCTGCCCGGAGCCCGCTATCAGCGATTAGCATGACACAGCTGATGTGATGACTGCCGGCGAGCCAGCGCAGGGTCGGTTTATTACTTGATGGGTGCCCTTAGGGCACGCACTCCGCGCCAACCGATGTGAGCAGATTATGTTTGATGTTTTGGTTTTTTTGTTTGAGAACTACTACGGTGCAGGTTATCGACCGGATTTGAGCACGCTGTCGCGCAAATTGCTGGCAGCCGGCTTTGACAATGTTGAAGTACATGAAGCACTGGACTGGTTGGCTGATCTGGACGAGATCGGCGAGCGTTATCAGGGCTTCACGGGCGGCAACGGCATCCGGATTTACACCAAGGAAGAAACCGAGCGTCTGAGCGAAGAGAGTCTGCATTTTCTCAGTTTTCTGGAACATGCGGCGACGATTACGCCAGCGCAACGTGAACTGATTCTGGACCGTCTGACCGCACTCGACAGTCAGGATATCGGGATTGAAACCACGAAACTGACAACGCTGATTGTCTTGTGGTATCAAAAGGTAACCTTGGATACCCTGCTGATTGGCGAATTGCTGAGTCAGAAGCCGTATCATATGCATTAAGCCGTTCGGCGCACGTGATGGCGCTGTCGGAATTCCGGGGTTTCGGCCCTTCAAAAGCAACCATTTTGATGCGCGTTTGGCGCATTTTTTGTGTGAACCATGCCAGCCAATCTCCTGATTGTCGAATCGCCTTCCAAAGCGAAAACCCTGAAAAAATATCTGGGCAAGGATTTTGAAATCCTTGCCTCTTACGGCCATGTCCGCGATCTGGTTCCCAAACAAGGGGCCGTCAATCCGGAAAAGCAGTTTGCGATGAAATACGAGCTAATCAGCCGTAACAGCAAACATGTGGATGCCATTTCCAGTGCAGTAGAAGGCGCTGACAACGTCTATCTGGCAACTGACCCGGACCGCGAAGGGGAAGCCATTGCTTGGCATATTCTGGAAATTCTGCGCAATAAGAAGCTGATCGGCGAAAAAAACGTTCAGCGCGTGGTATTTCATGAAATCACCCAAACAGCGGTTAAAGATGCCGTAGCCAATCCACGTGAAGTCTCCATGGACTTGGTCAACGCTCAGCAAGCGCGACGCGCACTGGATTATCTGGTGGGTTTCAACCTGTCGCCGCTGCTGTGGAAGAAGATCCGCCGCGGCCTCTCTGCCGGCCGAGTACAAAGTCCGGCATTGCGCCTGATTTGCGAGCGCGAGGCGGAAATCCGCGCCTTCACCCAGGAAGAATACTGGACCATCCATCTGGACAGCCATAAAGGTCGTCAGAAGTTTGGTGCGAAACTATTCCAGTTCCAGGGTGAAAAACTGGAACAGTTCAGCATTCCGGATGCGGCCAAACAGCAGTCAATCCTTGATACCATCAGCGCTGCGGGCAATAGCGCAACCGTGATCAAGGTAGACAAACGCAAGAAAACCCGCAATCCGACAGCCCCTTTCACCACCTCGACGATGCAGCAAGAGGCGGTACGCAAGCTGGGCATGACAACGGACCGCACCATGCGTACGGCTCAG
Source organism: Chitinivorax sp. (assembly GCA_046347685.1). Classification (GTDB taxonomy): domain Bacteria; phylum Pseudomonadota; class Gammaproteobacteria; order Burkholderiales; family SCOH01; genus CALMFQ01. The sequence goes on from JAXMFR010000001.1 coordinate 87,396, forward strand.
CAGCTTTACGAGGGTATTGATGTTGGCGGAGGAGTTGTCGGTCTGATCACCTATATGCGTACCGACTCGGTGGCGCTGGCCAATGAGGCCGTTGCAGAGATTCGTGACTACATCAGTAGCAACTTCGACGCCAACTATCTGCCGAGCGCGCCAGTCACCTACAAGAACAAATCGAAAAACGCGCAGGAAGCACACGAAGCGATTCGCCCGACGTCGATCAGCCGCACCCCGGATGCGGTGAAGGCATACTTGTCGCCAGAGCAGTTCAAGCTGTATGAAATGATCTGGAAACGCACGCTGTCTTGCCAGATGGCACCGGCAAAATTTGATACTACCAGCCTGGATCTCGCTGTTGGCGGCGACGAGTCGACATTGTTCCGCGCCAGCGGGCAGATTCTGACTTTCCCCGGTTTCATTGCCGTATATCAGGAAGATGCCGACGACGTTGAGGACGAGGGCGAAGCACGTTTGCCGCCATTGGAACAAGGAGAACAGGTTTCAGTCGACAAACTGTTTGGCGAACAACACTTTACTCAGCCCCCTCCACGTTATTCCGAGGCAAGCCTGGTCAAAGCGCTGGAAGAGTTTGGGATTGGCCGCCCTTCCACTTACGCCAGCATCATCTCAACGCTGAAAGACCGAGAGTACGTCATTCTCGACAAAAAACGCTTCGCACCAACAGACGTGGGCGAAGTGGTAAACAAATTCCTCACGGAACACTTTTCCACTTACGTCGACTACAACTTCACCGCCAAGCTGGAAGACAAGCTGGATGAGATTGCCAACGGTGAACGCGAATGGGTGCCGGTACTGGATGAGTTTTGGCATGGTTTTCATCAGCAGGTAGAAGAAAAGCAGTCCATTCCCCGCCAGGAAATCACCCAGGAAGCACTGGATGAAGCGTGCCCGAAATGCAGCAAACCGTTGGCAATCCGTCTGGGCAAGCGCGGCAAGTTTATCGGTTGCACTGGCTATCCGGAATGTGATTACACACGCAATCTGAACGACGACCAGGCAACCGTCGAAGAGGCCCCCACGGTGATCGAGGGCCGCGAATGCCCAAAATGCCAGAGCCCGCTGGTTATCAAACAAGGGCCGTATGGCAAGTTCATCGGTTGCTCGGCCTACCCGAAGTGCAAGCACATCGAGCTGGAAACCAAATACAGGCGTCACGTGCCCGGAATGTAATAAGGGGTAGCCTAATCGAACGCAAAAAGTCGTTACGGCAAGATGTTCTATTAATGCAACACCTATCCAGATTGCAGAATATGCGACCTGGAATCGCCCATCAAGGAACCCTACATCCAAAGTGTGGCTGGCCAATCATGACTGAAGACCACCAAGCGCAGGGGAACCGAAAAGGATGCTGCCACAGAAGAGATGTGGCCATACCGAGCAAGTAGCACCTCCGGAGCAAGGATAACCCTCGTCATTTCCGCGCCCGCTTGCGGCGCGGCATTCACTGCCGATAATTCAGGAACACTCGCGATAACTGATAGCAGGTATGAACCAGCCATCGACAGCCCCACCCTGCTAGACAGCAGGAGCAGAAGAACTGGACACCTACAAGCGCTATCTCGAAGCGCTTGAAGGTGTCACTTCTGGTGCTGGACAGCACCGATGACAACGCCTATGGCAGAATCGTTCATATTATTGGGTGATGCCGGTGCCAATATCCATCCTGTTTCTTGACTGCGACGACAGCATCACTCCAAAGAATTGCCCGGCCACTCGCCTGCTGGGCTCGATCCGCAGGCAAAGTGGCCTTTTCTCAGTCATCACAACTGCATTACGAACGTTACACGGAACTGGCTGACACACTCAGCGCGGGGATTGTTCCTGCGTAACAGCAATGAACTACCTGCCGCAGAAAAACACCTCTTTGCACCAAGCCAACCCGTAAGCGTACTCTGCATCCCCATGCTCGCTGGTGGAGAACCTGAAGGCTTTCTAGCAGTACTCAGCCCGCGTCCGCGGCATCAATGGCACCCGGTAGAACTTAAAGTACTCACAGCACTGACAACCGACGTAGCCTTTGCTCTGATGCAACAGCGCAGCCTGAGACATCAAAAAGCCAACCATCAACGGCTTGAATCTCTGGTTGGGGCAACCGAAGACATGGTCTTCGAGTTCGATGAAAAAGGCATCATCCTCAACGTCTGGGGCAGCCACCCAGCCCTGCCAGCGATTGAGTTTCGCGGCAAACACATCAAAAAAGGCCCTCCCATCGAGAGATCGCCAATACCTTCATCCGACTTTCCGGCCCACTGATAGCGCAAGGTAGCAGCGAAACCGTCAAACTCTCGCTACAGCTGGGTAGCAATCGCTATTTTTTCATCGCTCGTCTACAGGCGGTACCGGACGAAAGCGGCGATCATCGTTGCATTGTTGCGCAACTGCGTGACGTAAGCGATCTGATGCAGGAAGAGGCACGACGAAGCCATGTTGAAACACTCAACATGCTGGAGGAAGAGCTGTCGTCGACCTCACTCCGGGAAGGTGTCTTGCTCAATACAACGCGTGCCTGGGCAAAACTGCGAGGCATCGACGTCAGCGATATTGAACACGACTATCGACATCTGCTCAGCCATTGAGTTGCAAAAAGCGGGGACCGGGACAAGCTGCAGGCGGCCATCGATAAACTGGCTAGAGGTGAAATCAGTAGCAGCTCCGGGCACGCTTTCGGATGCCGCAACCAGCCAACGAGAATCTGTGGATTGAAGCCAAACTCATTGCACACCATGCCCCCAGCGGATCCATTGTCTCGCTGCGCGAGATCTTACGTGACATTACGGTAACCTATCTGCACGAAAAACATATCACACAACTAGCGCTGTACGATTCGCTGACCCACTTACCCAACCGCATGCTGTTGGACGACCATCTACATCAGTCACTGGTGCAGGCAAACGCAATAACCTGAAAGTGGCACCCGGATTTATCGATCTCGATCATTTCAAGCAAATCAACGACACCTTTGGGCATACTGCAGGTGATCAGGTGCTGATTGTCTATCGAAGCAGCTCCGCTCTGTGTTGCGTGACATCGACACACTGGCCCGCTGGGGAGGAGACGAATTCGTAGTCTGATCCCCAACCTGGCGACACTAGCCCCCTTGCCTGCATGCCGAACGGCTGAGGGGAAATTGCGCTGAAAGGGGTCATGATTGATGGATTGGAAACACGCTCACCATCAGTATTGGCATAGCGGTCTATCCGGATGATGCGGAGGATGACGAGACTTTGATGTCGGCAGCAGACAGCACCATGTATTACCAGGCCGCTGGCCGCAATAACGTGCAGTTCTACGGCGATATCGGGCATCTGCGCGATGCAGACGAAGCAAACTGGCACTGCAATCGCGCCTGAACACCCCAGGTGAGAAAAGTGCGATAGAAGTTTTTACCAGCCGATCGTACACCCACACGGAAGAATCGTTTGCACTCGAGGCTCTTGCGCGCTGGCACGACGAACAGGAGGGCTGGGTCAGCCCTGCGCTGTTTATTCCGATGGCGGAAAAGCTTGGCCTGATCAAAGGTGGAGCTTTATCGTTATTTGAGCAGGCATTAGCCACATTGCGTCATTGGTACAAGCGCTGGGCCACACACCTCGACTGGCAATCAGCATTTCCCGAGCACAGCTCTTTTCGCGAGGGTATATCAATCGCATCATCGAACTGGTACATGAGAACCAGCTCAAACCAAACGACATCGAACTGGAAGTTACCGAAAGCGTAGCATTAACCGACTACACCAATCAGAGTGTACACCTGCAACAAATTGGCGGAAGCAGGTTTCGCATCGCCATTGATGACTTTGGCACCGGCTACTCATCCTTGTCACAACTCCACAACATGCCCGTCGACACGCTCAAAATCGATATCTCGTTTACCGTCCGCCTCCACACCCAAGAGGGACAGCGCGTGGTACAAGCCATCGTACAAATGGCTCAGGCACTTGGCTTGGAGATTGTTGCTGAAGGCGTAGAACGTTCCCACTACCGCGAGCTTCCTACAGGGTTTGGGCGTCAAGCAAATGCAAGGTTATTACTACGGCAAGCCCGATACAGCAACTAAAGTCAGCACCCTCCTCAAGCGCGGCGTGGTCGTGTAGATCACATTCCCAACAGATAATAAGGCTGAGGCTGCGCTTACCTGAGAATTCGGGAGTCGGGTGGGTTTGCTGGACGCTTACAAGCCCCCGGCGAACCCATCTGTAAATTGATGCATTAGACCGCGAAGATTGTGTCCCCTTTAAAAGTTGGTGGACACTTTCAATGGAAATCCAGAAGCCAAGCCGGCGCAGGCGGAATCATCCGGAAGCATTCAAACTGGCAGTGATTGAGGCATGCGGTGAACCAGGCGCCTCTGTTGCTGGTATTGCCTTGGCCAACGGCATTAACGCGAACCAAGTCCGGCGGTGGATGCGTGAGCGCGGCGTTGAACCACCATCGCGGCGCCTATCGATCGACACCGCACCGGCGATCGTACCAGCCTTCGTACCGTTGCCGATTGCCCCGGAAGCGCCGGCCTCGGGCGATATCCGGATCGAAGTTCGCCGCGGTAACATGGCGATCAAGATCGAGTGGCCGGCGCAGTCGTCAAGTGACTGCGCCGCCTGGTTACGCGACTGGCTGCGATGATCCGGCTGGATGCCTTGTGGCTCTCGACCCGGCCGCTGGACATGCGGGCGGGCACGGAAACGATTCTGGCTCAAGTCGTGCGGATCTTCGGCGAAGCCAAGCCGCACCACGCCTACCTCTTTGCCAACCGACGCGGTAACCGCCTGAAAGTGTTGATCCATGATGGTTACGGCGTCTGGCTGGCAAACCGGAGACTGAACCAGGGCCGATTTCAGCTTCGACCGGGCGATGGCCGCATCGCGCTGACCCGAGGGCAATTCGATGCACTGATCCTGGGGCTGCCTTGGGAACGGCTGGCCGATGGTGGCGTCATCCGGGTTCTCTGAGCGTGCGCCAGTAGAGAAGACCATGATAGTCAGTCTGGTTTGCCGGCGGCATGATGTCGGCCATGACATTGCCTGCCAAGCTCGATCAACTGACTGCGGAACAACTGCGCGCACTGGTTCTCCAGCAAGCGGCGATCATGACGCGTCATGATCGGGAACTGCACTGGCGTCAAACCAAGATCGACAAGCTGACGCATGAAGTGGCGTACTACAAACGCCATTACTTCGGCGTCAAGGCAGAACGCCTGCCGGTTGAACAGGGGCAACTGTTCGAAGAAACCCTCGCTGCCGACATGGCAGCGATCACCGAAGAACTGGCACAGCTTTCCTCCAAACCGAAGGGCCAGGCCAAACGCAAACCGCTGCCGCCAGAGTTGCCGCGTACCGAAGTTCATCATGAACCAGAATCGACCACCTGCCCCTGCGGCTGCCAGATGAAGCGCATCGGAGAAGATATCGCCGAGAAGCTGGACTACACGCCGGGTACTTTTACGGTTGAACGCCACATTCGCGGCAAGTGGGCCTGTGCCCAATGTGAAACGCTGGTGCAGGCACCGGTACCTGCCCATGTCATCGACAAGGGTATCCCGACCACCGGCCTGCTCGCGCATGTGCTGATCGCCAAGTACCTGGATCACCTGCCACTGTATCGTCAGGAAGGCATCTTTGGCCGGGCCGGTCTGCCGATTCCGCAATCGACACTGGCCGAATGGGTGGGTCAAATGGGCGTTGCGCTGCAACCGCTGGTCGATGCATTGAAGACCGAGATGCTGACCTACCCGGTGCTGCATGCGGATGAAACACCAGTGGCGATGCTCGACCCCGGCAAGGGGAAGACCCATCGGGCCTATCTCTGGTCGTACAGTATCGGTGCCTTCGAGCTGATCAAGGCCGTCATCTATGATTTCGCCGACAGCCGGGCCGGCAAGCATGCGCAGGAATTTCTCGGCATCTGGAAAGGTACACTGGTGTGCGACGATTACGCAGGCTACAAGGCGCTGATCGCCGACGGCGTAACCGAAGCGGGTTGCATGGCGCATGCGCGCCGCAAATTCTTCGATCTGCACGCCAACAACCAGAGTCAGATCGCCGAACAGGCGCTGATTTACATTCAGAGGCTCTATCAGGTGGAGCGGGAAGTTGCTGAAATCAGTCCTGACGAACGGCGACGAATACGCCAGGCGCAGGCCAAACCGATTCTGGACGAATTCCACGATTGGCTGATCCGGCACCGATTGCAGGTGCCCAATGGCTCCTCGACGGCCAAAGCGATTGACTACAGCCTCAAACGCTGGACGCCGCTCGCCCATTACATCGGCGACGGTCAGGTGCCCATCGACAACAACTGGATCGAGAACCGCATCCGCCCGATTGCCACGGGCCGGAAGAACTGGCTATTTGCCGGCAGCTTGCGTGCTGGCAAACGGGCCGCCGCCATCATGAGCCTGATCCAGTCGGCCAAACTCAACGGCCATGATCCCTTCCTCTATCTGAAGGATATCCTGTCCCGTCTGCCGACTCAGCCCAACAGTCGCATTGGCGAATTGCTGCCGCATCGCTGGCTGCCTGAATCCGCCGCCTGAATCGGAAATCAACTTGGATTCGCCGGGGGCTTACACAGATTCCGCTTACGCCATTATTGAGCCAATAAAAAGCCGGCATCAGTGATGCCGGCTTTTTTCTGGCTCGTAGCAATGCGCTTATGCAAGCTTACCGTGGCATTGCTTGTATTTCTTGCCAGAGCCACACGGGCACGGATCATTGCGACCAACACGTTGCTCGGCGTAGGGGTTGGTCGCTGCCTGCGGCTGAGTGGCGGCAGCGGCAATCTCTTCCGGAGACGCGTCGGAATCGATTGGTGCGTTGAACTCGGCATGCTGGTAATTGACGTTTTCCGGTGCATGCGGTGCTTCCACGGCTTCAATGTCTTCCTGGCTGCGGATTTGCACGGTCATGACGATTTTGGTCACATCGTACTTGATGCGCTCCAGCATCGCCGCAAACAGGTCAAACGCCTCGCGCTTGTATTCCTGCTTCGGGTTTTTCTGCGCATAACCACGCAGGTGAATCCCCTGACGCAGATGATCCAGCGACGACAGATGTTCACGCCACTGGTGATCCAGATTCTGCAACATCACGGCACGTTCGAACTGGTGCATGTTTTCGGCGCCAACCAGCGCAACCTTGGCGTCGTAGACCTTCTTCGCTTCGTCGGCAACACGCTGCAACAGGGCATCGGCGTCCAGATTGCTGTCGGCCGTCAGCCATTCCTGCAGTGGCAGTTCCAGCAAGAATTCGGCGGCCAGCGCCTTTTCCAGCGATGCCACATCCCACTGTTCCTCGATACTCTGCGGCGGGATGTAGGTTTCAAACATGGTTTGCAACACGCCTTCGCGCATTGCCTGGATGGTTTCCGAAATATCTTCGGCTTCCAGTAATTCGTTACGCTGGGTGTAGATCACCTTGCGCTGGTCGTTGGCAACATCATCGTATTCCAGCAATTGTTTGCGGATGTCGAAGTTACGGCCTTCCACCTTGCGCTGTGCGTTTTCGATGGCACGGGTTACCCAGGTATGCTCAATCGCCTCGCCTTCCGGCATTTTCAGGCGATCCATGATTGCGGCAACACGGTCGCCGGCGAAAATACGCAGCAACGGGTCCTCCAGCGACAGGTAGAAGCGGCTGGAACCCGCATCACCCTGACGGCCGGAACGGCCACGCAGCTGGTTATCGATACGGCGCGATTCGTGGCGCTCGGTGCCGATGATGTGCAAGCCGCCTGCCGCCAGCACCTGATCGTGCAATTGCTGCCATTCGCCTTTCAGTTGCTCGATGCGTGCCTGCTTTTCGGCATCGGACAGCTTGTCGTCCATTTCGGTGAACGCAATCTGCTTTTCCAGATTGCCACCCAGCACGATATCGGTACCACGACCGGCCATATTGGTCGCCAGCGTAATCTGCCCTGGACGGCCAGCCTCGGCCACAATTTGCGCTTCGCGCTCATGCTGCTTGGCGTTCAGCACCTGATGCGGCAGGTTTTCCTTGTTCAGCAACGCAGACAGGTATTCCGAGGTTTCAATCGAGGTGGTACCCACCAGCACTGGCTGACCACGCTTGTGACAATCGCGGATGTCGTTGATGACGGCAGCAAATTTCTCGGTGGCCGAACGGTACACCTGATCCAGCGCATCTTTACGCGCAATTGGGCGATGAGTCGGGATCACCACCGTTTCCAGACCGTAAATCTGCTGGAATTCGTAAGCCTCGGTATCAGCAGTACCAGTCATGCCTGCCAGCTTGGCATACATGCGGAAGTAGTTCTGGAAGGTGATCGAAGCCAGCGTCTGGCTTTCTTTCTGGATCGATACGCCCTCTTTGGCTTCCACAGCCTGATGCAAACCATCCGACCAGCGGCGGCCCGGCATCATGCGGCCGGTGAATTCATCAACGATGACAATTTCGCCATCCTGCACCACATAGTGCTGATCCTTGTGGAACAGCGAGTGTGCGCGCAGCGAGGCATACAGGTGGTGCATCAGCGAAATATTGACTGCCGAATACAGGCTGTCACCTTCGGCCAGCAAGCCGGCCTGTGCCAGCAGTTTCTCGGCGTTTTCGTGGCCTTGCTCGGACAACATCACCTGATGCGCCTTTTCGTCGACCCAGTAGTCGCCTTCGCCTTCTTCGGTTTCCTGGCGCGTCAGCTTCGGCGCCACCGCGTTCATCTGGTAATACAGATCGGTGTTGTCGTCGGCCTGGCCGGAAATGATCAGCGGGGTACGCGCTTCGTCGATCAGGATCGAGTCCACCTCATCGACCACGGCAAAGCTCAGCTCGCGCTGCACCCGCTCGCCCGGGGTGTAGACCATGTTGTCACGCAGATAGTCGAAGCCGAATTCGTTGTTGGTACCGTAGGTGATATCGGCAGCGTAGGCAGTCTGCTTGCTGTCGTGATCCATCTGACTGAGGTTGATGCCAACACTGAGACCGAGGAAGTTGTACAGACGCGCCATCCATTCCGCGTCGCGGCGGGCCAGATAGTCGTTGACGGTGATCACGTGCACACCCTTGCCGGCCAGCGCGTTCAGGTATACCGGCAGCGTACCCACCAGGGTTTTACCTTCGCCGGTACGCATCTCGGCAATTTTGCCGTAATGCAGCACCATACCGCCGATCATCTGCACGTCGAAGTGGCGCATTTTCAGCACCCGCTTGGACGCTTCGCGGCACACGGCAAATGCTTCCGGCAGCAATTGATCCAGCGTTTCGCCTTTTTCCAGGCGCTGTTTGAATTCTGTGGTCTTGGCTTGCAGCGCCTCGTCTGTCAGCTTGCTCAGGCCATCTTCCAGCGCGTTGATGCGGGCCACGGTCTGACGATATTGCTTAACCAGGCGGTCGTTACGGCTGCCGAAAATCTTTTTCAGGACATTGGTAATCATGTTTACTTCTTATTCGCTGGCAACCGTAAAACGGCTGCTCTCCTCACGTTGTAGCCAGATGGCAGCGCCATCCGGGCCGGGAATGCTGTTGTTTGCCGGTCTGCAACTATAGTCATTTGACATATCACGGCCAAGCAAAACTTTCAGATGGTACCACAATCGCAGCCACCACCATCGGCGACACGAAAATCGCATCTACCTCCGTGTGGCCGGCCACGAAACAGCTTAAACTGGCAGCGTTAACAGACAATTTCAATCCCCCGTGGCGCATTTATCCAACTTTTTTAAAGGCCAGGATGGCCAGAGCCTGCGCAAGGCGCTCGGCGTGCTGTCGCAACAGCAGACGCTGGACAGCGTGCTGCCACAAGAGCTGCGGGGAAAAGTACGCCTGGTGAGCATGGAAAACGGCAGCTGGCTGGTTTATGTCGACACCGGCGCGATTGCCGCCAAGCTGCGGCAAATGACCATGACGCTGGTCAACCGCCTGCAGGGCAAGGGACAGGCCATCAGCAATCTGCGCATCAAGACCAGCGTCAACCCGGCACCGCTGAAACGCCCGAAACAGGCGCACATCAGCAGCGAAACCCTGCAACACCTGCGCGATACGGTTGCCGACATGCCGGATACACCGATCCGTCAGGCTTTCATCAAACTGATTCGCCATCACGGCTTCGATTAATCCCCTGCACCAGCCGCCAGTCGGTCCTTAACCAATAAACAGACTGGTCCAGTGCGCAATGCTCGGGCCAAAAAAGCCGGTTATCACCAGTGCCAGCGGCGCAAATGCAATAAACACCGCCACTACCCGCCGGATAAACGGCGTAGCCAACTGGGTTTCAATGAAATAACGACTCACCAGCCGCCCCTTGAACCAGACAATTGCCGCCACCAGCAGCGGCAACCAGTTGGCGCTATGAAAGCCCTGCCCCAGCGCCAGACTAAGCAAGGTCAACACGCACAAAGCCAGCCACACCAGCAGCAAGGGCTTGATCACAGCGGATACTTGATGTTCTGTGGTCATGATTTACGCCAGCACGTAGAAAAACGGGAAAATCGTCAGCCAGATAATGTCGGTGGCGTGCCAATAACACGCCAGCGCCTCCAGCCCGCTATAGTCCTCGGCCGAATAGCCGCCGAACAGATGCCGCGCCAGCACCCAGCCGATGCCGAGAATGCCCCAGAAGGCGTGCACCAGATGGTTGATGGTGAGGTAGTAATACACGGTAAAGAAAATGCCGGAACCGCCGTGAATGCCGTGTGCCATGTTCCAGCGGAATTCCAGGAATTTCGCCAGAGGATAACCCAGCGCCACCAGCAGGCCGGCGATCAGCCAATACAGGGATGCGCGCCGCTGTCCGGCACGAATGGTGGACACCGATGCAGCGATGCACAGGCTGCTGCTGACCATCACCAGCGTAATGATGGTGCCCGCCCATGGCGACAGGCGTGCCGCGCCTTGGCGAAATTCTTCGGGAAAATGCGAGCGGGCGACAAAATAGACGATAAACAGCACCAGGAATTCGATGAATTCACAGGTGATGCCGGCCCAGATACCCTTATTGCCCGGCACCCGTAAGGCTCCAGGCACGCTGGGGCCGGGTGACAATACAAAGTCCGTCATGGAAATCTCCCGCTGATGAGCCGAAGTAATATTGTGATGATCTGGCAGGAAATGACAATGATGCAGAACAAGCGATTGGCGCTTGCTAACACGGCATGGCTGCAGGGCGCGCTGTTATTCGCCTGCAGGCCGGGCTACGGGCCAATATGGATGCGGCTTGCAGCGCAGGGCATAAAAAAAGGCCGCAGAACGCGGCCCGGTGCGGGATTCAGACAGCCAGCGGCTGCAACTGGTGGAACGAGCTAGGCGCCTGTTCCGGGGTATCGAAGGTGGCCCACTCCCAAGCCTCTTGATCGGCCAGCAAGGCGCGCAGCAGCTTGTTGTTCATCGCGTGGCCGGATTTGAAGCCGGAGAAGGCGCCAATCAGCGGATAGCCGAGGATATACAGGTCGCCAATCGCATCCAGCACCTTGTGGCGCACAAATTCGTCTTCGTAGCGCAGGCCGTCGCTGTTGAGCACGCGGTATTCGTCGAGCACAATCGCGTTGTCGAAGCTGCCACCCCGGCCCAGGCCCATTTCGCGCATCATTTCCACCTCATGCATGAAGCCGAAAGTGCGGGCGCGGCTGATTTCCTTGGTAAAGCTGGTGTGGGCAAAGTCAATGCTCACCGACTGGTGCTCCTTGCGGAACGCCGGGTGTTTGAATTCAATGGTGAGCGACACCTTGTAGCCATTGTGCGGCTCCAGTTTCACCCATTTATCGCCCTCTTTCACCTCAACAGTTTTCTTCACCCGCACAAATTTTTTCGCCGCGTTCTGCTCGACAATGCCGGCTTGCTGCAACAGGAAGATGAAGGTGGCGGCGCTGCCGTCCATGATCGGCGTTTCCTGCGCATCGATATCGATGTAGACATTGTCGATGCCAAGACCGGCCAGCGCCGACATCAAGTGCTCGATGGTAGCCACACGCACATTGTCTTTCACCAGCGTCGACGACAGACGGGTATCGTTGACCAGATCCGGCGCCACTTTGAACTCTGGCACCTCCGGCAGGTCAACACGGCGGAACACGATGCCGGTATCGACCGGCGCCGGACGCAGGTTAAGGGTCACGCGGTCGCCACAGTGCAGGCCAACGCCGCTGGCCTTGATTGGCTGTTTAAGAGTTCGCTGTTTGATCATGGTGGAGCAACAATGTTGTAATTTGTTGCGAATTTTACCACGCACCGCAACATCGCCAAATCGACATTTGCTATCAGGCACTTAGCGCAAGGCTATACGACATAAAAACAACTCCTGAGGAGACTCATGGATTCGCCGTCCAACCCCGCACGTCGCGCCTTTTTGTTTGGCATTCCGCTAACGAACTGGCTGGCCGCCTGTGGCCAGCCCGCAGAGCCGGCGGCCAGCACCAGCAGCAAATGGCGCAACTGGTCTGGCAATCAACGCGCCAACCCAAGGCAGATGCTCACGCCGCAAACTGAGCAGGAGCTGGCCGCTGCCGTCAAACAGGCCAGCAATATCCGCGTGTTTGGCGGCAGCCATTCGTTTTCGCCACTGGTGCCGGGAGCCGACACCCTGTTGTCGATCGAAGCACTTAACGGCCTGATTGAGCACGACGCAAGCCAGCTCACCGCCCGGCTGCGTGCCGGCACCCGCATCGCCGCCTGCGGACCGCTACTGCAGGGCATCGGCCAGGGGCTGATCAACGAGGCCGACATCAATCTGCAATCGCTGGCGGGCGCCATCAGTACCGCCACCCATGGCACCGGGCTGGGCCTGCAGTGTTATTCTGGCTATGTGCACAGTGTGCGACTGATGCTGGCGGATGGGCAAGCCGTGGAATGTTCACCACAACACAATCACGAGCTGTATCAGGCCGCGCGCGCCGGGCTTGGCGCGATTGGCATCATTACTGAAGTGACGTTGCAGAACCGCGCCGCTTATCGCCTGCAGGAAAGTGTAGAAGTGTTGCCGCTGCAACAGGCGCTGGATACGGCAGAGCGCGAGAAGCAGCAACAGCGGCATATCGAATTTTTTGCGTTTCCGTTTGGCGACAAGGCGATTCTCAAACGCTCCAACCTCAATACGGGCCAGCCAGACACCCCGCCGCCAGAAGACGACAACGCGCTGCTGCAACTGGCGTGCGACACCACGCGGCGCTTTCCCTGGCTGAATGGGCCAGTGCAAAAGCTGCTCGGCGCCTTTGTCAGCAATTCGCAGCGGGTTGGGCCGTCGTATCAACTGCTGGCCAGCCCGCGCAGCGTCGGTTTCAACGAAATGGAATACGCGGTACCGCTGGCCAACGGCCCGGCCTGCCTGCTGGAAGTGCTGGCCGCGGTGCGCAACAGCGGCATTCAGGTGTTTTTCCCGATTGAATACCGCTATGTGGCGGCCGACGACGTCTGGCTCAGCCCTTATTACCAGCAGGCCTGCGCGGTGATTTCGGTACACCAGTATGCGCCGCAGGACTATCTGCCGTTGTTCGCAAAAATCGAGCCGATTTTGCGCAAACATGGCGGGCGGCCGCACTGGGGCAAGCTGCACACACTCGGCTACCGCGAGTTGCGGGAACTCTATCCACGGTTTGCCGATTTCTGCCGGGTGCGGCAACAGGCCGACCCGCAAGGCAAATGGCTCAATCCCCATCTCCGACACCTGCTGCTGGAGACCACATGAAACTGACTCGGCGACATTTTCTCGGTGGCATCGGCCTGGCCGGTGCGGCTGGCCTGGCAGCACTGCGCCCGGCAGACCACGGTGCGCCGCATGCGGCCTATTTCCTGCAACTGCAAACGCTGCTGCAGCAACAGGGCAGCGGCACGCCCGCGCTGTTACTCGATCTGGATCGGCTCGACGCCAATATCCACGCGCTGAAGCAGCTGCTGAAGCCGCAGGCGGCCTACCGGCTGGTGGTGAAATCGTTGCCGTCGGCGGCGCTGATTGATTACGTGCTGCGCAAAACCGGCAGCCAGCGGCTGATGTGTTTTCACCTGCCGTTTCTGCAGCAATGCGCAGCGCAATTTCCGCACGCCGACATCCTGCTCGGCAAACCGCTGCCGATTCAGGCGGCACGGCAGTTTGTTGCCCAAGCCCCAGTGGGGGCCTTGCCGCGTGTGCAATGGCTGGTGAACAACCACGACCGCTTGCTGCAATACCGGCAACTGGCGGCGCAAATCGGTGCGCCGCTGCGCATCAATATCGAGCTGGATGTCGGCCTGCATCGCGGCGGGGTCAGCGATCCGCACCAGCTGGCGGCGATGCTGCGCGAAATCACGGCAGCGCCCAAGTTGCTGCGCTTTTCCGGCTTCATGGGTTACGACGCGCATGTCGGCAAGATTCCCGGCGTACTGCAAAGCGCCGAAGACAGCTACCAGCAATCGCAACAACGCTACAGCGATGCGATTGCGCTGCTGCGGCAACAGGCGCCGGCGCTGCTCGACCAGACGCCGCTCACCCTCAACGGCGCCGGCAGCCCGACCCTGCACTGGCACCGCCAGCAAAGCGTGTGCAACGATCTGAGCGCCGGCTCCTGCCTGCTCAAGCCAGGCGATTTTGATGTGGCGGGGCTGGAAAAGTTTGTGCCGGCGGCGTTTATTGCCACGCCGGTGCTGAAACGGCTGGAAGGCACGCGCATTCCCGGCATCGAGAGCCTGGCCGCGCCGATGGCGTGGTGGGATCGCAACCTGCAACAAAGCTGGTTTATCTACGGCGGCAAGTGGCTGGCGCATTATGTCTCGCCAGCGGGGCTGCAAGACAACGCCCTCTATGGCAGCAGCAGCAATCAGAGCATTGTTACTGGTTCAAAACAGATCAGGCTGGGGGTGGATGACTGGGTGTTCCTGCGGCCCAGTCAGTCGGAGGCGGTGTTACTGCAATTTGGCGATCTGCTGGTACATCGCAGTGGCCAATTCGTCGCCCGCTGGCCGGTGTTGCAACAGCAAGGCTGAAAGGCAAGCTGGGCGCGCCTTGCAGGCAAGGCTGAAGGCCGCTACAGGATTGCCTTGCAGGCCGATTAATCTTCGCGCCAGACGCGAAAGCCAGCTAACGCAAAAAACACCGCAAACGCCAGATCACCTGCGCCATAAATGCCATAAAACACCGCCGTCAACGGCGCCTCGGCAAACAACGCCGGCAGACGGTGGGCGTTGGCATCCAGCCATAACAGCCAGTTGCCGGTGTAGAGCAGCTTCTCCAGCGCAAACACCAGCAGCAAGCCCGGCACCCGCTGATACACCCGCGCCACCGACGCATAGGCACAGCCCCAGAGCATGATCGCCAGCAAGCCAAGCGTCGAAAAAACCTGCGGATCCTGCGCCGGCAAGGTGTGGCTGGTCAGCCCCTGCGAAAACAGCAATACCCCGCCGATATTGTAGATGCCGGCCAGCCACAGGCCGCGATATACACCCGGACTAGGATCACTTCGGTCAAATCGCATCAACTTGCTCCGCAAAAAGGTTCTCTAAGCACAATACTGCATGCCGTCTGCGGCCGCCATGAATCCAAGCAATCTGGCCTGCAGCATCGCCGGCAAAAGCAGCAGCAGTTTGAGCATTTGTTCTACTGATCCTATATTTAATTCGACATTGCACCCTGTCGCTACGCGACCGGTGCCAACACAAGACAAGGGTCTCCCCGCTCATGGAAACAGAGCAGACACAAAGCGTCAGTGCACTCCCCCGCATCCTCATCATTGACGACATGGCCAGCAACATCCGGGTGTTGAGCCATATTCTCAACGAGCAGGCTGAAATATTTTTTGCGACCAGCGGCGTGGACGCGCTTGCCCTGGCACGGGAAAAAATGCCCGATCTGATCCTGCTGGACGTGGAAATGCCGAATATGGACGGCTACGAGGTGTGCCACGCGCTGAAAACCGACCTGATGCTGGCGCAGATTCCGGTGATTTTTGTTACCGGCCACAGTGGCGTGAAAAACGAAATACGCGCACTGGAAGCCGGCGCGGTGGATTTTATTACCAAGCCTCTGAATCCGCCGGTGGTCAACGCCAGAGTCAAAACCCACCTGACGCTCAAGCGGCAATCGGACATCTTGCGCGCGCAAGCCAATCTCGATGGCCTGACCGGCATTTACAACCGGCGCAGTTTTGACGAAAAGCTGGATGAAGAATGTCGCCGCCACCGCCGTTATGGCTCACCTCTGGCGCTGGCAATGATCGATGTCGATCACTTCAAGCGTTACAACGATCATTACGGACATCAGGAGGGTGATGCCTGCCTGCGCCGGGTGGCGGCCACCATCGATGCCAGCGCCAAACGCCCGGGGGAGATGGCGGCCCGTTATGGTGGCGAAGAATTTGCCGTGATCCTGCCCGCCAGCGATCTGGAGTCGGCACGGCGCTTTGGCGACATGCTCTGCCAGGCAATCCGGCAACTTGCCATTGTGCACCAGCAGAATGAGTCGGGCATTGTCACCATCAGTATTGGCGTGGCATCGCTGACCCCGAAGGATGACGAAGCGCGGCAGAACCTGCTCGCCGCAGCCGATATGGCCTTGTATATGGCAAAAAATGCCGGTCGCAACCGGGTGGTGGGGGATGCCATTCCGACTCAGGCAGCGGCAAGCTGACAACGGGCGGACAAGACCTTGAGCCCATCCAGCCCTTCCCGTCTTCCCGCTGCAAAACCAAAATGGCAGGCACTGCTGCAAAGCGACGCCGCCGCCTGGCTGGTACTGCTGATTGCACTGTTGCTCACTGCACTGGCCTGGCTCAATGCCCGGTACAGGGTACAACAGCGCGGCAACGACCGGTTTATCAGTGCTGCGTCAGACGTCCAGCAGGCCATCGCCGATCGCATCCACGCCTACGAACTGGTATTGCGCAGTGCATCCGGACTGTTTGCCGCCAGCGATGACGTGGGCCGCGCCGACTGGCGGCAGTTTGTGCTGGCACAGCAACTGGAGCAGCATTACCCCGGCATTCAGGGCCTGGGTTACAGCGTGTTGTTCAACGCCGCAGACAAGGCAGCGCATGAGCGGCAAATCCGTGCCGAAGGGTTTGCCGACTACGCAGTCAAGCCCGCCGGAGAACGTGCACGCTACAGCGCCGTTATTTACCTCGAGCCTTTCAACTGGCGCAATCAGCGCGCATTTGGCTTCGACATGTATTCGGAGCCGGTGCGGCGCCAGGCAATGGACCTGGCCACTGATAGCGGACAGACTGCGCTTTCCGGCAAGGTACAACTGGTGCAAGAGACCAAAACCGACGTCCAGCCGGGTTTTCTGATGTATGTGCCGGTGTATGCACGGGGGCAGATGCTCAACAGCGTTGATGACAAACGTCAGCATTTGCGCGGGCTGGTGTACGCACCATTTCGCAGTCGCGACCTGTTCAGCAATCTCATTCCACCCGGTGCACTGCCGCTGCACTTCGCCATTTACGATGGAGACACGGCCCAGCCAGAGCGCTTGCTGTTTGACAACACCCTGCCGGGCAGATGGCAGCCAGCCTGGGCCCGCCAGGCCAGGCTGGCTGTACCCGGCCGCAACTGGACCTTGCGCGTAGAAAGTACGCCGGCTTTCGAACGCGCCATCGCCAGCAACGAACCCGAGGTCATCGGCATACTCGGGCTGCTGACCGACACCCTGCTGTTTCTGGCAATGAAGACATTTGCCGACAGGCGCAAACGCATCGAACAACGTGCGCGGCAATTGCAGCAAGAGCTGATTGCCGGCGAACAACGCCAGCGCGATTTGTTTGAAAGCAGCCCCAACGGCATGCTGCTGGTGAATGCCGAAGGCGAGATACTGATGGCCAACCGGGAAATCACCAAACTGTTCGGCTACAGCCAGCAGGCATTGATTGGCGCGCCGGTGGAGTTGCTGATGCCGGAGCGTTTTCGCGGCACACATTCAGCATTTCGCCGGGGCTTTGCCCAACATCCGGAAACGCGCCAGATGAACCGGCGGCCAATCCTGCTCGGGCAACGCCAGGATGGCAGCGAGTTTCCGCTCGAAATCGGCCTCAGCCCGATCAGCCTCGATGGCGAAACCCTGATTCTGGCGGCCATCCTTGATGTCAGCGAGCGCAAACGCGGCGAGGCAGAAGTGGCCCAGGCCCGCTTGCTGCTCAACAGCACCATCAACAGCGCAGTACGCTTCTCGATCATTGCCACCGACACCCGCGGCATCATCACGCTGTTCAGCGCCGGTGCCGAAGAAATGCTGGGTTATAGCGCCAACGAAATGGTCGGCCATACATCCCCGGCGGTGATTCACCTTGTCGACGAGGTGAACCAATTAAGCGCAGAACTGGGCCGGCCGGTGGAAGGGTTTGCCGCCCTGGTTGAAGTTGCACAACGCGATGGCCACGAATCACGCGAGTGGCATTATGTCCGCAAGGACGGCTCGACCCTGCTGGTGAATCTGACCGTGACCGTATTGCACGACGAGCAGGGGCAGGTGATCGGCTTTGTTGGCGTGGCCTACGACGTAACCGAGGAGAAGCGTGTTGCCGCCGAATTGCAGGCCGCGAGACAGGCCGCCGAAGCCGCCAGCCAGGCCAAGAGCGATTTCCTCGCCAATATGAGCCACGAAATCCGCACGCCGATGAATGCCGTGCTGGGCATGGCCCATCTGCTGGAAGGCACGGATCTGTCATCGCTGCAGCGCGAATACCTGACCATGATCAATCAGTCCGGCAAATCATTGCTGGGCGTGATCAACGACATACTCGACTTTTCCAAGATCGAGGCCGGCAAGCTGGAGTTGCAACAGATTGCCTTCAACCTCGGCGATCTCACCGATACGCTCTCATCCATCATGTCGGTCAACGCCGCCAGCAAGGATCTGGAGCTGATCATCCACGTAGCAGCCGATGTGCCGGCAACCCTGTTTGGCGACCCGCTGCGGCTGCAGCAAGTCTTGACCAATCTGGTTACCAACGCCATCAAATTTACCGAGGCGGGTGAAGTGGTGCTGCAAGTGCGGCAGCTGCAGCAAAACGCAGGGCAACACCTGCTGCGGTTTGCCATTTTCGATACCGGCATCGGCATCAGCGATGCACAGCGCGAACGGCTGTTTGCCCCCTTCTCGCAGGCAGACAACTCGATGACCCGCCGCTTTGGTGGCACCGGCCTGGGGCTGGTGATCTGCAAGCGCCTGGTGGAGTTGATGGGCGGCGAAATCGGCGTCAACAGCAGCCCCGGCCAAGGCAGCGAATTCTGGTTTACGCTGCCGCTGCAATCACAAGCGGCATTGCCAGCGGCAGCCAACGCACCGGCGCGCCTGGACGCACTGCGTGTGCTGGTGGTGGACGACCATGCCGCATCGCGCCAGTTGCTGGCGGAAATGATCGCCACATTCGGCTGGCAGGCCGAAACGCTGCCATCAGGGCAGGCTGCGCTGGACAGGCTGACAAGCGACAGCAGGCAAGCGCCGCCTTACGATCTGCTGCTGATAGACATGAAAATGCCCGGCATCAACGGCCTGCAACTGATCGACACCTTGCGGCAACTGGCCCACACCAGCAATGTGCCCATGGTGCTGATGGCAACGGCTTATTCGCGTGAGGCCTATCTGCAGTCGGAGCAAGCCAGGCTGACAGACGCCTTTCTGCTCAAGCCGGTTACCAGTTCGTCGCTGTTTAATGCGGCAATCGAGGCCTGCGGCAAACGCAACCCGCAGCTGGTGCACAGCCACGACAAACGGACGGGCAACAAACAAAGGCTGAAAACGCCGGTACACATTTTGCTAGTGGAAGACAATGCCATGAACCAGATGGTGGCGCGCGGCATGCTCGAACAGCTGGGCGCGACACTGGAGATTGCCAACGATGGAGCCGAAGGCGTTGACATGCTGCGCACCGCAGCAGACAGGTTTGCACTGGTGTTGATGGATGTGCAGATGCCGGTGATGGACGGCTATAACGCCACCCGCCTGATTCGCACGGAGTTGCAGCTGGCCCTGCCGGTGATTGCAGTCAGTGCCGGCGTGACCCAGGCCGAACGTGATCAATGCCTGGCGTGCGGTATGAATGATTTTGTCGGCAAGCCGATTGATGCGGGGCAGTTGCTGCAAGTGCTGGGGCGTTTTCTGCCGCTGGAAAACGTGTCGGTTCAGGACACAGCCAAAGCACCGCAAGGCACCATTGCAGTAGCAACCGAAGCGGGTTTCCGCACACTCGATCTGGCGCCGACACTGGCCAATATCGGTGGTGACCGCAAACTGCTGAGGGCATTGCTGCAGGAATTCGAACGCGAAGCCATTTCGCTGATCAACGATGTGCAACAGTTGCTGGCGGCGGGCGAACAACGCGATGCCGCGAGAAAACTGCACACCATCAAGGGCACCGCTGCCACACTCGGTGCCGGCGAACTGGCGCAGGCCGCCAAGCAGGCAGAGCTGGCGGTAAACGATGGTAACGTCGGGCAAATCGATGAATGCCTGACAACGCTGCAGGCATTGCTGCAGCCTATCATTGCCGAATTGCAGGCACTGTTGCCAACACTGATCGATATGCCGAAAGACAACAGCACGGGCACGCAAACCCTTGATACCACACAACTGCAGCAGCTTATCGTTTCACTGCAATCCAGCAGCATGGCGGCTTTCGATCAGTTCGAGGCGCTTCAGGGGGCGCTCAGCGCACAGCTTGAGCCATCACAATTCGAACGCCTGCAGCAGGCAATCGATGCTCTCGACTACGCAACGGCGCTGCTTATCCTGCAAACCATGCATGACTGAACACAGTGGCGAGAACGGGGCTGGGGCAGACACAGCGGGAATAGCGAAACTTGCCGGTCAAGAAGCCGGAGAGTGAGCCCAGCCAGTCAATTCCTGGCAAATTCCGGGGGCAGTTGGCCTGAGAACCCCCGCTCGGGGGTTCTCAGTGGAGAGGGCTTACCGACCTGGGCTTAGTCGGCCTGCTTGCGCAGGAATGCCGGAATATCCAGCATCTCCAGGTTCGGCGCGTTGCGTGGCGTATCGGCCACGGCGGCGCTGCCGAAACCACCGCTGCTGCGGCCACCACGGTTGGTGCGCATCACGGCTGGTGTGTCGTAGTGATCCCACTCGCTGACCGGGCCGTTGTCGGTGCCGGTCTTGACGATCTGCAGGTGTTTCGGCTGCTGGCGGCTTGCCTGCTGGCCGCCGATACCGGTGGCAACCAGGGTCACACGCAGCTGCTCACCGACGTTTTCGTCAATCACCGCGCCAAAAATCACGGTGGTTTCGTCGGTGGTGTAAGCCTGGATAGTGCTCATAACCTCCCTGACTTCACGCATGCTCAGCGAGCTGTCGGCGGTGATGTTGACGATCACGGCGCGGGCGCCGTTCAGGCTGTAGTTTTCCAGCAGCGGGCTGGCGACGGCCTGCTCGGCAGCCAGACGGGCGCGATCCACGCCTTCGGCAGCAGCCGAACCCATCATTGCCATACCCATTTCGCTCATCACGGTACGTACGTCGGCGAAGTCGGCGTTGATCAGGCCCGGCACGTTGATGATCTCGGCGATGCCACCCACGGCGCCGCGCAGCACGCCATCGGCAGCCTTGAACGCATCTTTCATCGAGATGTCGTCGCCCAGCACTTCCATCAGCTTGTCGTTCGGGATCACGATCAGCGAATCAACGAATTTCGACAGCTCTTCGATACCCGATTGTGCCGAACGCTGACGCTTGCCTTCAAAGCCAAACGGCTTGGTAACAACGGCAACAGTCAGAATGCCCATTTCCTTGGCAACCTGAGCCACCACCGGGGCAGCGCCAGTACCAGTGCCACCGCCCATGCCGGCGGTGATGAACAGCATGTCGGCGCCACGGATGGCGTCAGCGATGCGTTCACGATCTTCCATTGCGGCATCGCGGCCCACATCCGGGTTGGCGCCAGCGCCCAGACCACGGGTCAGTTCCGCGCCCAGTTGCAGCTGGGTCGGTGCCATATTGCGTTTCAATGCTTGCAGGTCGGTATTGCAGGCGATGAATTCCACGCCTTGCACGCCGTTGCCGATCATGTGATCGACAGCGTTACCACCGCAACCACCCACACCGATCACTTTGATCGACGCTACGGGAGCGATTTCTTGTACCAGTTCAAACATTTTGTTGCCTCTCCTTTTTAAAGCCCAGTTAATAACAGCCCAGTAGAACCAGCCCCGGCGAACATGTAACGTCACCCGCTGAAACAGGTTCTAAATCCAAAAAAACATCCCGCTCAAACTCGCCTGCGACTCAACGCCGCTGCCGGACGAGTTTTAGAAGTTCTTGCGGAACCAGTCCTGCATGCGTTGCATCACGTCGCCAAAACCGCCGCTTTGCATACGCGACGTCTGGTGACGCATGAACTGATCCTTGCCCATCAACAGCAAACCAACACAGGTGGAGAAACGCGGATTGCGCACCACCTCGGACAAACCACCCACATACTGCGGCACACCGAGGCGCACCGGCATGTGGAATACTTCTTCACCCAGCTCAACCATGCCCTGCATTTGCGCAGAACCACCGGTAATCACAATGCCGGACGACAGAATCTCTTCAAAACCGGAACGGCGCAGTTCCGCCTGAACCAGCGTATACAGCTCTTCTACCCGCGGCTCGATCACTTCTGCCAGGGTTGCGCGCGACATCTGACGCGGACCACGGTCGCCGACACCCGGCACTTCGATCATCTGGTTCGGATCGGCCAGCTGACGCAATGCGCAACCGTGCGCCACTTTCAGGTCTTCCGCTTCCTTGGTCGGGGTGCGCAGTGCCATTGCCACGTCGTTGGTGATCTGGTCGCCGGCAATCGGAATCACCGCGGTATGGCGGATGCTGCCGCCCACAAACACCGAGATATCGGTGGTGCCGCCGCCAATGTCCACCAGGCACACGCCGAGGTCTTTTTCGTCTTCCGACAACACTGCCGTGGCCGAAGCCAGCGGCTGCAGGATCAGATCCGACACTTCCAGACCACAGCGACGCACACATTTCATGATGTTCTGCGCGGCCGACACGGCGCCGGTGACGATGTGCACTTTTACTTCCAGACGCACGCCAGCCATACCCAGCGGCTCTTTCACATCTTCCTGGCCGTCGATGATGAATTCCTGCGGCAGGATGTGCAGAATCTGCTGGTCAGTCGGGATGTTGACCGCACGCGCGGTCTCGATCACACGATCCACGTCAGCCTGGCTGACTTCCTTATCCTTGATCGCCACCATGCCGTGCGAGTTGAAGCTCTTGATGTGGCTGCCGGCAATGCCGGTAAACACTTCGCGAATCTTGCAGTCGGCCATCAGCTCGGCTTCTTCCAGTGCGCGCTGAATCGCGGTGACGGTGGATTCGATATTCACCACCACACCCTTTTTCAGGCCACGCGACGGCGACTGGCCCATGCCGATGATTTCCAGCCGGCCATCGGGCTGCACGTCGGCAACGATCGCGACAATCTTCGAGGTGCCGATATCGAGGCCAACCAGCAGGTTTTTGTTGTCCTTCACTTTGTTCACTTGTTTCAACTCCTACAACTTGTTCATCACGCCGCCGTTTTTTCGGTCGGCTTGGGCTGCTCCGGTTTCGGGGCGGCCGGTTTGTTCGTTGTTGCGCCTGCCGGCTTCGGCGTGGCCGGCTTGGCTGCGGCCGGTTTCGGAACGCCCGGCTTGATCGGTTTCGGTTTGTAATCCGGCATGCGCACGGCAAAGCCGTTCGGATACCGCAGATCCACGTATTCCACATTGCGGTTGAGGCTGCCCAAGGTGGCCGGATAGGCCGCCACAAACTTGCCCAAACGCTCTTTTACCTGCTCCCGTCCCAATTCCAGATGACTGCCGTCATCCAGCCTGATGATCCAGGCACGGCGTGCCGACAGCGATAATTCGGTCGGCTTTTTCTGGATCGGCGCCAGCATGTTGCGGATTTCCACCAATCCGCGTGCCAGATCGTCTTCCATTCCCTGCGGGCCATTCAGCACCGGCAACGGATCGTTGCTGGCGGCGTCGAACAGCTCGCCATGGGTATTCACCAGCGCCTGCGAACCCCAGCGCGCCAGCGCCTGATGTTCTTCCAGCGCAATTTCCAGCCGGTCGGGCCAGCGGCGGCGTACCGACACGCTGCGCACCCACGGCAGCTTTTCAAACGACTGGCGCGAATGATCCAGATCCAGCGTGAAAAACGTACCCTTCAATTCGTGTTTGACGATGTACTGCACCTGCTCGCGGGTGATGTGCTGCAAATCTCCCGCCACCACGATCTGCCGCACCGGAAATACCGGCAGGTGCACCACCACAAACAACAACGCATACATCAGCAGCAGCGCTGCCAGTGCATACAGCAAATTCGCCAGCCACATCAGCAATGCGGGCTTGTCCCACATGCCGAAGCCGATCAGGGCAACACGGGCGTTGGCGGGTTTTGCCATTGGCCTTGCCTCAGCCTGCCAAAGTGGTGGCAAGAATCTGCAACACCAGCTGTTCGTAACTGATGCCACGGGCCTTGGCCGCCATCGGGAACAGGCTGTGGCTGGTCATGCCGGGCGCGGTGTTCACTTCCAGCAGATAGGCCTTGCCCGCTTCATCCATCAGGAAATCCACCCGGCCCCAGCTACGGCCACCAATACCCCAGAATGCCTTTTTCACCAGCTCGCCGATTTCCGCCTCGCGCTCTGGCGACAAGCCGCTCGGGCAGCGATACACGGTGTCGTCGCGGAAATACTTGGCCTGATAATCGTAAAACTCGGTTGCCGGCTCGATTTTCACGAACGGCAGGGTTTCGTTGCCCAGCACCGCTGCAGTGTATTCACCACCGCCAATGAACTGCTCGGCCAGCACCACCTTGTCGTATTTGCTGGCTTCTTCATACGCTGCGCGCAACTGACCCGGCTGCTTCACCTTGGTCACGCCAATGCTGGAGCCTTCAGTGGCCGGTTTCACAAAAATCGGCAGGCCCAGCTGTTGTTCCACTGCGGCAAAGTCGGTGTTGTCGTCGAGCAGCGCAAAATCCGGAATCGGCAAACCCAGCGCTTTCCAGATCAGCTTGGTGCGCAGCTTGTCCATGCCGATGGCCGAAGCCAGCACGCCGCAGCCGGTGTAGGGCAAGCCCAGCACCTGCAAAGCGCCCTGCACCGTGCCATCTTCGCCAAACGGGCCGTGCAGGATCAGGAATACGCGATCGAAACCTTCCGCCTTCAGCTCCGACAAGGGGCGCTCGGCCGGGTCGAACGCATGCGCGTTCACACCCTGCGCTTGCAGCGCGCTGAGCACGCCGCTACCGCTCATCAGCGACACATCGCGCTCGGACGAAGTTCCGCCAAACACCACTGCCACTTTGCCAAACGCTTTTACATCCACACTCACGACTTGTTTCCTTAATGTTTGCTGCCAACGATGCGCACATCGCACAACAGCTGCACGCCAAATTTTTCCTGTACCCGATTTGCCACCAGTTCCATCAATTGCTCGATGTCATCGGCACTGGCGGCATTGCGGTTGACGATGAAGTTCGGATGCCGCTCCGACACTTCCGCGCCGCCAATCCTGGCTCCCGCCATGCCGCTCAGCTGAATCAGCCGCGCGGCGAAATTGTCTTCCGGATTGCGGAACGCCCGTCCGGCATTCGGCACATCCAGCGGCTGGCTATCGCGTCGCTTGGCGATGAATTCCGCTACGGTGCGCTGGGCCACCGAGCCATCGCCTTCGCGCAAATCAAACCAGGCGCCAACAAACCATTCACCCACCTCAATCAGCGGTTCGATGCGGCGATAGCCGATTTCGAATTCGGCCGGGCTACGCTGAATCAGCTCACCACGGCGATTGAGCATCAACACCTTGGCCACGCAATCCCAAGTTTCCGAGCCAAAGCAACCGGAGTTCTGCGCGACACAGGCCCCGACCGTGCCGGGAATGCCCGCAATGAACTCCATGCCGCTCAAGCCGTTTTCTGCGGCAAAGCGCGTTAAAGCCGTTGCCGATACACCGGCTTCGGCAAACACCTGCCGAAAACCCGCGGCCGGTGCTGCGCGTTCCAGCGTGATCTGCTGCAAACGCCCGGTAAACACCACTGTGCCGTCAAACCCTGCCTGGCGAACCAGCAGATTGCTGCCATTGCCGACGAACAACAGCGGTTCTGCCTTCGGCAACTGCTGTACAAACTGCTGCAAATCTTCCACATCTGCCGGCCAGTAGGCTTGTTTTGCCACCCCGCCCGCATGCCAGCTCACGTGCCGCGCCATGTCGACCTGTTGCTCCAGGCGGCCGCGCAGCGCGCTCATGTCAGATTTCGCCCCGCTGCACTTTGCCTGCCACCGCGCCAATCGATCCGGCGCCCATGGTGATCACGACATCGCCATCCTGGGCAAAGTCAACAATCGCCTTGGGCATCTCGCCAATCTCTTCGACAAACACCGGCTCCACCTTGCCAGCCACCCGCACCGCACGCGCCAAAGCCCGGCCGTCGGCAGCGACAATCGGTGCTTCGCCAGCGGCATACACCTCGGCCAGCAACACCGCATCGGTGGTCGACAGCACTTTGACAAAATCTTCAAAACAGTCACGGGTGCGGGTATAGCGATGCGGCTGGAAAGCCAGCACCAGACGCCGCCCCGGAAATGCGCCACGCACTGCTGCCAGCGTGGCGGCCATTTCCACCGGATGGTGGCCGTAGTCGTCGATCAGGGTAAAGCTGCCGCCATTGGCCAGTGTTATCTCGCCATAACGCTCGAAACGACGGCCCACGCCGCGGAATTCTTTCAGCGCACGTTGAATCGCAGCCTCATCGGCACCGGCTTCCAGCGCAATGGCGATGGCTGCCAGCGAATTCAGCACATTGTGTTCGCCGGGCAGATTCAGCTCCACCGCAAACCTGTGTGGCTCGCCATTCATCCACTCAACGTCGAAAAACATCTGCCCGGCCACCGCACGCACGTTGGCGGCGCGCACCTGGGCATCTTCGCTGAAGCCGTAGGTGGTGATCGGTTTGGTGATCGACGGAATGATCTCGCGCACGTTCACATCGTCGAGACACAACACCGCCATGCCATAAAACGGCAGGTGCTGAATGAAATCGACAAATGCCTGCTTCAGCTTGCCGAAGTCATGGTCGTAAGTGTCCATGTGATCGGCGTCGATATTGGTGACTACCGACATCACCGGGTTCAGGTACAGGAACGACGCATCCGATTCATCGGCCTCGGCCACCAGAAACTCACCCTTGCCCAGCTTGGCATTGGTGCCGGCTGCTTCCAGCTTGCCACCAATGACGTAGGTCGGGTCCATGCCGGCTTCGCCGAGAATCGATGCCACCAGGCTGGTGGTGGTGGTTTTGCCATGGGTGCCGGCAATCGCAATGCCCTGACGCAAGCGCATCAGCTCGGCCAGCATCATTGCCCGTGGCACCACCGGAATCTTGCGTGCCTTGGCTTCCAGCACTTCCGGGTTGTCCGCCTTGACCGCAGTCGAGGTCACCACCACGTCTACGTTCGCCACCTGATCTGCCGAGTGGCCTACGTGGATGGTCGCGCCAGCCTTTTTCAGACGGCGTGTGGTGGCGTTGTCGCCCAGATCGGAACCACTGACGCTAAAGCCCTGGTTCAGCAGCACTTCGGCGATGCCGCTCATGCCGACACCGCCAATGCCTACAAAATGAATGTGTTTGACTTTGTGTTTCATGTTTTTGCCAATTCCAGGCACACCGTCGCCACGTCTTCCGTGGCATGCGGCTTGGCCAGTTTGCGGGCGGCTTGCGCCATTTTCAGCAGCTTGTCGCGATTCATCTCGCGCAGCAGGCCCGCCAGTTTGTCCGGGTTCATCTGGCTTTGCGGCAGCAACACTGCCGCGTGGTTATCCGCCAGATATTTGGCGTTACCGGTCTGGTGATCGTCCACCGCATGTGGATACGGCACCAGCACGCTGGCGACGCCAACAGCAGCCAGCTCAGCCACGGTCAAGGCGCCGGCACGGCAAATCACCAGATCGGCGTCGGCATAAGCCAGCGCCATATTGTCGATAAACGCAACACACTCCGCCGCCACGCCCGCCTGGGCATAGTTGGCGCGCAGTGCATCGATATTCTTGGCACCGGCCTGATGAATCACCTGCGGCCGTTGCTCTGCCGGCAGCAGCGCCAGCGCTTTCGGTACGTTGTCGTTGAGCGCAACCGCGCCCAGACTGCCGCCTACCACCAGCAGCTTCAGCGGGCCAGTGCGCCCGGCAAAACGCTGCTCCGGCGTATCCACATTGGCGATGTCGGCGCGCACCGGATTGCCCACCAGCTGAACCTTGCCGCCGAGGCGGAAAGCCGCCGGAAAAGCGGTGAGAATCGCATCGGCCACACCAGCCAGCACCTTGTTGGTCATGCCCGCCACCGAGTTCTGCTCATGCACCACCAACGGCTTGCCCAGCAACGCCGCCATCATCCCCGCCGGGAATGCGGTATAACCACCAAAACCTGCCACCACCGCCGGTTGATACTGGCGAATCAGGCTGATGCTCTGGCCAAAGGCACGCAGCAACACCAGCGGCAAGGTCAGCCAGCGCTTGATGCCGTTGCCGCGCATGCCGGCAATGCTGAGTTTTTCCAGCTTGTAGCCACGCTCTGGCACTACTCGTGCCTCAATGCCGGCCTCGGTGCCAAGCCAGACCACGTTCCAGCCGCGCAACTTCATTGCGTCCGCCAGCGCCAATGCCGGGAACACGTGCCCACCGGTGCCGCCTGCCATGATCATGATGGTAGGGTGACTCATACCGAGTACCCCCGCATCAGCTGACGGTTTTCCCAGTCGATGCGCAACAGCACACCGAGCGCAATCAGGTTGGCCACAATACCGGAACCACCAAACGACAACAGTGGCAGGGTCAGACCCTTGGTGGGCAGCAAGCCCATGTTCACGCCCATATTGATGAACGACTGCACGCCAAACCAGATGCCGATGCCCTGCGCCACCAGCGCGTTGAAACCCTTGTCCAGACGGTTGGCCTGCATGCCGATGCGGAACGCACGCAGGATCAGGAAGGCAAACAGGATCACCACGATGGCGACACCGATAAAGCCCATTTCTTCGGCAATCACCGCCATCAGGAAGTCGGTATGCGCTTCCGGCAAGTAGAACAGTTTTTCCACGCTGCCGCCCAGACCAACGCCTGTCCATTCACCGCGGCCAAACGCAATCAGCGAGTGAGACAACTGATAGCCTTTACCGTAAGGGTCCGACCAAGGGTCCATGAAGCCGAACAGACGCTGACGACGATATGGCGACACCAGAATGATGGTGGCAAAGCCGATCACCAGCGCCACCACCAGCCCGGCAAACATGCGCCAGCTGAAACCGCCGAGGAACAGCGCCCCCATCGCAATCGAGGTGATCACCGCAAATGCACCAAAATCCGGCTCGGACAGCAGCAGGCCACCGGTCACCAGCATCACCAGGAACATCGGGAAGAAACCCTTGACCAGGCTGTGCATGTAGGCGGCCTTGCGCACCGTGTAGTCGGCGGCATACAGCACCACAAAGAACTTCATCAGCTCGGATGGCTGCAGATTGATCACCACCAGCGACAACCAGCGCTTCGAGCCGTTGACCTCGCGGCCAACGTGCGGAATCAGCACCATCACCAGCAACACCGAGCCAATCAGGAACAGGTAGGGCGCATATTGCTGCCACAGCCGCATCGGCACCTGGAATGCCATCACCCCGCCGATCAGCGCCACCACCAGGAAAATCGCATGGCGCGTCAGGAAATAGGTGGCCTTGTAGCCTGTGTCCTTGTCGCCTTCGGCCATCGCAATCGACGACGAATACACCATCACCAGACCAATTGTCAGCAACACCAGCGTGATCCACACCACCGCCTGATCGTAGGTGGAAGCCGGGCGCGTTTTGCGCAGACCGGCGTAGAGTTTTTGTGCCGAGGCAATCATGCGTGCGCTCCCGGCAGATTTTTCACCGCAGCCACAAACACCTCGGCGCGATGTGCGTAGTTGCGGAACATGTCGAGACTGGCGCAGGCCGGCGACATCAGCACCACATCGCCGGATTGTGCTTGCGCCGCTGCCAGCTCAACCGCAGCCGGCATGGTGGCGGCATCCAGTAGCGGCACCTGGCCCGCAGATAAAGCCTCGCGCAGCAGCGGGCCATCGCGGCCAATCAGTACCACGGCACGGCAGATGCGTTCTACCGCTGGCAACAACGGCGCAAAGTCCTGGCCTTTGCCATCGCCGCCGGCAATCAATACCACCGGCTGGAGCATGCCGTTCAGTGCGGCAACCGTGGCGCCAACATTGGTACCCTTGGAGTCATCGTAATAGGCGACGCCGTTAACGCTTTCGACGTATTCAACCCGATGCGCCAGCCCCTTGAAGCGGCGCAGCGTTTCCAGAATCGGCGCATCGTCGATGCCAATCGCGCGGCACAGCGCCATCGCCGCCAGTGCATTGGCTGCATTGTGCAGCCCGGTCAGTTGCATATCACTAACCGGCAGCAGCGCCTGCTGGCCGCGTGCCAGCCACAGCTCGTCATGCTGGCGCAGCAAACCATAATCACTGTCGCTGGCTGCAGCGTCGAGGCCAAACCACACGGTTTGCCGCGCAGACTGAGCCATGCCACGACACCATTCGTCTTCGCGATTCAGCACCATCAGCCCATCGCCATGGAAAATACGCGCCTTGGTATCAGCGTAATCCGCCATGCCGTGATAACGATCCATGTGATCTTCAGTCACGTTCAGAACCACAGCGGCGTCGGCGTTCAGCGACTCGGTGGTTTCCAGCTGAAAGCTCGACAACTCCAGTACAAACACGTCCGGCTGACGACCGCCGAGATTGCTCAGCGCATCCAGCACACACAGGCCGATATTGCCGGCAATCACGGTTTCCAGGCCTGCATCCATGCAGATCTGCCCGACCAGCGTGGTCACGGTGGTTTTGCCGTTGGCGCCGGTGATGGCAATGATTTTCGAATCCCAGCCACGGATGGTCTGCGCAAACAGCTCAACGTCGCCCACCACCGGCAGTCCACCGGCCATGGCATCCACGATCGCCGGCGTTGCCAGCGGCACACCGGGGCTGATCACCGCCAAGTCGCAGTCGGCAAAGGTGTTTTCGTTAAACGGACCAGTAAAGATTTCGGCGTAAGTCAGCTCGTCGCGCAGCTTGTCCAGATGCGGTGGCTTCTCGCGGCTATCGGCGACACGCACCTCGGCGCCACGCGCATGCAGCCAGCGCGCGGCCGAGAGGCCGGTTTCACCCATTCCGAGAACGACGACTTTCTTGCCGGTGTAATCCATTGCCTTACCGCAGTTTCAATGTCGACAAACCAATCAGCACCAACACGATGGTGATGATCCAGAAACGCACCACCACCTGCGTTTCTTTCCAGCCCTTGAGTTCGTAATGGTGGTGCAACGGCGCCATGCGGAACACACGCCGGCCGGTGAGCTTGAACGAGGCCACCTGCACCATCACCGAAATCGCCTCCATCACAAACACACCACCCATGATGAACAGCACGATTTCCTGACGCACCACCACGGCAACAGTGCCGAGCGCTGCACCCAGCGCCAGTGCGCCGACATCACCCATGAACACTTCGGCCGGATAGGCGTTGAACCAGAGAAAGCCGAGACCTGCGCCGCCAATCGCCGCGCAGAATACTGCCAGCTCGCCGGCACCGGGGATATACGGCAGGCCGAGATATTTGGAGAACACCGCATGGCCGGCGACGTAGGCAAAAATCGCCATTGCCGCGCTGACCATTGCCGTCGGCATGATCGCCAGACCATCCAGGCCGTCAGTCAGATTCACCGCATTGCTGGTGCCAACAATCACGAGATAGGTCAGTACTACGAAACCAATCGCACCAAACGGATAAACAATGTGCTTGAAAAACGGCACGATGAATTCGGTGTTGGCCGGCAAAGTCGCGGTGTTGGCCAGAAACAGCCCGGCGCAGATGGCGATGATCGATTGCCAGAACATCTTGGCCTTGCCCGACAGGCCTTTCGGGTCCTTGTAGACAACCTTCTTGTAGTCATCGACAAAGCCGATGATGCCGGTGGCCAACAAGACAATCAGCACCAGCCACACATATTTGTTGCGCAGATCACCCCAGAGCAGCGTGGTCAGCGAAATTGACAACAGGATCAGCGTGCCGCCCATGGTTGGCGTACCCGCTTTCACCAGATGCGTTTGCGGACCATCGTTACGCACTGCCTGCCCCACTTTCAGCGCGGTCAGCTTGCGAATCACAGCCGGCCCCAGCATCAGCGAGATGCACAGCGAGGTCGCCATTGCCAGCACCGTGCGCAGGGTCAGGTAGTTGAACACATTAAAGGCACGCACCTCACCGCCGAGCCATTGTGCGAGTAGTAGCAGCATATTATTTCCCGCCTTCTGCAGTGAGCGCCTGAACCACACGTTCCATACGCATGAAACGAGACCCTTTGACCAACACCGTGACACCCTTGCCGATCTGCGCCTGCAAATCGCTCAACAGTACATCCAGCGAAGCATAATGTTTGGCGCCGGCACCAAATGCGGCCACCGCCTGCTGCGAGTTCTCGCCCATACAGAACACGTGATCCACGCCACGTTTGCGCGCCAGATTGCCGATGTCGTAATGCTG
Organism: Chitinivorax sp.; assembly: GCA_046347685.1. Classification (GTDB taxonomy): domain Bacteria; phylum Pseudomonadota; class Gammaproteobacteria; order Burkholderiales; family SCOH01; genus CALMFQ01. Next base: position 119,913 of record JAXMFR010000001.1, read on the forward strand.
GGCAGCAGCACTGTCACCCAGCTCGCCCATATCGCCCAGCACCAGCCATTTTTTGCCCGGCTGCGCCGACAACACGTTTAATGCCGCCGCCACCGAATCCGGATTGGCGTTATAGGTGTCATCAATAATGGTCGAGCCGGCCAGACCGGTCTTGCGCTGCAGACGCCCTTTCACACCGGCAAAACCGGCCAGGCCACGGATCACCTCATCCAGATCGATGCCCATCGCCAACGTCACCGCCGTGGCCGCCAATGCGTTACGCACGTTGTGCAGCCCCGGCACCTGCAGGCTCAGTGGTGCCGAGCCAATCGGCGTGTGCAAGGTCAGTTCGCTGCCATACACCCCCAGGGTGAAATCGCAGCAGACATCGCCGGTCTGCAGACCAAATTCAATACGCTTGCGCTCACCGGCCAGCTGGCGCCACATCGGCGCATGGGCATCGTCGGCGTTGATTACGGCAATACCGTCGGCCGGCAGGCCTTCAAAAATTTCACCCTTGGCGCGCGCCACTGTCGCCACGTCGCCGAGGCCCTCCAGGTGTGCCGCCTGGGCATTGTTGATCACCGTTACATTCGGCTGCGCCAAACGGCTGAGATAGGCAATTTCACCGAGATGGTTCATGCCCATTTCCAGCACCGCGTAACGATGCTGGGCACGCAGACGCAACAAGGTCAGCGGCATGCCGATATCGTTGTTCAGGTTGCCACGGGTCGCCAGCACCTGATCCTCGCCGACAGCGGCGTTGAGGATTGCGGCAACCATTTCCTTGACGCTGGTCTTGCCATTGCTGCCGGTAATGCCTGCCACCGGCAGGCTGAACTGCTGACGCCAGAAAGCGGCGAGCTGGCCAAGCGCGGCATGGGTGTCGGCAACGCGAATCAGCGGCTGGCCGGGCTCTCCCTGATACCCTTGGTTGACCAGTGCCGCTGCTGCGCCGTCGGCGAGCGCCTGCTTTACAAAGTCGTGTGCATCAAAGCGCTCCCCTTTAAGCGCAATGAACAGATCGCCCGGCTCAACTGCCCGGCTGTCAGTGTTGACGCGATCAAACGACACTTCCGGCGCGGAGGTTTGCCCCTGCAACGCTGTTGCCGCTTGCGCGAGCGTCATCATTGGCTGAGTCATGCTTGGCCTCCACGCTTGGCCAGCGCCGCGCGAGCCACCTGGGCGTCGCTAAACGGCTGTTTTACTCCAGACACTTCCTGATATTCCTCATGACCTTTGCCGGCGATCAGCACGATGTCGCTATCACTGGCGCGCGAAATCGCCCAGTTGATAGCCGCTGCCCGGTCTTGTTCGATATGTGTGGCCTTGCCCATGCCCGCAACAATTTGTTGGATGATGGTGTTTGGGTCTTCGCTGCGCGGGTTGTCGCTGGTCACCACCGACACATCCGCCAGCCACGCGGCAGCCTTGCCCATCAACGGGCGCTTGCCCGGATCGCGGTCACCACCGCAGCCAAAAACGCAATACAAATGCCCCCCGGCCGGCTTGATCGCCTGCAGGGTGCTCAATACTTTTTCCAGCGCATCCGGCGTGTGGGCGTAATCCACCACCACCAGCGGCTGGCCGATGTCGCTGACCGTCTGCAAACGGCCCGGAGCAGCCTCAATCTTGCCCAGTGCATGGGCGGCGTCGCTCAGGGGCACATACAGCGCCAGCAACACGCCCAGCGCGGCAAGCAGGTTGTAGGCATTAAATTCGCCCAGCAACTGGCTGCCAATGCGGATCTCGCCGGCAGGCGTGGCCACCAGCATATTGATGCCATCCTGATTGATCTGCAGCTCGCGGCAATGGATATCGCCCTGCTGCAAGCCATACGACCAGCTGCGCACCCCCGCATGGCGGGTTTGCGTCAGCAGCTTGCGGCCGAATTCATCGTCACCGTTGATTACTGCGGTTTTCAGCTCCGGCCAGGCAAACAGCTTGGCCTTGGCCTCGCCGTAACTTTCCATATCGCCGTGGTAGTCGAGGTGATCGCGGGTGAGATTGGTGAATACCGCCACCTCGAAATGGGTGCCGTTCACCCGCCCCTGATCCAGGCCATGCGACGAGACTTCCATCGCCACACACTGCGCACCCTGGGCGCGGAACGCGGCCAGATTCTGCTGCACCGACACCGGATCGGGCGTGGTATGCGTTGTCGCCTGCAACTGGCCCCAGAAGCCATTGCCGACAGTGCCGATGACTGCGGTTTGGCGGCCCAGCGCCGAAATCGCCTGTGCCAGCCAGTGGGTAATCGATGTTTTGCCGTTGGTGCCGGTCACACCAATCACCGGCATCTGCCGCGATGGATCGCCCAGCACATGCGCCGCAATCGGCCCGGCCAGCCAGCGCAAACCGGGCACCGCCAGATGCGGCACCTGCCACTCGGGGTTCCAACTGAAATCGTCCTGCTCCCACAGCACCGCAGCGGCACCGGCAGTGATCGCCTGGGCAATGAAGTTGCGACCGTCGAGATATTCGCCACGACAGGCCAAAAACACATCGCTAGGCTGAACCTTGCGACTGTCGGTGACCACACGCTGAATTGGCACACCGAGCTTGTTCAGATCGTGAAAATCAAAGACCGCACGCATTACATCGTCTCCTCTTTGATTTCCGGCTCGGTTGGATTCGGCAACACAATATTGTCTACCGGCGCATCGTTCGGCACGCCGAGAATCCGCAGTGCGCCAGTCATCACGTTGGCAAACACCGGGGCTGCCACGGTGCCACCGTAATACTGGCCAGCAGAAGGTTCATCGATCATCACGGCAATGATCAGACGCGGATTGGTGGCCGGCGCAAAACCGACAAACGAACCGATATATTTGTTGGCGGCGTAACCACCGTGCTCCTGCTTGTGCGCGGTACCGGTCTTGCCGCCTACGTGGTAGCCCATCACCTGCGCCCGTTGCGCAGTACCGCCGGGGCCCACCACCATCTGCATCATTTTGCGCAGCGCGGCGGCGGTTTCTGCCGAAATCACTTTATGACCAGCAGCCGGGGCGACTTGCTTGAAGAAGCTCACCGGCTTGATTTCACCATCGTTGGTGAACACCATATAAGAGCGCGCCAGCTGGATCAGCGACACGGTAATGCCGTGACCATACGACATGGTCGCCTGTTCAATCGGCTTCCAGGTTTTCCAGGGGCGAACGCGGCCACCGGATTCACCCGGGAAACCGGTATGCGGCGGCTGGCCAAAGCCGACGTTGGTAAACAGCTTCCAGTAATATTCCGGCTCCAGCGACAACGCCAGCTTCGAAGCACCGACGTTGGACGACACCTGGATCACCTGTTCCACGGTAATGGTGCCGTGCGGATGGGTGTCACGGATCAGCGCCGGACCGATGGCCATGGTGCCGCCACCCGTATTCACCAGCGAATCGGGACGGAAAGTACCTGCCTCCAGTGCGCCGGCGGCTGCAAACGGCTTGAGCGTCGAGCCCGGCTCGAACATATCGGTCAGTGCGCGATTGCGTTGCGCGCCGGATCAACCGGGCCACGATTGTTCGGGTTGTAGGAAGGCTGATTCGCCAGCGCCAGCACTTCGCCGGTCTTGGCGTCCAGCACCACGATCGAGCCGGCCTTGGCACGATGCAGCTCAACAGCGGCTTTCAGCTCGCGATGTGCCAGATACTGGATTTTGCGGTCGATCGACAGCGTCAGATTTTCGCCATCCTGCGGCTTGACGATACTGGTGACGTCTTCAGCGATGTAACCCCGGCGTCCCTTGATCACATGGCGGCTACCCGACTTGCCCGGCCAGCACCTTGTTCATGGTCAGCTCGATGCCTTCCTGGCCCATATCATCAATGCCGGTAGCGCCGACCACATGCGCCAGCACTTCACCCGCCGGGTAATAGCGGCGGTATTCTTCCTGCTTGAAAATACCCGGCAGTTTCAGCGCAATGATCTGATCCGCCACTTCCGGCTGGATCTGGCGCTTGAGAAAGACGAAATCGCGTTTTTTATCGGCGAGTTTTTTCTGGATTTCGTCGACTTTGACGTCGAGCATTTTCGCCAGTGTCTGCACCTGCTGTTTCGACAGCGGCACTTCCATTTCCGACGGGCTGGCCCAGATCGACTGCACTGGCGTGGAGATCGCCAGCGGCTCGCCATTGCGGTCGAGAATCATGCCGCGATTGGCTTGCAGCTTGAGCACACGGCTGTAGCGGGCCTCGCCCTGGTTTTGCAGAAAATCGCGATGAAAACCCTGCAGATAGGCGGCGCGGCCGATCAACGCAACGAATCCGACCCCCAGCGCGGCCATCAGCGTGTAGCTGCGCCACTCCGGAAGGCGAACATTCTTGTTTGCGTTGGCCGTATACATGTTTTCCTGCACGACGCAGCCGTTAAGCCCGTCGCCCGCTATTACTGCTGTGGTTGTGGCTGCGCCGGTATCGGCGCAGCAGTGGTTTGTCCAGGCATCACCTGAATGCGGGATGCATCCGGCACCCGCATCGACAACTGTTTCGATGCAATCGACTCAATCCGCGAATGCATCGCCCAAGTACTCTGTTCCAGCTGCAGACGGCCCCACTCGATATCGAGTTGTTTCGCGCTCTTCTGCGCTTTCTGCAGCTCAATAAACAATTTGCGCGCCTTGTGTTGTGAGGTCACCACACTCAGCGCGCAGGCAATCAGAATCGCCAGCAACAACAGATTCAGGCGGGTCATAACGGCACCGCCGTCCTCTCTGCAATCCGCATGATGGCGCTACGCGCACGCGGGTTACCGCTCACTTCCACCTCGCTCGGCTTGACCGGTTTGCCGATCAGCTTCAGCTTGGCGCCGGCCAGCTCCGACTGGCGCACCGGCAACTTGCTCGGCAAATGGTCGGTTTCCGCTGCGTCCTTGACGAAACGCTTGACGATGCGATCCTCCAGCGAATGAAAGCTGATCACTGCCAGCCGGCCATTCGTTTTCAGCAAGCGCAGCGCCTGCGGCAACACTAGCGATAACTCCTCAAGCTCTTGATTGATGAAAATCCGTATAGCTTGAAAGCTTCGCGTCGCCGGATCCTGCCCCGGTTCGCGACTGCGGACGTTCTCCGCCACGAGCTGGGCAAGCTGTCGAGTTGTATCGATTGGCCGCTCCGCTCGGCGCGCAACAATCGCTCTTGCAATCTGTTTAGCAAACCGCTCTTCGCCATAATCCTTGATCACCCTGTAAATGTCGGCCTCGTCGGCACTGTTCAGCCATTGCGCCGCAGTCTGGCCACGCGTGGTATCCATGCGCATGTCCAGCGGTGCATCAAAACGAAAACTGAAACCGCGCGCCCCATCGTCGATCTGCGGCGAGGAAATCCCCAGATCAAGCAGAATTCCGTCCACCGCTTCCACCCCGCGTTCACGCAAGGCGGCTTCCATGGTGGCAAAGCCCTGATGCACGATCTGGAAGCGCGGATCATTAATCTGTTCCGCCGTGGCAATCGCCAGCGGATCCTTGTCGAAGGAATACAGACGACCTTGATCCCCAAGACGGCTCAACACCAGACGACTATGCCCACCCCGGCCAAACGTGCCATCGACATACACGCCATCCGGCCGGATCGCCAGCGCATCCACTGCCTCCTGCAACAACACCGTGGTGTGGCTGAACGCCACATCCGCTGTCACAGGGCGATACCTTCCATCTGCGCTGCCAGGTCGTCACTGTCGATTGCCATCGTGGCCGCAGTACGCTTGTCCCACTCGGCGGCATCCCACAGCTCGAACTTGCTACCCATTCCCACCAGCGCCACTTCCTTATCCAGCTTGGCCACCGTGCGCAGGCGCGGCGAAATCAGCAGACGGCCAGCGCTATCCAGCTGCACGTCTTCGGCATGACCGATGATCAGGCGCTTGATGGCAGCCTGCGCACCCGTCAGCGCATTCAATTTTTCGTAGATCGGCGCCCACTCCGGCTCTGGATAAATCAACAGACAGCCAGACGGCTCCACGGTCACGATCAGGCGTCCCTCGCATTGGGCAAAAAGAGAGTCGCGGTGCTTCGATGGCACCGAAAGCCTTCCCTTTCCATCCAGATTGAGCGTGGAGACACCACTAAACATCGTTTTTCCCTGTGTCGATCCGGGGGCGGCATTCTATCCCACAATTCACCACTTTCCCCCACTATTTCCCACTATAGAGACAAAAACTGGCTCGGTCAAGGCAAAAACCGGCCTTTTGCCTTTTGCAACAAAGGCTTACCGAAAAATTGCGACAATGACAAATGTCTTTAAAAAATATGTAGTTAGCACACAAACTAAAGACGGCACTTGAACATCGGAGCGCACCCGCCCCCTCGTGGCCGGGCGCCCGCGTTTTGAGGCTAAAGATTGGCGAAAAATTGCCGACATAGAGGGATAAAACCGCAGAATTCTGGCGGCCACACGCCACCACACCGGACAAGGAACACGCACCATGAACTTCCGCCACCTCACCGCGATTGCCGGCATCACGCTGGCCACCCTGACTGGCTGCGCCAGCATGAACAACAGCCAGAGCGCCGCCAGCAACGCCACCGTGCGTATCACCGCCACTGGCTACGGCGCGACCAGCAATTTTGATGGCTACAGCACCGGCCAGCGACGACTGATGGCGATGCGCGCATCCAAGCTCGATGCCTATCGCGCACTGGCGGAGCAGGTATATGGCGTGCGCATCAAGGGCAACACCACGGTCGGCGCACTGGTGGCGCAGAACGATGGTTACCGCGTATATGTCGATGCCTATCTGCGTGGCGCCCGAGTGGTCAGCGTCACACCGATGGCCGAAGGCAACTACGAAACCGAAGTGGAAATTGAAATGCCGGCCGATTTTGCGCGCCGGGTCGCCACCACCGCCGCCAACAGCAGCGAAGGCGCAGCCCGCAGCATGGCCTACAACTCGTTTTATTACGCAGACTGAGTCAACCGCCGCAGGCAGTTGGCCAACTTGCCGCTGCTGCGGTTTTCAGCCATGCTGTAGCCGTGAAACCTACCCTGCCCAAGCCCGCCTTGCTGCGCCGCCTGCTGCCTCTGCTCAGTGCATTGGCAATGGTGGCCAGCCCAACGCTGCACGCCGCCAGTTTTACCGCCGAAGGCGTTGCCAGCACCGAACAACGCAGCCGAGACGATGCCCGGCGCGAAGCATTGCAACGCGCACTGGAAGACGCTGGCGCCCAGGCCGGGCTGGCCGTCTCCAGCCGCGAACAGGCGGGCGACGCACCTTCGCAGCAACAACGCATCACCCCGCGCCAGCCAACGCGTTATCGCATCCTGCAGGAATGGCCCACCGAGGCCGAATATCACGTCAAGATCGAGGCCGAATTCGATGACGCTGCGGCCGTGCGCAACTGCAGCTATCCGGGCCAGCGCCAATACCGCAAAACCGTTGCCAGCGCCTATTTTCCGGTGCTCAACCCACAACACGTCAGCGATATCGACAATGTTACGGATGGCTTGCCCAACGAGTTGATGCGCCGCCTGGAAACAAGCGAAACGCTGCTGCCCACCTCGGTTGCCCGTGGCAGCGTATTTGCCGTCCCCCACCCCGGCCAGCGTTTTGAAGCCGACCGGGAACTGGTGCGGCGCCTGGCGCAGAACAACAACAGCCAGCTGGTAATGGTTGGCCGCCTGCTGGATGCCAGCATCACCAGCCACGGCTCGCGTGCGTTTGGCCAGTGGCAATCCGACAGCGGCTCGGTCGGCCACAGCACCCAGTA
>JAXMFR010000010.1:0-75749 GCA_046347685.1 Chitinivorax sp.
CTGCGTGCGACCGTTGGATTCGTGTTCCAGGCCGACGCGCCCCAGCCACATGCCGTTGCCACTCTTGAACGGCAGCGGTGCCTGATAGAACACCTCCGGCCGGTAGTTGGTTTCGCGGAACGGCGCGGAAATCTGGTCGTTGTATAGCTGCCAGAACGATTTCAGCGTGAAGCCGAAATAGATCGCATCGTTGGCGGTCAGCAAGTCGCCGTAGCTGAGCGGCACTTTCACGCTGATCTGCAGCTTGGCTTCGGCGTTGTCGATCGGCGCGGTTTCGCCACCGGCGCTGTAGGCCTGCTGGTTGGGGTTATTGTTGTAACTGTAGGGCAGGATGTAGTTGAGCCGGTGCGGCGTGAGCACAAACGGGTTGTTCTCGGTGGCGCGCTCGGCGGCAATGCGCTCGAGAAACATGTTCTGCTGACTGGCATCGCTCTGGCAGGCGGCAATCAGATCGCCGGCCTGGGCAGTGTCTGCCGCTTTTTTCGCTTGTTTGGCGAGGCAGGCTTTGTCCAGCTTGGGCAGCACAACATCGGCCTGTTGCTGCAGGCTCTGGCAGCGTGCCTTGATGCTGGCGATGGTGGCGTCGGCTGGCGCGCGGGTCAGCTCCTGGTTGATGCAGTCATCCAGAGTTGCGGCCAGGCTCAGCGGCGCTGCCATTAGCAGGCCACAGCCCAGCCAGTTGGGCAGGCTAGTGCGTGTCATTGAAATTTCTCGGTTTGTTATGGTTCTGCGTGGTAATCAGCGGTCATCCAGTGCGTGTTGCATGGTATGGACGATCTGCTTGGCCCAGGTGTCCATCAGTTTCTGCACCTTTTTCAGGCTGACCTGCTCACGATCGTTGTCGAGTTTGTCGGCATAACCCTGGTGCACCACTTGTGAAATCAGTTCGTTGCTCATGCTGTCGCGAATTTCACCCTCGTGATACACCACCACCAGCCGGTCACGGTAGCCCATGGCGGTGCTGGCAGCGGCAAAAGCGATAGTCACCGGCAACACTTCATGCACCTGAATCCCCTGCAGCGGCGTGGCAATCGCCGTGATTGCCCCGCGCATGCGCACTACACCGGGGCCGGGGGTGTCGGTGACCGGGAACACGCTCGATACTTCCGCACGCATGCGTTGCGTCATGTATTGGCGGATTTCTTCCCAGTTTTTGGCTTCTTCCGGGGTTTTCGGGTGGATTTCCGGGTAATACACCACCGGGTCGATCATCAGCGCTTTATACATGCCGCGCTTGACGCCGGGCTTGACCCAGCGCATCGCCAGTTGCCCGTCGGCGGTTTTGACTTTCTCCAGTTTGCTGTAGTCACCGAGAAAACCGGAAAACTTCTGATCGACCGGTGTGACCGAGGTACAGCCGGAGATGGCCAGCACGCAGGCAAGGCCGGCAAGCATACGTTGCAGATTCATGTGGATACCCCGAAAAAGGACAGCCGCAGCTTGGCGGAACTATGGCGCAAGGTCAACCGTATACGTGAACGGTGTATGATTCGGGGCAAAATCCAACGAGGGAGTGTCACGATGAATGGGTGCAAAAAGCAGCGGCTGCTGCTCATGCTGTGCGGTTTGGGTATGCCGTTGCTGGCGCAGGCGGATGGTGTGACGCAATATCTGGAAGACAAGGCGCGCGTCCAGCTGGGGGGCTTTCGCCCGAAAATCGATTCCGGCATCAGCATTCACGGCAACAATGGCCGGGTGGGCGATGATCTGGACATGGAATCCGACCTTGGCATGAGCGATAGCAAAACCAGCCCGTGGGTCGGCATCAGCTACCTGTTTGCCGATCGGCATCGCGTTGGTCTCAGCTACTTTGGCCTGAATCGCACTGCCGGCAAAACGCTGGAGCGCAATTTCAATATTGGCGACCAGACCTATACCGCCGGTCTCGATACCCACAGCAAGCTGGATATCGACGTCACCGTGCTCGATTACAACTATCTGTTCAGCAAGAGCGATCACCATGAGGTTTATGCCTCGCTGGGCCTGCATCGTATCGGTGTGTCCACCAGTGTCTCGGCGGATGGCAGCCTCAGCAACAATCAGGGCGGCGGCGTCAGCGGCTCGCTGGAGACCACTTCGCGCTCGGTGTATGCCCCGTTGCCGGTGCTGGGCGTGGGCGGGTTGTATGGCTTGAATGCCCAGTGGGCGATCAGTGGCGGCGTGCGTTATTTTGGGCTGGATATCGACAATGTCGATGGCTCGCTGGTGACGGCGGATGTGGCGCTGCAATATCACCCGTGGCGGCATGTTGGCCTGACGCTGGGCTACGCATTCGACCGGCTGGATTTCAAGCTGGACAAGGACACCTGGAACGGTTCGGCACGTTATGACTTCAAGGGCGTTACCTTTGGCGTGTTGGGCCACTTCTGAGCAAATAAAAACCGGGGCACTCGCCCCGGTTTTTATTTGGTGATCCGTAACTGGAATCAGGCCTTGTTGCTCGCGGCAGCGTCTTTCAGTGCCTTGGCGGCGCTGAATTGCGGTACGGTTTTTGCCGGAATCTCCATGGTGGCACCGGTGGCCGGGTTGCGGCCGGTTTTGGCTTCACGCTTTTTGCTGCTGAACTTGCCCAGATCTGCCAAAGCCAGTTCCCCGCCATCGCGCATGGTGCTGTGAATGGTGGCGATCAGGGCGTTGACCACAGCTTCGGCCTGCTTTTGCGTAACCTCGGCCTGTTCCGCCAGATGTTTCACCAGTTCTGCTTTATTCATCGTGAGATCCTTGAATTGTCTATCGGTTGTTAAACGCGTGGCAGCACGCGCATGTGTAAAACCAGCCGCATTATTATTTGGTGGGGGCGATCGCTCGCAATCGCCGGAATGGCGCTGCCATGGCTCATCTTAATCCAAAATAACGCGCTGCCAAACCGCTTGTGGCGAAAAAGCAACGCTGCAGGCCGCTGCTGGCGCGGCGTTGGCGCCATTTTTGGCGCGATTCGCGCCTATTGTTGAAAATTGGAATTGCCCTGCAAGCCGCGCCCATATTGGCTTGCAGCCCAGCCGGCAAGCCAGGTGGGGCGCGCCTTGCAGGCGTGCTTATTTGCCGATGCAAAAACGGCTGAAAATTTCGCCCAGCAGGTCGTCGGAGCTGAATTCGCCGGTAATTTCCGACAATGCGTGCTGTGCCAGCCGCAGTTCTTCGGCAAACAATTCGATCTGTTGCCAGTTCTGATGCGCGGTTTCCAGGCTCTGCCGCGCGCGGTGAATCGCGTTCAAATGCCGCTCGCGCGCCATGAACACGCCTTCGCCCTCGCTGCGATAACCCACCGCCTGCAGCAACTGCTGCCGCAGCAGATCGACGCCGATCTGCTGTTTGGCCGACAGATACACCACCGGAATCCCGTCCAGCTCACCCAAGCCAGGTTGCTCACCGGAAAGGTCGATCTTGTTGAACACCTTCAGCAGCTTCAGCCCGGCCGGCAGCCGTTGCAGGATGGCTTGCTCGGCTTCGGTCAGGCCGTGGCGCGAATCCAGCAGCAGCAACGCGATATCCGCCTTGTCGATGGCTTTCCAGGTGCGCTCGATGCCGATCTGCTCCACTTGATCGCTGGTTTCGCGCAGCCCGGCGGTGTCGATGATGTGCATCGGCACGCCGTCGATGTGGATCAGCTCGCGGATCGTGTCGCGCGTGGTGCCGGCGATATCGGTGACAATCGCCACCTCGTCGCCCGCCAGCGCATTCATCAGGCTCGATTTGCCGACGTTCGGCTGGCCGATCAAGGCGACGTGGATGCCCTCGCGCAGAATCGCCCCTTGCCGTGCCGTCTGCAACACCCGCGTCAGCTGGGTCATGATGCCTTGCAGCTTGCCGACCGCATTGGCCGCCTCAAGGAAGTCGATGTCTTCCTCCGGGAAGTCGAGCGTCGCTTCCACCAGCATGCGCAGATTGATCAACTGCTGCACCAGCGCCGACACTTCAGTCGAGAATGCTCCCTGCAACGAGCGTACCGCCGAACGCGCCGCCTGCTCCGAGCTGGCATCGATCAAATCCGCCACCGCCTCGGCCTGCGCCAGATCCAGCTTGTCGTTGAGGAACGCGCGCTTGGTAAACTCCCCCGGCTCCGCCAGCCGCGCACCCAGCTCGACGCAACGCTGCAGCAACAGCCGCATGATCACCGGCCCGCCATGCCCCTGCAGCTCCAGCACATCCTCGCCGGTAAACGACCCCGGGCCGGGGAAATACAAGGCCAGCCCCTGATCCAGCACCGCCCCATCGGCCGCCTTGAAGTTGGCGTAAGTCGCATAACGCGGCAACGGCAGCTTGCCGATGATCGCCTGTGCCAGCGGCTTTAAATCCGCGCCGGAAATGCGGATCACGCCGACTCCACCCCGACCGGGAGCGGTGGCGATGGCGGCGATGGTGTCTTTGGGGAATAACGTCATCGGCCGGCCCCGGTAGCCGTCATGCTCGTTTCGCCGATAAGGCTTTCTGCCGGAATACCCAGCCCGGCGTGCAGGCGGCGGATCATCGGCAACGTCAGCGGGCGCTTGCGTGTCAGCACTTCATAAACCCGGTTCAGCCGCCCGATCATCGGCTCCAGGTCTTTTGGCGTCAGCCCGGCCTGCTCCATGCGGAAGCGGATCGCCTCCACCGGATCGGGCGGGGCAATCGGATAATGGTTGGCCTCGTAATGCTCGATCAGCAGCAGCAACACTTCGAACTGATCCGCCGCGTCGCTGCCCGGTGGCGGCTCATGGTCGAAATACGGCGCAACCGCGCTTAATGCCGCTGCATAATCGGCTTCGGTGCGAATGGGTTTGAGTTGCATGTTTACTCCATTTCCACGCTGCTGGCGTCGATCTTGTCGTAGTCCGCGTGAGTGCCGACGAATTTGATGTACACCGCGCCAAAGCGGTACGCCACCGCCACAATCAGCCGGTGATGATTGCCCTTGATATTGAAAACCACCCGGTTGTGGGCAACAAAACTGGCGCTGGCGAATTGCCGTTTGATGTCCTGCGGCGTTTGCCACACTGCATTCGCCACCTCGTCATGCCAGGCCTTCAACGGCTGCTCGGCATCGGGGTGGGTTTGCCAGTAGGCAATCAGGTGTTTCTTGGCAATCACTCTCATGGATGGGATGGTAGTCCCAATGTGGGACTGATGCAAGCGTCCGGTAATCGGGGCGGGCAAATCGGGCCGCTGCACGCCCAGTTTCGCCCGGTTGTCGGGATTTTTTACAGCGCATATCAGGCCACGGCCTTGCGGATTTGCAAGTTACTGAATATTTGAGCGCTTGTTCTTATGGTGCATATTTTGCTTTTCATGCGTTTTGCATAAAAACGCATATTCCCGGCGTAATGGGAAAACAAGGGAGAAAAAATGAAAAAATCAGTTGTAAGTGCCGCGATGCTGTTGGCTTTGGGTGTATCGGGTGCGGCGCATGCGGTGCAGATGCATGGGGTGATTGAGGGAATAGTTGCACAAGCGCTTTTGTAAGATTTGGTGCACATAGAATTTGTGCACCAATCTTACTTGGTCAAGCTAGCGGAGGTCGTGACGCCAAACGGCACTTAACTTTAATCTTTCGATTCAAGTTACGAGCAGGCGAACTGTCACTCGCCGGACACTTGAGCGACTTTTTTCTCTTTTTCATCTTTCGATGTCGGGGCCTTTACTCCTACTGCACTAAAGATGCTTGGCATCTTGCCCGCAATTTGTGCAGCGGAGGAAAGCTGGTTAGACAAACTGGATGCTGTATCCTTGAGCATGCCGAGTTTGCCAACATTCATTGGGTTGGCGGAAATACTTGTTATCAACCCTTTGGACTGTTCAACCAATGCCTTATCCTGAAGCATTGCAAGCATAAAGTTGAATGCAGATGCTCCGAGTTCCTCTTTCTGTCTGCCATCCATCTTTTCAATGTCTGACTTGAAGTTTTCGTTGCTCATGCGCTCGTTTAACAAAGCGATCGAATTAGTCCTGACTTCAGTCAGTTTTGCTTGCTTTTCTGCCGCATCAGTCACTGCGCTGGCGGCCTTTTTTGCCGCTTCAATTTCAGCCACTTTTTCTTTGGAAACCAAGGATCGTACGAGCATGTTTACGGAGTTGCCCATTAATGCTTCTGCTGTTTGAGCTGATTTGAGGAAGGCATCAGGGTCGCCTGCGTTAGCAGATGTTGAACCACCGCCAACCGCGCTGACCAGGTTGCCCAGCCCGAAAGCCTGAGCTTGAGACGCCGAAAGGATGACTCCGAGTGCGAGCAGGGCAACAACGAGTTTTGATTTCTTGCTATTCATCATGATGTTCCTTTTTTGTTGGAGCGATGTTTGCTTGCATGCCCTCGCTCAGTTGGGCTGAAAGTCAATTTTCTCTACCGCTTTGTCGAGTAGTGTTTGCGCTTCATCTATGAGGTCGGCATCAATTAGATTCTTGATTTGGTCTGTATTTGTGCTCTTGTAGAAGCTCGTGCTCTTGAACTGGCCCTCAAAGGTCTGGCGTGACACGATGTTGTCGCCAGCTTTTACACGAAGGGTGTAACGCGCAGTAATTGGACGCTCACATTGCTCGTTGCATTGATCATCGGCGGCATTAACGCGTTCGGCCGGTTGGATACACGTGCCAATTGGTGGAAGTTTCCATTGCACCTCGCCCGCAAAGCCAGATTGTTGATCGATAACCTGTTTTGCCTCATTTACAATGCTGGGCACATAAAGCAGTCCTGGCATGCGTCGGCCAAGTGCATTGCTGGTAAGGTCAAGCAAGGATGGCGTCTGCAATGTCCCCAAGCGTTCTGCAGGGCCGCAAACCTGTAGTGCTTGCGTGGTGCGAGGTGTCACGCCCAGGCGCTGCACTTCGAACATATTGCCGTTGCTTGCCTTTTCTGCCTTGGGATCATAGGGTAGTCCCAAGCCAAGGCGTGCCTTGCCAGGGGCCTCAATGTGCTCAACAAAGGCATCGGCCACGGGAATCCAGACTTGCTGATCTCCTTGGTCGAGTTGCACCTTCTGCTTACGCAAAATCATGCCTTTTTGCTGTGGCAAGAATACTTTGCCTAGGCTGGTGGCATCGATATCGCCGGACGCGGCTGTCGCCACCTCACTCTGCTCGCGATTTGGCTCGCTTAACCCGGCGAGCTTGCTGGCCAAATCGTTGAGGGCATTTTTGACGCTGACTTCTCTGCGCTCGGCAAATCCTGCTCCTACGTTGCGGGTAATAGTGTCGTCAATCACATCTTTGCCAATCGCCGAGAACAGTACCCTGCCGCCGGAGTCAACGATATCGGCAAAGGCGAGCGTCTCGTAGTGTCGGATGGTCTGAAAATCCAGATTGGTGCGAGCCTCATACATGATGGGCTCCGCAATACGCAGCCGGATGAAAAGATCCGGCGTGCGCCGACGGGCGGTTTCATGCAGGCTAATCGTTGATTGTTCCGCCGCAGCCTTGAGTAGCCGGGTAAAACCGGTATTCACTTGCACCAGGCTTAGTGGTGCCTTATCGCCCACCAGTTCGGAGAAAAGTTGGGCAATATAGTCTTTGGCGAAGCCCTCTGGTCGGGATTCAACGAGCACTACCGTGCGCGGTTTGACTTTTCCATCGGCTGCGTGCGAGAGATATTTCTGAAATACCGCTCCAGGGGCAGCCGTGTCGGCAAGAATGCGTTGGGCGACGGAGTATGTTTCTCCGGCATAGACGATCTCGATGAGTTGTCCCGAGGCGTCGCTTAAGGAATCACCTGTCTGAATGCCTTTGCTGTAACCCGTGTTAAGCACCAGCAAATTGCCGGTACGATCGGTTATTTTTGCATCGACGATAGTTGGGCTGAAGTTCCGAGCGGCTTCGGTAACCAAGTCGCCGATCAGTGTTTCTAGCGCCTGGCCAAACAGTTTTCCCTTTTCCTCATCCATATTGCTGCCGTTTGGCACTACGGCCCGACTGACCACTGAACGCGAAAGCGTGGTCAGAATTTCTCCGGTCAGAATATTGGTGAAGTACAGGCCGGCAGTGACTGAGGCTACCAGATCATGATTGCCGTTACCCTTGTCTACGCTGAAGCTGGTGGCGCGTGTCACATGAAAGGACGCTGTAAACGTGCGCCCGGCAGTGTGAGAATCCAGCGGCCCGAGCTTGTCCTTCATTGCGGTATTAAGTGCCTGATGGATTCTGCTGGCTAAAGCGGCAGGCGTTTCTACGCTGACCTGGGCACGGAAACTGGGGTCTAGCCGCGAACCTTCCGTCGCATCATAGAAGAAAGCCTTGATTGGAAAGACCTTTGCTTCGCCTGCGGCCCGCGCCACAGAGGGGCCAAGCAGCATGCAGGCCAGCATCGTTGCTCGGCAAATGTGTCGAGGGAAGATCACTTCTTCTTCCCTTTTGCAACAGCTGCTTCCTTGGTCGAAGTGTCGCTTACACATTTTGTCAGGCACAACGTAATCTGCCCACCCTCAACTTTGTAGTCCAGACTCTTGCCGCTGAACGCGCCTTGGGCCGAAACAGCGCCATAGACTTCTTCCATCGCGTCGCCCTTGCCCTTAAGTGTAAGAGTGACCTTTACGCCGGTATCTCCGTCCTCCTTTTTTTCCACGTCTGCCGCACCTTGGATATCCCGCAATGCCTTGGCGAAGGCTATACGCATCGGCGGCGGCAAGCCGGTGCCTTTCAATTCGACGGTGTACTGGCGGCCACGAGCGGCACGGTCTGCCCAGTAACCCAAGGTCAGCCCGGCAAAGTCGGGCGCCAGTTTGTCGGCAATTTTTTTGGAAGCGATCGCAGCGCAGGCCTCAATGTTTATTCCGCTGGCCAGCATGCTTTCCGATACCGCTGCAATAAGCTCATTGCCCGCCGTAGCAAACGCTTTGATCTCTGCATTGACTGCACATGATATCTGGCCAGAGGATTCGTCGCGGTCGCCGCTTATTACTGTCGAGTTACCAATCATCAGAAAATCAGCATTTGCCTTGGTGCGTGCAAATTCTGAGAATTTTGTCATTTCGGCACCATTTGTCATCACCGCCAGGCTTATGGCTCGATCGCCAAAGAATTTGCTACGGGTATTGGATGCATCCTGGAGTCGTAGGTCGTATTCACGCAGGTTGCCGCTAAAGGCCGACAGGAACACTGACTTGCTGCTTGGCTTGGATGTATCCTGGTACTCCACCAGTTTGCGGTAGGACATCTTTTCATGAGCCTGCGCGTCTACGTCTTTACGGTCGACTTTCGCCGAAGCTGATTGGCTGGATGCGGCTGCCGCGTAATTGGATTTTGCGTTGACGGCGGCTGCCGAACTTGTCTGGCCATTGAAGTTGCTACGTTCCGAGGCGGCTACTGCGCCGGAGCCATAGGGATCGCTGGCACGCGCCGCCATCGCTGCGCTGGATGAGCCAGCAACCCGGGTAGACGATGCGGATGCTGCATTGAGGCTAGACGATGCCGCTACAGCAGATTTGCTGGAAGCCGCTGCAGATGACGCTTTCACAGAATGATCTTTGAAAGATGAACCGGCGTCATAGTTGAACTCGGTCACTTCTCTCAATGGCATGTTCAGGTCACGGGAGGAGGTTACAAATTCATCGACCAGCATCATGATTGAGAAACTGCGGTCATTAAGTTTATCCAGCTCTGTGCCGCGGATGGCATTCTTGATCTGGCGACGATCTACCAGTGCCTCGATTCGCGTCACAAAATCGGTTCCCTCCCGGCGTTCCTCGCGTACTTGCACGTCACGCAACTGTTTGGCCACCTCTGCTACGATCGGAGCAAATCGAGGGTCGCTGGCATCCAGAGCGGTAGCATCCTTGATTGCCTTGACGACTGCATCGCGCAGGGCTTCTTGCTTGGCTGCATTGCGAATTGATGCCGCCTCGCCAGCCGTCAGCGGGGTACGTCCCTCGCCAAATATTGTGTCCTGTGCAAAAACAGGCGCCACTGTTCCGGCCAGGATCGAGGCGAGAAAAAAAGGTAGGGTTTTGACAATGCGTCGTTTGGTATGCATTTTTGTTTTTCCGGATAATGGCTTATTTGGCTACGGGCACTTCGACAACGAGGTCTCCAGCTCGCACAACTTGTTTCCCGTCTGCTTCACGGATGCTGACGTCCGTTGAGTCCGGTTTTTCTTGCGCCGGCTTGCGGCTGGGGAAACTGGAGTTCATCAAATCTGTGTACGCGCTCATGGATTTGATTGGATCAAGATTGGCGGTCTTTTCGATTTGCTGGTCATCCTTCAATCCCTTCTTGATTGACTGTTCAAGTGCAACAAGGGCGGCATTTTTGTCCCCGACCTGGGCTTTTGCCTGAGCAAGCAGGAAGTAGCCTTCATAGTCGGCCGGCTCTTTTTCCGTCAGTTTTTGGGCCGTGGCTGCAGCCTCGGTAAAGTTTTTAATTTCGACAGAGTGGCGTGCTTCAGCCTTCAGACTATCGGCGTTCTTCATGAACGGAAGATTGAGATCGCATCCACCAAGCCCCGATATCAGAATAATCGAGGCCAGAATGCACCAGCGTGTTGAGCTTAAAACGGACAATTGTGTTTGCATGGTTGCGTTGTTAATGGGCAAAGATAGAAATTGAGAATGAACGGCCATAGCGATCCTGGCAGATGCCAGTCAGGGATTGATTGATATAGCCAATGGCAACGTCATTGCGTATCGGGATGTAGCAATTCAGGGATGTATTAAAGATATTTATGCGCCCCGATACTACGAAACGTCGTTGGCAATCTGAGCTAGGATCATCACGACAAATTTCAGGCTGAACAAAAAGACGGCCCGCCGCTTGATTGTTGTCTGCAATCACATCAAAAGATGCCGAGCTGGATTTAAAATCGAGCGAGCCGGACGCTTTTTGCTCGTTAGCATTGCCATTGGGCTGGGAGGCCAGTTCAAAGTGGGAATAGCGGGCCAATTCCGGTACTGCTTCTATTGGGGGGGCATTTGTCGTAACAGGGGATGGCGGCTGCGCGCAAGCGTTAATGAGCAAGCTTCCAATCGCGATGAGAATGTGGTTAATTCCGCATTGTTTGCTGGGTTTCATGTGGCCGCGCATTAACTCTCCCGATCTTCTGAGAATACATAAGCTACTGATTTGAAGCGGCCATAGTGTGCGAAGAAACTGTTGTTTACTTCACTTGAAATATGGGGCGTCCAACAAATAGGGCGCTTGATCAATCGCAAACAAATCAAAATCACTGGACACAGTCGTGTCGCCCATTGAAAGTAGGCGATAAATTTTTTGTTGTCAATATGATTGATCTCTAATTTTGTAATACATCGGATCAGTATGGATTTATTGCCCTGGTGAAGCTGCCTCTAATCAATCATCACTTTCATTTGCCATTGCTCGCTGCGGTTAGACTATACCGATACTTTCGTGCTCGGCCCGCCACACTTCCCCCAGCGTGCC
Source organism: Chitinivorax sp. (assembly GCA_046347685.1). GTDB lineage: Bacteria > Pseudomonadota > Gammaproteobacteria > Burkholderiales > SCOH01 > CALMFQ01. The sequence continues at coordinate 11,335 of JAXMFR010000010.1, forward strand.
GCGAAACGCCCGCATCGCACTGCTTTCCAGCACGTCGCGGCGGCGGATAAATAGTGTCGGGGCGCGGGCGATGTCCGGCGGCAGCGGGTAGACGCGGATCACGCCCTGGCTGCGGTGTTGTTCGACCACTGTGCGCGGCATCATCGAGACGCCCATGCCGGCGGCGACGCAGCCGATGATGGCTTCAAAGGTGCCGAATTCGACGATGCGTTTTGGCACGCCACCGAGTTTGCCCACCCAGTCTTCCAGATGCTGGCGATAACGGCAGCCGGCGCGGAATACCAGCAGCGTCAGGTTGCGGATGTCCTGCGGCGATTCGATCGGGCCTTGCTGCAGGTCGGTGATCAGCACCAGTTCTTCTTCAAACGCGATTTGCGCGTCCAGTTCCGGGTGTTCCAGCGGTGCAGCGATCAGTGCGGCTTCCAGCTTGTAGTTGAGCACGGCGTCGATCAGCTCGCGGGTGGTGCCGGTTTCCAGCGCCAGTTGCACCTGCGGATAACGTTTGTGGTATTGCGCCAGCACTTGCGGCATGCGCGCGGCGGCGGTGGTTTCCATGCTGCCGATCAGCAGCGTGCCGCGTGGTTCTGGCGAATCCTGCACCGCCTGACGCGCTTCTTCGGTGAGGCGCAGGATACGCTCGGCGTAACCGCTGAGAATCTGCCCGGCCGGGGTGATCTGCAGCTTGCGGCCGTTGCGGTAGAACAGCGGCGTGCCGAGGTCTTCTTCCAGCTGCTTGAGGCGGGCGGTGACGTTGGATTGCACGTAATGCAGCTTTTCCGCCGCACGGGTAACGCCGCCGGTTTCGGCCACTGCCAGAAATATCTTCAGCGCGGTGATGTCCATTTTTTCAATCAGCAAAAGTGATGAATAAAATCATTATTAATCATTTTTAATGAAACAAAAAGCGGCGTAATCTGCAGTCTGTGTTCTTGTCCGGCCGGAGTTGACCATGTCTCGCCCATCCGATTCTTCAATGGTTTACACGCTGTTTGGCGGTATTGCCGCATTGATCATCGTGCATGGCATCGGCCGTTTCGCCTACACGCCGATCCTACCGCTGATGCGTGAAGACGGGCTGACGCTGCAGCAGGGCGGCTGGCTGGCTGCGGCGAATTATGTCGGTTATCTGCTTGGCGCGCTGTTTACCGTGTTCAGCCACGGCGACCGTATTCAGCGGCTGCGTGGCGGGCTGCTGGTGAGCATTGCCACCACGCTGCTGATGGGCCTGACCCACGCACTGCCAGCGTGGCTGTTGCTGCGTTTTGTTTCTGGCCTGAGTAATGGCGTGGTGTTTGTTTACGCCGCCAATCTGGTGCTGGAGCGACTGGCGCTGGCCGGGCGCTCGGCGCTGGGTGGGCTGCTGTATTCGGGCGTGGGGGCGGGCATTGTTTTGTCTGGCTTGCTGGTGCTGGCGGTGGATCACGCCGGCTGGGGCTGGCAGGCGGCGTGGTGGGGGCTGGCGTTGATTTGTGGCTTGTTGCTGCAACCGGCGTGGCAATTGCAGGCGGCCACGCCGCAAGCGGCCAGCGGCAAACCCGCTCCAGCGGTGCGTACACCCGCTTACCTGCTGGTGGTGGCGGGGTATGGCTGCGCCGGACTGGGGTATATCGTCAGCATGACTTTTCTGCCGGCCATCATCCGCGCCACGCCGGGCATGGGCGGCTTTGCCGCGTGGAGCTGGGTGATTCTCGGCCTCGCGGTGATTCCATCGAGCCTGTTCTGGAGCTGGGCTGCGCAGCGCTGGGGTGAGGTGCCGGCGCTGCTGGCGGCTTATGGCTTGCAGGCCATCGGCGTGATGGCGCCGCTGTGGTGGGCGGATCGCTTCGGCGCCAGTGCCAGCGCGCTGCTGCTCGGCGGCACTTTTCTCGGCATTGTGGTGATGGCGATGATGCTGGCGCGCAAACACGATCCACATGGCGGCAGCCGTACTGTCGGCGTGATGACTTCGGCCTATGGTCTGGCGCAGATCATCGGCCCGCTGATCACCGCTGCGCTGGCAGCCCGCCCCAACGCCATTGGCCTGGCGCTGCAGATTGCCACCGTGGTGCTGCTGCTCGGCGCAGTGTGCCTGATCGCGTCGACGCTGCTGCAGCGCAAGGCCGCCAACCGTTTTCTTGCCAACCTTGAGGAGCAACAGCCATGCCGTACGTAAACATCAAAATCACCCGCGAAGGCGCTACTGCCGAGCAAAAGGCACAACTGATCCAGGGCGTGACGCAGTTGCTGGTGGACGTGCTCAACAAAAACCCCGCAACCACGGTGGTGGTGATTGATGAAGTGGATACCGACAACTGGGGTGTGGGCGGCGAATCGATCACCGTGCGGCGCAAGGCGGGGAAATAGACGCCAGCGCGCCTCAGACCGCGCCATAGCCATCAAACACTGGCTTCAGCCGCGGGCTGCGCAGCAGGCTGGCCGGTGTAACTGTCTGCCGTTGCCACGGAATATTGCCGAAATACCAGACGCGCCAGAAACCGACATTGGCGTCTGGATTGCTGGCGAGCAACTGGGCAAAGTTCTCGACCTGGCCCAGTTCGACGCCGGTGGTTTCCTGCACCACTTCGCGCACATAACGCGAGCAGAATTGCCGGCCCGAATGCAGATTGAAGCCGGTGTCGTAGAACACCCCAAAGCGTTGCTCGGCGGCGGCCTTGATTGCCTGTTGCTGCATTTCCGTCAGTGGCCGATCCAGCCGGCTTATCGCCACCCGCCCGGCTTCTGAACGTGCCACAAAACGCGACAGCGGCGTGGCTTGCGACAACGGAAACTTGCTTTCACCAATCAGTGGCTCGCTGCCGCTGACGTCAATGACGATGCCGACATGGTTGGTCCAGCTGGACGTCGTTGCCGCCACTTGCCGGAAGGGATAGGCCGGAATCCGGGTAAATACCACGTCGCCGACTTGCAACTGGCGAGCCAGATCACGATTGCTGACGTGTTGTAAAGCCGCTTCGGCATAGGCCACTGGCGCTACGGCCAGCAGTGTTAACGACAGGTAGACGGCTTTTGTATGCTTGCGCATTCCTTGCATGTGTTTCTCCTGATTCAATCGATGGGTAGGTGCCCACCATGCCGCTTCTGGCGTGGAAAGAAAACTTCTATGGCACTTTTGTCATCGATTAAACTGTCAGGTATCAATTTTCGATACCTTGACGATGTCACAAAGCACTGAACTGATCGCCGCACTCAAGCGCCTGCTCAAGGCGCAGGGCAAAACCTATGCCGATGTGGCGCAACATCTGGGCCTGAGTGAAGCGAGTATCAAACGCCAGTTTTCGCGGCAGAGCTTCAGCTTGCGCACGCTGGAGTTGATCTGCGACTTGCTTCAGATCGAGCTGCTGGAGCTGGCGCAGGTGGCTGCGCAGAATCAAGCGGGGCTGCGCCAGCTGAGCGAGGCACAGGAGGCAGAGCTGGTCAGCCAGCCCAAGCTGGCGCTGGTGGCTGTGTGTGTGCTGAATCACTGGTCGCTGCAGCGGATTGTGGATGCCTATGCCATCAGCCAGGCCGAATGCATCACGCATCTGTTGACGCTGGACCGCTTGGGCATGATCCGTCTGTTGCCGGAAAACCGGGTACGGTTGCGCATCGCCCGTGATTTTGCCTGGCGGCCGGGCGGGCCGATTCATCGCTTTTTTCGCAGCCGGGTGCAAGCCGATTTTCTCGATGCTGACTTTGAGCAGCCCGACGAGTTGCTGCGTTTTCAGCAAGCCATGCTCAGCGCGGCCGACAATCTGCGGCTGCAGCAGAAAATCCAGCGTTTGTTGCAGGAGTTCACCGAATTACACGCCGACGGCGTGGCCACCACCGGTGATGAGCGCCACGGCACGGCTTTGCTGATTGCGCTACGGCCGTGGGAACCGGACGTCTTTGCCGCCCTGCGCCGACAGCCCTAGCCACAGAGCTGGGGCAGTCGTGTGCGACCGGCTCGCCATTCGCTCTGGCAAGGGCTACAACTAGTAAATCTGCCGCACCGATGAGGTTCCCATGCTCGACCTGTTTCGCCCGCTGACATCGCGTGATCATCCGCTACGCCAGGCCAAGCGCACCCTGGATCAGATCAAGGGGGCCGGCGTGCTGCCGATGATCGAGCAGTTGTCGTTGGCGTTGCAGGATGGCGTGGCCAAGCTCGGCAGCGATGCCGAAAAGGCGAGCCTGCTGGTGTTGCTTGATCCTGCGGCACAGGATGCGGTCAGGCTGCTCAAGCTCGGGCTGGCAGAAACCGAACCTGGCGCGGCACGGATTGGTTTGCTGCTGCGCCATGGTCTGCAATTCATCAATGCCTTCCATTTTCAACTGGGCGAGGTGGTGCGCAAGGGCGCTGCCGATCGCGAGCAGATGGCGCTGTTCCTGCGCTGGGCGGGGCACGCCTATTTTTTTCAGCGGCTCTATGCCGGTATGGCCGATGTGCTGAACTGGCGCCAGATCATCGGCCCGTTTTGCCGCAAAAACGAAGCTGGCAGCGATTTCCGTATCGATCTGTCGCTGGTGGATGCCGAAATCGGCCTGGAGCTGGGGCGGCTGGCGCTGTTGAGCATGGTGCTGCCATTGCCGCTGGATATGCGCCAGGCGCTGATCGTGGAGCAACTGCTGGGTTATCTGGCGGGCAAGGTATTGCTGTCGCCGGTGTTTCTACCCGATGCACCGTATGTGCTGTCCTTGTTGTCGCAGGGGCGGCCTGATCGGCTGGAAGGCTGGGAGCGTGCCGAAGACGATATGCGCGCGCTGTTTCTCGGCTTTGAGGAACTGGACGCAACCACCGGCAACTGGCGCAACCAGCTGGGCAATGCCGCGCCGCTGGAAACCCTGCTGAAACCCTTGCCCGGCCAGACTGCCGCCGAAACGCTGGCATTGCTTGATGCCATCCGCCCCAGCTGGCTCGGTCGCAGCCGGAGCCGCAGCGAAGCACGCCAGAGCATCGAAGGCTCGATCTGGATCTGTTGCGATACCTTGCGTATCCGTGGCTTGTTAGTGCAGGTGGTAAAACGCAAGCCGGTGGCAGATGGCCTGGTGTGTGAGGCGGGGCTGTTCAATATCAGCTGCCGTGGCGTGGGGCTGCTGCTGCCGGCAGACTATGCTCATGCGCGGGTCGGCAGCCTTATCGCGCTGTATCAGGATCGTCGCGATTGCTGGGCGCTGGGCATCATTCGCCGTGCCAGCACCGAGCTGGAAGGGCGACGTTTTATCGGTGTCGAGTTGCTGACTGACTGCGCCAATGCCGCCAGTATTGTTGACGATAGCCAGCAGCGGCAGCCGGCCTTGCTGCTGCCGGTCTGTGGTGAGCAGAAACAGCCGGCGTTATTGTTGTCCGGGCCAACGCTGACCGCCGGCCGGCAGTACGCGCTGGTCAGCGACAAGCAGGAAAAAGCCATCAGCGTTGCCGAGTTCTTGCTGGCGGGCAATGACTTTGCCTTGTACCGCTACGAGGAGGCGATCAATCCCGTTTAGGCGGGTTTCAGGTGCCGGCGAAAAACCGCCCGCTCAATTCTTCCAGCCCCAGTTCTTGCAGCAGATGTTGCAGCCGTTCCACGTGTTTGCGGCGTGGCAGGTTCTTGTAGCGGGCGATGATCAGCTCGTTTTTCATCGAGTGTTCCCAGCCCACCAGTTCGGTCACGTTGACTTCGTAGCCGTGCGCCTGCAGCTGCAGGCAGCGCAGTACGTTGGTGACGTGGCTGCCGAATTCGCGGGTGTGGATCGGGTGGCGCCACAGCTCGCTCAGCGGGTTGGCGAGCATGCGCGCCTTGTTCTGCCGCAGCACCGCTGCCACTTCCGCCTGGCAGCACGGCACCAGCACCATGAACTTGGCCTGTTTCTGCAGTGCGAAGTGGATCGCGTCGTCGGTGGCGGTGTTGCAGGCGTGCAGCGCAGTAACGATGTCGATTTGCGCCGGCAGTTGCGTTGATTGCGTTGATTCGGCCACGCTCAGGTTGAGGAAGGACATGCCGGGAAAGCCCAGCCGCTGCGCCAGCTCGGTTGAGCGCTGCACCAGCTCTTCGCGGGTTTCGATGCCGTAGATTTGCGATTCATCGGCCAGCGATTTGAAGAACAGGTCGTAGAGAATAAAACCCAGGTAGGATTTACCCGCGCCGTGGTCTACCAGGCTGACGCCAGCCTTGTCCTGTTTCAGCTCCTGCAGCAGCGGTTCGATGAAGTTGTAGAGGTGATACACCTGCTTCAGCTTGCGGCGGCTGTCCTGATTCAGCTTGCCGTCGCGGGTGAGGATATGCAGCTCTTTCAGCAGCTCGACCGACTGGCCGGGGCGGATATCGTATTTTTCTGCCATCAATGTTTCGCTTTATTGGTTTTGTTGGCCGGGCCACGGTTGCCGGGTTTGCCGGCAGGGCTGCGTGGCGCTCTGGACGCGGGTTGCAGGCCTGCTCTGGAGCCCGCGCCAGGCTTGGCTTGTGGCTTGGCATGTGGTTTGCGCTCGATGGCTTGCAGCGGCGGCACCAGATGGTGCGGCGCCATGCCGATCAGGTCGCGCCGACCCATTTTCAGCAGCGCCTCGCGCAACAGCGCCCAGTTTTCCGGATCGTGATAACGCAGGAAGGCCTTGTGCAGCGTGCGGCGCTTGGCTTCGCGTACCGCGTCGACCTGTTCCGAATCCTTGCTGACTTTGCGCAGCGGGTTGCGCTTGGTGTGCCACATGGTGGTGGCCATCGCCATCGGCGTGGGCGTGAATGCCTGCACCTGATCCGGCCTGAAGTTGTTGGCTTTCAACCACAGCGCCAGGTTCAGCATGTCCTCGTCGCTGGTGCCGGGATGGGCGGCGATGAAGTAGGGGATCAGGTACTGCTTTTTGCCCGCCTGCGCCGAGAACTTCTCGAACAACTGCTTGAAGCGCTCAAAGCTGTCGACGCCCGGCTTCATCATTTTCGACAGCGGGCCTTCTTCTGTGTGTTCCGGCGCAATTTTCAGATAGCCGCTGACATGGTGCGTCACCAGTTCCTTGATGTACTCCGGCGATTCGACCGCCAGATCGTAGCGCACCCCGGAACCAATACTGATGCGCTTCACCCCCGGCACGGCGCGCGCCTTGCGGTACAGCTCGATCAGCGACGAATGGTCGGTGTTGAGGTTTTCGCAGATGCCGGGGTAAACACACGATAGCCGGCGACACGACGATTCGATTTTCGGGTCTTTGCAGGCGATGCGGTACATATTCGCAGTCGGCCCGCCCAGATCGGTGATATGGCCGGTAAAGCCCTTGGTCCGATCGCGGATTTCCTCGATCTCGTGCAGGATCGATTCGTGCGAACGGCTCTGGATGATGCGACCTTCGTGTTCGGTGATCGAGCAGAAGGTGCAGCCGCCAAAACAACCGCGCATGATGTTGATCGAGAACTTGATCATATCCCATGCCGGGATGCGCGCATCGCCGTAACTCGGGTGCGGGTTGCGGGCGAAGAACTGGCCGTAGACGTAGTCCATTTCCTCGGTGGTGAGCGGCACCGGCGGTGGGTTCAGCCACACGTCGCGGTCACCGTGGCCCTGCACCAAAGCGCGGGCATTGCCGGGGTTGGATTCCAGATGCAGCGTGCGGCTGGCGTGGGCATACAACACCGGGTCGCGCACCACGTCTTCGTACGATGGAATCCGCACCACGGTTTTGGCGCGCTGCGCCTTGCGTGCGGCCACCCGTTCGGCAGCAGGGATGATGCGGATTGGCTGTGCGCCATCGGTGCGTGGTGCCGGCTGGCTGGGCTCCATCGCGTAAGGATCGGGATGCGGATCGACGCGACCGGGCATGTCGACCGTGCTCGAATCCATTTCCTGCCATTCTTCGCTCGGCTTCCAGCCACGCGGCACCAGGAAAGCCGTACCGCGAACGTCGCGAATCTGCGCCAGGCGCTCACCGGCGTTGGCGCGGTGGGCGATTTCCACCAGCGCGCGTTCCGCATTGCCATAGAGCAGGATATCGGCCTTGGAATAGATCAGCGCCGACTGGCGCACCTTGTCGCTCCAGTAGTCGTATTGCGCGATGCGGCGCAGCGAGGCTTCGATACTGCCGATCATCACATCGACGCCGGGGTAAGCCTCGCGACAGCGCTGCGAATACACCGCAGTGGCGCGATCCGGGCGTTTGCCGGCGACCGCGCCGGGGGTGTAGGCATCGTCGCTGCGCGGCTTTTTCTCTGCCGTGTAGCGGTTGATCATCGAATCCATATTGCCGGCGGTGACACCAAAGAACAGCCGTGGCCGGCCCAGCGCGCGGAACGGCTCGGCCGACAGCCAGTCCGGCTGGCTGATGATGCCGACGCGGAATCCCTGCGCCTCAAGCAATCGCCCCACCAGCGCCATGCCGAAGCTGGGGTGGTCGAGATAGGCGTCGCCGGTCACCAGAATGATGTCGCATTCGTCCCAGCCGAGCTTGTCCATTTCGGCGCGCGACATCGGCAGAAACGGCGCAGGTTTGCGTTTGGCGCTGGCGTCGGCGTAGCTGTGAATCGGTTTGGCGGCGGTGATGGCTGGGGTCATGGCTGGGCTGCAACAAAATCAGCCGTCTATTTTCGCAGATTTACCCGGTGAGCACGAAAAAATTCTTGTTTTTCATGGGTATAACCTTGCTTTTTCTGTGGGTAAATATCCTGTTTGGTCATCCGGGAATTTACCGGTCGGCAAAGTCCGTAATCTTGCCCATAACTTTTTGGGGGGCGCAAAAAAGCCATTAAAACCAGCCGCTAGCCAGTGTTTCGTCAGCCGCGTTGCGAACACGCCCCGATGCTGATGTTTTGATTCTCCAAGGAAGGAAAGACATGAAAAAACTGCTTGCCACATTGACCCTGGCATTGCTGGCCAATGCGGGCCTGGCGCTTGAAGTGCAGGGGGTACAGCTGGACGATACGGCCAAGGTTGCCGGGGGAGATTTGCGTCTGAATGGCGCCGGCGTGCGTAGCGCCGGGCCGGGTAAGGAAGTTTATGTTGCCGCGCTGTATTTGCGTGAAAAATCGCAGAGTGCGGAAAAAACCATCACCGCCAAACAGCCTCGCCGTCTGGTGCTGGTATTCAACCGCGACATGAAATCGAGTGTCTTGCAGTCGGCTTTTCGCGATGGCATCGGCCTGAATGTAACCGGCGCGGAAATGGATCGCTTGAGCGCTGAGGTTTCATCGCTGGAACAGACCATGGCCAAAATTGCGGAAGTGAAGGCGGGTGATCGTCTGGCACTGGATGTGCAGGCCGATGGTTCGGTGGCGATCAGCTACAACGGCGCGGCACAGGGCACACTGGGTGGCCCGGATATCGGCCCGGCGATGCTGAAAATCTGGCTGGGCGATGTGCCGGTATCGGATGACTTGAAGAACGCATTGCTGGCGAATGCTCACTATGGCCCTAAAGCGCTGATGCGCAAAACGGCGTTTGATTCGCTGTTTGACCGGATGTCGCCGTAAGGCTGGGTTGCCGCATGATTAAAAATGGCCGCTGATGCGGCCATTTTTATTGCTCAGGCTTCGCGTTGCTCGTCCAGCCAGTCGACCACGCCTTGCCCCGCGACTTTGCCGCTGGCAAAACACGCGGTCAGTAGATAGCCGCCGGTTGGTGCTTCCCAGTCGAGCATTTCTCCGGCACAGAAAATGCCCGGCAATTGCTTCAGCATCAATTGGCCGTTCAGCGCCTGAAACGACACGCCGCCTGCGCTGCTGATGGCTTCGTCGAGTGGTCGTGGCGCGGCCAGTGTCAGTGGCAAGGCCTTGATCGCCGCAGCCAGCCGCGCCGGATCGGCAAAACTCTCGGCATCCAGCAGTTCACGCAACAGGCCGGCTTTCACGCCTTTTAAACCCAACCGGCTTTGCAGATGGCTGGAGATGGAGCGCGAGCCACGTGGCCGCGCCAGTTCTTCTTTCACCTTGGCGGCATCCCAGTCGGGCAACAAGTCGAGCTGGATGGTAGCGCTGCCATGCAGCCGGATCAGCTCACGTATCCGCGCCGAAAACGCATAAATCAGGCTGCCTTCCACGCCATGCTGGGTGACAACACATTCTCCGCGTTTGTATTCGTGCTGGCCGTGTGCATCAGTAAATGCCAGCGCTACGGTTTTCAGTGGCTCGCCGGCAAAACGCTGCAGAAAAACTTCGCTCCAGGTGCGCTCGAAACCGCAGTTGGCAGGCTGTAGCGGGGCGACGCTGACACCGCGTTGTTGCAGCAGCGGCACCCATGCACCATCCGAACCGAGCTTGGCCCAGCTGCCACCCCCCAGCGCCAGCACCACCGCATCTGCTTGTGGGCTGATTTCACCGTCGGGTGTTTGCACTCGTAGCGCGCCATCGTCACCAAATCCGAGCCAGCGATGGCGTACATGCAGCCGCACGCCCGCTTCGCGCAGGCGGTGCAGCCAGGCGCGCAGCAGTGGTGCGGCTTTCATTTGCGTCGGAAATACGCGGCCGGATGTGCCAACAAAAGTGTCGATGCCCAGACCGTGAATCCATTCGCGTAGTGCATCCGGTGGCAGGGCACGCAGCAGCGGCTCGATGTGCGAGGCGCGATCGGCATAGCGGCGAATGAATGCGGGCAGGGGTTCGGAGTGGGTGATGTTCATGCCACCCACGCCCGCCAGCAGGAACTTGCGCCCCACTGAGGGCATGGCATCGTAGACATCGACCCGGTAGCCGTGCTGGCTGATGATTTCTGCTGCCATCAGGCCGGCCGGGCCGCCGCCGATGATGGCTACCGATTGCTTGGAAAAATTAGGGCGAGAATCCATCAAAAATCGAATCGAAGGCCGATTTGCGCTGTGGCGCTTTCGGCGCATAGTTGGCGCCTGCCAGCAGCCCGTTTTTCAGTTCGTCGGCCACCGGCACATAACCCAGCCAGATTTTCAGCATGGCCGGCCCCATTTCCGGGCCGGGGATGGATTCTACCAGCTTGTCGTTGTAAATGATGTCGACCGAACCATCCATCGGGAAATCCAGCGCCAGCTTGTCGCCATTCTTGGCTTCATCCAGGGTGTTCAGTGCCCGTTCCAGTTGGGCGATGCGTGGCGTCAACCGGCCCAGTTCGTCCGGGTCGGCATTCAGGCGAATACCGTCACGAAACGCCGCCAGCACAATGCTCGACTTCAGATTGCGCTTGAATACCAGCACCAGGCGTTTCGGGTCTTTTGATGCGATCACTGCATCGGCATCCTTGCTTCTTTCGCGCAGATACAGCCCGGCAACGTAGACCTTTACCGACATGGCCGAGCGTACGCCAGTGCCGTTCAGCGCCAGATCCTTGCCACCTACCTTGGCCGTTTCATCCAATTGCACGCCGGCCACGTCAATTGCCATCGCGGTGCCGCAGCTCAATGCCAGCAGCACGGTGCTAATCCATTTTTTCATCATTACCGTTTGTCCTTGGTGTGTCATCGCCCTTGTTGTTTTTTTATCTGCGCCTGCGGTTACCCGCTTTGAGGCGACTTGCGTCACTCTGTTTATAAGGCAGTTTTGCCGCTTTGCCGAGAAAAGCATGGGTGATGTGGGTCTGAGCTGCCGATTTTGTCGCGAATACGGAACAATCGAAGAGATAAATAGCCATGCTGATAATATAGTTTGTAGGTGTTGATAGGTATTTGCTATGTATAAAAGTATTAATATACGGTCGGGTTAATGTTGCAAATGACACAATTGCTTGCTTGGTTTAAACGCTCTCTGGCTTTGCGGCTGGTGCTGATAACGCTGGCTGCAGTCGTGCTGGTGCTGGGTGTGGTGATTGCTGTGATCAGCCAGCAGGTACATCAGACACTGCAGAATCGTATGCAGCAGGAACTGGAAGGCACGGTACACCTGACCGTGACTATGATCGACAACTATTCACCCGGCAACTAAGTATTGATTTTTGAAGATCAGCCCCCACCTTTCTCGCATGGATAAAGAAGACGGACGCAAGCTGTCGCGGGAAGCACAGCATGAGCGGCGTAAGCAGGCGGTGAGGTTGCACCGGAAAGGCACGCCATTCAAGCGACATTGCCAGGATGCTGGGTATGGCAGAGGGAACGGTTCGCAGCGCGGTCAAGGCGTCCGACGCAGGGGGCGTCAACGCGCTGAAGCCCAAGCCTACGGGGCGCGCTGTGGGCGAGAAACGCCGCCTGACATCCGAGCAGGAACTGCACATTCAGCGGCAGATCTGCAAGCACCGCCCGGAACAACTGAAGCTGTCCTTTGCGCTGTGGACGCGAGCGGCGGTCATGCTGCTGGTGCAGCAAGAGTTCGGCATCGAACTTCCCATTCGCACCATGGGCGAATACCTCAAGCGCTGGGGCTTTACGCCGCAAAAACCGATTACGCGCGCCTACGAGCAGCGTCCCGAGGCCGTCAAGCAGTGGCTTGATGAACACTATCCGGCTATTTCCTGCGCGCCAAGGAAGAAGATGCCGAGATCCACTGGGGGACGAAACTGCCGTCATCAATACCGACGTGCGGGGCCGTGGCTACCAGCCACAAGGGCAAACCCGGTTGCCTATGCGGTTGGCGGCCATCGCCACAAGTTATCGATGATTTCCACGGTCACCAATCAGGGGAAGACCCGCTGGATGATCGTGGACGATGCCTTCAATAGCGATAAATTGATCGAATTCCTGGAGGCCCTGATCAAAGATTCGCCAAAGAAAATTTTCCTGATTCTGGACAACCTGAGAGTGCACCACAGCAAGCCAGTCAAAGCCTGGCTGGCCGAGCGCACAGCACAGATTGAAGTGTTTTACCTTCCCAGCTACAGCCCGGATCTCAACCCTGATGAACGCCTCAATGCCGATCTCAAGCATGCCCCGGGTTCACCGGGTACAAGTGCGAACCAAGGATAAGCTCAAGGACGCGACCAAGGCGCATATGGAGATGTTGCGAGAAAACCCGGAGCGAGTCCGGTCATACTTTGGCGATCCTCGGGTCAAGTACGCCGCATGATACAACCCTTAATTGCCGGGTGAATATAACCAGCAACTGGAGCATACTGCACAGGTTCTCGGACAGAGTTTTGCTGCCAGCCTATCTGCGCCATTACAGTTGGATAGTGTCAGCCGGGTGGTGGTTGCGGGCGTTGATACGCCTGCGCTGAAAGCCGGGCGTAGCGTGCTAAACGGTAATAACGAACAAGTTGATGCCTTTACCCAGACTACTGGTGCAGTCGCCACGATTTTTGCTCGCGAGCGGGATGATTTTGTGCGCATTGCCACTTCGGTCAAGGATGGCAATGGCCAGCGTGTACTCGCAACGCGTCTGGATCACGCCTCTCCGGCATATGCCGCGCTGCTTCGTGGCGAACCTTACAGTGGCAAGGTGTCATTGTTTGGCCGCTATTACATGGCACATTACCAGCCAATTTTCGATGCTGAGCTGCACGTAGTTGGCGTGTATTTTATCGGGATGGATTTTTCCCAGTCCCTACAGGCACTGAAATCCAAGATCCTGCAGCTGAAGATTGGCCAAACCGGCTATGTCTATGCTGTCGAGGCTACTCCGGGTAGCGAGCAGGGCAAGCTGACAATTCATCCGGCGAAAGAAGGCCAGGTCATCCTCGATGCCAAAGATGAACACGGTGTGTCATTCATCAAAGAGATGATTGCCCGCAAAGATGGCTTCATACGTTATATGTGGGCCAATCGCGAGCGTGGCGAAACCCTGGCGCGTGAGAAGGTAGCCGCATTCCATACCGTTGCACGCTGGAATTGGGTGATTGTCGCCGGTAGTTATAGCGATGAATTCGAGCGCGAAGTGCGGCCACTGATGTTGAGCATTGTCGCCGTAGGCTTGGTTGGCGTGCTGTTGTTGGCGCTGTTGTTGGTAGCCTTGCTGCGACAGGGTGTGAAGCTGCCATTGCAAACTATCGTGCAACGCCTCAATACCATGGCACAAGGGGATTATCGTTCGGCAGTAGCTGTGGATCGCAGCGATGAAATCGGACAGGTGATGCAATCTCTTGCGGCAATGCGGGCGCAAGTCTGGGGCTTGGTTGATCCGATTGCCGCAGGTTCGCAGCAAGTTGCGGCAGCCTCGTGCCAGTTGTCGGCAGTGGCATCCGAGGTGGAAAGCAGTAGCCGCCAGCAAAGCGAAGCGGCGGGTTCGATGGCTGCTGCAATGGAGCAGCTGACCGTGAGCATCGATCAAGTCAGCGAAAATGCGCGCGAAGCACATCGTGTTTCCAATGAATCCGGCGTGTTGTCGGCCGATGGTATGCAGTTGATCCAGCTGACCGCTGCCACTATTTCACGGGTGGAAAGCGATGTTAAAACAGTGGCTTCTACTGTGCTCGATTTGGGACAACGGGCCGACGCCATCTCGTCGATCGTCAACACCATCAAGGAAATTGCCGATCAGACCAATCTGCTGGCACTGAATGCCTCGATTGAGGCCGCACGCGCCGGTGAGCAGGGGCGTGGCTTTGCGGTGGTTGCCGACGAGGTGCGCAAACTTGCAGAACGCACGACTGCCTCGACTCAGGAAATTGCTGACGTAATTCAGCAGATACAGGGTGGCACCCGCTCGGTGCTGGATCAGATTGGTTCGAGCGTGCAGATTGCCTCGGAAGGCGCCGAGTTAGCCGCGCGGGCGGAAGATTCGATGCTGCAAATCAAGGCCGGCAGTGATCGCGTGGTGGCTGCCGTTACCGATATCTCCAGCGCCTTGAGCGAGCAAACCACGGCCAGTAGCGATATTGCCCGTAATGTCGAGAAAATCGCCAATATGGCCGAGCGCAATGAAGCGGCGGTTAGCCATGTGGCACAGGCTGCGCGGGATTTACAGCAACTATCACAACATCTTCAGCAGTCGGTGAGCAAAATCTCGATTTAAAGTTCGGTATTACCGGCGGTGGGTTGGCAGATGGCCTCTACCGCCGGGTGGCTGATGCGGCGTTCGGTGGATATCGCGTAAAAGTGTTCGCGCACAGCCGTAATTTCGCCCACTGGGATGGCCTCGTATTGCTCCGCCACCGTTGGCGCGAGTGCCGACGCCGCGGGAAACAGCCCGCGCCCGGCACGGCCAAACGTCATCAACAACGCGTTATCTTCAAATTCACCGACAATCTGTGGCTGAATCCCCTGTGCCTCGAACCATTGCTCCAGTCGTGCCCGTAGCGCGTTGTTTCGGGTCGGCAGCAGCATTGGCGCGCCGCTCAGGCTGGCGGGGAAGCCCTCCCGATATCGCTCGGCCAGGTCTGAACGACCAAACAGCGTCACCGAATCATCTCCCAGCGCATGGCTGTATACCCGCAAGCCGGTGCCAGGGCTGGCGGGGCGGTCGGTCAGTACCACATCCAGCTTGTGCAAGGCCAGATCGGCCAGCAGCGATTCGAACTTGCCTTCAAAGCACACCAGCCGCACCTGTTCACGCAGCGATTGCACGTTTTCCAGCAGGCGGTAGGCTATCAGCTTCGGCAGGGCGTCGGAGATGCCCACCGTGAGCCGCAAGGTTGCATCCACGTCGCTATTTTCCAGCGCTTCCTGCAGCTGCTCGCCAAGCAGGAATATCTGGTCGGCATAGCTTAGCGCCATTCGCCCGGCTTCGGTCAGGCTCAGACGCCGGCCCTGCAGCGTGAACAGGCTCTTGCCGAGGTTTTGCTCCAGTTGCCCGATCTGGCCACTGACGGTTTGCGGCGACATGTTCAGGCGTTCGGCGGCACGCATGATGCCGCCTTCCTTGGCTGCTACCCAGAAGTAATAAAGATGTTTGTAATTGAGCTGGTTGGGTTTCAAGTGATGTTTAGTTCGATAAAAAAGGAGTGTTTGTCAATTTTATATCGATTTATTCGTATTTTGAAGGTGTATATATTTCAGCCTCGGGCCACTCCCCGACAGTTTCGTTGTGACCGAGAAGCGCTGCGAATCGGTGGAGTGGCCCAAACTGACTGATTGTAGTCATGAAGGGGAATCAAAATGAAACGCGTATTTCTGCTTATTGCGACTAACGTAGCAATCATGGTGGTGCTGGGGATTTCTGCCAGCCTGCTGGGCGTAAACAAATACCTGACCGCCAACGGCCTGAATCTGGGCATGTTGCTGATTTTCTCCGCCATCATGGGTTTCGGCGGCGCATTTATCTCGCTGTTGATGTCGAAAACCATCGCCAAATGGTCGACCGGCGCGCAAGTGATTGATTCGCCGCAAACACCGGCTGAAAGCTGGCTGGTTAATACCGTGGCGCGCCTGGCAAAAGATGCCGGTCTGGCGATGCCGGAAGTGGCGATCTACGAAGGCGAACCGAATGCGTTTGCTACCGGCGCCAGCAAAAACAGCTCGCTGGTGGCGGTATCCACCGGCTTGTTGCACAGCATGAACGAGCGCGAAGTCGAAGCCGTGTTGGCACACGAAATCGCCCACATTGCCAATGGCGACATGGTGACCCTGACCTTGATTCAGGGCGTGGTGAACACGTTTGTTACTTTCCTGGCGCGTATCGTTGGTTATGCGGTAGACCAGTTTCTGCGCAAGGATGACGAAGAAAGTACCGGGCCGGGGATTGGCTATACGGTGACAGTGATTATTTGCGACATCGTCTTCGGCATTCTCGCCAGCATGATCGTGATGTATTTTTCGCGTCAGCGCGAATTCCGCGCCGATGCCGGTGCCGCGCAACTGCTGCGTAGCCCGCAGCCGATGATTGCCGCGCTGCAGCGTTTGGGTGGCATGGAGCCGGGCGCTCTGCCGCAGAACATGGCTGCTTCGGGCATTGCCGGTGGTAAAGGTTTGCTGAGTCTGTTTGCAACGCATCCGAGTCTGGAAGAACGGATTGCTGCCTTGAGCGGACAACGTTAACGATTTTGTAGTGGCTGTCTCCCTCCTTACAGGGCCGCTTGCGCGGCCCTTTTTTTATTGCCTTTAGCTTGCGGCGTAGTTGACCGCAGCCACATCCTTGTTGACCACGACCGTGGTGGTATTGCTGATCACCGAACTGCTGGGGGCCGCAGTACCCACCAGCTTGTTGACTTGCTTGAAGCTGCAAGTCAGTGTCGCAGGCGTCAAAGTAACCACTGCATAGCCCTGAGCGTCGGTATTGACGTATTTCAGCCAAGGATTGGAGTTGAGACTGGCGAGTTGCTGTGCCAGCCCCAGCAGCGTGGTATTGAACGAGGAGCTAGCTTGCAGTCCGGTCAAAACCTGGCTGGTGAAGGCGTTCAGCTGCGCTTCCGGAACGCCTTTTTGTGCCAGTGCCCCGCGTACCTGAACCCGCGCCTGTTCGGCCAATGCACTGAGGCTTGGTGTGCTGCGGCCCATGGTGTAGTCGAGCAGGTTGAAAGTGATCGAAATCGAACCATAGGCTGTGCCAGTAGGGATGGTTAGCGGGTAATACACCAGCGTTGCCAGATCGCTCGACAGACTGCCCACTGCATCACGCAGGTAGGAGAAGAACGAATCCGAACTCATTCCGGCTGTTACCAGGTCAACCATAGTTGCTGTACCGCCTTCGGCAGCATCAAAATCATCGCTGACCGTGCCGGCGAAGAAGGAGTGAATGTCGCCGGTGAGTGCGACCACATTCTTGATGTTGTTGTCCTTCAGGTGTTGCATCAGCTGTTTGCGTTCGGCGTTGTAGCCATCCCACTGGTCGGCATTCAGCAGGAATTTGGTGAAATACGGCGTCAACGCGGTCTGTTTGCCGGCGGCGATCACGAATTGCGAATTCTGCTTGTTGGTCTGGATGTCGGCCTTGATATAACCAAAGGCAATCACTTGTGCAGCGGCTGTGGCCTGAGCACTGGCGCCGCCCGCTGTTGCTGCCTTGCCTGCCAGATAGGACTGGGTGGCCAGGCCTGCCTGGGTCTGGTTGGCGCCTGCGCCCATGGCCGCAGCTACGCCAGCCGCCAGAGTCAGATTGCCGCCAGATGTCGCATCGGCTGTCGCGATTGCTGTCGCTGCGGCTCCAGCTGTGGATTGTGACGCGCCAGCCGTCACCGCCGCTACAATTGCCGATGCAACGTTCACGTTGCCGCCGGTCGAGTTGGTTGCCGTGGTCACAATGCTGGTGGCGAGGGTCGTGATCGATCCCAGTGCCAACAGGGTGGCGATGGCGTCGGTGCCGCTCAGGCCCATGCGCAGCAGCGAGACTTCGTTGCCCCATAGTTTCCAGGTGGCGCTAGCGCCAGACATGGTAGTTTTCCACCAGTCGCGTTGCGTGGTGCCGAGAATGCTGACCAATCCCAGTGCGTCGTCTTGCCCCAATGGGCCGGCGGCAGCAATTTTGCGCGATTCAACTGTTGCCAGAGTGCTGGCCGGCACCATGTAACGTGAGCCGATGCTGCCCAGTGGCTGGCCGGTGGCCGGGTTGGGGGCGGCTTCCGGAATCAGGTGGTCGCTGCGGTAGAGGCGTTCGTCGGTCATCACCAGATGCGCCAGCTTGCCGAACTGGAAGTCGCGGTAAATCTTGATGGTGTTGATGCCATTGACCGTTTCGTCGTAGCTGATATCGGCCGGCATGTATTCATACCAGGCGCGGTTGGCAGCGAGGCGGCGCGAGCTCTGGCGGGTGTTGTCGCCAAGACTGGTGGCGCTGTTGAAGCTGCCGTTGTCGTAGGTTTCTGCGTCCTTCCAGCAATCGTCAGAAAACTCGTGGTCATCCCACACCGCAATCATCGCAAACCGTTCGTGTACCGCCTGCAGGCGGCGATCGGTGCGGTACTGTTTGTAGAGGTAACGGTAGTCATCCACGGTGGTGGCATATTTGGCACCACTGCTGCCGTTCTTGTAAGTGCCATTCGGCAAATTCAGTGCGCTGTGGCGAGCTTCTACCAGGCCTGTCTGGAATGCATCGCCAACGGTTTCGTAGATGTAGTCGCCCAGATGCAGGAAGAAATCCAGTTCTTCGTTCTGCGCCAGATAGTCGTAGCCGCCCCAGTGGTTGATGCTCCAGTCCTGGCAGGCAATAAAGGCAAATTTCAGCTGTGCCACGTCGGCGTTGCTGGCCGGCGCTGTTTTAAAACGCCCGACATTGCTGCGCACGTTGCCGGCAACAAACTGATAGAAATAGGTGGTGTTGGCGTTCAGGCCGGTTACCTTGTGGCGGATGCTGCCATCAAATGCGGCATAGGCCGGAATCGCCTGATCCATCAGCAGGCTGCCGCTGAGTGCGGTGTTGCCGCCCAGCGCGGCGCTGTTGTCGGTGCTGGTCAGCAACAGGCGGATGGTGGTTTGCGTACCGGCAGGCAGCGTGGCGGTATCGCTCAGCGACAGCGGCACTACACGGGTCCAGAGCACAATGCTGTCAGGCTTGGGATCGGCCGATGCGATGCTTTGCGGAAATTTCCAGTCATCGCCGGTTGCGGCGGCGGGCAGTTCCGGCTCGATTGTGCTGTCACTGAAACAGCCGCTCAGGCCCGATGTCAGCGCAGTGGTCGTAAAAAAACTGCTCCATTTGATAAATTGCCGCCGATCCATGTAGTGTTCTCCTGTGTCGAATTGATGTGGTTTTTGCGGAACTGCCATTTTGTGGTGGAAATCTTACGGCGTGTTTTCGTAACCGAATTGTTGAATCACGCCCGCAAAGAAATGGTTGGCGGAATCCGACAAGTAATCGCGTAAAATCGTTTTTTATTCTGGTTTGCCCAAGTCCATGGATCAACCTAAAAACCCGTTGCACGGCATCACGCTGGAAAAAATGCTCACCGAGCTGGTAGAGCAATATGGCTGGGAGCGTCTGGCCAAGGTGGTGAATGTCCGTTGTTTCAAATTTGACCCAAGTATCAAATCCAGCCTGAGTTTTCTGCGCAAGACACCATGGGCGCGGCAGGAGCTGGAAACGTTTTACCTGCGTCAGCGCAAGTGAGGGGAACTGATGAGCGATGCTGACGAATCCGATCTGATCGCGCGCGCGCGGCATTTTGCCACCCAGGCGCATGGCCGAATTGACCAGCGGCGTAAATACAGCAATCAGCCGTATGAAGTGCATTTGAAATCGGTGGCTGCGCTGGTGGCGGAAATCTGCGACGACGCGGAAATGGTGGCGGCCGCCTGGCTGCACGATACGGTGGAGGACACTCCGGCGACGCTGGAAGACATCGAGCGCGAATTTGGCGCCAGCGTGGCGGCGCTGGTGGATCAGCTGACTGATGTCAGCCGTGCCCATGACGGTAATCGTGCCGCGCGCAAGGCGATTGATCGCGCACATCTGCAGCACGCCTCGGCGCGGGCAAAAACCGTCAAGCTGGCGGATCTGATCGACAATGCGCGGGATATCTGCAAGCACGATTCACGTTTTGCGCGGGTCTATCTGCAGGAAATGGCGGCCTTGCTGGCGGTGCTGCAGGAAGGCGATGCACGCATGCTGGCGCGGGCGCAGAAAACGCTCGACAAGCAGTTGGCCAAGCTGGGTATGACGCTGAGCCCGCCGGCCAGCGAGCCGCTTGCTGTGCCGCAGATGAGCCCTCGCCAGAAGCGTTTCTTCGAGATATTTACCCAGGCCTTGGTGGCGGAAGATATTGCCGAGCCCTTGCCTTCCTTTGATGGTATCCAGCAGGCCGAGCTGGTGGCCAAAGTGGCCCAACAATGCGACTACCCGGTGATTGGTTTGCGTGCCAGTGGCCATATCGAAGGTTATGCGCTGCGCGAGGATCTGACGCACGGCCTGTGCCTGGCGCATCTGCGGCATTTTTCCCATAGCCAGTTGCTGGATCGCCGGGCATCGCTGACCGAAGTCGTGCAGGCGCTGACCCGCCATGATTATTGTTTTGTGCGGCTGCTGGATCAGGTGGTGGGGGTGATCGGCCGGGCGCAGATGCAGTTGCCGCCGGTACGCATGTGGCTGTTCGGCATCATCACCAGCTATGAGATGAATCTGACGGAAATGATTCGCATGATGCCGGTCGAGGCCTGGCGCGGCAGTTTAAGTGCCGGTCGTCTGGAAAAGGCTGAACAGCTGCGACAGGCGCGGCTAGCCATCGGACAGCACGTATCCTTGCTCGATTGCCTGCAGTTATCCGACAAGCTGCACATCATGGCTGCGGATACGCAATTGCTGCAGCAGTTTGGTTTTGATTCGAAGGGCAAGGCGCAACGGGTGGCGCAGGATATCGAATCGCTGCGCAACAATCTCGCTCATTCACAGGATATTGTCACTCATGACTGGGTGCAGATTGCCCGTCTGGCCCGACGTATCGATATGCTGGCCAGCGGCCTGACGCTGCAGGATTGAGCGGTCTCAGCGTGCTGGCGGCAGGGGCGCGCCGAGGATGCTCAGACGGTGTCGCGCCCGGGCCAGCAGCTGGCGTTTTTCGCGTAGCAGTGCCAGCGCCTGCTGCTGATTCTGCAACAACTGTCCGGAGCTACTGCGAGCATGTTGCAGCAAATCGGTTTCGCGTTGCTGCAATTGCTCCAGCTGTTGCTGGATTTCGCGTAGTTCTGCGTCTTTGGCGTGATACAGATAGTCCTGGAGCAACATTTCCTCACGCTGCACCTGTCGGACTTCCAGCTGCAACTGCTGCGCTTTCTGCTGCGTGCTATTCACCATGTAATAGCAGGAGCCGGGCAGCGCCAGCAGCAGCGCCAGTAACACCCAGCGTAACCATTGCAGATCGCGCAGCCGCGATTCGGGCTCATTCAGGATCGGTTGAACGCTGACCTGTGTTGCTGAATTTGTTGTTACTAGCGGTTGTTCCAGCGCGGTTGCGTGGCCGCTGAGCAGGCTGGCATCGTAGACTTTGCGCCGCAATGGATCGGATAACAGTTGATAGGCGTGTTGCAGCGCGGCTTGCTGGTGCTGGCTGTCGGCATGCTCCGGCAGGGATTGATAGAGCTGCTGTAGCTGCTGATAAGCGGCATCCAGTGTTGCCTGGTCGGCATCCGTTGTCACGCCGAGTTGCGCGTACAGGCTTTTACCCGGCACAGAGGTGTGCATGATGCGTGTTTAGCTGATATAGGCGGTGGGGTCGGCAACACCGGCAGCGGCAAACCCGGCGCGGCGCAGGCGGCAGGAGTCACACACGCCACAGGCGCGGCCTTGATGGTCTGCCTGATAACACGATACGGTCAGGCCGTAATCCACGCCTAGCTTGCTGCCGGCGGCGATGATCTGGGCCTTGGTGAGGTCGATCAGCGGTGCGCGGATGTGGAACGGTTTGCCTTCCACCGCCACTTTGGTGGCAAGGTTGGCCATGTGTTCAAAGGCGCTGATAAATGCCGGGCGGCAGTCCGGGTAGCCGGAATAATCCACGGCATTCACGCCGACAAAAATATCCTGTGCCCCCAGCACTTCGGCCCATCCCAGTGCATAAGAGAGCATGATGGTGTTGCGTGCCGGCACGTAGGTCACCGGTATGCCGTTATCGACACCATCCACTGGCACATCGATATGCGTATCAGTCAGCGCCGAGCCGCCAAAAGCGCCGATGTCGATGCGGGCGATACGGTGTTCCTTTGCGCCCAAGGCCTTGGCGACACGGTCGGAGGCGGCCAGTTCGGCGCTGTGGCGCTGGCCGTAATCAAAGCTCAGGCAATAACAGTCAAAGCCTTCACTGCGGGCAATCGCCAGCACAGTGGCGGAGTCCAGTCCGCCCGAGAGTAGAATCACGGCTTTTTTCGGCATCTTATTTTCCTGCAACATTGCCCCACAGCACTTTGTGCAACTGCATCTGAAAACGCACCGGCAAACGGTCGGCAAGTACCCGGTCCGCCAGTTCGGCGGCGGAATAGCCGCCCACTACCGGCGAAAACAGCACCGGGCAACGCTGGTACAGCTGATTTTCCATGACCAGAGTGCGCGCCCACAGGTAATCCGCCTCGTGGCAGATGACGAATTTCAGTTCGTCATGGGCGTTCAGCAACGACAGGTTCGGCCAGTGGTTCTTGTCGGCTTCGCCCGAGCCGGGGGTTTTCACGTCGACAATGCGTGATACGCGCGGGTCGACCTCATCAATCGGCAAGGCGCCGCTGGTTTCCAGCGATACTGAATAACCGGCGTCACACAGCGCTGTCAGCAGTGTCTGGCAAGGCTTCTGCGCCAGCGGTTCACCGCCGGTGACACACACCACCGGGCAGTTGTATTCCTTCACCGCTTGCAGGATTTCCTCGATTTCCATGCTCACGCCGCCGTGAAAGGCGTATTCGCTGTCGCAATAACCGCAGCGCAAGGGGCAGCCGGTGAGGCGCACAAACACGGTGGGCCATCCGGCCCGGCTGGTTTCGCCTTGTAGCGAGTAGAAAATTTCGGTGATGCGGAGTGCGCTGGCAGACAAAACAGACTACCGCGGCTTATTTGAGATTGTTTTGCAGACGACGCGCCTTGTCGGCCGCCGGTGCAATCGGATATTTGGCGATCAGGTCGGCAAAGGTTTTCTTCGCGGCCTTGTTATCGCCCATTTCCACCTGATTCATGCCGATGTTGAGCATGGCATCCGGTGCCTTGCTGCTATCGGGAAACAGATTCAGCAATTTTTGCTGGGTGTTGATCGCGGTTTTGTAATCGCGCATTGCCGATTGCGACATGGCAATCCAGTACAGCGAATTGGCTGCCAGTTTGCTTTCGGGGAAGTTTTTCAGGAAACCGGAAAAACTGCGGATCGCATCTTCATACTTGCCACCCTTGTACAAGGCCAGTGCTGCGTCGTAACTGCCGGTTTCGTTACCAGCCAGTTTTGGATCGGGCTTGTCAGTACCCTTGTCAGCGGCCTTGCCGTCGGGTTTAAGCTCGGCGGGCTTGTCTGCTGGCTTGGCATCCGTTTTCGGCTCAGCCGCTTTCGCATCTGCTGCCTTGGCGGGCTCGCCGCCACCCGGCTCCAGTTGGCGCAGGCGGGCGTCGAGATCGACATAGAAATCTTTTTGACGTTTCTGCGTGGTTTCCAGCTGGTGGTTTTGCACCTCGATCTGGCCGCGCAGTTTGTTCACGTCTTCGCGCGTGGCATCAAGCTGGTTGACCAGCTCGACGATACGCAGGTTTTTCAGCTGGGTTTCCAGCTTGTTCAGGCGCTCCAGGAGCGCCTGATACTTCGCATCCTGCTCCTGATTCGTCTTTTGCAGGTCGCTGATCATCTTGCGCGCTTCGGTATCGTCAAAGATACCGGCGTGCGCAGGGATGCTCCAGAGGCCGGACAGCAGCAGAATCAGGGGCAGTTTCTTCACTTGCCGGCGCCTTCGTAGTTGATGTCAGCGCGACGGTTTTGCGCGTAGGCTTCTTCAGTCTGGCCAGTGGCTTTCGGCTTTTCTTCACCGAAGCTGATGGTTTCGATCTGGTTGTCGCTGACACCCTGAGCGGTCATTGCACGCTTGACTGCATCGGCGCGTTTCTGACCCAGTGCCAGGTTGTATTCGCGGCTGCCGCGTTCGTCAGCATTGCCTTCGATCTTTACTTTCAGCTTGGCGTTGCTGCTCAGGTATTTGGCGTGGTTGTCCACGGTTGCACGGTATTCGTCCTTGACGCTGTACTGGTCATAGTCGAAGTAAACGCTGCGATCGGTCGACAGCTTGTTGGCCGGATCCAGGTGCGGAGCCAGACCCGAGCCATTCACGCCCGACTGGTCGATCGGCTTGCTGTCAGCCGGTTTGGTTGCAGGAGCCGTTTGGCCTTGGCTGGTGCGATCTTCAACAGCCGGCTTTTTTTCCGGCTCTTTGGTGCTGGCGCAAGCGCCCAGCAGCGAAACAACGAGTGCACTCAACAGCAGTTTTTTCATGATTCATTCCTTGTTATGGGTTATTGGATCAGCCTGTCCTGATAGCCAAACGTGCTTGGATGGCTATCGGGAAGGGCTTCAGGGCCCCCAGGCGGGTTCCCTTACTTCGCCGGACAGCACCCGCAGGCGCTGTTTGATCCGACCGTCACTGGAGACCACGGCAAGGGCGCCGCGACCACCCAGTTCGGTGGCGTAAAGGATCATTTTACCGTTTGGCGCGAAAGAAGGCGATTCGTCATTGCTGGTATCGGACAAAATGGTGCTGACGCCGGATGCCAGATCCAGTATTGCCACCTGGAAACGACCAGCCTCGCGCTTGATGTAGGTAATGCTTTTGCCGTCAGGGCTGTAGCGTGGCGAAACGCTATAGTTGCCATCAAATGTCAGGCGCTTGGCATCGCCGCCGCTGGCTGGCATCTGGTAGAGCTGCGGGCTGCCGCCGCGATCCGAGAGGAAGGTGATCATGCGGCCATCCGGCGAGTAGTCTGCTTCGGTATCAATGCCGCTGCTGCGCGTCAGCCGCGTCAGATTGCCATTGTCCAGATCAACCGCGTAAATCTGCGACAGGCCATCCTTGGTCAGCGTTACTGCCATTTTCGAGCCATCCGGCGACCAGGCCGGCGAGCTGTTGCTACCTTTCTGGTTGGACACGACCCGGCGCTGATTGCTGGCCAGATGATGCGAATACACGATCGGCTTGTGCTCTTCATACGACACGTACGCCAGCTTGCTGCCGTCTTTCGACCAGCGTGGCGAAATGATCGGTTCGTTGGATGCCAGTACGGTTTGCGCGTTTTCTCCGTCAGCATCGGCCACCTGCAGCTGGTAGCGTTTTCCCTGCTTGAGGATGTAGGCAATACGGGTGGAAAAAATGCCACGGTCGCCGGTGAGCTTTTCGTAAATCACGTCGGCAATGCGGTGTGCCGTCGCGCGTACGTGGGTCGGGCGAGCGGTATAGCTCATTCCGGCGATCTGGGTTTTGCGTACCGGATCGTAAAGACGGAAATTGATCTTGATGCTGCCGTCCGGCTGGCTGCTGGCCGAACCCACCGCCAGCGCATCGGCGCCACGGCTTTGCCACTCGGCATGATTGATTACGGAGGCATCGGTGGGGGCCGGGTTGATGCCTGCGGTGTCGATCATGCGGAACAAGCCG
The DNA here is from genome assembly GCA_046347685.1 of Chitinivorax sp. Taxonomy (GTDB): domain Bacteria; phylum Pseudomonadota; class Gammaproteobacteria; order Burkholderiales; family SCOH01; genus CALMFQ01. Next base: position 37,049 of record JAXMFR010000010.1, read on the forward strand.
CTGCGTTGCAGATCAGCCTTGATCACTGGCGTCAGGTCTTCGCGGTCATTGGCAAATGGCACAATCGCAACCGGAATTTGTTTGGCCGCGCCGGTGACGATTTCGATCGTCATTTCGGCGCGGGTCATGCCGGCTAGCAACACACTGAATAACAACAGATAAAGTCGGAATATTGGCATAGGCGTAAGTGTAGATGACGCTAAAGGATTCAAAAAGTTCCGCAGCAGCGTATATCCGCTGCGGGTGATGTTGCCTGTTCCGGCTAGGGGCGGAACTCCAGCACCATGATCCGTACTTCGCGGAAGCTCATGCCCTCAGGCAGCGGCGGAAAAGGCGAGGTCTTGAGAATGGCGCGTTCGACTGCATCGTCGTAGGCGGCGTTGCCACTGCCGCTGCGTTTCACCACGCGCAAGACTTCCATGCTCGGCAGCAGGGTGACCTCAAATACCGCCTTGTTGTTGACGCGAGAATCCGCCGGTGGAATCACATTGCGTTCCACCCGGCTGCGCACCGCGTCGCCATATTCTCCCTTGGCCTTGGCGTGAGCCACATCCGCCGCACTCGGGCCGGTTTTGACTGCCGTTGTCGGTTTGACGCTACTGCTGAATTCGTCCGCCAGTTTTGCCAGTTCCGCGGCGCGGTCTACTGGCTTGGCCGGCTTTTCCGGTTTAACCTCGGCTTTTGTTTCGGGCTTTTTCGGCTCAGGCTTGGGGTCCGGTTTGGGCTCAGGTTTCTTCGGTTCCGGCTTTTTCGGCTCGGGCTTTTCTTCCTGCTTGAGTTCTGGTTTGGGTTCCGGTTTTGGCTTGGGTTTTTCCTGCTTCAGCGCGATATCCGGCTTTTTCACCACGACGGGTTCTACTTCCGGCTCCGGCGCAGGCTTGGGCTTTGCCTTGGGTTCGGGTCTGGGCTTGGGGTCAACACTCGGCTGCGATGGCTTGGGCAGGCTGGCCCACAATTCTACCGATACCGGCTCGTCACGTTTTACCTGCCACTGCATGCCAAATACCAGCAAGCCGATCAGCACCAGGTGTACGCCGCCAGCCAGCGCCGCTGCCAGGCCGCGCCGCTCGCCCCGATCCGGCTGTTGTAACTGCAAACTGTTCATTTGCCCTGCGGCTTTACCAGCAAGCCGACCCGTGCGATCTGCTCGCGTTGCAGTCTATCCATCACCTGCAGCACTTTCTCGTAGCGCACCGATTTGTCGGCAGAAATCACCACCGGGCGTTCCGCCTGGCTGGCCAGTTTGTCCTTGATGCGACTCACCAGCTCATCCAGCTCCAGCTGCTTGTCGGTGCTTTTGCCTTCCGGGTCGCGCAGGCTGTATTCGCCGCTGGCGGTGATGGTGATTTCCAGCGGCGATGCCGGCGCGGTTTCGGCCTTACCGACTTGCGGCAGGTTAACCACGCCGGGCTGCATCATCGGTGCCGCCACCATGAAAATCACCAGCAACACCAGCATCACGTCGATGTAGGGCACGACGTTCATCTGCGCCATGGCGCGTCGTTTGCCTCGCATCAGTGCGACCCCTGGCGTTGCAGGATGTTGGAGAATTCTTCAACGAAAGTATCAAAGCGGCCGGCCAGGCGGTCGATGTCGCTGGAGAAGCGGTTGTAGGCAACCACCGCCGGAATCGCAGCGAACAGGCCGATGGCGGTGGCGACCAGTGCCTCGGCGATGCCCGGCGCCACGTGCGCCAGTGTCGCCTGGCCAACGTTGCCCAGCGCGCGGAAGGAATTCATGATGCCCCACACGGTACCAAACAGGCCGACATAAGGGCTGACCGAACCGACGGTAGCCAGAAACGCCAGATGTGCATCCAGCTGATCCAGTTCGCGCTGTGAAGCGGCTTTCATCGCCCGGCGTGTACTTTCCATCACCATGCTGTGATCGGCGTTGGCCTGGCGGCGCTGTTTCAGATATTCGGCAAAACCGGCCTCGAAAATACGCTCCAGCGCAATCCCGCCACGGCCGGCCACATCGTCATACAGCCGCGCCATGTCGCTGCCGCTCCAGAAGCGGTTTTCAAAATCCAGCGTGCTCTGCACGGCCTTCTTGATGCTGAACACCTTGGTGAAAATGTGCCACCAGGAAACAAACGAAGCCGCTGCCAGCAGCAACATCACCAGCTGTACCACCAGGCTGGCGTTGGCAATCAGGCTCCAGATAGAGAGGTCTTGTGCGTGTGTCACGGTAGGTCTGCAGAATCAAAAGAGCTGCGTATGATACCGTTTTGGGGCTAAAAGTTCGCGTACAAATGTGTAAGGAACTGTTGCAGTTGACTTCTTTTACAAGATTTTGAACAGCAGAATCGGCAGCAGCACCAAGGCCACCACCAGCTTGACGGTGTGTACAAACAGCATCAGCTGGCGGTGTTTTTCTTCCGGCGTCAGCTCTGGTGGCGGGGTGAGTTCAACCACGTCGTCGGCGGGTTCGGGCAGCGGGTTGCCGCTGTTGTCCATCGGGCGGGCGTCGTAGGTGGGTTCGGCCATGCTTCAGTGCCTCAGGCTTGCCCGTTGCCCCACAAATCGGGCGTGCGCACTGCTTCCGGTGCGTTCAGGCCGAAATGCTGGTAGGTGGAGAAGGTCGCCATACGTCCACGTGGCGTGCGTTGCAGCAGACCCTGCTGGATCAGATACGGCTCCAGCACGTCTTCGATGGTGTCGGTGCTTTCGCCGATAGCGGCACCAACGTTGTCCAGCCCCACTGGGCCGCCGCCAAACTTGTGCAGTATCGCGCTCAGCAGCTTGCGGTCCATCACATCCAGTCCGGCGTGATCGACGTCGAGCATCAGCAGCGCAGCATCGGCAATCTCCTTGCTGACCATGCCGTCGGCCTTCACTTCGGCATAGTCGCGTACCCGCCGCAGCAAGCGGTTGGCGATACGCGGCGTGCCGCGCGAGCGTTTTGCCACCTCAAATGCGCCTTCATCGTCGATATGCACGTTCAGCAGGCTGGCCGAGCGGCTGACGATTTTCTGCAATTCAGCCGGGGTGTAGAACTCCAGTCGGGCGACAATGCCGAAGCGGTCGCGCAAGGGGTTGGTCAACATGCCGGCACGAGTGGTGGCGCCAACCAGCGTGAATGGCGGCAGATCGAGTTTCACCGAACGTGCCGCCGGGCCTTCGCCGATCATGATGTCGAGCTGGAAGTCTTCCAGCGCCGGGTAGAGGATTTCTTCCACCACCGGGCTGAGGCGGTGGATTTCGTCGATGAACAATACGTCGTGCGGTTCCAGATTGGTCAGCAGTGCCGCCAGATCGCCAGCGCGCTCCAGCACCGGGCCGCTGGTCTGGCGCAGGTTGACACCCAGTTCGCGGGCGATGATGTGCGCCAGCGTGGTCTTGCCCAGCCCCGGCGGGCCAAACAGCAACACGTGGTCGAGCGCCTCGCCGCGTTTTTTCGCCGCTTCGATGAAAATCTGCAGCTGGCCGCGGGCTTTTTCCTGGCCGACGTATTCGTCGAGGATTTTCGGCCGCAAAGCACGTTCCAGCGCTTCTTCCTGCGCTGAGAGCTTTTGCGCCGTCACCACCCGCTCGGGGGCGCTGCCAGCTTGTAATTTGTCGGTGTGGATCATGAGCGAATTGTAAGCAATTACAGTGCTGTGTGACGAATTTTTACTTGAATCAGTCGCTTCAGCGCGGGTAGGTGAACAAAATGAAGTGCCCGACGTTCATCAGCCAGTGCGCCGCGATGCCCGGCAATAGCCGGCTGCTGAGGCCAAACAGTAGCGTGTGGGCCAGCGCTGCCAGTGCCGTTAGCAGCAGATACAGCGGTGGCCCCTGGTGCAGCGCGGCGAACAGCAGGGCGATCAGGACCATCACCGCTGGTAGCGGCAGTTTCAGCAACAGACCACGTGCCAGTAGCCCCTGAAAAAAGGCTTGTTCCGGAATCACAGTAAGAAACAGATTGCAGAACAGGAAGGCCGGCAGCAACGGATGCAGCTTGAAATCCGGGCTGACCAACCCGCAGCTCCAGCCCGTCAAGAGCATCAGCGCCGCCAACAGCGGTGCCAGCAGCAGGGCGTGGCGCAGCGACAGGCGAGGGGTGGTGGGTGAGGCTGGCGGCCAGGCCAGCAACAGCAGTAGCCCGGCAAAGCCCTTGTCGAAACTGGCTTGCAGGCCGTAGGCAACACTGCCGTTGCCGATCAATGCTGGCGCTGCCAATTGCGGGTTGTGCCAGCCGGGTAGCTGGTGCGTGGCCAGCGCCAGTGCCAGCAAACCTAACAGCGGTAGCAGCCAGGGGCGCCAGTCTGCCCGCTGGCGGCTTAACAAGGCGAGCAGCCATCCTCCTAACGCGGGCAGTGCCGCTATTGGCGTCAGCCAGCCGGCCAGCCCGGCGCCGAGTAGGCTGAACAGCGCCAGCGTTGCCGGCAGTTGGCCGTGGCCAGGGCGCAGCAGCAGGCAAAGCTGGGCAGATGCCAGCAGCAAAAGGCAGATTTGGGCGGAAAGCGGCATGGGGCTTGGAGCGGGGCAATAATCGCTGCCAGCATACACCACTCTCTCTGGTGTTCAGTTTGTGTTCAGGCTGCCGGGCGCATAGTTCGTCTCGCCCGCAGGTAGTCCCTCACCGCTTGCGGGTTCCATGTCTTCCAATCTTTGCGTGTCGCAACGCCGTGAGAGCTCCCCTCTCGCGGCGTTTTTTTTGCCCGCATGGGGCAAAAACGACCCACTCCTTCACATCGCCGTTTCAGCGTATTCGTATATCAATCAACTCTGTAGCGCTTTTGCCTTGTTCGCCTGCGGGCCGGATTCGCCCCGTCTGGCATATCCGTCACCCGCCATAAGGCTGCCTTAACAAGCACTTGGCGATTTTGTCGGAGCTGGCACAGAGCTTGCCAATGAGTCTCGCCATTGTCCTTAACCGAACTGTGTATGGCCTCCACCCAAGCCATTGCCGCTGTCAGCCGCGCCCTGCTGGGTCTGATCGAGCAGCATTGCCCGCGCGACTTGCTGTTCAGCCCGAAATTCGAGCTCTACACCACGGCACAGCTGGACAAGCCAATCGCCGAAGGCGTGTCGCTGTGTCTGTACCGCGTGGCGCTGAATGGTCTCGGCCGCAACCTGCCGCCGCGCCGCGCCGACGATGGCTCTCTGTGCCGGCCGTCACTGCCGGTGGATCTACATTTTCTGATCACCCCCTGGGCGGCCGATGGCGAACGCCAGCAGCGTTTGCTGGGCTGGTTGCTGCGCTTTCTGGAAGACGTATCGGTGTTATCGGCCGGGGTGTTGAACAGCTACATGCCCGAGCCGGGCATTTTTGCCGATGACGAAGTGGCGGAGATTGTGCTCGATAGTCTGCCGCTGGCCGACTATCTGGGCCTGTGGGACAAGTTCAAGCCGCAATGGCAAACCTCGCTGACTTATGTGGTGCGCATGGTCGAGCTGGATTCGCGCTTGACCGTAGAAGAAGCAGAGCGGGTACAGACAAGGGATTTTGGCTTTGGAATACGTTGATTTATTGGCTGCGCGGGCGAATTGCGGCGTCGCGCGGTGCTCAAAAGCTCGCCTATCCATATGATATGTCTCGCTTTCTGTGCGCCGGGCTCCTTGCACTTCATCCCGCTCGCCGAACAAATCAGCACTTCCTTTGGAGAGCGTCGATGAGCAGTGTGCTGGAGTTGCAGGCGCAGGATCGGGTCAGCTGGGTGGCGCCGTTTGGCGTGCAGTTTTGTGATGCGGTGACGCGCGCGCCGATCCGCATGGGACTGGAGGTGGTGATCCAGCTGCAGAGCGATCCGCTGCAGCAGATGCGGGCACATGCCAATAGCAGCGGCATTTTGCTGGCGCACCGCTTGCCGGGCATGGCGGCGCGCATTGCTGGCATGGGTGATGCCGAATTCTGGCGTAACCCGCCGCCAGTGCGCGATTACCAGATTCAAGTCAGCGACCGCATGGGACGTTATCTGCCGCTGCGCTTCAAGGCTGCGCTGCCGTTGCGCGGGCTGTGCGTGCCGGACGTGTTGCGTGGTTCGCCGCCGATGTCGTCGGAAATTCCACTTTACTCCACACCCTCACGCCCCCGGCCTGGGCCGATGGCGCTGATTCGCAGCCAGTTGCGCGATGTGGCCGATGGTAGCGCGGTGCCTTGGGCACTGGTCGAGGCGTGGCATGGCGGGCGTTTACTGGGACGGGGTGTGTCGGATGCCAGCGGCCAGCTATTGCTGATGTTTGCCTACCCCGAGCCGGAGCGCCGTGCCAGTTCGCCGCCCGCTGGCGGGCACGCCTCACCGCCGGCCGCCGCGCCGCTGTTCAGTTGGGATCTGGAATTGCGCGTGTATAGCAGTGGTGATTTGCCGGCCGATTTGCCGCCGGATTGCGATGGCTTGCTCAAGCAGCTACCAGCTCAAGCGCTGCACACCGTCTCGCCGCCACAGCCCTTGCTGGGCCTGACGCTGCAGTTTGGCCGCGAAGCCACGCTGGCCACGGCTGGATCGAGTTTTCTGTATCTGCAACGCACCTGAGGAAGTGCTGATTTATTGGCTGCGCGGGCGAATTGCTGCGTCGCGCGGTGCTCGAAAGCTCGCCTATCTAAAGATATGTCTCGCTTTCTGCGCGCCGGGCTCCTTGCACTTCATCCCGCTCGCCAAATAAATCAGCGCTTCCCCAACTCCGGGTGCACCAAAAGACGTTAATGAAAGGAATCCACCATGCCTGAATATCTTGCGCCCGGAGTGTATGTCGAAGAGGTGTCGTTCCGCGCCAAATCCATCGAAGGTGTCAGCACCACCACCACCGGCTTTGTCGGCCCCACCCGTTATGGTCCGGTGGATATTGAGCCGGACATCATTACCAGCCTTGGCGAGTTCGAGCGCGTCTACGGCGACCGGCAGATGCTGAAGTTCGATGGCGCCGAGCCGATGCACAACTATATGTGGCATGCGGTACGCGCGTTTTTCGAAAATGGCGGCAAGCGGCTGTATATCTCGCGCGTGTTTGAATCGATCAGCAGCAGCGACGATGGCTACGCCGATGCCTGGCTGACCAGCGATGGTGAACGCCCGGTGGCTGATGCTGATGTGCGCAAAACGCTGCAGGTGCGCGCCCGTTGCCCCGGCAGCATGGGCGCGATGCGGGTGCGGCTGACCCTGTCGCTGTCGCAGAATGTGCTGAGCGAGGCGCCCGATCCGGCCAACCCCAGCCAGCGGCGCAAAAGCGTCAACGGCCTGTTGCCGGGCGATGTGGTGTGGATCAGCGATGTGCTTAACAGCGGTTCGCCTCCCGGCGCCAGCAGCGGGCCGGAAGTGGGCGATTTTTATCTGGCCGAAACCAGCATTGATCCGACCACGCGTGAAACCATCTGGCACTTCACCAACCCACTGGCCGGGGTGGATGGCGTGCCTGCCGGCAGCCCGCCAAGTGAAGTCACGCTCGACGACCTGAACTGGAACGCCAATCCGCGTCTGTGCGACCGGATTCGTATCGTCACGCTCGCGGTCACCGTGTTGCCGGGCGACGACAGCGATGCGCTGCCGCAAACCTGGGCCAATCTGCCGCTTGACCCGAATCACACCCGCGCCGGTCAGCCGGATTCGGTGTTCGACGTGTTCAGCGCCCGCCCGGCCAGCTTGTCGCTGGCGCGGCGCCTGCCGGTGGTGATCGAACGCGGCAAGGCGCCGAATCCCGGCGAAACCGTGGAAGGCACCGATGTCGGCAACGGCATTCAGGCGCTGCAGGCGATTCTGGCGGTCAAAACCGATTTGCTGACCGCACTGGCCACCCCCGGCAGCAGCGATAGCAGCCGCTCGCTCGACTTGTTGCTGGATGGCGGTAACGACGGCGTGCGCCCGAGCGCCACCAGCTACGAAGGCAGTGCACCCGACGACAGCCCGTATCGCACCGGCCTGAAAGCGCTGGAAGCACTGGAAGACATCTCGATCATCGCCGCCCCCGGCGCCACCTTTGGTTACGAAGGCGACTACCGCGACGACGCGGCCACCATCAACAGCCTGCTGATCAGCCACGCCGAACGCATGCGTTATCGCATTGCGGTGCTCGACAGCGGCAACGGCCAGACCATTGCCGACGTGCGGGCAATGCGCGCCCAACTCGATAGTAAATACGCAGCGCTGTACTACCCCTGGGTAAAAATTCTCGATCCGGTAACGCGCCAGGAAGTGGTGATGCCGCCATCCGGCTTTGTCGCCGGCATCTACGCCCGCAACGACGTGCAACGCGCCGTTTACAAAGCGCCTGCCAACGAAATCGTAACGCTGGCACTCGGTTTTGAAACCATGCTCAGCAAGGCGCAGCAGGAGGTGCTCAACCCCGAGGGCATCAACTGCTTCCGTTATTTCGAAGGCCGCGGCATGCGGCTGTGGGCGCGCGCACCATCAGCTCCGATCCGGAATGGAAATACGTCAACCTGCGGCGCTATTTCGCCTATCTGGAGCGCTCGATCGACCTCGGCACGCAGTGGGCGGTATTCGAGCCCAATGGCGAGCGGCTGTGGGCCAATGTGCGCGAAACCATCAAGGATTTCCTGTTCAACGAGTGGAGCAACGGCGCATTGCTCGGCGAAACCGCCGACAAGGCATTTTTCGTGCGCTGCGACCGCAGCACCATGAACCAGAACGATCTCGATAACGGCCGGCTGGTGTGCCTGATCGGCGTTGCACCGCTGAAACCCGCCGAATTCGTCATCTTCCGCATTGGCCAGTGGACGGCCGACCGTAAATCCTGAGGAGTCAGAGCATGCCTATCGCCCGCGAAACCCGGCCTTATATGCAGTTCAACTTTCTGGTGCAGATCGACAACCGCGATGTCGGCGGTTTTCAGGAGATCACCGGCATCGGCACCGAGGTGGCCGTCACCGAATACCGCCACGGCAACGACAAAGAGAACAACGTGCGCAAGCTCACCGGCCTCAACAAGGTGGCCGACATCACGCTCAAGCGCGGGGTGATGGGCACCACCGCCTTGTTTGAATGGATGGACGAAGTGCGCAGCGGCAAATCCAGCGCCAGCAAGTCAGTCACCATCCAGTTGCTGAGTGAAGATCGCAGCAACGATGCGCCGGTGATGACCTGGAACCTGAAAAATGCCCGCGCCACCAAGCTCACCTACGGTGCCCTCAATGCCAAGGGCAACGATGTGGCGATGGAAGAGCTGGTGCTGGCTTACGAGCGCCTGGAGCTAGCATGATGGTGCCGCTGTTCAGCGCAGGCGATCTCTTGTCGACCTGCGCTTGCCGTGCATTCGCACTGTCTGCGCTTGGTCTTCGCGGCTCGCCCGCGCTGCACAGCGGCACCTTCATTGATTGGATGTGTACCGGATCATGACCCCTATCGGCACCCGCCCGCTACCCGGAATTCGCTTCGACGTGCCGCCTGCGGCACTCGATGATCCGCTGCCACGCATGGACGTGGCCGTGCTGGTGGGGTTTGCGTCCAGCGGGCCGCTGGATTGGCCGGTGCTGGTGGAAAGTGCCGCCGAGTTTCGCGCCACCTTTGGCGATGACTTGCCGCTGGCGTGGGATAAGCAGCGCGATGAAATGAGCTATTCGCTGTTGGGGCAGTCGGTGGCGCAGTTTTTTGCTAACGGCGGGCGGCGTTGCTGGGTGATTCGTGTGGCGGGCGAGAGCGCCAGCTACAGCTATTTTCCGGTGCCGGGCCTGCTGGTGGCGCGTTACGACAGCGATGGCCACCTGCACTCACTGGCGCCGGCGTTTGCGCGCTCGGCGTCACGCGGTAGTTATGCCGATGGCTGGCAACTGCGTGCCGCCATCAGCCAGCGCAGCCTGTTGCTGCACAACCCGTGGGATGGCGAGCAATGGCTGCAACTGGCCGCCGGGCAACTGCCGCAAGTGGGTGATGTGCTGCGGCTGAGCGACCCTGAAGCAGGCATGCAGGTGATGGCGGCGGTGACTGAAGTCGAGCCACAACGCCGCCGTTGCCGCATCAGCCAGCGCATCGCGTTTGTGGATGATTCGCCACTGCCGGCCAGCCCGCCGGCTGCCGACATCAACGGCCGGGGCTGGATCTATGGCAAGGTGCGTGTGGCATCGGCAGCACGCGGCTTGTTGCCGGCGTTTGGCCACAGCCATCCGTTCACACAGCGCTGCAAGGCCCGCCTGCTGGCGCGTGTGGCGCAGCCCGGCTGGCGTACGCTGCAGCTGAGTTTGCCAGCCGACAAGGCCCCGTTCATCGGCGCCTGGGTGCGGTTTCAGGCGCAGGGCCAGCAGTGGTGGCTGCAGGTAGCGGCGCTGACGCAAGACGCAAGTACGCTCAAGGTCTCTGGCCCACTGTGGCGCCATCTGCCGATGGAGCAAGCACTGCTGACGCTGAAAGCCCGTCAGGTCGTGATCAGCGCCGAAGTCCTGACGTTGTCGCTGCGGGTGGAGCAGGGCGCCAGTGCTGCCACGCGTGAAGGACTGGGTCTGGCGACGGGCCATCCCGCCGCGTATAACGCCTTACCGAGCGACGACGATTATTTCCGGCGGGCGGCAAGCAGCGACGAGATGCCGCACTTTGTGCTGGCCGGCTGCGAGCAGGCCAACACTATTTTTCTGCCACTGGCGCTGGATGCGGCCTACAGCCCAGCGCTTGGCGCCTTGCGACAATCCGCCAGCCGGCTGACGCGTGATGGCTTGGCACAGTTTGATGCCAGGCTGTTTCTTGATCCTTCGCTGGACGGTGTCAGCACCGAGTTGCTGCAAACCGAGGCCGACCGGCTGCGTTATTACGGCCCGGCACCGCGCCCGTTGCGTGGCCTGCATGCCGCGCTGGGCTGGCACAACTCGGCGGTGATCGAAGAAGCGACATTAATCGCGGCACCCGATGCCGTGCATCGCCCGTGGCACGCCAGCACACCGCCGCCCCTGCTGGCGCCGCATGTCGAATCCCGTTTGCCCCATCCCGAATGGTGGCATCACACCCCTTGCCCTCCATCTGTGCCCGCAGCGTTAGCCGAAGCGCCGCCCACCGATGGCTTTTTATTCTGCGGCGTGCGGCTGTTGCCGCTGCCCACCCTGCAGGCCGCTCCGGTGGACGCCTTGGGCACCATCCGCCTGCGCTGGTCGCATCCGGAACAGCAGGATCAGCCACAACCCGCGCCGTGGTTCGAGCTGCAGGAAGCCAACACCGCCGATTTCAGCGATGCCCGCGTGGTGTATCAGGGCACCGCGCGCGAGCTGACGCTGTATGGCCGCCCGCCGGGGGATTATGCCTACCGCCTGCGCGCCGTGGCCGGGCGCAACGGCAGCCACTGGACTACACCGCTGGTGCTGCGCGTGGGTGTTGTGCCCGAGGCGGAGCTGATCAGCGAGACTGACTACGACGACGATGCGCTGCGCCAAGTGCAAGTGGCGCTGCTGCGGCTGGCGGCGGCGCGCGGCGACGTGTTTGCGGTGCTCGGCCTGCCGCGTTTTTACCGTGCCCAGCAGGCGCAGCAACACGCCTTGCGGCTGCAAACGTTTGGTGATGGTTTCGATCCACGAGCGCTGGTCGCGCTGGAAGCCGCGACGCTGGCGTTTGGTGCGTTGTATCACCCGTGGCTGGTCAACACCGAAGCCGGCCAGATACGCGCCACGCCGCCGGACGGGCTGGCGCTCGGGCAACTGGCGCAACGCGCCTGGCAACGGGGTGCCTGGGTGGCACCGGCCAATCTGGCCTTGTTGCAGGTGCAGGCGCTGGATCAGGCCCTGAGCGATGCCGACTGGCAAAACCTGCAACAGGCGCAGGTGAACCTGATCCGCCACACCGCGCGTGGTTTTCTCTGCCTCAGCGCCGACACCCTGGCGCTGGACGACGATCTGCGGCCGATCAACGTGCGCCGGCTGCTCAGCCTGTTGCGGCGCGTGGCCTTGCTGCGTGGCCAGTTGTATGTGTTCGAACCCTTGTCGGACGTGTTTCGCCGCAGCGTGCAGCGTGGTTTTGAAGCCACCCTCAGCGAGCTGTTTCGCCGTGGCGCATTTGCCGGCGCCATCGCCAGCGAGGCGTTTCGCGTCGAGGTCGGCATCCCGCCCAACACTGCACACGATCTGGATAACGGTCGTTTTATCGTCAACCTCAAGGTCGCCCCGTCGCGGCCACTGGCCTTCCTCACCATCCGCCTGCTGCAAATTGGCGAACGGCTGCAATTGCGGGAGGGCGCATAAATGGCGGCTAACACCCCCTTCACCACCTTCAACTTCAGCGTCGAAATTACCCGCAACGACAACCCCAAACCCTTGGCGGATGCCGCTTTCAGCGAATGCGACGGGCTGGAGATGACGATGGAGAGCAAAACCATCCGCGAAGGCGGCAACAACGGCCGGCAGATTCGCTTGAGTGGCGGCATGGCCTATGGCCAGCTGACCTTGAAACGCGGCCTGACCAAGGGTTTTGATTTGTGGTTATGGCTGCACGACACCCAGCTCAAACCCGCACTGCGCGCCCACGCCGAAGTGGTGCTGTTCGACGCCGCGCACCAGCCAACCGCACGTTTTGTGCTGGAGCGCTGCCTGCCGGTCAAGCTCAAGGCCCCGGCGTTGAATGCCAAGGATGGCTTGCTGGCGGTGGAGGAATTGGCGCTGGTGTACGAGTCGCTGGAATGGAGGTTGCCATGAGCTGGGTGTTTGATGGCGATGCTCTGAAAGTGGCTTTGGTATTGGGCTGCAGGCCGGGCCGTGGGGTAATAGGGGGGCGGGTTGCAGGGCAGGGGTTTGGTGCGCTGACGCGCGGTTTTGGGGTGGGAGTTCGTCCCACGGCCGAGATACTTTCTTTTGCTTCGCCAAAAGAAAGTATCCAAAGAAAAGGCGACCCGAAGGTCGCGCCTACGGGTGACCCTGCGCTTCTCGTCTGAAACGGCGGCTGCGGAACTCGCATCAGCCCTGCGGTCTGCTGCTCAAACAGTCCTCGCCGACTACCCCGTTTCAGCCTGCGATGCTCGGCGCGACCTACGGGAGCCCGTCCGTGGTGGTGCACGCGGCCTTGGCCTTGGCAAAGAATGGTTTTCCGTAGGGTGCAATCAACGCCTCGGACTGAAGTCCGGCCTGCAGTCGCAAAGTTGGCGTAGGGTGGGCAATTCATTGCCCACGCAAGGTGGTGAGCAGCAAGCTGCCCACCCTACCAGCTAGCCAAGCGAAGATAATTGCGTTCCCACGGATCAGTCCCGTTGGTCACGCCGAGCATCGCTGAAGCGGGGTAGTCGGCGAGGACTGTTTGAGCGGCCGCAGGACGTGAGTTCCGCAGCCGCCGTCGCGGCGAGAAGCGCAGGGCACCCGTAGCCGCAGGCGCAGGGCGTGACCTCCGGGTCGCCTTCTTTGGGGTACCTTTCTTGGCGAGACAAGAAAGGTACCGTGCCTGCCAGGCACCCCGGCACCAAATCACGCGCGTCGGCGCACAACGCCGCGCAACGCATCAGCAAAGCTTCTGTACATTCCCGCAGCCCGCTCTGCTATTGCCCTGCAAGCAAGCCCGCAAGCCAATACCAATGCGCCCTGCAGGCCAGCCCCTCAACGGAGGCCGCCATGCCTGACCTCGCCAAAGCCGAGCTGATCGAGCTCAAGTCCGATCTGAAAGACATCGACCCGCAGGGGCAGCGGGTGAAGGTGCAGTTCAATCCGGAGACACTCAAGGTCAGTTTTGCCAATCAGCTGAAAACCGACACCCCGGCCGGTGCCAAGCCGGGTGACCAGAGTCAGGGCAGTGCCGGGCAGCAGTTTGTTGGTGCCGGCACTACCAAGCTGTCGTTGATGCTGTGGTTTGACGTGACGGCGGCGATTGATCCGGCGCATCAGGTCGACGACGTGCGGCGGCTGACGCAGCAGGTGGTGTATTTCATCACCCCGCGCCAGCTGGGACAGGACAAAACCCGCTACGTGCCGCCGGGGCTGCGCTTTGCCTGGGGCTCGTTTGTGTTCGACGGTCTGGTGGATGGCATCGAGGAAACGCTGGAGTTTTTCTCGCCGGAAGGCAAGCCACTGCGCGCCAGCATTGCGCTGAGCATGTCGCAGCAAAAAATTCTCAAGGCAGATTTTGGCCCCGGTGCCGGCAGTGGATTGCCCGGCAGCAGCCCGCTGACTGCGGCAGCAGCAGGCAGCAATCTGCAAAACATGGCAGCAGCACTGGGCAATATGGACTGGCAAGGGCTGGCGGCGGCCAACGGCATTGAAAACCCGCGCCTGCTGACGCCCGGGCAGTTGATCGACATGAACCGCAAGCGCTGAGGAAAACATCATGGCCGTGGTCATCAATGAATTTGAAGTCGTCAGCGAGCCGCCGGCAGCGCCGGCCGCCACTGACATCAGCAACCCGCAGCCACAGCCGGCGATGACGCCGAACGACGTCAATCAGGCAGTGGAACAACACGTGAACAGGATGCAGCGCGTATGGGCGCATTAAACGAAACGGGCGTGATTTCGGCGCGCCCGAGCATTTTGATTGCCGGGCAGGACAAGCCGGAACTGGCGTCTGGGCTGCTGTCGCTGCAGGTGAGTGAGGATGTCTGCGGCCTGTATCGATGCGAGGCCACGTTTGGCAACTGGGGCACCCACAACGGTGCGCCCGGTTATCTGTATTTCGACCGCAGCCTGCTGGATTTCGGCAAGCAGTTGCAGATCAAGGTGGGCGACGTCCAACTGTTTGATGGCCGCATCATGGCGCTGGAGGCGCAGTTTCCCGAAGGTGCGCCGCCCAGCATCACCGTGCTGGCGGAAGACCGGCTGCAGGATTTGCGCATGACCCGCCGCACCCGCAGCTTTAACGACAAAAGCGATGCCGACGTGGCGCGGCAGATTGCCAACGACCACGGCCTGACGCCGCAAATCAACCTCGACGGCCCAACCCACAAGCTGCTGGCGCAGGTGAACCAGAGCGATCTGGCGTTTTTGCGCGAACGCGCGCGGCTGGCCGGTGGCGAAGTCTGGCTCGAAGGCGCCACGCTGCATCTGGCGCGTCGCCCCAATCGCAGCCAGGGCGGCACGCCGCAACAACTGACGCTGGGCAACCAGCTGCGCGAATTTTCGGTGCTGGCCGATCTGGCGCAGCAACGCACCAAGCTCACCGTCGGCGGCTGGGATGTGAGCGGCAAAAGCGCGATCAAGGAGTCGGCCGAGTCCAGCGCCATCAGCAGCGAGGCCAGCTGCGGCGACAGCGGCCCGGCGGTATTGCAGCAGGCATTGGGCGCACGCGCCGAAAACCTCAGCCACCTCAATCCGCAAACCGGCGACGAAGGCCGGGCGCAGGCGGAGGCGCTGCTGCGCATGATGTCACGGCGGTTTGTGGTGGGGCGCGGCGTATCGCGCAGCGTCAACGGCATCAAGGTTGGCGCGCAGGTCGATCTGCAAGGGCTGGGGCCCTTGTTCAGCGGTCAGTATTACCTGGCGGCGGTGCGCCACCTGTTTGATCTGAGCCACGGCCTGCGCAGCGAATTCACCGCCGAACGGCCTTGGCTGGGGAGAAACTGATGAACCCTTTTGATAGCGGCGATCTCGCGCAATTGCTCGACAGCCGGCTGCCACAGGGCTTTGGCGGCCGCTGGTATGGCGTGTGCCCGGCGCAGGTTACCGATATCAAAGACCCGGACAATCAGGGCCGGGTGCAAGTGGCGTTGCCGTGGTCGCCGGATAGCGGCAGCGAGCGCTACACCGCCTGGGCGCGGCTGGCGACCTTGATGGCCGGCAACAATCGCGGCAGCTGGTGGGTGCCCGATGTCGACGACGAAGTGCTGGTGGCATTCGAACACGGCGACGTGCGCCGCCCCTACGTGGTGGGCGCGTTGTGGAACGGCAGCGATGCCCCGCCTTTGACCATGGACGGCAGCGGCAATAACTACAAAAAACAGTTCTGCTCGCGCAACGGCGTCAAAGTCACTTTCGACGATCAGGACGGCCAGGAAAAGCTGCTGCTGGAAACGCCGGGCGGGCAAAAAGTCTCGCTCACCGACGGCCCCGGCGTAGTCGAAATCGTCGACAGCAACGGCAACTCGATCAAGCTCGAAAGCAGCGGCATCACCATCACCGCCAGCGCCGAGGTCACCGTCAACGCCAGCCAGGTAGCGGTGTCGGCCGGCATGGTCACGGTCGATGCCGGTATGTCCAAATTCAGCGGCGTGGTGCAGGCCGACACCGTCATCACTAACACCATCATCGCGGCGACCTATACGCCGGGGCAGGGAATATATGGTGACGCCAACAACATCGCTGCAAGGCAAGCTGGTATTGCCTTGCAGGTCGGGCTACAAGGCAATGGGGATGCGGGCTGCGGGGCAGGGGAAGTGTAGCGGATGCGGCGTAGCGGAATCCAAGGATGTTTGCCCCTCGCCCTTGGAGGGAGAGGGGTTGGGGAGACGGGGCTCCGTGGCTTCGATTAGCGGGGGCGTGGTGTTGTGCGCTGACGCGCTGTGTTTTTGGGGTGGGAGTTCGTCCCACGGCCGAGATACTTTCTTTTGCTTCGCCAATAGAAAGTATCCAAAGAAAAGGCGACCCGGGATACGCGCCCTGCGGGTTAGCCTACGGCACGCCCTTCGCTAAGCGGCAAAGCCGCCAAGCTCTGGGGCAGCCTGCGCTTCCTCCGCGGGGAGAAAGCCAGTTCTAAGCGCCAAGGCGCTAAGAACTTTGGTTTTTCGCCAGCTGCGGCGGCTGCGGAACTCGCTTTGCTCAAACAGTCCTCGCCGACACCCCCGCGCCTTCCTGCGATGCTCGGCGCTCCTCACGGGAGCCCGTTCGTGGTGGCGCCAGCTTCTGTGCCGCATTCTGCCGTTTATTTGGTGGGCAGCAAGCGGCTGCCCACCTACAAGCAGGCCAGGTTCAGGTGATTGCAAACCAACGGATCAGCCCCGTAGGTCAACGCCGAGCATCGCAGAAAGCTGCGGGGGTGTCGGCGAAGGACTGTTTGAGCGGCAGACCGCAGGGCTGATGCAGGTTCCGCAGCGGCCGCATTGGACGAGAAGCGCAGGGCCACCCGTAGCGCAGCGGAGGGCGTGACCTTCGGGTCGCCTTCTTTGGGGTACCTTTCTTGGCGAGACAAGAAAGGTACCGTGCCTGCCGGGCACCCCCGGCACCCAAATAGCGCGCGTCAGCGCACAAAGCCTTGCCTTTTGCGTGTTGCATACCCAGCATCCGCTGCAATGCGCTGCGCTTCGATTGCACCCTACCCAACGGTGAGGATGCCATGAACGCCCCCGTCCACCACCTCGACTGGATCGCCCCCACGCCACTCTGGGCCAGGGTGCGCGATGGCGATCAGCCGGCCGACAACATCGCCCGCCCGGCGCTGCTGCGGTTTGCCACCGACGCCTTTATGGATGAGCTGTTCAACGTGATGCAGCGCGATCCGGCGCGGGTGAGTGATTATCTGGCGCAGGCGGAAACCTGGCGCGGCATGCCGCAGCAGCCGGGGCGCGAGGAGTTGCTGGCGGCGCCGCGACCATTGGCTAACCGCGCGCGCACCTTAAAGACCAGAGCAATGGCGCGGCTCGGCATCGGTGGTGGCCTGCTGGCGCAAACCGCCGTCAGCCATGCGCCAGCAGCCAGCGTCAAACCGCCGCTCAAGCTGTATCAGCCGGCGCATCAGCGTTATTACCTGGTGTCGGCATCGCTGGTGTGCCAGCGCCCCGGTTTTCCCGATCACGCGCCGGATAACGGCAAGCAGGAGCGCGCCGGCTTTGTGTTGCGGCGGCTGATGCCGCCCAATCCGCCGGATAGCAAAGATCCGCTGCCGCAGCTGGATTTGAATACCTGGGACGAATACGCCTGGGTCGATACCCCGCAAGGCCCCGGCTGGCAAAAGCTCGGCCAGCATCAGCAGGCAGCGGTGTTGACGCAAGCGGCGGGCGAGGAGCTGCTACCGCTGTTTCCACTCGGGTTCAACGAGCCCAACGGTTTTCGCCGCACCATGCTCGCCGGGCTGGTGCCGGTGGGGCGGCGCGAGCAGTATCTCGGCGGGCGCAAGCTCAATGCCAGCAATAATGGCGTGGCGCAAAGCACTGGCGCCAGCCCGCGCACCGCACGCATGGCGGCGTTACGGATGCAGGTGACCGAGCCGTGGAAGCGGCTGATTGAAACTGCCGAGCGTACGCGCCTGCTACTGGCCGATCCCAATAACGGCAAAGACGAAGCCGCCGGCCAGAAAGCGGAAATGCTCAAGGTTGCACGTGACCAGATCCAGCACAGCTCGTGGCTGATCCTGCTGGAGCTGGCGGATTTCCTGAAAACCTACCTCAACCCGCTGTGGCAACAAATCAAGGGCGGTGCGGCGCTGGATAACAACGACCCGCTGCAGGCCGCGCTGGCGCGGACGGTGTTTGATGCCGGCAAAGCGGCGTTGCTGGAAGTGACCAACATCTATCCGGCATCCAGTGTCAAAACCAGCCTGCGTGCCGCGCTGCAGGCGATCACCGCGACGGAATCGACCGACCCGAGTCAGCCGCTCTCCACCTCGGCAGACACTCCGCGCAACCGGCTGGAAAAAGCCACCGCCAGCTTCAGCCGCACCGTCGGTGGCAGCGCCTGGCCGGATTTCCTGTTCCCGTTGGCCGACCCGGATAGCAACCTTGCATGGCAACCGGTCACCGTCAGCGTCGGTGGCCTGCAACCCGGTGATCAGGTGGATGTGCCGGCCGAAGGCGGGGTGGTAGAAGGCAATGGCGATGGCTTCAGCATCCAGAGTGCCCTGCAGAGCATCGACAAACTACTGGCACTGCTGGTGCGGCAACTGCCGATCAACGATGCCACCCCGGCGCCCGCAGTGCCGGCAGCGGCAGAAAAACGTCTGGATTTCCGCGATGGCTGGTTTGTCATCCGCTGCGTGTTGTCGCGCCCAAATTGCGCGCCGATTCACCCACACATCGTCAGCGCCGCCACCGAGCCATTCCAGCTGGCCAGCTTTTTCGATCCGGATGCCCCGGCGCGGCCGATCCGCATTGCCTTGCCGTTTGATACCACCCCGGCCGGGCTGCGCAAGTTCAACAAAAACACCGCGTTCGAGATCAGCAACATCCTCTGTGGCCAGGTGCAGCGCGCCAAGGGGCTGGGCTTTGGTGATCTGGTGATGTCGGTGCTGCCGTGGCCCTTCCACAAGGATCTCGACAAGGCCGGCGGTGGCCCGTGTGTGGACAACGGCAGCAACGCCATCGGCATGATCTGCTCGCTGTCGATCCCGATCATCACCCTGTGTGCCTTCATCCTGCTGATCATCATGATCAGCCTGCTCGACATCATCTTCCGCTGGCTGCCGTGGTTCATCACTTGCTTCCCGGTGCCTGGCCTGAAAGGAAAACGCTGATGACACATTCCCTGCCTCCGCTCTGGCGCCCTGTGGCGCTGTTGCTGCTCCTGATGGTCACGCTGCTGTTGCAGGCGTGCGCCATCAAGATGGTCAGCGATTACGACGAAGTCACCGATCAGGCGGTGATGGCGCTGCAACGCAAAACCGCCGCGCACCTGCTCGGCCTGCAAACCGTGGCCGGCACCAGTGGCTGCCTCTACGACAAGCACAAGGATTTTTACGAAGAAGCCAAGGCCGACGTCAGCGCCATTGAAGTGCGCACCGCCGCCTTGCCCAATAACGCGCTGGAAAACCAGCAGGTGCAACTGCTCGGCAGCAGTCTGGAAAGCCTGGAAAAGCTGCACCAGCTGGCCTGTCTCAGCCCGGAGCAGATCAAACCGTTGCTGATCCAGTTCAACGTTCAGTTCACCTCGATCCTGCGCTTTGAACTGGCGCGGCGTCGCGGCCAGTAGGAGAGCCATCATGAGCCTGGATACCAATGCCCTGGCCGATCAGCTGCGCGGTGTGCTGAAAACCGAACTGCGCACCTACTGGCCGGAAATCAAGGAATACGCCAAAACCGAAAGCGCCAAGCTGGCGCAAACGCTGGTGATGATCGAAACCCTGCGCACCGTCGGCAAACTCAGCGACCAGCAGGCCGAACTGCACTTGCAAATCCAGAAAAACGCCATGCGCTCGGTGTTGCTGACAGTGGAAGGGCTGGGGCTGCTGGCGGTGGAACATGCGATCAACGCCGCGCTGGGGCTGGTCAAGGATCAGGTTAACGCCGCTGTCGGGTTTGCGCTGTTATGAAATCCGCCCAACTCTTCGGCCAAAGCCCAGCCTTCCCGCCCCGTGTCGGCGCTGACGGCCACGTGTTGTGGTCGTCGGGTGAAGACAATATCCGCGAGTCGATCCGCATCATCCTGCTCACCGAGCCGGGCGAGCGCTTGTATCGGCCGGATTTTGGCGCCGGGCTGGGGCGTTATCTGTTCGAGCCGAACGTGGTGGCAACCCACGTGGCGATTGCCGACAGTATCAGTCGCGCGCTGACCAGCTGGGAGCCGCGCATCCGTGTCGCCCAGGTCGAGGTGGTGGCTGATCCGGTCAATGCCGAGGCGGCGATTGCCACCATCAGTTACACCCTGGTCGCCACGCAGCAGCGCGAGCGGCTGAGTCTGTCCGTATCACTGGGAGGCCGCTGATGCCGATTAGCATTCCACCGCTGGATGAGCGCCGTTATCAACAACTCTTGAACGAGGTGCTGGCGCGCATCCCGGCACACACCCCGGAGTGGACCAACACCGGCCCGAGTGACCCCGGCCGCACCTTGCTGGAGCTATTCTGCTTTCTGCATGAAAGCATTCTCTACCGCGCCGATCAGGTGCCGGAGCGCAACCGCCGCAAGTTTCTGCAACTGCTGGGGCTGCCGTTGCAGGCAGCGCAGCCGGCCAGCGGCATTGTCAGCTTCAGCAACAGCGCCGGCAGCACGCCGTTAACGCTCAACGCCGGGCTGGAATTACGCGCCGGCTCGGTGCCGTTCCGCACTTTATACGGATTAGACCTGCTGCCGCTGCAGGCGCAGGTGTATTACAAACGCGCCGTGCCCAAGCCGGAGCAGGCCACGCTCGACTACTACAAGCTGCTGTACGCCTCGTACAACAATCAGGATGCACCGGCCAATTTCAGTGTTGATCTCTACGAAACCACGCCGCTGCAACAACGCGAGCCGGACGGCATCGACCTCGCCGCCGAAGCGGTGGATGCCTCGCTGTGGCTGGCGCTGCTGGCGCCGCCGAATGTGGATGTGGCGCAAGTGCGCAAGAATATCGCCGGCAAAACCCTCAGCGTCGGCCTTGCGCCGGTGCTGGACAATGCCCAGCGCACGCTGCTGCCGAATGCCGATCGCAGCCCGGACATCAGCCAGCTGCTGCGTTTCGAGCTACCGCAGATCAGCGACCCCGCCGCCACGCCGGTGGCTGCCTATGCCGCCATCGAGCCACGCCCGCTGAGCGATATCCGCCAGCAGCCGGGCGTGGTGGAGCTGACGCTGCCGGACGAGGCAGGGCTGCAGCTGTGGCAAAACCTCGATCCGCTGGAAGCCGGTGTCGGCGAATTCCCGCCGGCGCTGGACGACCCGCAGCTGGAAGCGCGGCTGGTTACCTGGCTGCGTATCCGCGCCGTGGCCGGGGCGCAGATCAAGTTGCTGTGGGCCGGCATCAACGCCTGCCAGGTGTCGCAGCGGATTCGCGTGTTCAACGAAGTGCTGGCGCCCGGCACCGGCCAGCCGGAGCAAACCCGGCCACTGGCGCAACGGCCGCTGATCCCCGGCTCGATTGAACTGCGCGTCGCCGGCCAGTTGTGGCAAGAAATCGACGACCTGCTCGGCGCCGGCCCGGAAGTGCCACAACCCGACTGGGGCCAGCCGCCCGGCAGCACGCCGCCGCTAGCCAAACTGACTGAGGTTTGCGTCGTCGATTACGAAGCCGGTCTGATCAAGTTTGGCGACGGCGTGCGCTACGGCAAACGCCCGCCGGCCGAAGCCAGCATCAGCGTCAGCTACGACATTTGTGTCGGCGCCGCCGGCAACGTCGCCGCCGGCAGCATCAAACAGGCGCCAGCATTGCCCAGCGGCATCGCCGTCTCCAACCCGATCCGCAGCTGGGGCGGCGCCGATGCCGAAAGCGTCGCCGATGGCGAAAAACAGGTGGCGCGCTTCCTGCAACACCGCGAACGGCTGGTGACCGCCGAAGACTTCGCCACCATCGCCCGCCGCGCCCCCGGCATCGACATCGGCCGGCTGGAAGTGTTGCCAGCGTTCCACCCCGAACTGTCACCCAACGAACCCGGCGACGCCCCCGGCGTGGTCACGCTGCTGGTGCTGCCGAAACGCGACCCGGCCCACCCCAGCGCCCCGCAGCCGGATCGCCTGTTCCTCAACGCCCTCTGCCGCCACCTCGACCCACGGCGGCTGGTAACCACCGAGCTGGTGCTACGCGGCCCGATCTACGTACCGATCTGGCTCAGCATCGGCATCGACATCAAAACCAGCCACGCCGTCAGCGAAGTGCGCGAAGCCGTCAAACAACGCCTGCTCGACCTGCTGGCCCCGATCTACCCGCAAGCGAGCAGCAGCGAACCCGGCTACCCCACCGAACAAGGCTGGCCGCTGCGCAAAGACGTACTGGCGCAAGAACTGCTGGCCGAAGCCAGCCGCGTGCCCGGCGTATTGCTCGTGAACGAAGTGCTGCTGGCGCAAGGCAACAACGCCAACGGCCCGAAAGTGCCGATTGTCGGATTGCAACTGCCGCAGGTGCTGGGCATCTCGGTGCAAGTCGGCAACGCCCTGCCGCTGGATGCGCTGCGCGGCCAACCGGCAGAAGGTAACAGCAGCGGCAATCAAGTCGGCAAACGCATGCCGGTGCCGTTTGTGCCGGCGCAGTGTTGAGGAGAGGCCTGAATGCACCGCCGCCAATTTCTGCTGAAACAGATCGACGACAAGATCGAGGTATTTCAGCGCGAATCTACCCGCCACAAGCATTTTCACCGGCGCATGCGGTATGCGGCGTTTGGATTGACGGCGTGTTCCACGGTGCTGGCGAGCCTGGCGCTGACTTATCCCGGATTGCAGGCGGAGCTGAATCTGGGGGTGGTGCTGGTGTCGGCTTCGCTGGGGGTGGTGACTTCGCTGGAAGGGCTGCACAAGGCGTCGGATTTGTGGCTGCATGAGCGTGGCATGTTTTTGATGTTGCTGGATCTGAAGCGTGAGCTGGAATTTGAATACCCGGCCGATGCCGCGCCCAACGAGCATCTGGAAAAGAAATATTTCGACCGCCTGCAGCGCTTGCTGACGGTATCGAGCGAGAAGTGGAAAAGCGAAATTGCGCGTCATGCCGGTGGCAGCGTCAAGGACGACGGTGCGGCAGCGGGCAAGAAGCCATGAACGGCAATCAGGCATTGGCAGCAGGATTATCAGGAGCCCTAACGGCATGAACGCCAACGGCAGCAACTTTCATCTGGTGTTGACGCAGCAAGACTGGCAAGGCTGGGCTTGTGATGGCATGGCTTTGGCCGATTTGTGGCAGGCCAGCCCGCCAGCTTTGCCGGGGGTGGAGTGGCGTTGTGATGCGCTGCAGTTGCGTGCCGAGATTTTTGCTTTTCCTGCCGGCAAGAGCGACAACCCGCCGCAACTGGCGCAGCGGCGCGGGGTGGGGGCGGATCGGTATGGCAATGTCTACTGGGTGGGTGACGATGGCCTGAGTCTGTGGGTGTTGTCGGGTGGTGATGGTCTCAGCAGCCAGTTGTGGCCGCTGGCCGACACTGCGCCAGCGCCCAGGGCGGGCGAGTTTGCACCGGCCGCGCCGCAAACCGTGTCGCCATTGGCCTTGGCCGGGCTGGCAGTGACGGAAGATCATTACCTGCTGGTGGGTACGCTGCAGCCGGCGGGCTTGCTGGTGTTCGACCTGTTTGGCGGCGGTGCGCCGACGCTGTGGCGCTGGCCGGGGCAGGGCAATCTAGTGCCGTGGGATATGGCGCCGCGCCCCGGTGGCGGGGTGTGGTTGCTGGATCGGCAGCAGCGTTGTTATTGGGAGATCAACCGCGCCTTGCAGCTGTGCGGTGTCAGCGCCGTTACCGCCGCGCCGCAAGAGCAGGCGTTCCAGTTGGCACGGGTGCATGTTGCTGCAGAAACCCGTTATGCCCCGGCGGATGAGCTGGTCAGTGCGTATGCGCTGGATGCCGGCTCGCCGTTGGCTGACATTGATCCGGTGGCGATCGAGGCCCTGCCCGATGGCAGTGTGCTGATTCTCGACCGCAGCGATGTCGGCTATTCGCAGATTTTGCGTTTCCGCGGCGATGTGCAGTTGGGTAATCCGATTTCGCTGCGGCAACTGCAGGGCATGATCGACGCCGCCCAACCAGAGTCCTTGCAGTTGCTGGGCCACGACATCACCGTGGCACCGGGGCAGGATGGCGCGCTGCGGCTGCTGGTGGCGTCGGCCAGTGGTAATCAGAGTTTCGAATTTACGCTGACGCTGACGGCGGATGATTGGCAGGTGTCGCCCAAGGCCAGTTTTCTGCCGATGCGCCGCTTTGCCGGCAAGGGGCTGCTCACTGCACGCGGCCAGGTGTATTACGACTTCGGCCAGCAATGGGTGCCGCTGCTGGCGCAGAGCCGGCCGCGTTATGTCGATGTCGCCGAGCTGGTGTCGGCCAATGCCGGGATGAGTTTCGACAGCAACCTGCCCGATTGCGTCTGGCACCGGCTGGTGCTGGATGCCGATCTGCCGCCGCAAACGCGCATCGAAATCTGGAGCCGCGCCGCCGACGACCGGCAGACGCTGGCAGTGAGCGATTGGCAACGCGAGCCGGATTTGTATCGCCGCAATGGCGGCGCCGAATTGCCATGGCTGCGCCTGCCGCCGGCGGGCGAGGGCAAGGATTACGGCCATTGGGAGCTGCTGCTGCAACGTGCGCGTGGCCGCTATCTGCAGCTGAAGCTGATCATCAGCGGCAACGGCCGCGCCACGCCGCGCATACGTGCCTTGCGCGTCTGGCTGCCGCGTTTCTCCTATCTGCAGCAATACCTGCCAGCGCTGTACCGCGACGACCCGGCCAGCGCCAGTTTTCTCGATCGTTATCTGGCGAATGTCGAAGGGCTGTTCACCGAAATTGAAGACCGGGTGGTGGATGTCTCCACCCTGTTCGACTGGCGCAGCGCACCGCCGGAAGCGCTCGACTGGCTCGCCGCGTGGTTTGATGTGGCGCTCGACCCGGCCTGGGAAAACGCCCGCAAGCGGCTGTTTATCCGCCATCTGCTCGACGTTTACCAATACCGCGGCACCATTCATGGGCTGCGCATGGCGTTGGCACTGGCGCTCGACCAATGTCTCGACGAACGCACCATTGAGCCACCCGGCACGCAACAGGAAACAAGGCAGCGTTACCGTATCGTCGAAAAATACCTCACCCGCAGCACCCCCGGCGTGTTGTGGGGCGAGCCACTCTCGGCCAGCAGTGTGGCCACGGTGAAGCCCGGACGCTGGACGCCGCTGGATGGTGTGGCCGAGCTGCAGCAGGCATATCGCAGCTTTTTGCAGGCTAAAACCGGGGTGGTCAGCAGTGCAGTGTTTGATCTGCAGGCGCCGAGTGATGACCCCCAGAAGGCGTGGTGGCGCGAGTTTGCCCAGGCACAACTGGGTTTTGTGCCGGAAACCGGCCGCATCACCCCCGCCTGGCAGGCATGGCTAACGCAGGCTTACGGCGCCAACCTCGGCCAGCTCAACAGCGCGCATCAGCAAGGTTACGCCAGCTTTGCCAGCGTGCCGCTGCCGGATGGCAACTGGCGCAACAACGACGGCCAGCGCCAGCAAGACTGGCAGCAGTTCTTGCGTGACGATGCCGCCGCCCGGCCGCTGGACGGCCGCCGGCGCTGGTTGTGGCAACAATTCCTGCAGCGGCGTTATCAGCGTTGCGGCCCGCTTAATGAACAGTGGCGCAGCGGCTGGCAGAGCTTTGAGCAGCTGATTGAGCCAGAAGCCCTGCCAGCAGAAGGCCCGGCGCTGAACGACTATTTCCAGTTTCACAGCACCGTGCTGGCGATGCAGCAGCTGGCGCACCAGTTCCGCGTGCTGATCCCCACCCCGCTCGATAGCGACGCCAGCCAGCTGCAGCGGCGGCTGGACGTGGCCCGGCGCGTGGTCGAGCTGGCCAAACCGGCACATACCGATTTTGACGTGGCGTATTACTGGGCGCTGTTCCGCGTCGGCGAGGCACGGCTGGGGCTGGATACCCTGGTCGATCGCGGCGCACGTGCCTTGCAGTTGCCGATGTTGCTGGGGCAGCAGCACGTGGGTGAGGGGTGGTTGATGCGGCGTGGTGATGCGCCGGAAGGGGCGCGGCTGGAGCTGAATTGTTGAGGCAAAGCTGCAGGGCGCGTGGGTATTGGCCTGTAGGGCAGGCTGCAAGGCAATACCAGAGCGGGTTGCAGTAGGTAGCCCGGATGAAGCCGCTGGCGCAATCCGGGGATGGCCGTCAGGCCATATCGCTTTGTTGGGAAGAATGCTGCCCGCGGCAGCCCCCGGATTTCACTGCGTTGCATCCGGGCTACACGCTGAATGGTTGAGGCCGTGATGTAGGGTGCAATCGCGCAACGCGCATTGCACCGCATGTTGGCGAAGGGTTTGGCATTCGGCGCAATGCGCTGCGCTTCGATTGCGCCCTACCTAGGCTGCAGCCCGCGCTGCTATTGCCCTGTAGCCTGGCCTGCAAATCAATACCAAAGCGGGCTGCAGGCAAGGATGGGGTAGGTCGGACACGAATTTAAACCACACGCCGCAGGCGGGTGGTTGGCGTATTTAATCTGGGAGAAAGCAAAATGAGCTGCGGTTGCGATAGCAAGTCGGCGAATCTGCAGGTGACGGCGCCCGATCCGGGCAAGCATGTGAACTACCTGCTGGGCATGGTGCTGGGCGA
This sequence comes from Chitinivorax sp., assembly GCA_046347685.1. GTDB lineage: Bacteria > Pseudomonadota > Gammaproteobacteria > Burkholderiales > SCOH01 > CALMFQ01. The sequence goes on from JAXMFR010000010.1 coordinate 63,705, forward strand.
GGATGATTTTCGTCAGGAGTTTGCCTACCACGCCAACCGCGATATGTGGCTGGCGCGGGATCTGATGGGTTACGGCGCGGTGCGTGGATTGGCGGTGAGCACCGAGCACGCCGGTAGCAACGAGGTGAAGGTGCGGGTGGAGGCCGGCGTGGCGCTCAGCCCCAACGGCCAGCTGATCTGCGTGCCCGAGGCGCAGTGCGCGGATCTGAATGGCTGGCTGAAGGCCAATAACGACGAGGTGCGCAAGCTGGTGGGCGCGGTGCCGGGCAAGCTCGATCTGTATCTGACGCTGTGTTATCGCGCCTGCCCGACCGATGCCATGCCCATCCCCGGCGAGCCGTGCCGCTCGGATGCCGAACTGACCCAGCCCTCGCGGCTGAGCGACGATTTCTGCCTCGGCTTCAAGCTGCAGCCACCCAAGCAGCGCGAAGAAGACGCAATCCGCGATATCTGCAAATGGCTGCGGCAGATCGATATGCGCGACAACGGCCAGCCTTCCAGCAGCATTCCCACCTTGCTGGCGGCCATGCACGCGGCGGCGAATGAATGGCTTGGTTCACCTCCGGGCTCGCCGCCAGCGGACTTTTTCAGCGGCAGTCCGCCGGCCACGCTGCATATTGCGCCCGGCGATGTGGTGGAACACCTGCGCGCTGCGTTTCAGTATTGGACCACGGTGTTGCGCCCGCTATGGGTGGAACGCACCGGTGCCTGCGGCCCCGGCTGCGGCAACGATGCCGATTGTTGCTGCGACGATCTGCTGCTGGCGATCCTGCCGCTCAATCTGATCGACCAGGGTGGCGTGTGGCTGGCCAAGGTCAGCCCCAAGCCCGAGCCGGTGATCCAGCCCGCACCCACCCTGCTGCACCTGCGCATGTTGCAGGAATGGCTGCTGGGCGCGCTCGGCGAAAGCGCGGTGCCGGATGCCAGCAATGCGCTGCCGAGCAATGTCAGCTTCGGCCAGGCCGGCGCCGCCGGCAGCAGCGAGGATTACAGCCGCGCCGATCACACCCACCCGACGCAGGCCTTGCCGCAACTGGCCGGCGATGTGACCGGCACTATCAGCAACAACAGCATCAGTGCCTTGCAGGGCAATGCCGTGAAGGCCGAAACGCCGGCCGATGGTGCGGTGCTGGTGTGCCGCATCGAAGAAACCGGCGATCGCATCTGGGCGCCGGAGCTGCTGACTATTCCCGCACCCGGCGACGAAGTGGCGGGTGAAACCGCTTTTGGTCAGAGTGCCAGTGTCGGCAACAGCACCGCTTATGCCCGTGCCGATCACAGCCATGGCACGCCTGCATTGAGCGGCGATCTTGGGCTGGATGGCAGCGGCAATATCCGTTTGCAGCAATTGCAGGGCATCGATCTCAAGGCCGACAGCCCGCAGGATGGGCAGTTGCTGGGTTTCGACAAGAACAATGGCGTCTGGCGCCCGTTTGATGCGCCGCAAGCCGGCGGCGGGCTGGCGGTCACGCGGCCGATCCAGAACCCGTATGCGATCGTTGCGGCGGGCTGGGTGGAAATCGATATCAACTTCGCCGGGCGCGATACACCGTTTGAAAAGCAGGAGGCGCGCATCACCCGCGGTTACAACAAGCTGCAGGCACGTCTGCCCTATGCCGACGAGCTGGGCGGCTTGCGGCTGCAGTTTGACGGCTTTGATGTTGAAGCCAGCTACATCGTCAAACTCACGCCGGTGATTGATGCCGGGCAGGAGCGCGCCAATGGCGTGCCGATGCTGTTCTGCAGCGGCTTTTTTCCGGCCAAGGGGCGGGTGCCGGGCGGCGTGGGCGTGGTGATACGCAGCCCCGGTGACGACATCTTCCAGACGGTGCGGTTCATGGTCGAAATCAGCCAGTTCACGCCAGACAAGCTGGGCTAGGGGGCGCGCCATGGATGCTTACGATCTGCAATCCGCCATCGACAGCAGCGGCCTGCCGCGGGTGTTTTTCTTCAATGGCCGGCTGCTCAGTGCCGGTGATCTGCGTACCGAGCAGGATGCCCGGCGCCATGCCGATTTGTGGCTGGGGCAGGGCGGTGGCGATGGAGTGGTATACGGGCTGGAAGTGAGCGAAGCCAGCCCCCCCGGCGCCAGCAACCCAGTGCTGGCGATCAAGGCCGGACTGGCGATCAGCCGTGCCGGCCAGGCACTGAAGCTGGAATGTGACACGCAAATCGCGCTCTCTAGCCAGCCGCAGGCCACGGGGGAAACCGGCAACGGCTGCTTTGGCGCTTGCGCCGCCACCAGCAGCGGCAATCTCTACAGCGCCAGCAGCGGCCTGTATCTGCTCTGCATCGCCCCGGCCGAAAGCCGCAGCGGCAAGGTGCCCACCAGCGGCCTGAATAGCCAAGGCGGTGCCTGCAACACCGATGTGGTGACCGATACGGTGATGTTCCGCCGCATCTCGCTGGATAACGAGCTGCGCGATCTGCAGCAGAGCGAAAGCGATCTGCAACGGCTGCGCAGCGCGATTGCCTGGCGCTGTTTCGGCATCGACGGGCAGCGCCAGCTGGCGGCCAATCCGTTCGGGCTGGCACCGGCCAATATCGACCTGGCGGATACGCTGCGCAACAGCAAGGCGATCAACGACTGCGACGTGCCGCTGGCGCTGGTTTACTGGACCGGCAGCGGCCTGCAGTTCATCGACAACTGGGTCGTGCGCCGCGCACCCACGCCGCGCCGCAACAGCCGCGACGTGTTCAGCCTGTGGGCCAGCGAGCGCCCGTGGAATCAGGGTGAGGCGCTGTGGCAGCAGTTTCAGGCGCAGCTGGCGCAAATTCCGCTGCCGCAGCAGGCGGCATTTGTTGCAAAACAGCGGCTGCGTTATCTGCCCGCAGCCGGGGTGGTGCCGATTGCCGAGCAAAGCGGTGAAAGTGGCTTTGTTGCCAGCCAGTTTTTTGCCGGGCTGGATGCCGGCGACGAGCTGCAACTCGATGCCGAATGGCTGCCGGGCCTGCTGCAGCAGTCGTTTTTGCTACCGCCACTGGATCTGACCCAGACCCAGCCGCTGTGCCTGTTGCGCATCCGCGAAAACGTCGCCGCCTACAACGGCAGCAAGGCCCAGTCGCTGCTGGTGTTTGCGCGTTACAGCCTGCTGCGCGGCGAAGACCCGCGTTTCCACTATGCCCACTTCGGCGTCGAACATTTCGCCGCCCGCTACGCTTGATTGGAGCGCCTTTATGGCTACTACCTTATCCACCCTGATCAACGCCATCCCCCAGGCGGAGGCCGGCAAGCTGATCACTGCCGATTACCACAACACGCTGCGCGATGCACTGCAGGCGCTGGCCGAGCAGCTGCAGGCGCACGCCAGTCAGGACCACAGCAGTGTTGCCGGCGCCAGCAAGCTGGTGCTGCCACCTTGTTTCATCGGTGGCGAAAACCTCTGGGATGTGGAACGCGGCGCCACTGACCTGGGCGACAGCGAAGCCGTGCTTTGCCTGCCGCTGCAACTGCGCGACAACGAAACCCCGGTTGCGGTCGAGCTGGTGGGCTGCGTGCTGGCCAGAGATCAGGCAAAAATCGCCGAGCTGCTGGAAAAGCTGGCGAAAGAACCACAGCTGAAACAGCAAGTGGCCGAATGGCTGGCGCAGCGCTGCCGGTGCGCCTGCACAATATGCCGATGAACGAAGAGCAGGCGCTGGTGCTGGATGCGACGTTTACGCTGGGCACGCCCAACAGCAAAAAAGCCAGCGTGCCGTTCACTGCGCGCATCGATCTGCGTGAGCAGAAAAAGCTGCTCGATACCCGCATGCTCAAGCGTTATCTCAGCGTGCGTCAGCAGGTTGTCGAGCTGAAGCGCAACGAGCGCCTGTTTGATGACACCGATTTGCCGCTGCGCTTTACGCTGTGGGGCGTGGTGGTGCATCTGGCCTAGGTTCTGTTGGTAATCACGCCATGAACAACCTGACCACCCACATCCGCTCGCTGCGCTTGCACGGCGCACAACGCCAGCCGGTGCGCGACTGGCTGGCCAGCGCCGAGCTGCAACCCGCCAGCCTGCCACCGCAGGCGATCCTGCTGGTGCGGCAATTGCGCGCGCGTGGCGGCTGGACCAGTGTCAACGCCGCGCACCACTGGAGCGAGGCCACCCGCGCCAGCCTGACGCAATTGCTGCAACAGGCGGCACGCCCGGCCGATGGCGCGGTGCCGGAGCAGGTGCCGGCAGTGCTGTTTGCCGATCACACCGAAATGCTCGCCTGCCTCTGCCGCGATTGGCTGGCCGGGCAAACTGGCCACTGGTGGTGGCGTTGCCTGTATCCGGCCGGGGTGGATGCGTTGCGGCTGTATACGCTGCTGTTGAAGCACTGCCTGCTGCTGCCGGCACTGTTGCAACGGCTGGCGCAGCAACCGGGGCTGTTGCTGCCGCTGTTGCTGAAACTGCCGCTGGTACATGCACTGCGGCTGGTGCAGACGCTGGCGCTGGAATACGCCGTGAGCGACTGGCCCGATCTGCCGGCGCAACTACCCGCGCTGCCCGGCAAAAATCGGCCCAGTGTCGCGCCCGCGCCCCTCTGGCAAGGGCAGATCGCCGCGCCTTTGCATCAAGCCCTCACGCCGCAGGCAGAATTGTTGCTGGGTGTGGCACTGCTGCTGGCACAACAGCCGCAAAGCCTGCGCCAGCCCCAAGCCGGGCAGCACATCGCCGCATGGTGGCAGGCACAACTGGCGCAACGGCGGCCCAGTGCCGTGGCTGCGCCATCCCCATCTCCGCCGCAGCCCCGGCCCGCTGCTTTGCCACGCTTGCTGCGCGCCGATCTGCCCGCGCTGGCGCAGCGGCCACATTGGCCATTGGCGCGGGTGCGGCGTGATGCCGGCGCCAGTGCCGGCGACCAGGCCCGGCCGCTGGCGCAAAATCCGCTGCCGTCACCCGAACCTGTGTTGCCGCAGCTGCTGCAGCCCTGGCTGGCAGACAGCACACCCCCTGCCGCAGGCCTGCCGGCGGTCGCCAGTCCGGCGCAGATTGCCGCCTGTTGCATTCCCGGCCCGGCTGAAACCTGCGCCTGCGTCAGCGATTTCGGCGGGCTGTTTTACCTGATCAACAGCGCGCTGTCGCTGCAACTGTATGGCGATTTCACCCAGCCGCGCCGCCCCGGCATTGCGCTGCCGCTGTGGGATTGGCTGGCGCTGCTGGGGCAGCGCCTGCTGGGCGAGACGTTGTTGTCCGACCCGCTCTGGCCCCTGCTGGCGCAGCTGGCCGGGCGTGATGCGAATACGCCACCGGGCGCCGGCCAGACGCCGCCTGCAGACTGGCAACCGCCTGCTGAATGGCTGCCGTGGCACAACACGCCGGCACCGGCCTGCGCAACGCTGCATGATTGGCTCACCTGGCTGCAGGCCTTGCTGCAAGCGCGTTTGAGCGATGCGCTGGATTGCCCGCCGCCACAGCTGGCCCGCCTGCTGTGCTGCCACCGCGCGCAAATCAGCGTCAGCGAAGGGCGGCTGGATGTCACGCTGCGTCTGGATCAGTTGCCGATTCAAATCCGCATCGCCGGTCTTGACCGCGATCCGGGCTGGCTGCCGGCCGTTGGCCGTGCTGTTTATTTCCATTTCGAGCCGTAATCCGAGCATGAAACGCGAACCCGCCATCAGCCTGCATCCCGCCGCGCTCACCCATCTGCGCCTGTATTGCCACGCCGCCGTGGTCGGGCTGGTGCGGCAGGCGGTGGCGGCGTGGGGCTCGCTGGAAGAAGTCGGCGAGCGATTTCCGTTTCTGATCGGCTACGTCAACGAAATGGCTGCGTTTGGCCTGGCCGGGGTGGATCTCGACGCCGCGCCGCAACGCTGGCGCGAGCTGCTGCGCGATTGGGAGCAACAGGCCAACGCGCCGCTGCCACTGCAACAACTGGCGCAACAGTGCGAACTCGATGCCGGCGATCTGGTGGTGCTGGCCGGTGCCGCGCTGGTGGATGAAGACATGCGCTTCTGCGCGAATGCACGGCCTGCTGGATCGGCCCCGGCCGACGCTGGAGATGCTCGACCGCTGGGCCGAGCCACTGGCTTCAGTGCCGCCACGGCGGGCCTGGCGCTGTTGCAGCGGCCTGTTGCTGAATGCCAACGATGGCGCCGCTCGGCGCCTGGTGCGCGCGTCTGCCATCCTTGTTGTCGCCGAAGTGTTGCGCGGCGCCGGCATCGGCTACAGCCAGCCGGGGCTGCGTTATCAGCCACCGCAACAGGCGCTGCCGCTGGCGCTGCGCTGATTCTGCCGACCGAACTGCAAAACAACTGCCGGCGCTGCAAACCATGCTGGCAAGTGGCGACATTGATGCCCTGCTGCTGCGCGGCCCTGAGCCAATGGCCGGACTTGCCTGATCGCCGCGCTGGCAGCAGCCTGGAACAAGGGCTGCTGAGAGTCGCAGCACCGGCGCTGGATGATGTTGCCGTGCTGGCACAGCTGCCAGCACTGGCCTGCTGCAGGCAGTGCCGCTGTATCACGGCCTACGGGTGATTTGCCCGCGCCTAATCACGGCAACTGGCAAAGCGCTGATAGCGATCCGCATCAGGGCTGCGGCCAGTTGCAGGCGCAAAATACGCTGTTGCTGGAACTGCCGCTGCCGGACACCGCAGCGTACTGCCTTGTGGCGTAGCGCGCTTTGCCCGAACTGCCACCCGCGCAGGCGCAGCAACTGGCCGCGCAACAACGCTGAGCAACGGCAACCTGCTGGCGCTGGCGCGAGCCTCGGCAACGCAAGCGCGGCTGGCCGGGCGTGAGCTGCCGCTGGCTGCCGATCTGGCCGCTGCCAGCAATAGCCTTGATTTCGGCGTGCTCAACACCCTGGCACAGCCACTGCCGGCGCGTGGCCACTGGTCGCAACTGGTGGTCAACGCCGATACTGCCGAAGAGCTGCAAGTGCTACTTTGCCGCTGCCGTCACCGCGAACAACTGCAAAATCAGGCGCAACTCAGCAGCGGCTGCGGCGTGCGCGCCTTGTTGCGCGGGCCGAGCGGCACCGGCAAAACGCTCGCGGCGCGGTTGCTGGCGGCCGAGCTGAAACTGCCGCTGTTCCGCGTCGATCTGGCGGCGGTGATGAGCAAATACGTCGGCGAGACCGAAAAACAGCTGGCGCGGCTGTTCGATCGCGCCGAAGTGCTGGACGTGATCCTGCTGTTCGACGAAGGCGATTCGCTGTTCGGCCGCCGCACCAGTGTTGGCAGCGCCAGCGATCGTTACGCCAACCTCGAAACCAACTTCCTGCTGCAACGCATTGAAAGCCATCAGGGCATTGTGCTGCTCACCACTAACCTCGCCGACAACATCGACAGCGCCTTCCAGCGGCGCATGGACGTGGTGGTGGATTTCAGCCTGCCCGACGAAGCCGCGCGCCAGGCCATCTGGCAATTACATCTACCGCACGGCCATCAGGTGCCGGGTGACTGGCTGCAACAACTGGCCTGGCGCTGCAAGCTCAGCGGCGGCCAGATCCGCAACGCCGCGCAACACGCACAACTGCTGGCACTGGCCAACGACGGCGTGGTCGAACGCAGCCGGCTATTGACCGCAGTGCAGCGTGAATACCGCAAGGCGGGCGCGGTGTGCCCATTGCGGGAGGGGTAGGCCATGGCTGACTTTGCCGTGGGGCTGCAGGGCGCGTGGGTATTGGGCTGCAGGCCGGGCTGCGGGGCAATGGGGATGCGGGTTACAGGGCAGGGATTGCCAATCCTTTGTAGGTCGGACTTTAGTCCGACGCGGCGTGTATGGTCCGATGTAGCCCGGATGCAGCGGTGTTGTGCGCTTACGCGCGGTTTTGGGGTGGGAGTTCGTCCCACGGCCGAGATACTTTCTTTTGCTTCGCCAAAAGAAAGTATCCAAAAAGGCGACCCGGGATACGCGCCCTGCGGGTTCCCTGCGCTTCTCGAAAGTCGCGGCGGCTGCGGAACTCGCTTCGCTCAAACAGTCCTCGCCGACCCCCCCGCGCCTTCCTGCGATGCTCGGCGCTCCTGCGGAGCCCGTTCGTGGTGGCGCCAGCCACCGCGCCACTGTTAGCTGTTTATTTGGTGGGCAGCTTGCTGCCGCACAAGCTTGCCAAGCGCAGGTGATTGCGCCTCAATGGATCGGTCCCGTTGGTCACGCCGGGCATCGCAGTCAATGCGGGGAAGTCCGCGAGGACTGTTTGAACGCAAAGCCCACGGGGATTTGCGAGTTCCACAACGGCCGCATTGGACGAGAAGCACAGGGACACGCGGAGCGCAGCGCAGGGCGTGACCTCCGGGTCGCCTTCTTTGGGGTACCTTTCTTGGCGAGACAAGAAAGGTACCGTGCCCACCGGGCACCCCCGGCACCTAAATCAACCGCGCGTCAGCGCAAATTCACACAACGACTCCAACGACACTGCCGCCCCCCTGCAGCCCGCTCTGGTATTGCCCCGCAAGCACGCCTGCAGGTCAATACCAGAGCGGCTTGCAGGCCGATATGCCAAAGAGGCCCGCCATGCGTAGCCTCGCCCCCAGCCGCACCGCACTGCCCACCCCCAGCAAAGCCAGCAGCTCCCCACCCACTCGCGCGCGTAGCGGTGGCCTGCATCGTTTGCCAGGGCAGGTGGCGCCGTTGCCGACGGCTACACGCCAGCGGCTGGAGCAAGGGTTGGGGCAGCCGTTGAACGGGGTGCAGGTGGATCAAAGCCCGGCGGCGACGCAGCTGGTGGCGAGTTATCCGGCGCGGGCGTTGACGATTGGCGAGACGATTTATCTCGGCGCCGATGAGCGCAGCGATGACTTGCAGCTGATGGGCCACGAGGCGGCGCACGTGTTGCAACAGCGCGCTGGTGCTGCGTTGCCGCAGGCTGCAGGTGGCGCGGATGGCGGGGCGCTGGAACACGAAGCCAGTGCGGCGGGCCAGGCGCTGGCCAGCGGCCAGCGCTTTAGCGTGACTGGCAGGGCCGCCGCTGCGCCGCAGGCAGAAACCCAGCCGAAAAGCCGCTGGGAGCGCTTCAAGGATAGCGTGGGTGAGGCGCTGGAATTTACCGAAGACCTGGCCTGGAGCCTGCTGGAAAAATTTTCGCCGGAGCTGGTGCCGATTGTGCGCAAAGGCCCGGAGGGCGTGCTCGACTGGATGAAAGAGCGCGCCACCGGTGCTTTCGAGGCGGTGGTGGACAAGGTGATGGCGCCGGTGCGGGCGATCAGCGGTGTCAGTGCGCAACTGTCGGCGCAGTTTGCGCCGTGGCTGGCGTGGGTGCGCGATGCGGCGGTGAAGATTTCGCAGAACGATTGCTCGCCGCTACGTGAGGCGGCCGACAAGATCGAGGCTGTGGCGACCAAGGTGATCGGCTACGTGGTGGACAAGCTGCAGCCGCTGTTTACCAAGGTAAAAGAATGGGGTAACGCGCTGTGGGACAAGATCGGCGCGCCGATCTGGGGCTGGATCAAGGATTACGCGGCGTGGCACTGGAGCATGCTGCAAAAGCTCGGCAACTGGGTGTGGGACAACACTGCCTGGATACGCGGCAAGGCGGCGCAGGTGTGGACCTGGATCAAGAACAAGCTGGGCATTGGCGATGGCCCGGAAGGGCAGAATGGCATTCTGCAATGGGTGCAGGCCAAGCTGAACGCCGCGTGGGACAAGATCAAAACCAAGCTGGCGCCGTATCAGGCGCAGATTCTGGCGGTGGCGAAAGTGGTGGGCGTGGTGGCGCTGGCTGTCTCGCCGGCCGGGCCGATCATGGCTGCGGGGGGCGCGGTGTACGGCGTGGTGCAGGCGGTGCGCTGGATCAAGGCCAACTGGCGAGGCAATCTGGTGGTGCAGGCGCGAGCCTATTTGCAGCAAACATTGATCCCCGCCTTGCTCGGCGCGGCGAAGAAGCTCGGCAATGCGGTCAATGGCGTGGCGAAGCAGATCAGCGATGGCGTCAGCCGTTTTGCCAATAGTGTTGGCAGCCTGGTCGGGCTGGCTGCCGGCAGTGCGCTGTCGTTTCTGGTAAAAGGCGCGCAGTGGCTGGCGGATCAGATCAACGATCTGGCCTTGTGGGCCAGCGCCAAGCTGCTGGGGCTGGCCAATTGGCTGGAGCAGGCGCTGAACAGCCTGCATAGCGGCTTCGAGAAGTTTCTGGTCTTTCTCAAGCGGGTCGGCAACATCATTCTCGATGTCTACGGCCTGCCGCTGCTGCTGGCAGAGAAAGTGTGGAACTGGGTGCCGGCCTGTATCCGCGACCCGTTTGTCGATTTCATCATTCCGCTGATTCTCAAGCAGATCGAGCTGTTCCGTGAGCTGGTGGCCGACCAGCCCGCGTGGCAGCGCACCAAGGCCGAGGTGATGCGACTGGTGCGGCTGGTGTTCAAGGATCGCGACCTGAAAGGCGCGGTGCGTGGGGCGTTTGAGTTTGTGCTGCGGGTGTTCAATATCCCGATCGAGTTTCTGGCGCGTATCAAGCAAAAGGCGCTGGCGGCGTGGGATACGGTATCGAAAAAGCCGCTGGTTTTCATCAAGAACGCGGTACGCAGCATGGGCAACGGCTTTGCGCGGTTCAAGAACAATATCCGCAAACACCTGCTTTTTGGCATCGAAGGCTGGCTGCTGGGCGAGGTGGCGGACAAGGGCATCAGCATGCCGGAAAGCTGGAGCGACCCGAAAGCGGTGTTCGGCTTTGTGATGGACGTGCTCGGGCTGAGCATGGATCACATGTTCGAGCTGCTGAAAAAACGCTTCAGCGAAGACAAGGTCAACAAGGCGAAAAAAGCCTATGGCTATATCAAGCGCGCCTGGAACTGGGTGACCAGCCTGATCGACACCTCCAAATCACCGGCGGAAAACACCAAGGCGCTGGTTGAGCGTGCCAAGGAGTTCGCCAAAACCGTGTTTACCGGCATTGTCGAATGGATTATCGGCCGCGTCGGCACCGAGCTGGCAGTGCTGGCAGCCGCCGCAGCGGCATCGGCCGGTTTGTCGGAAGTAGTGGATATCGTGCGCCGCATCTACAAGGTGATGCTCACCGCACAACGCGCTGGATGCGCAAGATACTCGATATGGTGGATCAGGCGCTGGACAAGGTGCTGGATATCGCCGCCGGCGCGTTTGACACCGTCGGCGAAGCGTTTGAAGCCATTCTGCACAAGGGCATGCCGGTGGTGATGGGCTTTCTCGCCGACCAGTTCGGCCTGAGTGGCGTCGGCACTGCGCTACGCGACATCATCGACGGCCTGCGCGCCAAGGTGGACGAGGCAATCCTCTGGCTGATCAACAAGCTCAAGGCGCTGATCGAGGCTGCCATCAACTTCCTCAAGGGCGGCGAAACGCCGCAGCAACGGTTGGATAATGCAATGGAGGCGGCGCAGTCTGCGGTGAACGCGCTCAGCGGCAGCAGTGTCGGCCGGGCGGTGTTGACGCCGTTGCTGGCCGGCATCAAGTTACGTTATGGCCTGAAACGGCTGGATGCCTCGGTGGAGAGCAATCTCTGGATGCTGGAAGGCGAGATCAACCCGGTGAAAAAAGTGCCCACGGCCAAAACCGAAACGGGCACCGGCGTGGGTGTCACCGAGCCGACAAGTGTTGAATATGGCAGCATGAGAACCATTTCCGACTCGGCAACTGGCACTTCGCTGGAAGTGGGCACGCGCATGACCGCAACCGTGCTCGGCCCGGATTATTTCAGCAATGGCAGCCCGACCAACGATACCGTGCGTGGCGAGTTGCGCGCGCAGATCGGCGCCGCGCGCCAGAACAAATACCGCATCGGCCACCTGCTGAACAATCATCTGGGCGGCAAGGGAACCGATTGGCACAACCTGACTCCACTCAGTAGCAGCGGCAACGCCACGCATCTGCATTCGATCGAAAAAGCGGTCAAGAACCATGTCACCGGCAAACAGCAGGCGTTTTACGAAGTCCGGGTCAACTATGGTGGCGGTGGCCCCGGCAATCTGCCGGCTACCGCGCATCCGCTGGAAAAACAGTTCGCCAGCGAGTTGCAGGCGCGCTGGTGTGAGTTGATTCCCGATCCGAAGAAACCCGGCAAACTCATGAAAAAAGACCCGTCGCCGTCATGGATACCGATTCCCAACAGCTTCTGACCCCGCTCGTCTCCTGCATCATGCCCACCGCCAACCGCCGCGCATTC
>JAXMFR010000011.1:0-71613 GCA_046347685.1 Chitinivorax sp.
ATCGCCAATACGCACGATTATGTGTTGTGTTTCTCGTCGCTGGGCCGCGTTTACTGGATGAAAGTATACGAAGTGCCGCAAGGCGGGCGTACCAGCCGTGGCAAGCCGATTGTTAACCTGCTGCCGTTGGCCGAAGGCGAGAAGATCAACGCGATTCTGCCGATCAAGGAATTTGCCGACGATCATTATGTGTTCTTCTGCACTTCGCTTGGTACTGTGAAGAAAACACCGCTGTCGGATTTCTCGCGGCCAATGAAGCGCGGCATTATTGCCGTCGACTTGGACGAAGGCGATTACTTGATCGGTGTGGCGATTACCGATGGTCAAAGCCAGATCATGCTGTGTTCGGACGAAGGCAAAGCGGTACGTTTTGACGAAGACGAGGTGCGTGCCATGGGACGTGGCGCGCGTGGCGTACGCGGCATGCGTTTGGGCGAGGGCGCACAGGTGATCTCGCTGATGGTTGTCGCCAGCGATGAACTGTTCGTGCTGACCGCGACCGAAAACGGTTACGGTAAACGCACCCTGGTTTCGGAATACCGCCATTCCGGTCGTGGCACGCAGGGCGTGATTGCGATTGATACCTCGGAGCGTAACGGCAAGCTGGTTGCGGCGACGCTGGTTGAGGCCAAGGATCAGGTGATGCTGATTACCACTGGTGGTGTGTTGATCCGCACCGGCGTTGAGGAAATCCGCGAAACCGGCCGTGCGGCTCAGGGCGTGCGTCTGATCAATCTCGATGAAGGCGAAAAACTCGCCGGCCTGGAAAAGGTAGTTGAAACCGAAGGTGAAGAGGGTGACGACGCGGGTGATGTGGCGGATGTTGCAGGCGAGGCTGGTGCCGAGGCCGCAGAGGAGTAACTATGGCGAATCTACCGTTACCGGTGGCCAATCAGGAGCTGTTCGATTCGGTTGCCAAATGGTTCTGTGAAATTCCGCACTCGGCTACGCTTGGCCTGAAGTTTGTCAGTGGCGAGCGTGGTCTGGCTACCATGATGCTCGACTACAAACCGGAGCTGATCGGTAACCCGAAAACCGGCGTGGTGCATGGCGGGGTGATTACCTCGCTGATCGATACTACCAGTGGCCTTTCGGTGTTCTCGCGTCTGGAAAGCCCGGAGGCCATCGCCACCCTGGATTTGCGTATCGATTATCTGCGTTCGGCCACGCCGGGGCTGCCGATTTATTGTCGCGCCGAGTGTTACCGTTTCAGTCGCCAGATTGCCTTTACCCGAGCGACCGCCTATCAGGATGATGGCAAGGACCCGATTGCCTACAGCGTCGGCACCTTCATGCGCGATTCCAGCAAAGCGACAATCAAATAAGGACGGATCATGGAACTGATTGAAACGCTATTGGCCGGCAAGGAGCAGGGGTGTTCGGATTATGCTGCTGTGATCGAGCAGATTCCCTATGCAAAACTGCTCGGTGTGCAGATGCGCGAAGAGAACGGTGAGTTGTTGTTTGTTCTGCCGTTTCAGGAAGCCAACGTTGGCAACACCCAGTTGCCGGCATTGCATGGCGGCGTGATTGGTGGTTTTCTGGAGAATTCAGCCTTGCTGCACCTGATGTGGGCGCGCGAATCGCTGGAAGTGCCAAAAACCGTCGATTTTTCGTTGGATTATCTGCGTTCCGGCAGAGCGCAAACCTTATATGCGCAGTGTGAAATCACCAAACAGGGCAAACGTGTTGCCAATGTGGTGATGACTGCCTGGCAGGATGACAAGGCCAAGCCGATTGCAGTTGCCCGCGCCCATTTTCTGTTGACTCAAGATAACGCATGACCACCATCTACAATTTCTCGGCTGGTCCGGCCGTATTGCCCAAGGACGTATTGCAACAAGCGCAGCAGGAGCTGCTGGACTGGCATGGCTCCGGCATGTCGGTGATGGAAATGAGCCATCGTGGTTCGGAATTCGGCCAGATCATTACTGAAGCGGAAGCCGACCTGCGCGAATTGATGGGCATCCCGTCCAATTACAAAGTGTTGTTCCTGCAGGGCGGCGCCACCAGCCAGTTTGCCATGGTGCCGATGAACCTGCTGGGCGACAAGGGTGTGGCTGATTTCGTCAACACCGGTCAGTGGTCGAGCAAGGCAATCAAGGAAGCGAAAAAATTCGGTACGGCCAACGTGGCAGCCTCCAGCGAAGATCGCAATTTCAGCTATATCCCTGATCCGGCCAGCTGGAATCTCAGCCGCGACGCAGCCTATCTGCACTACACGCCGAATGAAACCATTGGTGGCGTCGAATACCACTGGGTGCCGAACGTCGGTGAAGTGCCGCTGGTGGCGGATATGTCGTCGAATATCCTGTCGCGGCCGGTGGACGTATCGAAATTCGGTCTGATCTACGCTGGCGCGCAGAAGAATATCGGCCCGTCCGGCCTGGTGATCGTGATTGTGTGTGAAGACCTGATCGGCAAAGCCGGCAAGTCGGTGCCGACCATGCTTGATTACAAGATCCACGCTGAAAACGATTCGATGTACAACACGCCGGCAACGTTTGCCGTGTATGTCGCCGGGCTGATTTTCAAATGGCTCAAGGCCAAGGGTGGTGTGGCTGGTATCGAGCAGGTGAATATTGCCAAGGCGGATCGTTTGTATCAATTGATCGACGGTAGTGGCGGCTTCTACAGCAATCCGGTCGCGCTGGACTGCCGTTCGCGCATGAACATTCCGTTCCGCCTGCACGACGAAGCACTGGAGAAGCCGTTCCTGAAATTGGCGGATGCCGCAGGCTTGCTGCAGCTCAAGGGCCACAAGTCGGTGGGCGGCATGCGTGCCTCGATATACAACGCCATGCCGCGTGAAGGGGTGGAGGCGCTGGCGAGTTTCATGAGTGAATTCCAGCGTACGCACGGCTAAAACTGCAGAAAAGTAGCGCCCGGTGTTATTGCCGGCGTTATCAAAAACGGGATGCATTGCATCCCGTTTTGTTTTTCAGCTGGCCAATACCTTAATTGTGTGACCAAGGCATTGCACCGTCTGTCCGGCAATAATTTTTGCCGTCTTGCGCAATTCCTGCTTGCCATCGACCTTGACCGCACCTTCAGCGACCATCATTTTGCCTTGTCCGCCGCTGTCGGCAACCCCACACAGCTTCAGCAAGTCGCACAGTGCCACGTGCTCGCCCTTCAGTCTGAATTCCATTGTCTGCATTCGCATCTTTCTCCGCTATCGAGCCGAGAGCCTAAAGGCTCGCCCGGGTAGCGTCAAATCGGTTCTGATCGCTGAGTGCCTTATATTTCATTGTTGAATGGTTGGTTGCTGTCTGGAAAAGTGCTATCTATTTGTGAAATAAACGATTACTGAAATTGTACTTGATGTGTATAATTGCTAAATATCTGAAATGGGTAATATTGTGGCGCTGTGATTATTCCGGTTGCTTGCGTCGTAAAATGGGGAAAACAATGCAAAAAAAATCGTTGTCGGTTCTGTTGATCGGGGCCTTGTTGACTGCCAGCGCTAGCGCCAGCGTGATCAATTTCAGCAGTCGCGCATCCAGTGCCGGGCCGTTTGCCAGCGGTGTAGCTTATAAAAGTTATATCGATGGTCTTACTGCTGCTGCGCCTGGCGCGGGTTATTGTGACGCAGCATTGAGTAGTTTCTCGAATATCAGCAATCAGGTTGTTTGCCATGGCGGCAACCGTAACGTGGCTTTTCACTTCCAGACGTTGTTTGGGGTAGCAGCAAATCAGTCTGGTACTTGGGGCTTCCGCGCCGGCGTTGATTTTGGCCGTGGTGGCGCGATGTTCCTGGATGGTGTGTTGCTGGATTGGGATAGTTCGGATCTGTGGTGGGCGGGCAATTTCAATGCCAGCAGCGAAATTCTGGCAGCTTCCGGCGTCAACCTGAATGCCGGCAATCACGTACTAGATATCTATGGTCTGGAAGGCTGCTGTGATGGTACTCAAGCTGCCCAGTTCCAGATTGGCTCCCAGCAGTGGACTACCTTCAGCGTAGGGGACAGTCAGGACTCCCGCGTGCCGCTGCCTGCAACGCTGGCATTGCTGGGCATTGGTGCCGCAGCTGTGCGTCTGACTCGCAAGCAGTGATCTGAGCGTTTCTGACGCCAGCTAGAGCCCTGCGGGGCTCTTTTTTATTGCCGCGCCAACCCGCGTCCTTGCCTGTCACCAACGCGCTGCTAAGCTCAATGAAATACTGTCTTGAGGCCGATGATGGTGAACGAACAACTGGGCGTGCTGGAGCAGGATGTGCCGGCATCGAAAAAACTGGCAGCGATTCATGCCGCGCTGCGCCAGCGGCATGAATTTATTCATCGTATTGCTGTTGCCAGCTACGACGCGCAGACTGATTTACTCAAAACCTATATTTTCAGCAACGATTCCGGCAAGCCACTGGCGCAGTACGAGCGCAAGTTGGCCGAGGTGCCGTCACTGCAAAAAATCGCGCAGACACGTGTACCACGGATCCTGACGCATATGGCGCCGCAGGCCAGTGACCCGAATAATCCCCACCAGCGCTATCTGGCTGATCAGGGCTATCAATCGAGCTATACCATGCCGCTGATTGAGGATGATCAGTGTTTTGGCTTTGTGTTTTTTGATTCACGTCTGCCTGATCCGTTTACCCCGGCATCCATCGAAGACCTGGCGACCTTTGCCCACCTGATTTTGCTGATGGTGCTGGATAGCCGGCACAAATTACGCACCTTGCGCGGCGTGATGCAGACTGCGCATGACGTGATGCATTTGCGTGATTTCGAGACCGGCAATCATCTGGAACGCATGGCGCGCTATGCGCGCATTATTGCGCAGGAGTGTGCACGCGAAAAGCAACTCAGCGACGAATACGTTGAGCACATCTTCCTGTTTGCCCCCTTGCACGATATCGGCAAAATTGCTGTGCCTGACCGGATTTTGCTGAAACCGGGGCCGCTGGATGATAACGAGCGGGAAATCATGCGTTCTCACGTACAACATGGGGTCGAGTTGTCGCGGCAGATGATTGATCATCTGGATCTGACCCGCTTGCCATATATCGATTTGTTGTACGACATTGTTTCCGCCCACCATGAATCCTGGGATGGCAGCGGTTATCCTGCCGGCCTGAAGGCCGAAGCCATTCCGCTGGCCGGGCGCATTATTACCGTGGCCGATGTATTTGATGCGCTGTGTAGCCGGCGCCCATATAAAGAAGGCTGGTCTATTGATCGGGCGCTGCAGTGGATGAGTGAACAATCCGGGCATATGTTCGACCCAGAGTGTGTGGCAGCGCTGTTGCGTCGCAAAGACGATCTGCCAGCAATTCAGGGGCGTTTTGCCGATTTGCCGCCGACAGAGAATCGACTGTCCATCTCTTCCTGATCGGGGTGAGGCAAGCTGCGGCGCCTTTGTTGATGTCCTTTTCGTGGTTTTGCCGCGACATTTCCGGTGTAAAGCCGTCTGTCACGAGCTTAATGCTTGCCTTGCATCTGCTCTGCACGTTAAATAGCCGAGGGCGACGCCTGATTATCTGGAAACTACAGGAGAAAACAATGAAATTGGCAATTGCAATTGCTCTGGCTGCATCCACTCTGCTGACCATGCCGACGCTGGCCGGCGCCGAAGAAAAACCTGCTGCCACCGAGCAGAAGCCCGATCCGATCAAGATCGCCGCTGGTGCCAAGGTGACTGCAACCGTAGTATCGGTTGACCTGAGCACTCGCCTGGTAGTGCTGAAAGGGCCAAAAGGCAATCTGGTTGAAATTTATGCCGACGAACGCGTGAAAAACCTGCCACAGCTGAAGGTTGGCGATCTCGTTACCGCCGCTTATGCCGAAGCCGTTGCGCTGGAAGTGAAGCCCGCCGGTTCGACACTGGCCAAGCGTTCGGAAAAGGAAGACCTGCAAACTGCCAAGCTGGGCGAAAAGCCGGGCATGATTTCGACTACCACCCAGACCGTGGTGGCGGAAGTGACCCGCATCGACAAGAAAAAGCAGATGGCTTCACTGAAGACACCGGAAGGCAAGATCACCGATGTCAAAGTAAAAAATCCGGATAACCTGAAAAAGGTTAAAGTGGGTGACATGGTGGAGGTAACCTACACCCAGGCACTGGCGATTGCCGTGACTGCCGCGCCGGCCGCAGCTGCCAAGTAATGCCGAAATGCCCTGCTTATACAGGGTGAGACGGGCGGTCGTTAGGCCGCCCGTTTTTTATCTGACGTGATGGAGTTGTCCGAATGAGCAAAGCGCCCCCACTGGATGCCGATACCCTGGCATTGCTGGCCTGGTGCCAGCAGGTTGAGCAACAACTGATGGCGCGTGGCGCCACCGAGCGCGAGGCGCAGCAGCATATCGAGGAACAGGCGGATTGGTATACCGATCTGTTTTACGACGGCTATACCCCGGAGCAGGCCGCCGCAGAAGCCATGCATTAGCCTTGCAATCCAGGCTATCGGCTCGATTGCCAGAATCAACTTAGCGTCACCCTGGCTGCGGCGTAATATCGGTATCAGCAAGCAGGTAATTGATTTTTATTGGTCTTTTACCGTCGCCTTGTGATGTGAAAAGGAGGGCCCATCATGGATACCCTGTCGAACACCGTAGCCTGCCGTGTATGTCTCACTGAAGTGCCGCGCTCCGAAGTGCAGAGCGCAGAGGCCACTGATTATATTGCCCACTTCTGCGGGCTGGATTGTTACCAGCAGTGGCGCGCCAGTAATACTGATGGCTCGACCGCTAGTGTGGCTGTGGAAAAGGACGACGGCGAAGCCTGATGCCTGAGTGCTGTATTGCCTGTAGATCGGCCATGCAGCAGAAAATTGCCTTGGCTGGCGCTTGCCATTAAGCTCTGCGGCAAAAACCGCCGAGGCAATATGTTGCGACAACAGGCGCTGGATGCGCTGACCCAAACCGATATCCCTGCAAAATTGCAGGCAGTAACGGCGCTGGCAGCTGAATGCCCCGTGGATAGCGCTGCAGTTTTATGCTGCTCGCTGCCGATTCCGGGGCGGCCACTACAGCCGCTGCTGGTGCCAGCAACGGCGGTGCCACGGCGTGCACTGCATACGGTGGAGGGGCGTGCAGCGTTGCTGCATTCCCTGGCACACATCGAATTCAACGCCATCAATCTGGCGCTCGACATCGTCTGGCGTTTTGCCGGTATGCCGCAGTCGTTTTATCGTGACTGGATCAAGGTCGCGCAGGATGAGGCGTATCATTTTTCCTTGCTGAACCAGCATCTGCAGATGCTGGGTTACCAGTATGGTGACTTTGCCGCACACGACGGTTTGTGGCAGATGGCGGAAAAGACCGCTGATGATCTGCTGGCACGGCTGGCCTTGGTGCCGCGAACACTAGAGGCCCGTGGTCTGGATGTAACCCCGGCAATCCGCAACAAATTGCAGCAGGCGGGGGATCATGCCGCCGCCGCCATACTCGATATCATTCTGCGTGACGAAATCAGCCACGTGGCGTTTGGCAACCACTGGTTTGAATATCTCTGCAACGCACGTGGCGTAGCGCCGCAAAGCTGTTATCGGCAGTTGTTGCGCCAGTATCAGGCCTGGCCTTTGCGCGGCCCGTTTAATCTTTCTGCACGGCAGGCTGCCGGGTTTGCTGCTGATGAATTAACGGCGCTGCAGCAGCCGTGAGTGATGTTTCTGGCGCAGCTGCGGATGCTTGCGATTGTGCCTTTGATGGCGATCGGTGTTTGCCGCTGTAACTGGCTTTCACAGCTAATTCAGCGATCAAAGCGGGGGCTTTTTTTGCCATCCGGATTGCGCTAATATCCTGCGCGTTTTTGTTTTGTCCGCGTTTCAACGTGAGTCAGGCTTGTCAGTCTTGCGGCGCGTGTTGCGCCAGCTTTCGTGTATCGTTTTATTGGGGTGAAACCGATGCCGCACCCGGTGGCAGTGTGCCGGTTGCACTGACCACAGCCATTACGCCGCATCGGGTGGCGATGCGTGGCACCGAGCAGCAGCCGGTGCATTGTGTGGCATTGCTTGGCAGGGTGGGGCAACAGGTCAGTTGTGCCATTTATGCGCAGCGCTCCAGCACCTGCCGGGAATTCAGCGCCGGAAACGAACGTTGTACCGATGCCCGCCAGCGGCATGGCTTGCCGCCGTTAAGTGCGGAGCAAATCACCGCAGATCAGATGGCCGATCAGGCCGAATGCTATTGCCAGCCCGCCTGAAGTTTTGGCCATCCTCGCCGCTTTGAAACCCGCTCTTACAACTGGCCGATAAAGTCCTGCTTGCCGATTTCTACCCCGCCATGGCGCAACAGATTGTATGCGGTGGTGACATGGAAATAGACGTTCGGCAGCACAAATCCCAGCAAATAGGTCTGGCCGTTAAAGGTCCGGGTGCCATTGCGGCTGGGCAGGGTGATGACCTTTTCCTCGCTGCCGTCGATCTGGTCTGCGCTGAAACCATCGAGAAACGCCACGGTTTTTTCGATGCGCGCTTTCAGTTCGGCAAAGCAGGTTTCGTTGTCCTCATATTTGGGCGGCTCTTGCCCGGCCAGGCGTGCCGCACAGCCCTTGGCCATGTCGGTGGCAATCATCACCTGTCGTGCAAACGGAAACATGTCCGGAAACAGGCGAGCCTGAATAAACGCCGCTTCATCAATTTTCCTGTCTGTGGCGTGGGCTTGTGCCTTGTCGATAATCGCCGCCAGATTGCGCAGCGCGCGTTGCAATACCGGAATCGATGCTTGATACATGGACAGGCTCATTCAAATCTCCGTATGGGTTGGGGGCAGATCCAGAACAATTGGGGGCGGTCGCTCACGCAAGCCGTGGCAGGCATTGTGCCACGGGCTGGCAGCGTGTGGGAGGGCGCTCGTATCTGGCTTTGTCTAGCGTTTATTGCTGAAAAAACTAATTAGTAAATTTGCTACTTATTGTTGCTAAAATGCAGCTTTAAGGCCGGCCGCTGCCGGCTGGCACCAACAAGCGCATGGAGACACAACAATGGCAGGCATCGCAAAAAGCTGGCATTACCCGCGCCCCCGCCTGGCGCTGCAGTATTTCCAGACCTTGTTCGACGTTGGCCTGATCAGCGCATTGGCCTTGCACGGCAAGCGGCGCATGGGAAAAACCGAATTCCTGCAGCAGGACCTGATGCCGCTGGTGCGTGAGCATGGCGTGATTCCGATTTACGCCAATTTCTGGGAGGCGCGCAGCGATCCCGGCAAAACGCTGGTGCACGCGATAGCCAGCGAGCTGAACGACAAGGGCCTGCTGGAAATGCTCAAGCTCACGCCAAGGCTGTCGGCATCGTTGAGCGGAGTCAGCGCCGGCGTCGATATGGAATACCGCAAACTCAGCGCCGGCTCGCTCGACGAAGCGTTTGACCGGCTTGATGCCGGCAAAAGCCAGCGCTACCTGATGCTGTTCGACGAAGCCCAGGTACTGGCCGAGCCAGCGCATCAAGAGCTGCAGGCAGCGCTGCGTTCCAAGCTGGATACGCGCAAGGAGCGGATCAAGGTGATCATGGTTGGTTCGTCGGTCGAGCGCCTGTCGCGCATGCTGCGCACTGAAGATCAGCCCTTCTATCGCTGGGCCAACATGCAGGGTTTTCCGATGCTGGACGACGACTTTGTCCGTTACGAATTGTCGATCCTGCACGCCATCTCGCGTCATCGGCTGGACGAAGCCGCAGCGCTGGAGATCTTCCGCCAGTTTGATCACCTGCCGGAGCCGTTTCGCGTGTTTCTCGACAAATTTCTCACCTCGGTGGATGGCGATGCCGCCAGGGCATTGCAGGCAGCGCATGAGGAAATGGCGGTGGACGGCCACTTCGAGGAACGCTGGGAAGCCTTCAAACCCGCCGACCAGCAACTGCTGCGTTATCTCGCCGCCGGCGGGCAAGAGCTGACCAGTGCCGCCACCCGTGAGCTGATCGGCAAAAGCCTCGGCCGCTCCAGCCAGGAAAGCGTCGCCACCATCCAGAACGCCATCAAACGCCTGAAAGAGGCCGATGTGGTGGTGAGCGTGGCGCGCGGGCGTTACGAATTTCAGGATCACGAATTCCAGCACTGGCTGCTGCGCGAAAAGGGGCGGCTGGCTTGATTTGCTTGCCACAAGTCTGCGGCAAACAATCGTCCATTGACCTGCAGCCCGCATCCACATAGCCCTCCAACCCGGCTGTGTGGCAATACTGGCGGGCCTTGTAGGTTTGCGCACATTGACGTGGAACTGGAGGAACAAATTGCCATTGCCTGGATGGCAATCTGCAGCCTCTGATGCGCTATGCCGCGCGAGAAATCTCGCTGAGTCCCGCCTGAATCAAATGATGCGCAATACTGATCGGGCCCGGCAGGGTAGGCAGAGCATGCAGTGAGTAAAAGCCTGCTGCTTCAATTTCCACGCCGTCCGGCGTCAGTTCGCCCGATTCGTAATCGGCAAAAAACGCGATCATCATCGAATGCGGGAACGGCCAGCTCTGGCTGGCGAAGTAGCGCAGGTTTGTGACGGTGATGCCGACTTCTTCCCGTACTTCGCGGTGCACGGTTTGTTCCAGCGTTTCGCCGGGTTCAACAAAGCCGGCGAGGGCGCTGAACATGCCGGGCGGGAAGTGGGGCGAGCGTGCCAACAGCAATTGATCGCCCTTGCGCACCAGCACCATGATCGCCGGCACCAGCCGTGGGTAGGCAAGTTGGCCGCAGCTGGGGCAGACGCGGGCGCGTTCGCCTGGTTTGCGTTGCGTGGGGGTGCCGCAATGGCCGCAGAACAGGTGTTCGCGTTCCCAGTTCATGATCTGGATCGCGCGCGCCGCCACGCCAAAGTGCGCGTCTGCCAGTTGGCCATAGGCGTGGCGCAGGTTCAGGCTGCGGTATTGCTCCGGTAGTGGCTGACTGGCATCCAGCTCCGCGGAAAAGCAATGTATGCCGTCGGCAAACTGCCCAAGATATTGACTGCGCAGCACGCTCGCAGCCAGTTCCTGGGCCGATGCCCTGAATGGCAGCCCGCCTGAGGTGTTATCCAGCAACAGTTTTTGCTGGTGAAAACCGAACCACAACACCGGGCCATCCAGATCGGCCGGTGCTTCAATGCCGGGGGTAAAGTCGATCAGCCACTGCACGTCAGATTTCGCCTCGCAGAATCAGCTCACGCAGCCAGAACAGGCCGGTGATGCTTTTGCTGTCGGTGATATTGCCATTCATCACATTGGCAAAGGTTTCTTCGGGTGTCATTTCCAGCAGTTCGATGTATTCACCTTCATCCAGATGATTTTCTCCGGCGGTCAGATCGGTGGCGAGGTAATACTCGATTTTTTCGTCGGCATAACCGATGCAGGCGTGGCCGGTGCCGAGATGGCACCAGTTGGCGGCACGATAACCGGTTTCTTCCTGTAACTCGCGTTTGGCGGTGGTCAGCGGGTCTTCGCCCGGATCGATCTTGCCGGCAGGGATTTCCAGAAACTCGCGTTGCAGTGCGTAGCGGAACTGTTTTTCCAGCAGCAGCTTACCGTTGGGCAGCACGGCCAGAATCGCCACGGCCCCAGGGTGGCGAATGTATTCGCGAATGGCGGTGCCGCCTTCCGGCAGCTGCACGGTGTCTTGCTGCACTTTTAGAAATACGCCAGTAAAGGCTTCACGGCTGTCGATACAGGTTTCAAACTTGGGTGCGGCGGAGTCGGTCATGTCGGATCCAGAGAACGGTAAACAATATCGAGCACTTCCAGTTCTTCCACGCCGCCAGGGGTGCGTAGATAGACTGTGTCGCCGATGCGGCTTTTCAAGAGCGCGCGCGAAATCGGCGATATCCAGCTGACATGATTACGCGCCGTATCGATTTCGTCCATGCCGACGATGGTGACGGTAGTTTCGTCGCCGTCTTCATTGCAATAGGTCACGGTGGCGCCAAAAAACACCTGCTCCGGGTTTTGTGTTTCCGGATCAACGACTTCAGCGAATTCCAGGCGCTTGGTGAGGAAGCGGATGCGGCGGTCAATTTCACGCAACCGGCGTTTGCCATAAATGTAGTCGCCGTTTTCCGAACGATCGCCGTTGGATGCGGCCCAGGAGACGATGCTGACTACCTCCGGGCGTTCCTTTTTCACCAGGTGGGTCAATTCATCACGCAGGCGACGATGGCCGGTGGGCGTCATATAATTGCGGCTGCCCTTGGGGATTTGCATCTCGGGCGGCAAATCGTCATCGTCTTCATGGTCGCTTTCGCGCACAAATGCCTTGTTCATGCGGGTACTCCGGAAAATCTGTAACATGATTGTACTAAAACATACCGCCACGGGCGTTGCCCGCTGAGGACGGAGTGGGGCCGGCACAACTTAGAATGGCGACAGAACGGCGCCAGGGAGCGTTTTATGGGTAACCGACTGACAAAAATTGTAACCCGCACCGGGGATGATGGCAGCACTGGCTTGGCAAATGGCACCCGGCTGGACAAGTCTTCGGCCAGGATCAATGCCTTGGGCGATGTGGATGAACTGAATAGCCACATTGGCGTGTTGATCGCCGATACGCTCAACGCCGAAGACCGGGCTTTTCTGCTGGCAGTGCAGCAGGATCTGTTTGATCTGGGCAGCGAACTGGCTGTGCCCGGCAACACCTATCTGCGTAGCGATGCCTGTGGCGATCTTGAACGTTATGTTGCGCAACAGCATGTGTATTTGCCGCCGTTGCGCGAGTTCATTTTGCCCGGAGGCAGCCGTCCGGCTGCGCTGGCGCAAGTGTGCCGTACAGTGGCCCGGCGTGCAGAGCGGTCGCTGGTGGCGGTACAACGTGCTGACGGCGATCTGTCGGCTGCATCGCTGCAATATCTGAACCGCTTGTCGGATGTGTTTTTTGTGTTGGCGCGCCGTATCAATCAGCATATGGGCGTGGCTGATCCGTTGTGGCGCGGCGTGAAGAAATAAACTCTTTGCTGTTGTTAAACAAAACGCCCCGGCTTAAACAAGCCGGGGCGTTTTGTTTGGAGTGCGGTGTGATTGCGCTTCAGAACGCATCACCAGGTACACGCACCCAGCCTTCCATCAACACGCGGGCACTGCGGCTCATGATGGCTTTGGTGACTGTCCAGTCGCCGTTGACCTGTTTGGATTCGGCGCCCACGCGCAAGGTGCCGGACGGATGGCCGAAGCGCACTGCATTGCGTTCACCGCCGCCTGCCGCCAGGTTAACCAGGGTGCCGGGGATGGCTGCCGCAGTGCCAATGGCGACTGCAGCGGTGCCCATCATGGCGTGGTGTAACTTGCCCATCGACAGCGCTCGCACCAGCAGGTCGATATCCTGCGCCGCTACCGGCTTGCCGCTGGAGGCTGTGTAAGCGGCCGGCTTGGCGACGAAGGCGATTTTTGGCGTGTGCTGGCGGCTCGCGGCTTCTTCCAGAGTCTTGATCAGCCCCATGCGCAGTGCGCCGTGGGCGCGGATGGATTCGAACATCGCCAGTGCCTTGGCATCGCCATTGATTGCATCCTGCAACTCGGTGCCACTGTAGCCAATGGCTTCGGCGTTGACGAACACGGTCGGGATACCGGCATTGATCATGGTGGCCTTGAGCGTGCCAACGCCCGGCACCTCCAGATCATCCACCAGATTCCCGGTCGGGAACATCGAGCCACCGCCATCGCCTTCACCTTCGTCGGCGGGGTCGATGAATTCAATCTGCACTTCGGCGGCAGGGAAGGTCACGCCGTCCAGCTCGAAATCACCCGTTTCCTGAACTGCGCCGTTAGTAACCGGCACGTGGGCGATGATGGTTTTGCTGATATTGGCCTGCCAGATACGCACGGTGCAAATGCCGTTGTGCGGCACGCGGCTGGCATCAACCAGCCCGTTGCTGATGGCAAACGAGCCGACGGCAGCGGTCAGATTGCCGCAGTTGCCGCTCCAGTCGACAAAAGCCTTGTCGATGCCGACCTGGCCGAACAGGTAGTCCACATCGTGCTCTGGCTTGCTGCTTTTGGCCAGGATCACCGTTTTACTGGTGCTCGACGTGGCACCGCCCATGCCATCGATTTGTTTGCCATAGGGGTCGGGGCTGCCGATCACGCGCAGCAACATTGCATCGCGTGCCGCACCCGGTTGCTGACATGCTTCGGGTAAGTCCTGCAAGCGGAAGAACACACCCTTGCTGGTGCCGCCGCGCATATAGGTAGCAGGGATTTTGATCTGGGGTACGTGGGACATGATTACTGTTTTCCTGTAAGGGGATCATCAGTTCCCCTCTCCCCTTGAGGGAGAGGGGTTAGGGGAGAGGGGGCAAGCGCATCCAGAATCGCGGTCAGCACCGCATCGGTATTACTCAAAATGTCGTTGTTCCAGAACCGCATGATTTTGAAGCCCTGGTTGGTCAACCATTCGTCGCGAATAGCATCTTTCTCGCACTGATTATGTTGCCCGCCGTCTGCTTCAACAATCAGCTTGGCGCCAAGGTGTACGAAGTCCACAATGTATGGCCCGATAGGTTGTTGCCGACGGAATTTCTGACCATTCAGACGATGTGCTCGGAAATGCCGCCATAACAACAGTTCGGCGTCAGTCATGTTCTGGCGAAGAGCTTTGGCGAAGTTGCGTTGATTCATACCCCTCTCCCCAACCCCTCTCCCGCAAGGGGAGAGGGGTTATTGGGTCAAGCTTGCGTGGACTCAAGAAAATCCTGCGCAAACCGTTGCAGCACGCCACCCGCTTCGTAGATCGACACTTCTTCATCGCTGTCGAGGCGGCAGGTGACCGGTACTTCCACCCGTTCGCCGTTGTTGCGCTGGATCACCAGCGTCAGGTCGGCACGTGGCTTGCGGCTGCCGGTCACGTCGTAGGTCTCGGTGCCATCCAGCCCCAGCGTCAGGCGCGTGGTGCCCGGTTTGAACTCCAGCGGCAATACACCCATGCCGATCAGGTTGGTGCGGTGAATACGCTCAAAGCCTTCGGCAACAATCGCTTCCACGCCTGCAAGACGCACGCCCTTGGCTGCCCAGTCACGCGAGCTGCCCTGGCCGTAGTCGGCGCCGGCGACGATGATCAGCGGCTGTTTGCGGTCCATATAGGTTTCGATGGCTTCCCACATGCGCATCACCTTGCCTTCCGGCTCGACACGTGCCAGCGAGCCGGGCTTCACCTTGCCCTCGGCATCGCGCACCATCTCGTTTTTCAACGTCGGGTTGGCAAACGTCGCACGTTGCGCGGTCAGGTGGTCGCCGCGGTGGGTGGCGTAGGAGTTGAAGTCTTCTTCCGGCAGGCCCATTTTCGCCAGGTATTCACCTGCGGCGCTGTCGAGCAGAATGGCATTCGACGGCGACAGATGGTCGGTGGTGATGTTGTCCGGCAACACCGCCAGCGGGCGCATGCCGGTCAGCGTGCGTGGTGCTGCCAGCGCGCCTTCCCAGTACGGTGGACGGCGGATATAGGTGGACATCGGGCGCCAGTCGTACAGTGGGCTGACCTTGGTGCCGGCATCGGCCTGAACTGCAAACATCGGCTCGTACACCTTGCGGAATTGCTCTGGCTTGACGCTGGCTTTGACGATGGCGTCGATTTCCTCATCGCTCGGCCAGATATCCTTCAGGCGGATTTCCTTGCCGTCGACCACCGCCAGCACATCCTGTTCGATATCAAAACGGATGGTGCCAGCAATCGCGTAGGCGACCACCAGCGGCGGCGAGGCCAGGAAGGCCTGTTTCGCATACGGGTGGATACGGCCGTCGAAATTGCGGTTACCCGACAACACGGCGGTGGCGTACAGATCGCGTTCGATGATTTCCTGCTGGATCTTCGGATCAAGCGCGCCGGACATGCCGTTGCACGAGGTGCAGGCGTAAGCGACCACGCCAAAGCCCAGTGCTTCCAAATCGCCCAAGAGGCCGGCTTCTTGCAGATACAGCGTTACCGCTTTCGAACCTGGCGCCAGCGAGGATTTCACCCACGGCTTGCGCGTCAGGCCCAGCTTGTTGGCGTTGCGTGCCAGCAGCGCGGCAGCGATCACGTTGCGCGGGTTGCTGGTATTGGTGCAACTGGTGATGGCGGCGATGATCACCGCGCCATCCGGCATTTGCCCTGGTGTTTCCGTCCACTGGCCGGCAATGCCTTTGGCCGCCAGATCGGTGGTGGCAACACGCGCATGCGGGTTGGACGGGCCGGCCATATTGCGTACCACGCTCGACAGGTCGAACTTCAGCACGCGTTCGTATTCGGCGTTTTTCAGGCTATCCGACCACAGGCCGGCAGTCTTGGCGTAGGTCTCGACCAGCTTTACCTGTTCATCAGTACGGCCAGTGAGCTTCAGGTAGTCGATGGTCTGCTGGTCGATGCTGAACATCGCCGCCGTGGCGCCGTATTCCGGGGCCATATTGGAGATGGTGGCGCGGTCGCCCAGCGTCAAGCTGCTGGCGCCTTCGCCGTAGAATTCCAGATAGGCGCCGACCACTTTCGATTTGCGCAGGAATTCGGTCAGTGCCAGCACCACGTCGGTAGCTGTGATGCCGGGCTGGCGTTTGCCAGTCAGCTCAACGCCAACGATATCCGGCAGACGCATCCACGAGGCACGGCCGAGCATGACGTTTTCCGCTTCCAGGCCGCCAACACCAATCGCAATCACGCCCAGTGCATCGACGTGCGGCGTGTGGCTGTCAGTGCCGACACAGGTGTCGGGGTAGGCCACGCCGTCCAACACGCCGATTACCGGCGACATGCGCTCCAGATTGATCTGGTGCATGATACCGTTGCCCGGCGGGATCACGTCGACGTTCTTGAACGCCAGCTTGGTCCAGTTGATGAAGTCGAAACGGTCTTCGTTGCGGCGATCTTCAATCGCACGGTTTTTCTCGAACGCTTGCGGATCAAAGCCACCGCATTCAACGGCCAGCGAATGGTCGACGATCAACTGCACCGGCACCACTGGATTGACCTTGGCCGGATCACCGCCTTGTTCGGCAATTGCATCGCGCAGGCCAGCCAGATCCACCAGCGCGGTCTGGCCGAGAATGTCGTGGCATACCACGCGCGCCGGAAACCACGGGAAGTCCAGATCGCGTTTGCGTTCGATCAGTTGTTTCAGCGAAGCAGTCAGCGTCGCCGGATCACAGCGACGCACCAGGTTTTCTGCAAGCACGCGCGAGGTGTACGGCAGCTTGTCCCAGGCGCCAGGCTGGATGGCGTCGACCGCCTGACGCGCGTCGAAGTAGTCCAGCGCCGTGCCGGGCAGGGATTTGCGATAAAGCGTGTTCATTTATTTGCGATCCTTGAGCGGCACGAATTTCTGGTCTTCCGGGCCGGTGTAGTTGGCGCTCGGGCGGATGATCTTGCCGTCGATGCGTTGTTCGATCACGTGTGCGCTCCAGCCGGAAGTACGGGCAATCACGAACAGCGGGGTGAACATCGCGGTCGGCACGCCCATCATGTGGTAGCTGACAGCCGAGAACCAGTCGAGATTGGGGAACATCTTCTTGATATCCCACATTACGCTTTCCAGACGTTCGGCAATGTCGAACATCTTCATGTCGCCAGCTTCTTTCGACAGATTGCGCGCCACTTCCTTGATCACCTTGTTGCGCGGATCGCTGATGGTGTAAACCGGGTGGCCAAAGCCGATTACCACTTCCTTGCGCTCAACGCGGGCCTTGATGTCGGCCTCGGCTTCGTCCGGGTTTTCGTAACGTTTCTGTACTTCGAACGCCACTTCGTTGGCACCGCCGTGTTTCGGCCACGCAGCGCGCCAATCGCGCCAGTGATGGCGGAATGCATGTCCGAGCCGGTACCGGCAATCACGCGGCCGGTAAAGGTCGAAGCATTGAATTCGTGCTCGCGTAAAGCACCAGCGAGGTGTGCATCGCCTTGACCCACGAATCGCTTGGCTTGGTGCCGTGCAGCAGATGCAGGAAGTGACCGCCGATCGAATCGTCGTCGGTTTCCACTTCGATGCGACGGCCGTTGTGGCTGAAGTGATACCAGTAGAGCAGCATCGAGCCCAGCGAAGCCATCAGGCGGTCCGCGATGTCGCGTGCGCCGGCGATGTTGTGGTCGTCTTTTTCCGGCAGGGCACAGCCAAGCGCCGATACGCCAGTGCGCATCACGTCCATCGGGTGGGCATTGGCCGGTAGTGCTTCCAGCACCGCTTTCACCGACAGCGGCAGGCCGCGCAGCGATTTTAGCTTGGCCTTGTAGCCTTTCAGCTCGGCCTGGTTCGGCAGCTTGCCGTGCACCAGCAGGTAGGCGATTTCTTCAAATTCGCAGTGGTCGGCCACGTCGAGAATGTCGTAGCCGCGATAGTGCAGGTCATTGCCGGAACGGCCAACGGTACACAGCGCAGTATTACCTGCAGCCACGCCCGACAGGGCAACCGATTTTTTTACTTTGGGCTGGGCTTGTTGGGTTTCGCTCATTTGGCGGTCTCCGATAATCAATTAAATAAATGACTGCTTCAAATTCGGTTCTTGGCTTGGGTATTACGCGAAGGCAAGCCGCAGACAGTGCGTGAGCACGGCAAGGCGCCGCCGACAAAGTAAGACCCAGGTCAGGATGTGAATTACTTCTTTTCCTGGGCGAATAGGGCGTCTAGTTTCTGTTCGAAGCTGTGATAACCCAAGTGGTCATACAACTCCATGCGCGTCTGCATGGTATCGATCACGTTCTTTTGCGTGCCGTCGCGCTGGATCGCTTCATACACGCCCAGTGCCGCCTTGCTCATGGCACGGAAGGCAGACAGCGGATACAGGATCAGGCTGACGTCGGCAGCGGCCAGTTCATCGCGGGTATACAGCGGCGTGGCACCGAATTCGGTGATATTCGCCAGCACCGGCACTTTTACGGCGGCGGCAAACTGTTTGTACATCGCCAGATCAGTCATCGCTTCCGGAAAAATCATGTCGGCACCGGCTTCCACACAGGCACAGGCGCGGTCGATGGCGGCTTGCAGACCTTCTACCGCCAGCGCATCGGTGCGCGCCATGATCACGAAATCGCTGTCGATTTTTGCCATCCACCGCAGCTTTGACACGATCGACCATTTCCGCCTGGCTGACAATTGCGCCTTGTTCAGCCGGTGGCCACAGCCCTTGGCCTGCACCTGGTCTTCGATATGCACCGCAGCCGCACCGGCGCGGATCATCTGGCGAATGGTGCGCGAGATGTTGAACGCGCCGCCCCAGCCGGTATCGATATCCACCAGCAGCGGCAGATCGGTGACGTCGGTAATGCGGCGCACGTCGATCAACACGTCTTCCATGGTGGTGATGCCCAGATCGGGAATGCCGCAGGAGCTGGCAGCCACGCCGCCGCCAGACAGATACAGCGACTTGAAGCCGCTATGCTCGGCCAGCTTGGCGGCATAGGCATTGATCGCACCCACCACCTGCAGCGGTTTGTGTGCGGCAACAGCCTGTTTGAAACGTAATCCGGGGGAGGCGAGGGCCATGGGCAATCTCCGTGAGCGATGGTTTGTACCTGTTTATTGCAAATACCGGGCCAGCTTGCGTTGTGGTCGGCTGCGGTGGGCGGGATCGCGAGAATTTTCAGTGTATTAACTGGGCCGGGCGTTTGCCGGGAAAATCGCGCACCGCAACAAAAACATCATTTGCTTGTTCCAGTGTTTCGTTAATGTTTCAATGTATGAAACGTATTGAAACGTATTGAAACGCTGAATCATGCAGAACAAACCGCAATTGTTGATAGTAGCGTCGCGCGGGCTGGCCGAGCTGGTGCGTTTGCTGATGCCGGAATACGCGGCCCGATTTGACATTCGCCTGCTGGACAAGCCGCTGGACGAGGCGTTGCGCGACGCGCAGGAGTTGCAGCGCAACGGCCAGCTCGACGTATTGCTGGCAGCTGGCCAGACTGGCCTGCAATTGCGCCAGACACTGGCTTCGCCGCTGGTGCAGATCAAGGTCGGCGGCGACGACATCATGCATGCACTGGCCAGGGCACGGCGCCTGGCGGGCAAGGTGGCGATTGTTACGCGGCAGGATATCGGCGATGAATTCGACGCGCTGCGCCCCTTGCTCAAGCTCGACGTGCTGCAACTGAAATACCGTAACGATGACGAGGCGCGCAATCTGTTCATGCAATTGCGCGAGCAAGGCGTCGAAGTGGTGATAGGCTCGGCGCAAGTGGCGTTCATGGCCGAGCAGCAGGGGCTGACCGGGGTGTTGATTTATTCCGAACGCTCCTTGCGCCAGGCTTTCGACGCTGCCTGGGAGCTGGCGCGGGTAGCGCGTATCGAGGAGGCCAAGCGCGAGCGCATCGGCAATCTGCTGCATAGTCTGGCCGAAGGTGTGGTGGCGGTCGATATGCTGGGCCGCATCCAGACGCTCAATCCGGCAATGGAGCGGCTGCTGGGAGTCTCGGCCGACTGGGCGGTGAATCAGCCAATCAAGCAGCTGGCGCCGGAATTGTCGCTGGATGCCGTGCTGTCCAGCGGCAATGCGGCGCTGGAGCAGGTGCAGCAGCTGGCGGGGCGCACGCTGGTGGTCAACCGCATGCCGATTATCGAGCAGGGACAGCAAACCGGCGCGGTGCTGACCTTTCTCGATGCCAGCAACATCCAGCGTGCCGACCGCAAATTGCGCTACCAGAGCCGCACCAGCCAGTTTCTCGCACGTTACCGTTTCGGCGATATTCTCGGCGCCAGCCGCGCTATCCGCGATTGCATCCAGCTGGCACGGGTATTTGCCCGCACCGACAGCACGGTGCTGATCGGCGGCGAATCCGGCACCGGCAAGGAGCTGTTCGCGCAAGGCATCCATAACGCCAGCAGCCGCGCCGAAGGCCCGTTTGTGGCAATCAATTGCGCCTCGTTTCCGGAATCGCTGCTGGAAAGCGAGCTGTTCGGCTACGAAGAAGGTGCGTTCACCGGCGGCCGCAAGGGCGGCAAACCCGGCCTGATCGAAGCCGCGCATACCGGCACGCTGTTCCTCGACGAAATCGGCGAAATGCCGATCAGCCTGCAGACCCGCTTGCTGCGGGTGTTGCAGGAACGCGAAGTGCTGCGGCTGGGCAGCACCGAACCAACGCCGGTGAATGTGCGCGTCATCGCCGCCACTCACCGCGATTTGCGGCTGCAGGTCGAGCAGGCGCAGTTTCGCGCCGACCTCTATTACCGCCTCAATATCCTCAACCTGCGGCTGCCGGCGTTGCGCGAACGCGGCGAAGATATCGAGTTGCTGACCCGCTCCTGCGCTGCCAAAGTCTTGGCGCAAATGGGGCGCCAACTCGACATGACAGTCTTCTGGCACACCTGCGCAACACCCATGCAGCGCTACCACTGGCCCGGCAACGTGCGTGAACTGGAGAACATCGTCGAGCGGCTGCTGGTTTATGCCGCCGAAGTCGGGCAACTGGAATACTCGATGGTCGAGAGCATGGCGCCCGAGTTGTTCACCGACCGCCAGCCAGCGCCGCTATCGCAATCGGCCGCGCTGGATATTGCCGGCGCACTGGCTGCAGCCAATGGCAATCTCGGCCAGGCGGCAAAGCTGCTCGGTATCAGCCGCACCACCCTGTGGCGGCGGGTGCGGGAAGGCGCTGCCATCGACGGCCAGCGCTAAAACCTTCACCTTATCGGCCTGCAAGCCGCTCTGGTATTGGCTCACAGGCCGGGCTGCAGGGCAGTGGCAGAGTGGTTTGCAGCGATGCCGAGCCATGGCGGCAACCCGTATCTGGCAAAGGCCACGGCGCAGCGCCTGGCAAACTGGAAATTGCCAGATCGACAAGGCTCCGCGCCACTTGGTGCATGGGCATGATTCGCCTAATTGCTGCTACTGACAGTGAGCGCTGATCCATTGATTTAAAATGGGTTTTGTGCGCATGGTCGGGCGGAAAAGGGAAGAGGCTTGTGCTTGATTGCATGACCTGCCTCCAGTCGCTTTCTCAAGACCAGACAACACTATTCCCTTAAGCGTCAGTCGAGATCACGATGGTGTTGCCGCAGCAGCCGATAAAACCAGAACGACTCATCTTCCGCCATCATCTGTTGCAGGCGTTTCGGCGAGAAGGCGGTCATGCGCCGTACTTCGCGCCCAAGGTGCGATTGGTCGGCAAAGCCACTAGCAGCGGCCAGCATGGCCCATTCGGTGCCGGCAAGAGTGTTTTGCCGGGCAAACTGGCTGAATGCCTGTTCGGTCTTTTCATATAACTGCAAGTCGCGATGGCTCTGACCGGTTAGCTGTTTGATGTGGCGTTGCCACTGGCGCAGGCTGCTGCCGGCCTGGCTGAAACTGGCACGCAGCAGCATTGCTCGCAACCAGCCAGCTAGGGTGCGCGGTGGCAGGCTGGCCTGATTGGCCCTGAGTTGGTGCTGCAACTGCTGTTGCAGCGTCTGGAATGCCAGTGCCGGTTGCTGATGCACCAGCTGGCACAGCTGCCAGAACCACGCTGGCATCGCTTCACGTAACCGCTGCAGCGGGATCATCCGATCGAAGCACACTTCAAGCTGCATGCCAAGCACCTGCGTCACAAACTCCGGATACAACCCGACCATTAACGCATGCACCGGCCCGGCTGACCAGCTGGCGCTGGGGCGGGTATACGGCCCGGAAAATACCATGCTTGGCAGCGGTGGCCCCATCTGCGGCAGCTGGCTGTCGCTGACATCCTGCACCATCTGCAGCTCGCCTTGCCAGATCCAGCTCAGGGTAGGGAAGGGTGACGCCGGGTAGTAGTTGAAACGCTCTGCCGGCGTCAATGTCAGGCCACGGGTATCGCGTTCCACCGCCATTGCCAGATATTGGCAGATGGTGCTATCGGGTAGATACAGCCGGGCGTACTCGGTGTCCTTCATCTGTCGTTTGCGTTCTATAGCGCTGGGTCGATTCCCCGAAGAATAGGCGGAATTTCAGCCGAGGAGGAAAACACTATGTCAAAAATCATCGTTACCGGTCGTTTCGGACACCAGGCGCGCGGGCTCTGGCATCTGACCAAAATCAGTTTGGGGGTGCTGGCCCGGCGTATGCTCGGCCAGCCACTGGTGCCAACGTGGAGCGCCGTCTTTGAAATCGGCACACTGTTTTATCGTGAGCAATTCAATCATGCGTTTTCGTTGGGCGATATGGCCGAAGCGCGTGCCTATTTTGACGCGGTGTATACCGTGGTCGATGCCAATCTGCCGGTAAGCATGCATGCTACCGGCGGAGCCGATACGCCACATCAGCCCAAGGGGCACTGGATCAGGCCGCTGATGACCTTGCCTGCAGATTGCCCGACAGTGCTCTACTTGCACGGCGGCGGCTACGCCTTTTACGCCAAGGTCACGCAACATTTCATGCAGAGCCTGAGCCACGCCTTGCAGTTGCCGCTGTTTGCGCTGGACTATCGCCTGACACCCGAACACCCGTATCCAGCACAACTCGACGACGCGATTAGTGCCTATCGCTACCTGCTGGCGCAAGGCATGGCGCCACAGAAAATCGTCATCGCCGGCGATTCGGCCGGCGGCCAATTGGTGTTGAACACGCTGGTGCGCCTGCAGGAGCTGGGTCTGCCACAGCCGGCCATCGGCATCGCACTTAGCCCTTGGACCGATAGCGGCCTGCGTGGTGCCAGCCAGTTTGGCAACGATGTCTACGACATGGTGCAGGGCTACCAGACACAGCTATTCTCGCGTTGGCTAAAGGCCGGCACGCCCTACACCGATCGGGATGTCTCACCGATTTACCGCCAGTTTAAAGACACCGCACCGGTTTACTTGCAGGCCGGCGGCAAGGAAATCCTCGTTGACATGATCCGCGATTTTGCGCACGAGCTGAAACAGCAGGGCGCCACGGTGCTGCTCGATGTCTGGCCGCACATGACTCATGAGTTCCACGCTTATGGTGGTACTCTGCCCGAAAGTCGCGCGGCCATCGCCCGCATCAAAACTTCCATCGCCTGGTCACAGCAGAGTGCCAGCAGTACGTTTCCGGCAATAGAGGAAACCGAAGTGTCGCAGCTAAGCGAGCCCGTGCCGGACCTCTGTTCTGCCTAACACGATAATTGCCGCTTTGCTTGATTGCAATGGCTCATATCTTGGCTCGGTGCCCGATCTCAATTGTAATGGCGAAGGTGGGTACGCTGAGCCAAGTATTGCGGGTTGACGGCGTCAACCCGCGCCAAATGCCGCATGAGTGGATCATTGCCCCGTGGATTCTGCGGGCTACGCCTTTTGACGGCCTTGCACTACCATAGCTGTCGATGTGGGCTTGGCTTCGATATCGGCCTGCAAGCCGCTCTGCTGTTGGTTCACAGGCCGGGCTGCAAGGTAATGCCAGCGCGGCTTGCAGGGTAGCTTTTCCCTGGCCGATGTTGGTGTTGTTCGCTGGATTGCGCAGATTAAGGCGGGTCTCGCTGTTCATTGATTGCCTGTTTTCGCCTGCGCTGCAAGCGTGTCTGGCACGAACAACGTAAAGAAGAGTGCAGCGGCTGATTCAAGGCATTTGGGCAACAAAAAAGCGGGCCGCAGCCCGCTTTCCGGAGAAGAATCTGTCAGCGATTAGCCGAGCAGGTGCGCAACTGCGGCGCCTTCTTCTTGCAGCTCTTTCAGGGTTGCGTCCATGCGGGCGCGGCTGAATTCGCTGATTTCGATGCCTTGAACGATGGTGTATTTGCCATCTTTGCAGGTCACCGGGTAGCCGTAGATGACGCCGGCCGGAATGCCGTACGAACCATCCGACGGGATGCCCATGGTAACCCAGTCGCCTTCCGGAGTGCCCAGAACCCAGTCACGGATGTGTTCGATGGCTGCGTTGGCTGCCGAAGCTGCCGACGACAGGCCGCGCGCCTTGATGATGGCTGCGCCGCGTTGCTGAACGGTCGGGATGAAGTTGGTTTCGAGCCAGGCCTGATCGTTGATCTGGCCCCAGGCGCCGGCACCTTCGACTTCTGCGCGGTTCAGATCCGGGTATTGGGTGGCCGAGTGGTTGCCCCAGACGGTCATCTTGGTTACTGCCGAAACCGGTTTGCCCAGTTTGGCGGCGATCTGCGATTTGGCGCGGTTGTGGTCCAGACGCATCATGGCAGTGAAGTTTGCCGGGTTCAGATCCGGTGCGTTTTTCATTGCGATGTAGGCGTTGGTGTTGGCCGGGTTGCCGACTACCAGGACTTTGACGTCACGCGAAGCAACGGCGTTCAGTGCCTTGCCTTGAGTGGTGAAGATCGCGCCGTTGGCTTCCAGCAGGTCTTTACGCTCCATGCCCGGGCCACGCGGACGCGCGCCAACCAGCAGGGCAACTTCTACGTCCTTGAATGCAACCATTGCGTCGTCGGTGGCAACGATGCCTTGCAGCAGCGGGAATGCACAGTCTTCCAGCTCCATTACCACGCCCTGAACGGCGGCCATGGATTGCGGAATGTCCAGCAGTTGCAGAATGACCGGCTGGTCTTTGCCCAGCATTTCGCCACTGGCGATACGGAACAACAGGCTGTAACCGATTTGACCGGCGGCACCGGTGACGGCAACACGAACAGGACGCTTCATATTGACTCCCAAAACTAACAAGTTGATTAACTGCGTGGTTACGCGAAATCGTCAAGGGTATCGATATCGAACCTTGACGCTACTGAACTGAAGTTGATTTTTCCCGGCGCTACAGTGTGATCCCGGCTGCCGACCACAAGCGGCGAAAAACAGAGCTGCCGATAATAACATGGCGCCCGGATTTAGGCATCATTATAGGCTTGCCGATTTAGCGCTTTCCCGGGTTGTGTTTTTCACGTCTTGTGTCTTATATAAGACACATGTGGACATCGAATTTGGCGGATGGTAAAAAGCTGCATGAATCGAGTTGCCGTTAGCCGGGCTCCCCTTTATTCGCAGGTCAAATCGGCGTTGCTGGATGCGCTGGAGGCTGGCGAGTGGTTGCAGGATGATATGCTGCCGAGCGAATTCGAGCTGGCAGACCGCTTCGGTGTCAGTCAGGGAACGGTGCGCAAGGCTCTGGATGAGCTGGTTGCCGAGCAGGTGTTGAGCCGGCGGCAGGGCAAGGGCACTTTCGTCGCCAGTTATCCGGATGAGTGGGGCAGGGTTGGTTTTGTGTTGCAGGACGACTTTGCTGCGCATGAATTCGAGCCGTTGCAAGCCGAATTGCTCAGTTGTGCCCGTGCCAATGCAGCCGAAAGTGTGGCGGCGGCGCTGCAACAGCGGCGCGGTGCGGCGGTGGTGCAGGTGCGGCGCCTGTTGCGCATACGCGATCAGGCGGTGGCGGTCGAGGATGTGATCCTGCCGCTGGATTTGTTCGACGGCCTGGATTCGCGCAAGATTAAGCAGTGCGGCGGCGCCTTGTATGAGCTTTATCACCGGGTGTTCGGTGTGCGCGTGGTGAATACCCGTGAAATGGCGCGTGCCGGCAGTGCGGATCGTGACGAGGCGCGCCTGTTGGCGGTGGAGGCGGGCGCAGCGCTGCTGGAGGTGGTGCGTGTCGCTTATGCTGCGGCAGATCGTCCGGTTGAATGGCGGCGTGTGGTGTGTCGAAATGACGTGTATTCGTACACCAATCGGCTATAAAGCTAGTTAAATCCTGATGTTGCGATGTTGCGGCGCAATATTTTGCGAGATTGTCAGGGCTTTCGGGCTTATGACAGGGCGGGTTTTTTGTTAAAATCGCGAGGTTTGGCTGGTGGCGGCGCAACATGACTGGCAGGTTGGCTGATTCAAAAGATCGCCGGAATGCTAGGGTGTCGTCCGGGTCAATTGCTTTAGAGAGCGGTTGGTCGGGTGGTTGAGATTGGCCGGATCTTCAAAGATAGCGGGCTTCGGGATGGTTCCGGAGCTGCATTAGAAAACACTAAGGGAAAACGAGATATGCAAAAACAAAGGCCCAAGCACCTGGATCTGCCGAAGATCCGGTTGCCCCTCCCCGGCGTGGTCTCCATTTTGCACCGCGTCAGCGGCGCCGCAATGTTCCTTGCCTTGCCGCTGGTGATCTGGCTGTTGCAGGGTACGCTCAGCTCGGCAGAGACATTCGATTGCTACAAATCGGCTGTCGGCAATCCGCTGGTCAAGGTGATCCTGCTCGGCCTGCTGTGGTCGTTCATGCATCACGCATCTGCCGGTGTGCGTTTCCTGTTTCTGGATATGCACAAGGGTACCGAATTGCAGGCCGCTCGTGCCACTGCCAAGGCAGTGCTGGTTGTGAGTCTGGGTCTGACTGCCGTAGTAGGAGCAATCGTATGGTGAACCGCATTGTAGTAGGCGCGCATTACGGCCTGCGTGACTGGCTGGCGCAACGTGTCACCGCAGTGGTGATGCTGGTTTATGTAGTCGGACTGGTTGCCCTGCTGCTGAGTGCTTCCGGTACCGGTTACGAAGGCTGGAAGGCACTGTTCCAGCAGACATGGGTACGTGTGTTTTCCACCGTTACCGTCATCGCGGTGCTGTACCACGCCTGGGTTGGTGTGCGCGATATCTGGATGGACTACGTTCAGCCGGTCGGCATCCGCCTGACATTGCACGTGTTGACCGTGCTGTGGCTGGTTGGTTGTTTCGTTTACGCTGCTAAAGTTCTGTGGGGTGTGTAATGGCTGTAACCGTTCGTCAATTTGATGCAGTAATTGTTGGCGGTGGCGGTGCTGGTCTGCGTGCCGCACTGCAACTGTCCGAAGCCGGCCTGAAAACCGTCGTCCTGTCGAAAGTATTCCCGACCCGTTCCCACACCGTTGCCGCGCAGGGTGGTATTTCCGCCGCGCTGGGCAATGTGCAGGAAGACAAGTGGGAATGGCATATGTACGACACCGTAAAAGGTTCGGACTGGCTGGGCGACCAGGATGCCATCGAGTTCATGACCCGCAACGCGATCGATGCGGTAATCGAACTGGAACACTTCGGCATGCCGTTTGACCGTGTCGACTCCGGTCGTATCTATCAGCGCCCGTTCGGTGGCCACACCGCCAACTTCGGCAAGACCCCGGTACAACGTGCCTGTGCCGCCGCCGACCGTACCGGTCACGCGATGCTGCACACGCTGTATCAGCGTAACGTGCGCGCCAAGACCCAGTTCTTCGTTGAATGGATGGCACTGGATCTGATCCGCGACAGCGAAGGCGATGTTGTCGGTGTGACTGCACTGGAGATGGAAACCGGCGAGATCATGGTGTTGCATGCGAAAGCCGTGTTGTTCGCGACCGGCGGTTCGGGTCGTATCTTCGCCGCATCGACCAATGCCTTCATCAATACCGGTGACGGCTTGGGTATGTGTGCCCGCGCCGGCATTCCGCTGGAGGACATGGAGTTCTGGCAGTTCCACCCGACCGGCGTGGCCGGTGCCGGCGTGTTGATTACCGAGGGTGTGCGCGGCGAGGGCGGTATCCTGCTCAATGCCAATGGTGAACGCTTCATGGAACGTTACGCGCCGAACCTGAAAGACTTGGCTCCGCGCGACTTCGTTTCGCGCTGTATGGCGCTGGAAGTGCTGGAAGGGCGTGGCTGTGGCAAGGAAAAGGATCACGTGTTGCTGAAACTGGACCACCTCGGCCCGGATATCATCAAGCAGCGTCTGCCGTCGATCCGCGAAATCGCGATCAAATTTGCCGGCGTCGATCCGATCAAGGAACCGATTCCGGTTATCCCGACTTGCCACTATCAGATGGGCGGTATTCCGACCAACTATCTGGGCGAAGTGATTACGCCGCAGGGCGACAATCCGGAAGTACGCGTCAACGGCTTCTATGCTGCCGGCGAGTGTGCCTGTACCTCGGTGCACGGTGCCAACCGCCTCGGTACCAACTCGCTGCTCGACCTGGTGGTGTTCGGCAAGTCGGCCGGTAACAGCATGATCGACTTCATCCGCAAGGAGCGTCCGACGCACAAGCCGCTGCCGGAAAATGCTGCCGACTTCAGTCTGGCGCGCGTTAACCGCATCGACACCCAGACCAACGGCGAAGATGTCTCTGCCGTACGTACCGCGATGCAGAAAGTGGTTCAGGCGCGTGCCGGTGTATTCCGCACCGACAAGAATCTGGCGCTGGGCGTGACCGAGATCAAGGAAGTGGCCGAGCGCGCCAAGCGCACCCAGATCAAGGACAAGAGCAAGGTATTCAACATGGCTCGCGTCGAAGCGCTGGAGATGGAAAACCTGATCGAAGTTGCCGTAGCGACCCTGATTTCGGCCGAAGCCCGCAAGGAGTCGCGTGGCGCCCATGCGCACGATGATTACCCGAACCGTGACGACGAAAACTGGATGAAGCATACGCTGTTCGACTCGGCAAGCCGCACGCTGAGCTACAAGCCGGTGCACACCAAGCCGCTGTCGGTGGAATACATTCCGCCAAAAGAGCGCACGTTCTAATCGGTCGGGAAGGATTGCAAGATGAAAACCAAATTCAGTATTTATCGCTACAACCCGGACGTCGATGCCAAGCCCTACATGCAGGACTATGAGATCGAGCTGGAGCCGTCCGACAAGAAACTGCTCGATGCCCTGATGCGCCTGAAGAGCGTTGATGACTCGTTGAACTTCCGCCGTTCGTGCCGCGAAGGCGTGTGCGGTTCGGACGCAATGAACATCAATGGCAAGAACGGCCTGGCCTGTGTCACCGATGTGGTCGATCTGAAACAGCCGATCACCCTGCGCCCACTACCGGGCATGCCGGTGATCCGCGACCTGATCGTCGACATGACCCAGTTCTTCAAGCAATACCACTCGATCAAGCCTTACGTGCAGAACGACGAACCGGCACCGCAGCGTGAACGCCTGCAGTC
Organism: Chitinivorax sp.; assembly: GCA_046347685.1. Taxonomy (GTDB): domain Bacteria; phylum Pseudomonadota; class Gammaproteobacteria; order Burkholderiales; family SCOH01; genus CALMFQ01. The sequence continues at coordinate 29,569 of JAXMFR010000011.1, forward strand.
GCCGGAAGAGCGTAAAGAGCTGGATGGCCTGTACGAGTGCATTCTGTGCGCCTGCTGCTCGACTTCGTGCCCGTCGTTCTGGTGGAATCCGGACAAGTTCGTCGGCCCGGCCGGCCTGCTGGCGGCGTACCGCTTCCTCGCGGATACCCGTGACCAGGCAACCAACGAGCGTCTGGACAATCTGGAAGACCCGTACCGTCTGTTCCGTTGCCACACCATCATGAACTGTGTTGACGTTTGCCCGAAAGAACTGAATCCGACCCGGGCGATCGGCAAGATCAAGGAAATGATGATCAAGCGCGCAGTATGAGCGAACTCGATCGTATCCGCTGGCGTTCGCGTCGGGGTTTGCTGGAGCTGGATCTGGTGCTGGAGAAGTTTCTCGACCGGTATCTGCAGCAGCTGGATCAGGAACAACTGGATAGCTACAAGGATCTGTTGTTCCTGCCCGACAACGACCTGCTGGATTTTGTCGATGGCCGCCGGGATTGCCCGGAACCGCGCATGCAGCAGCTGATCGTGCTGATGCGCGATTGCTGGCAGGCGGCGCAGAACGATTGCAGCCAATAAATACAAGCATCGGCGGCTGGCCGCCGGTGGACTGAATCAAAGAGTTTTTATAAGGAGCTTTTCCGCATGGAAAACCGTAAAGTTACACTGACATACAACGATGGCAAGGATTCGCAGGACTTCCCGGTGCTGCCGGGCACATTAGGTCCGGATGTAGTCGATATCCGCACTTTCGGCAAAACCGGCATGTTCACTTTCGACCCCGGCTTCCTGGCGACTTCTGCCTGCGAATCCAAGATCACCTTCATCGATGGCGATCTGGGCCAGCTGTACTACCGCGGTTACCCGATCGAGCAACTGGCAGAGAACAGCGACTACCTGGAAGTCTGCTACCTGTTGCTGAACGGCGAACTGCCGACTGCAGAACAGAAAGCCAAGTTCGACTACACCGTTATGCGCCACAACATGCTGCATGACCAGATCCTGTCGTTCTTCAAGGGCTTCCGTCGCGATGCACACCCGATGGCGGTAATGGTTGGTGTGGTTGGCGCCTTGTCGGCCTTCTATCACGATTCGCTCGATATCAACGATCCGCACCATCGCGAAGTATCGGCTTTCCGCCTGATCGCGAAAGTGCCGACTATTGCTGCACAGGCTTACCGTTACAACAAAGGTCTGCCATTCTCGTATCCGAAGAAAGGTCTGACCTATGCCGAGAACTTCCTGCACATGATGTTCTCGACTCCGGTCGAAGAATACAAAGTCAGCCCGGTGCTGGCTCGTGCGCTGGATCGCATCCTGACACTGCACGCCGATCACGAACAGAATGCATCGACTTCGACCGTGCGTCTGGCCGGTTCGTCGGGTGCCAACCCGTTCGCCTGTATCGCTGCCGGTATCGCCTGTCTGTGGGGCCCGTCGCACGGCGGCGCCAACGAAGCCGTGCTGAAAATGCTGGACGAAATCGGTTCGGTCGAAGCGGTTCCGGCATTCATGGAAGGCGTGAAAGCCAAGACCCACAAACTGATGGGCTTCGGTCACCGCGTTTACAAGAACATGGACCCGCGCGCCGCGATCATGCGTGAAACCTGCCACGAAGTGCTGACCGAACTGGGTCTGGAAAACGATCCGAAGTTCAAGCTGGCAATGGCGCTGGAAAAAATCGCACTGGAAGATTCGTACTTCATCGAGCGCAAGCTGTACCCGAACGTCGATTTCTACTCGGGTATCGTGCTGTCGGCGATCGGCATTCCGGTTTCGATGTTCACTCCGATCTTTGCGCTGGCACGTACCGTGGGCTGGATCTCGCACTGGACCGAAATGATTGCCGATCCGGGCATGAAGATCGGCCGTCCGCGTCAGCTGTACACCGGTGCACAACGTCGCGACTACGTTGCGCTGGAAAAACGCAAGTAATCAGGTAGCAAACACGGCCCGCTTTCGCGGGCCGTGACGTAATGAGCTAAATGCGTTGATGATCGTGGCTTTTTTGCCCTCTGCGAGGGCAGGGTTTGCTTTTGCCATGCCGATTGCGGCAGGCCTTCGCTCACCCGCAAGAAACGCCACGGCCATGCCTCGGAACGGGGGACGCATGTAGCAGTTTGTTGAAATCATCCCAGCTGGAGAAATGGGGGCAACCACTATGATGCACACAATGCTGAGCAATTCTTACCTGTTTGGTGGGAATGCGCCGTTCGTAGAAGAACTATATGAGGCCTATCTGGCCGATCCCGCTTCCATTACCCCTGAGTGGCGGGACTATTTCGACAAGCTGCAACAACTGCCGGGCGCGGCAGATCGCGATATTCCGCATGCGCCGATTCAGCAATCCTTTGTCCAGTTGACCAAGCAACCGCGCTTTGCCAACGCGCAAAGTGCCGCATCGCAGCAGGAAGCGACGCAGAAGCAGGTGCAGGTGCTGCGCATGATCAGCTCCTACCGCATTCTCGGCGTGCGTCACGCCAACCTTGACCCGTTGCGCCGTTACGACCAGCTGGAAGTTCCCGAGCTTGATCCGGCTTACCACGGCTTTACCGCCGAAGACATGGCGGTAACATTCAACACCGGTTCGCTGACCGGGCCGAAAACCGCGCCGCTGTCGGAAATCCTCAACATCCTCAAGCAGACTTACTGCGGTAATGTCGGTGTTGAGTACATGCACATCATCAACTCCGAGCAGAAAAAGTGGATTCGTGAGCGTTTCGAATCGGTGCGTTCGCGCCCCGAATTCAATGCCGCGAAGAAACGCCGCATTCTCAAGCAGCTGACCGCCGCCGAAACGCTGGAAAAATACCTGCACACCAAATACGTCGGCCAGAAACGCTTCTCGCTCGAAGGCGGCGAAAGCATGATCGCGGCGATGGACGAGCTGATTCAGAGTGCCGGCGAAAAAGGCGTGCAGGAAATCGTGCTCGGCATGGCGCACCGCGGCCGTCTGAACGTATTGGTGAATACGCTGGGCAAACTGCCGCGCGACCTGTTCTCCGAATTCGAAGGTAAGCACAGCGACGATCTGTCGTCCGGCGACGTCAAATACCACAACGGCTTCTCGTCGAACATCCCGACGCCGGGCGGCCCGATCCACGTTTCGCTGGCATTCAATCCGTCGCACCTGGAAATCGTCAACCCAGTAGTGGAAGGCTCGGTGCGCGCACGTCAGCAGCGCCGCGGCGATCGTACCGGCGACCAGGTGGTGCCGGTGTTGCTGCACGGCGATGCCGCATTCGCCGGCCAGGGCGTGGTAATGGAAACCTTGGCGCTGGCCAACACCCGTGGCTATGGCACTGGCGGCACCATTCATTTCGTCATCAACAACCAGATCGGTTTTACTACCTCCGATCCGCGCGATTCGCGTTCGACCCTGTACTGTACCGACATCGCCAAGATGGTCGATGCACCGATTTTCCACGTCAACGGCGACGATCCGGAAGCGGTGATTTTCGTACTGCAGGCGGCGCTGGATTTCCGCATGCAGTTCAAGAAAGACGTCGTGATCGATATGGTCTGCTTCCGCAAGCTCGGCCACAACGAAGCCGACGATCCGTTCGTTACCCAGCCGATGATGTACAAGAAAATCGGCCAGCATCCGGGCACGCGCAAGCATTACGCCGATCGCCTGGTAACCGAAGGTGTGATCGGCGCCAACGAAGCCGACGAAATGATCCAGGCTTACCGTGCAGCGCTGGACCGTGGCGAACACGTTGAGCAAACCCGGCTGTCGGACTACCAGCGCAGCTATTCGATCGACTGGACCCTGTTCAAGGGTACCCACTGGGCGCATCCGGTCGAGACCGCTGTGCCGCTGGGCGACCTGCAGCGCCTGGCTGACAAAGTCACCTCCATTCCGGCCGATTTCAAACTGCATCCGGGCGTGGCGAAAAACGTGATCGAAGCGCGCAAGCGTATGGGCAAGGGCGAAATTCCGCTCGACTTCGGCATGGCTGAAACCCTGGCTTATGCATCGCTGCTGGAATCGGGTTACGGCGTACGTCTCTCGGGCCAGGATTGTGGCCGCGGCACCTTTACCCATCGTCATGCGGTGCTGCACGATCAGGCGCGCGAACGTTGGGATCAAGGGGCTTATGTTCCGCTGCGCAATCTGTCGGAGAAGCAGGCCAGTTTCCTGGTGATCGACTCGCTGTTGTCGGAAGAAGCGGTGCTGGGCTTCGAATATGGCTACGCCTCGGCCGAGCCGAACGAACTGGTGATCTGGGAAGCGCAGTTCGGCGACTTCGCCAACGGTGCGCAGGTGGTGATCGATCAGTTCATCACTTCCGGTGAAACCAAGTGGGGCCGTTATTGCGGCCTGGTAATGAGCCTGCCGCACGGCTACGACGGCCAGGGCCCGGAACACTCGTCATGCCGCGTCGAGCGTTATCTGCAGATGTGTGCCGAGCACAACATCCAGGTGGTGATGCCATCGACTGCCGCACAGTGGTTCCATGTCTTGCGTCGGCAGATGTTGCGCCCGTATCGCAAGCCGCTGATCGTGCCGTTGTCGAAGCGTTTGCTGAAAGCCAAGAAGCTTCGTCGGACATCAACGATCTGGTTAACAGCGGCTTCAAGACCGTGATTGGCGAGGCCGATGCCAATATCGATGCGAAAAAGGTCAAGCGCGTGGTCGTATGTGCCGGTCAGGTTTACTACGACCTGGTTAACGCCCGCCGCGAGCGCGAAGTCAACGATGTCGCCATCCTGCGTCTGGAGCAGCTCTATCCGTTCCCGACCGATACCTTCCGTGAAGAGCTGGCCAAATTCCCGGCTGCCAAGGAGTCATGTGGGTGCAGGAAGAGCCGCGCAATCAGGGCGCCTGGCTGCAGATTCGCCATCGTCTCGAAGCCGGTCTGGGGCCGAAGCAGACGTTGTCGTATGCCGGCCGCGTATCGTCGGCATCGCCGGCGGTCGGCTATATGAGCAAACACGTCGCGCAGCTCAAGGCCTTCCTCGAAGAAGCGATGACGCTGAAAAAGTAATCCAGATCACAACAGTAGAGATAGATCGCGCCCGGCGAGCCAAAAGCGCCGGGCGGAAATGAAGAATCGGAGATAACGATGCTGATTGAAGTAAAAGTACCGCAACTGCCTGAATCCGTAACCGAAGCGACCCTGGTGTCGTGGCACAAGGCCGAAGGTGAATATGTCCAACGCGACGAAAACCTGATTGATCTGGAAACCGATGAAGGTGGTACTGGAGTTGCCGGCGCCGCAAGCCGGGGTGCTGGTAAAAATCATCAAAAAAGCGGCGACACTGCCGTCAGCAATGAGTTGATCGCGCAGATCGACACTGAAGCCAAAGCCGGTGACGTTGCTCCGGCGGCAGCGCCTGCGCCGCAGCTGCCGCCCCGGCTGCCAAGCAGGAGGCTGCTGCCAGCCCGGCAGCGCGCAAGCTGATCGAAGAAAACAATCTGAATGCCGGCGCGATCGAAGGCACTGGCCGTGGTGGCCGTGTCACCAAGGAAGACGTGGTCAACAAGCTGGCGACCCCGGCTGCCGCACCTGCTGCCGTACCCGCGGCTGCTGCAGCACCGGCTGCTGCTCCTTCGTTGCTGGCTGCTACCCCGGCAGCTGTCAACGTGCAGAACGTGCTGGGCGGTCGTCCTGAGCAACGCGTACCGATGTCGCGCCTGCGTCAGCGTGTTGCCGAACGTCTGGTGCAGTCGCAGCAGACCAATGCGATCCTGACCACCTTCAACGAGCTGAACATGCAGCCGGTGATGGACCTGCGCAACAAGTACAAGGACAAGTTCGAGAAGGAACACGGCGTCAAGCTTGGTTTCATGTCGTTCTTCGTCAAGGCTGCGGTACATGCGCTGAAGAAATACCCGGTGCTGAATGCCTCGGTCGACGGCACCGATATCATCTACCACGGTTACTTCGACATCGGTGTGGCAGTGGGCAGCCCGCGTGGCCTGGTCGTGCCGATCATCCGCAATGCCGATCAGCTGAGCCTGGCTGAAATCGAGAAGCAGATCGCCGATTACGGCAAACGTGCGCAGGAAGGCAAGCTGGGCATCGAAGAACTGACCGGTGGCACTTACACCATCTCCAACGGTGGCACTTTCGGCTCGATGATGTCGACCCCGATCATCAACCCGCCGCAAGCCGCGATTCTCGGCATGCACGCGACCAAAGAGCGTGCTGTGGTTGAAAACGGCCAAGTGGTAGTGCGTCCGATGATGTATCTGGCGCAATCCTACGATCACCGCATCATCGACGGCCGCGAAGCGGTGTTGAGCCTGGTGGCGATCAAGGATGTGCTGGAAGATCCGTCGCGCCTGCTGCTGGATCTGTAATTGTCTAAACCCTGAACCACAGAGCACACAGAGAACGCAGAGTTTGCACAGAGAAAGCCGTTTGAATTCTCTGTGTGAACTCGGTGTCCTCTGCGATCTCCGTGGTTCAGGATTCTAAAAGGTTTGCCCATGTCCAAATCGTTTGACGTAGTCGTAATCGGCGGTGGCCCCGGTGGCTACGTTGCCGCCATTCGCGCCGCACAGCTCGGCTTCAACACCGCCTGTGTCGATGAAAACAAGAATGCCGCCGGCAAGGCCGCTCTGGGCGGCACTTGCTTGAACGTTGGTTGTATCCCGTCGAAAGCCCTGCTGGAATCGTCGGAAAACTACTACCGTATCAACCACGAATTCGCCGCGCACGGTATCAGCGTCAAGGACGCCAAAATCGACGTCGGCCAGATGATTGCGCGCAAGCAGAAGATCGTTGACCAGTTCACCGGCGGCATCCAGTTGCTGTTCAAGAAAAACAAGGTGGCCAGCATCAACGGCCATGGCAAGATTCTCAAACGCGAAAACGAAAAGTGGCAGATCGAAGTCTCCGGCGACAACCCGGAAACCATCGAAGCGCAACACGTGATCATCGCTTCCGGTTCCAAGCCGCGTTATCTGCCGGGCATCACCGTCGATAATATCGACGTGCTCGACAACGTCGGTGCGCTGGATCTGAAAGAAGTGCCGAAGCGTCTGGGCGTGATCGGCGCCGGCGTCATCGGTCTGGAAATGAGCAGCGTCTGGCGCCGTCTGGGTGCCGAAGTCACCATTCTTGAAGCGATGCCGGCATTTCTCGGCGCGGCTGACGAAGAAGTGGCCAAGCTGGCACAACGTATTTTCACCAAGGAACTCGGCCTGAAAATCGAAACCGGCGTGAAAATCGGCGAAGTGGCCAAAGACAAGAAGGGCATCAAGATCAATTATGAAGATGCAGCCGGCGCCAAGCAGGTGCTGGATTGCGACAAGCTGATCGTGGCCGTAGGCCGGGTGCCGAACACTGACAATATTGCCGCTCCGGAAGTCGGTCTGCGTATTGATGGCCGTGGCTTCATCGAGGTTGATGGCCATTGCCACACCGGCATCCCCAACATCTGGGCAGTGGGCGACGTGGTGCGTGGCCCGATGCTGGCACACAAGGCGTCGGAAGAGGGCGTTGCCGTGGCCGAGCGTATCGCTGGTCAGGCTGGTCATGTCGATTTCAACACCGTTCCGTGGGTGATCTACACCCAGCCGGAAATTGCCTGGGTCGGCAAGACCGAGCAGCAGTTGAAAGCTGACGGCGTGGATTACAAGAAAGGCTCGTTCCCGTTTGCCGCCAATGGCCGTGCACACGGCATGAATGCCGCGGTGGGCTTCGTCAAGATGCTGGCCGACGCAAAAACCGACCGTATTCTCGGCGTACACATCGTTGGCCCGTTTGCGTCCGAGCTGATCTCCGAAGCCGTTGTGGCGATGGAGTTCCGTGCCAGCAGCGAAGACATCGCCCGCATCGTCCACGCGCATCCGTCGCTGTCGGAAGCGATGCACGAAGCGGCGCTGGCCGTTGATAAACGTGCTTTGCACAGCTGATTTAGGGTTTTCCTGAAGTGCTCCCGGTGGCCAGCCCAGCTATGCTGCCGGGGTTTCGCTCCATAACGATATTTGAATCCGTTCCGGCGAGTGTCAGTTTGCCGGGCCTGGATTCTTAACTGGAATACAAGGACTGTTCAGATGAATCTGCACGAGTATCAAGCCAAGGAACTGCTGGCCAAATATGGCCTGCCGGTGCAACAGGGCATTCTCGCCAACACTCCGGAAGAAGCCGCCAACGCTTTCCGCGGCCTGGGTGGCAAATTTGCCGTGATCAAGGCGCAGGTGCATGCCGGCGGCCGTGGCAAGGCCGGTGGCGTGAAAGTGGTCAAATCCGCAGACGAAGCCGCCGAAGTGGCGAAAAACCTGCTCGGCACGCGTCTGGTGACGTATCAGACAGACGCTGGCGGTCAGCCGGTGCACAGCGTGCTGGTATGTGAAGACATGTATCCGGTGCAGCGCGAACTGTATCTGGGTGCGGTGGTGGATCGCGGCACTCGCCGCGTAACCTTCATGGCCTCGACCGAAGGTGGCGTCGAGATCGAAGAAGTGGCGCACAACACCCCGGAAAAAATCCTCAAGGTAACGGTTGACCCGCTGGTTGGCCTGCTGCCGTTCCAGGCACGTGAAGTCGGCTTCCAGCTGGGCCTGAACGATGAGCAGATCAAGCAGTTCACCAAGCTGATGACCGGCGCTTACCGTGCTTTTGTCGAAAACGATTTCGCGTTGTTCGAAATCAACCCGCTGGCCATTCGTGGCGACGGCAGCCTGTGCTGCGTCGATGCCAAGGTCGGCATCGACTCCAACGCCATGTTCCGTCAACCGGCACTGGCCGCTGCGCGCGACAAATCGCAAGAGAACGAGCGTGAGCTGAAAGCCTCCGAGTTCGATCTGAACTACGTCGCGCTGGAAGGCAATATCGGCTGTATGGTCAACGGCGCCGGCCTGGCGATGGCGACCATGGACATCATCAAGTTGTACGGCGGTCAGCCGGCCAACTTCCTCGACGTCGGCGGTGGCGCAACCAAAGAGCGCGTGATCGAAGCGTTCAAGCTGATCCTGGCCGATCCGTCGGTGCAGGGCGTGCTGATCAACATTTTCGGCGGCATCGTCCGTTGCGACATGATTGCCGAAGCGATCATCGCCGCGGTGAAAGAAGTCAACGTGACCGTGCCGGTTGTGGTGCGTCTGGAAGGCAACAATGCCGAACTGGGCGCGAAGATTCTGGATGAGTCGGGTCTGAAACTGACTGCTGCGCAAGGCCTGGCCGACGCAGCCCAGAAAATCGTTGCTGCTGTCAAAGCAGTAGCCTGAGCCACCCGCACTTTCAGGAGTCAATAATGAGCGTATTGGTCAACAAAGATACCAAAGTGCTGGTGCAGGGTTTCACCGGCAAAAACGGCACGTTCCACTCGGAACAAGCCCTGGCTTACGGCACCAAGGTTGTGGGTGGCGTGACCCCGGGCAAGGGCGGCAGCAAGCATCTGGGCCTGCCGGTGTTCAACACCATGAAAGACGCGGTACGTGAAACCGCTGCCGACGCATCGGTGATCTACGTACCGGCACCGTTCGTGCTGGATTCGATCATCGAAGCGGTCGATGCCGGCGTGAAGCTGATCGTTACCATCACCGAAGGCGTGCCGACACTCGACATGCTGAAAGTGAAGCGTTATGTCGAAAGCAGCGGCGCCCGTCTGATCGGCCCCAACTGCCCCGGCATTATCACCCCGGGCGAATGCAAGATCGGCATCATGCCGGGTCACATCCACCTGCCGGGTCGTATCGGCATCGTGTCGCGTTCCGGCACCTTGACCTACGAAGCCGTGGCACAGACGACCGTTACCGGCCTCGGTCAATCGACCTGTATCGGTATCGGCGGCGACCCGATCCCTGGCACCAGCCACATCGACGCGCTGAAGCTGTTCCAGGACGATCCGCAGACCGAAGCGATCATCATGATCGGCGAAATCGGCGGCACCGCGGAAGAAGAAGCGGCCGAATACGCCAAGGCACACGTCACCAAGCCTATCGTCGGTTACATCGCCGGTGTGACTGCGCCGAAAGGCAAACGCATGGGCCACGCCGGCGCGATCATCTCCGGCGGCAAAGGCACGGCAGAAGAGAAATTCGCCGCGTTCGAAAAAGCCGGCATCGCCTACACCCGCAGCCCGGCCGAGCTGGGTTCGACCATGGTCAACTTGCTGAAACAAAAAGGCATGCTGTAAATTGCCGCTTTCCGGCTCGACGACAACGCCACCTTCGGGTGGCGTTTTTCATATGCACATCCCGATTCTGCATCAAACCCAATACTGGCTCGCGGTCAATAAACCCGCCGGGCTCAACTTCCATTCCGAAGACGGCGAGGCCGGGCTGGTAGCCTTGTTGCGCCAGCAATTGGGTTTTGAGCTGTCCTCGGTGCACCGGCTGGACAAACTCACCTCCGGCATCGTGTTATTCGGCAAAAGCCCAGAGGCGGCCAATCAACTGGCGGAACAACTGCGCAACCGGCAGATGGCCAAGTTCTACATCGCTCTGTCGGATCAGAAGCCAAGCAAGAAGCAGGGCGCCATCGTTGGCGACATGGCCAAAAGCCGCAACGGCACCTGGCGTCTGACGCGCAGCAAAGAGAACCCCGCGATCACGCAGTTTTTCAGCTACGGGCTGGAAAACGGCCTGCGCTTGTTCCTGCTGCAATTACACAGCGGCAAGACGCATCAGCTGCGGGTGGCGATGAAAAGCCTCGGCTCACCGGTGTTGGGCGATGCAGCCTATGGCGCCAAGGCCGAAGTGGATCGCGGCTATCTGCACGCCTGGGCGGTGCGTTTTGTGTTTGACGGTGAAACCATCGAATTGATCTGCCCGCCAAGTGAAGGTGAAGCGTTTGCCAGCCCGGTTCTGCAGCTACAACTGGCAGCAATATGCCCACCGTGGGCGCTGCCGTGGCCGAAGCTCTAGCGGTTAACAAGCATCGGCCTGCAGGCCGCTCTGGTATTGCCTTGCAGGCCAGCCTGCAAGGCAATAGGGATGGGCGTTACAGCTTGCCGCCTTGCGCTGCCGCTCGCGTGTCGCGGCGTATGGCCAAGGCATGGAAAACAGTCGGCACATCGTGTTGCCAATGTTTCAACGTCAACGAAATCATTAATCCCTCAAAGTCCGCCACGATGCCGACATAGATCGCCAGCGAGACCAGTGTTCCTGCCTGACCAAAGCCAAGCAGCGACATGAAGCCGGCAAACAGGAAAATGCCCCACAGTTTGGACGACCACATGTGATAGCTGGTTTCACGCCGGTATTTCAAGTAGTCGAACAGGTAACGCGTCAGCTCCAGCAGTAGCAAAACACCCAGCGGCACCATGCGTTCCCGGATCGCATCCGGATAAAGCAGGTAAGCCGCAATCGATGCGCACACATAAAAGATGGAGTCGGCAATGCTGTCCAGCCGCCTGATTCCTTCGGTGGCGATGTTCAGCCGGCGGGCGATGACGCCGTCGAACACGTCGGACAGAAACGCGACGATGAGACAGGCGGCGAACGCTGCCTTTAGCGGTGATAACAGCGCGAGCGCCAATACCACCGGGCCAAGTGCGGCGCGGATCAACGTCAGCCCGAGCGGGATTTTGTGAACGAGAGCCATGGGTAAGAGGGCTTCACCTATAGATACGGCCAAGTGAAGTTTGAATTCGCCAAGACAGCTCCTCCCCTTTCAAGGGGGAGGTGGGGAGGGGGATGGGGGCTCTGCGCCGCATCTATAGCCCCATCCCCACCCCAACCCTCCCCTTGAAAGGGAGGGAGTATTTGGAGCAGGTTCAAACATAATCGGGCCGGATCAATAAAGGTTAATGGGTAGCGCAATCAATTCACCTCGTTGCGCCGGTATTCGCTCGGCGCCACGCTGGTCCATTGCCGGAAGCTGCGGCTGAAGGCGCTTTGTTCGGTGTAGCCGAGCAGCATGGCGATGTCGAGCATGCTCAGGTGTGGCTGTTGCAGGTAGGCCAGCGCCAGTTCTTTGCGCAAGCCATTCAGCACATCGCGAAAGCTGCTGCCGGCGGCTTGCAGATCGCGCTGCAGGCTGCGTGCCGAGCGCCCGAGCTGCGCGGCGATGGCGTCAATCGACGGTTCGCCCAGATGCAGGCAAGCGGCGATGATTTGCCGCAGTTGTTCGATCAGCGGCTGTTCCTGCGGCAACTTGGCGAGCAGGGTTTCGGCGTGGCGTTCCATCACCTCGCCCAATGCCGGATCGGCGGCGCGCAGTGGCCAGGCAAGGGCGGCGCTGGCCATGCGCACCACGGTTTCCGGCTGATCGAATAACACCGGGCAGCCAAAATAGGCGTGGTAAGGCGTCAGATCGGCCGGCGGCGGGTTGATGAATTGCACCAGCAAGGGTTGCAGCGGCTGTCCGGTGATATCGCGGCAAAACTGCACCAGCGCGGTGATCGAGGTTTCGTCGACCAGGTTGCCCGGCCGCCCCTGTTCCGCCCCCCACACCAGATCGACATAATCCGCGCCTTGGCGGCACTGCATTGGCGTCACGTCGTAAATCAGCTGCTGGTAGCGATCCAGCCGTTGCAGCGCCTGTTCCAGATTGGCAGAGGCGATCAGCAGATAGCCGAGCAGCCCGGCGTGGCGCGGGGTGATGTGTTGCCCCAGCTGCAGGCCCAGCGTCGGCTCGTGCAGATGCCCGGCGGCACGCTGCAGCAGCGAAGTCCACAGCTCGATCGGAAAGCTGCCGGGGCGGTCGTGATTCACCGGTGGCCGTGGATGGCCCAGCAGCGCTTGCGGGTCGATATCGCGTGCCTGCAGATAGTCGTACAGCAGATGGACAAAACTCTCCGGGATGGTGCGGCGGTGTGCGCGTATATCCATTGTCCTGGTTCTCCTCTTTGGCGTGAATTGTTAAAAGCTGCACCGGTTTCTGTCAAGCCAACTCGCGCATGCCTTGTTAAAGTGGCAAACAACACGAAGACAAAAATAGAGGAGACATGGATGATGCAGGAGGCAGATTTTGTCGTGGTTGGCGGCGGCACCGCCGGCTGCACCCTGGCCGGCAGGCTGAGCGAAGACCCGAATCTCAGCATCTGCCTGCTGGAGGCCGGCAAAAGCGACAACAGCTGGCGCATCCAGGTGCCGCTGGGGTTTGCCTTTACCGTGCCAACGCGGCAATTCAACTGGGCATTCGAAACCGTGCCGCAGCCGGGGCTGAACGGCCGGCGCGGTTATCAGCCGCGCGGCAAAACCCTCGGCGGCAGCTCGTCGATCAACGCCATGATGTATATCCGCGGCCATCGCTGCGATTACGACCACTGGGCGGCGCTGGGCAACACTGGCTGGAGCTACGAGGACTTGCTGCCGCTGTTCCGCCAATCGGAAAACAACGCCGACCTGCGCGATGCCTACCACGGCAATAGCGGCCCGCTGCATGTGTCGTACCTGCGTTCGCCATCGCCGTTTTTCCAGTTGTGCATCGATGCCGCGCTGCAATTGGGTTTCAAGCCCAACCCCGATTTCAACGGTGCCGAGCAGGACGGCATCGGCTACACCCAGGTGATGCAGGTCAACGGCGAGCGTTGCAGTGCGGCCAAGGCATTTATTACGCCGAATCTGGCGCGTGGCAATCTGCAGGTGGAAACCAATGCCCACGCCACACGCATTCTGTTTGACGGCAAACGCGCGGTGGGCGTGGAATACCGGCAGGGTGGGCAACTGCGACAGATCCGCGCGCGGCGCGAGGTGATTCTTGCCGCCGGGGCGTTGCAGTCGCCGCAATTGCTGCTGTTATCGGGCATCGGCGATGGCGAGGCGCTGCGCCAGCACGGCATCGGCGTGCTGCATCATTTGCCGGGCGTGGGACACAATCTGCAGGATCATCTCGACATCAACCTCAACTACCGTGCCTGGCACCCGGACCTGATTGGCACCGAGCCGGCGTCAGGGCTGGCACTGCTGCGCGGTATCCTGCCGTATCGGCGCGAGCGGCGCGGCATCTGGAGCAGCAATTTCGCCGAGGTGAACTGCTTTTTCAAAAGTGATCCGGCACTGCCTGCGCCCGACCTGCAGATCGAGATTTCGCGCGGCATCACCAACGATCATGGGCGCAAGAAGGTATTCGTGCGCGGCTTCTGCGTCATCGTCACCGTGTTGCGGCCGAAAAGCATCGGCCGGGTCAGCTTGGCCAGCGCCGACCCGATGGCGGCACCGCAAATCGACCCGAACTTCCTCAGCCATCCCGACGACAGCGAGCTGTTTATCAAGGGCATCCGCATCGCGCGGCGCATTATCGCCTCGCCGCTGCTGGATAAATATCGCGGCCAGGAGCTGTATACCGGCCATGCTCAGTCGGACGACGAAATCCGCGCCGTGCTGCGGCAACGCGCCGACACCAACTATCACCCGGTCGGCAGCTGCAAAATGGGCGTTGACGCGATGGCGGTGGTTGATCCGCTGTTGCGAGTGCACGGCATTGAGGGATTGCGCGTGGTCGATGCGTCGATCATGCCGACGCTGATCGGCGGCAACACCTGCGCACCGAGCATCATGATCGGCGAGAAGGCGGCGCAGTTGATCCGGGAACAGGCGTAACTCGTTGGCCCGTAGGTCGGACTTCAGTCCGACGCAGTCGCTCACGTTCGGCACCGTGTCGGACTGAAGTCCGATCTACAAATGCGCTTTTTTCCCTTCTGCACCAATAGTCAGAGGGCATTTGGCCTGGCAGTTGAAATTATATTTTTCAGGAGAAACAACCATGTTGATGCTGGTAACCGGCGCATCGCGCGGCATTGGCGCCGCGATTACCCAAGCCGCCGCACAAATGGGCCATCACGTGATTGCCGTCGGCCGCAATCAGGCGGCGCTGGCGCAGCAGTGGCAGGCTTTTCCCAACATCCGTTGCGAGGCCATCGACGTGGCGCGCGCCGACGAGTGGGAACGGCTGCTGGCCAGGCTGGAGCAGGGCGGGCAGCAGATCGATGTGCTGATCAACGTTGCCGGCGTATTGCACAGCGGCCCGACCGGGCAGATGGCGCCGCAGCAGGTGGACGAGATGATCGACGTCAACGTCAAGGGCACCATTTTCGGCTGCAACGCCATGGCGCCGTACATGATCCGCCGTGGCCGCGGACACATCATCAACATCGGCTCGACAGCTTCGCTGTTTGCCACGCCCGGCACCACCGTCTACGCCACCAGCAAGTTTGCGGTGCGCGGCTTCAGCATTGCCGCTGCCGGCGATTTGCGGCCGCACGGTGTGGCAGTGTCGCTGGTCGGCCCGGCAGCGGTGAAAACCGCCATGCTCGACAAGCAGCGCGGCGACCGGAATGCCGCGCTGACGTTTACCGGCAAACGTGCGCTGACGCCGGAAGAGGTCGCCGCAGCGGTGCTCGGCCCGGTGCTGCAAAAACGCCCGCTGGAATATTTCCTGCCGGCCTCGGATGGCTGGCTCGGCAAGCTGTGCAATGTGTTGCCGGGCGTGTTTCTCGGCCAGCTCGCCGCAGCGCGCAAGCGCGGGCAGCAGAACTTCGGCTCGGATGCGTTCTGAATCCGGCGCCGTGGCTCAGCGCGCCGGTTTGCGCCCCAGGATCGACCAGTACAGCTTCAATCCGAGAATGCGGAAATACTCGATTTTCTCGACCTTGCAGCCGGATTGTTCCACCAGCCCGGCATAGTCCCACACCGGGTGGAATGCCGCTTCGGTAGTCATACTGTAGAAGCCGATGGCGACATACCAGTTGAGCTTCTGCAGCAGGCCGCGCCAGCCTGTTTCCGGCAGCATGAACTCACCGACAGTGAAATAGCCACCGGGTTTGACCATCGACGCCAAGTGGTTGGCCACCTGTTTCACCGGCTGTTCCGGGAACACGTTAAGGAAGAAGTTGGCGATCACCATGTCGTATTTTTCGACATCCTTGACGTTGAAAATATCGTCGTGCACCAGCTTGATCGGCGTCGGCGGCCGGTGTTTGTCAATGCTGCGCTGGAAGTGGTCGAGCATGGTTTGCGATAAGTCCACCGCAGTCACATGCACACCCATTTTGCTGGCTTCGATGGCTTCGGTGCCGTGGCCGACACCGGCGATCAACACCTTGTCGCCGGGTTTCAGGTGCTGCAGCATCGCCACTTTGCATTTGGGAATGCGGCCCATGCTGTACAGCGTGCCGGTGACTTCATATTGGAATCCAACCAGCCAGTAACCGTCTTTCATCTGTTTCTCCCTCGTATTGGTTTCTTGTTTCGTTATCGTTAGATAGCCGCGGCATCTTTTGTGCCGGCGGACTATTGTCGTTGGCATATTACCCGAAAGTCGGATTGTTCATCGTTCTTGCGCCAACATCGAATCGGCAATGGCATTGCCATGGCTTCCGGATCGCCGTGTGCCGGCAATTCCATATCCAGAAATACACAGGCCGCAATCCATACGGAATTGCGGCCTGTTGGCGCTGTTGAAGGCGTCGCCACGTGCCGGCCATGCACTGGCGGCATTGCGCGAAACCTTGTCGCTAATGTCGGCGCGGATTGTCGATCAGGCTTCGATCAGCGTGCCCTTGCCGGGAGCGAAGCCGGGCGGGGATGACATCGTGGCGCACCCGCAGATAGCGCCGGCCTTGGCGGCTGCGCTGCATGTCGAGGTGTGTGCGGTTTAGATCGTGCCCGGCTGCAAGCGGCGTCGGGATTGGCTCTCAGGCCGGCCTGCAGGCCCCTTTGCTGGCGGCTTGCAGAGCCGGGGCGATGGTTTGAATGCGGCATGACTTGCGCCATCAGGTCTTGAACTGTTCCACCGTTCGCTGCAATTCGCTCGCCAGTTGTTCCAATTGTCTGGCGGTGTCGGCGTTGCTATTGGCGGCTGCGCTGTTTTCATCGGTCATTTGTGCGACCTGTTCGACGTGGCGCGACATATCGCCGCTGGCAACGTTCTGCTCCTGCAGGGCTGCCGAAATATCGTTCACTGCCACCCCAACTTGTTGCGCACCACTCTGGATCTGGCGGATGGCGTCGCCAGCCTGACCCGCCAGAGCTACTCCCTGATTTACCCGTTCCACGCCAACCTGCATGCTGGCAACCGCATCGCGCGTACCGTTCTGGATTGCCTGGATCATGCTGTTGATGCGCTGCGTAGCGCTGGCGGTACGTTCGGCCAGCTTGCGCACTTCGTCTGCCACGACGGCAAAGCCACGGCCTTCCTCGCCGGCGCGGGCGGCCTCAATGGCGGCATTTAGCGCCAGCAGATTGGTCTGGTCGGCGATATCCTTGATCGCCTGCACAATCGAGTAGATCTGGTCGGATTGCTGGCCGAGGTTTTCAATGATTTGCGACGACTGGTGCACGGTATCGGCGATGCTTTGCATATCGTTGACCACCTGCAGTACGACGTCGCTGCCGCGTTTGGCCAGTTGTACATTGCTATTGGAGATTTCGCGTGCGTCCCCGGAATGGTCGGCGACCTGGTCGATACTGACCGTCATCTCCTCCACCGCCGACGCCATCGCCGATGCCGCTTCGCTTTGCCTTTCGGTGTTGGTGGCAACCTGTAGCGACGTACTGGCAAGCTGCATCGACAGCGCCAATACCTGCCCGGCGCTGGTACCGACGTTGGCGACGCTATTGCGCAGGCTGGCGGTGAGGCGGTTGAACGCTTGGGCGGCATGAGCCACTTCGTCGTTGCCATGAATTTCCAGCGCGCGAGTCAAATCCCGATCGCGTTCGATGGCGACAATCGTGTTACGCAGTCCATTGATCGGCCGGATGATGCCATGGGCTATCCACCAGCCCAGCGCCAGTGTCAGCGTCAGCGTGACCAAGCTTGCCGCACTGTTCAACAGCATGGTCGTGCGCGCCTGTTGTGCCAGTGCGCTGGCTGACGATTTGATCTGCTGCGTCAACATGATTTCCACGTCGCGCATGTCGTTGATTCGGTCGGTGATCGCCTTGAACCAGCTGGTTGGCTCGATACCAAAGCCACCGCTGGCGGCCTTGTCCATGACGGTCTTGCGCATCGATTCGACTGTGGCGGCAATCTCGTTGCCGTTTTTCTGTTGCATTAATGTCCGCAGATCGTCGGTGGCGTAACCGTTGAATATACCAAGATACGATTGCTGGGCCGACACATGGCCGATGAAGGCGCGGAATTGCGCGGGTTCGATTATATCGGCGGTAAATACCGGAACCAGCAACGCGCGTTCCTGGCCGGTGCGCTCCTTGGCTTGCAGGAACGCCAGATAGCCCGCCATACGCTTGATCAAAGTCAGATGACTGGTTTGTTCGGTGATCGCCGGAATGTTGCCAAGCAAGGTGGCAATGGTACGGGTGAAGTAAGCCGATGCTTCGGCTGCCGGAATGCCGAAGGCGGAGGCAGCGGAGCGTGTTTCCGGCAATTGTTGCAATGCAGTGAACGTGGCCTCGATGCTTTGCTGCAATTGCGGGGGTATTCCTTGTTGCCGGGTCTGTTGGTAGATTGCCTGCAATGCCTTGAGTTGCTGATCGGTATTGGCTCGGTAGCCAGGCAGATCGGCGGCGAACTTGTTGCCGCGCGATTGAATGAAGCCCGCAGTGGAGCCCCGTTCGATTTGCAGATCGTGGGTTAGATTGCCCATGCCGATTGCAAGCTCCATCAACGATTCGGTGGTTGCCAGGCTCTGCCATTCCAAATAGGAGCTGCGAACATTCTGCACGGTGTAGAAAGCGACGCTCAGTAACGGAATCAGTAACAGCAGGGCTACTTTGGCGACAATACTCAGGTTTTTCATTTGCGTTTTATAATGTTAATGATTACTGATGGGTTGGCGATGTTAAGGTGGGAAGGGTTGCCCGGCCTTGATTTGAGATAATCTCGCCACCCGTGCCAGCTGCTTGCAAGGAGTGCCATTGAGGCGAGATGCATGGGCATTTGCCATGACCGGGCAAATCATTCGCGTGCATTGAGAACGATATTGAGTATAGTCTGCGCTGGCGGCACCGCTTGGCATTTCTCCATAGGCTCGTTGCCCGAGCTGTGGCAAACTCGCGGCTTTCCATTTCCGGGAATTCCCGTGCAGCCATACGAGTTGTTTGTCGGGTTGCGATATACCCGCGCCAAGCGGCGTAACCATTTCATTTCCTTCATTTCGCTGGCATCGATGATCGGCATCGCACTCGGTGTGATGGCGCTGATCGTGGTGCTGTCGGTAATGAACGGTTTCCAGAAAGAAATCCGCGCGCGCATTCTCGGCGTGGCATCGCATATCCAGATCAGCGGCCCGGAGGAGCGGCTGGCCAACTGGCAGGGCATTGCCGCGCAGTTGCCGAAGTTCGCCGATGTGCGCGCCAGTGCGCCGTATGTGATGGGGCAAGGGTTGCTGACTTTCGATTCCAACGTCAAGGGGGTGCTGATTCGCGGCATCCTGCCGCAGGAAGAGCAGAAGGTGGCGGATATTCACAGCCACATGCTCGCCGGCAAGCTGACCGATTTGCATGCCGGTGAATTCGGCATCGTGCTCGGCGCGGTGCTGGCACGCGAGCTGGGCGTGGGGTTGGGCGACAAGGTGACGCTGGTGACGCCGCAGGGGCAGGTGACGCCGGCCGGCATGATGCCGCGGCTGAAGCAGTTCCGCGTGGTTGGCGTGTTCCGCATCGATATGCACGAATACGATTCCGGACTGGCGCTGATCCAGATGAACGACGCGCAGCGGCTGTTCCGGCTCGGTGATCAGGTCAGCGGCCTGCGCTTGAAGCTGAGCGATGTGATGCTGGCGCCGAAGGTGACGCACGATCTGATCTATGGCCTCAAGGCCGACGCGTATATTTCCGACTGGACCCAGCAGCACGCCAATTATTTCCGCGCGGTGCAGATCGAGAAACGCATGATGTTCATCATCCTGACGCTGATTATTGCCGTTGCCGCATTCAACCTGGTTTCCACACTGGTGATGACGGTGACCGACAAGCAGGCCGATATCGCCATCCTGCGCACCCTCGGTGCCTCGCCGGCCAGCATCATGAAGATATTTGTGGTGCAGGGTGCACTGGTAGGCTTTATCGGTACCGCGCTCGGGGTTGTCAGCGGCATCGTGGTGGCACTGAATATCGATGTGATCGTGCCGGCAATCGAACGGCTGATCGGTACGCACATTCTTTCCGGCGAGGTGTACATGATCACCCAGTTGCCGTCCGACCTGCAGTGGGCCGACGTCAGCAGCATCGGCGTGGTGTCGCTGGTATTGAGCCTGCTGGCGACGCTTTACCCAAGCTGGCGTGCGGCGCGGATCAACCCGGCGGAGGCATTGCGTTATGAGTGAACTGATTCTGTCGGCCCGTGGCATCGGCAAGCGTTTCGACCAGGGCAAACTGAGTGTCGAGGTATTGCGCGGCATCGATTTCGATGTGCGGCGCGGCGAGACGGTGGCAATCATCGGCGCTTCCGGCTCCGGCAAAAGCACGCTGTTGCAGGTGCTGGGCGGGCTGGACAAGCCCAGCAGCGGCTCGGTGCAACTGCTGGGTGACGATCTGGCGGTGCTGGATGAAAAACGCCGTGGCGAACTGCGCAATCGCAAGCTCGGTTTTGTTTACCAGTTCCATCATCTGTTGCCGGAGTTCACCGCGCTGGAAAACGTCGCCATGCCGTTGCTGATCGCGCGTCAGTCCAGCGCAGAGGCGCGTGCCGCGGCTGCCGATATGCTCGCCAGGGTCGGGCTGGGGCACCGGCTGCAGCACAAGCCCGGCGAGCTGTCCGGCGGCGAGCGCCAGCGCGCGGCAATTGCCCGCGCATTGGTGACCAGGCCGGCATGCGTGCTCGCCGACGAGCCGACCGGCAATCTCGATCGCCATACCGCGCACGAAGTATTCGGGTTGATGCTGCAATTGCAGGCTACGCTCGGTACGGCGCTGCTGATCGTCACGCACGACCCGGAGCTGGCTGCCAGAGCCAATCGGGTGGTGACCATGAGCGACGGCAGGTTGCAGGTGGCCGAGCCGGCATGACGGGTTCGGTTTTGCCGTGGCTTTAAGTTAAAATATGCGTTTTTTCTGGATTACGGCCCAATGACTGTTCGTACCCGTTTTGCCCCCAGCCCGACCGGCTATCTGCACATTGGTGGCGTGCGCACCGCCTTGTTCTCCTGGGCTTATGCCCGCAAACATGGCGGCACCTTCATCCTGCGTATCGAAGATACTGATCTGGAGCGTTCCACCCCGGAATCGGTGCAGGCGATTCTGGACGGCATGCACTGGGTTGGCCTGGATTACGACGAAGGCCCGTTCTACCAGATGCAGCGCATGGATCGCTACAAAGCGGTGATCCAGCAAATGCTCGCCAGTGGCCAGGCGTATTACTGCTATACCAGCAAGGAAGAGCTGGACGCGATGCGTGCGGAAATGGAAGCGCGCGGCGAAAAACCGCGTTACGACCGCCGCTGGCGCCCGGAAGAGGGCAAAACCTTGCCGGCCGTGCCGCAGGGCATCCAGCCGGTGGTGCGTTTCCGCAACCCGATTGGTGGTGCAGTGGCGTGGGACGATCAGGTGAAAGGCCGTATCGAGATCAGCAACGACGAACTGGACGACCTGATCATCGCCCGTGGCGACGGCACCCCGACCTACAACTTCTGCGTGGTGGTCGATGACTGGGATATGGGCATCACTCACGTGATTCGCGGTGACGACCACGTCAACAACACGCCGCGCCAGATCAACATCCTCGCCGCACTCGGCGCACCGCTGCCGACCTATGCGCACCTGCCGATGATCCTGCGCGAAGATGGCCAGAAAATGTCCAAACGCCGCGATCCGGTCAGCGTGGTCGACTACGCCGGCATGGGCTTTCTGCCGGAAGCGATGCTCAACTATCTGGCCCGTCTCGGCTGGGGACACGGTGATGCTGAGTTGTTCGAAATGGGCGAGTTTGTCGAATGGTTCTCGCTGGAAGCGGTCAGCCCGTCGCCGGCGCGTTTCAACAAAGACAAGCTACTGTGGCTGAACCAGCAACACATCAAGGCGGCCGATAACCAGCGGCTGGCTGAGCTGATCACCGGCTGGATGGGTGAGCGTGAATGCGATGTCAGCACCGGCCCGCAACTGGCGGACGTGATTGCGCTGGTCAAGGAACGGGTATCGACGCTGGTGGAACTGGCTGATGCCTGCGTCTATTTCTATCGCCAACTGCACCCGCACGACGACGTGCGCGCACAGCATATGACCGAAGCTTCGCTGGCGCTGATGAAAAACTTGCGCGAGCAATTTGCTAGTTGCGACTGGACTACCGAAGCGATCGGCGCC
The DNA here is from genome assembly GCA_046347685.1 of Chitinivorax sp. Taxonomy (GTDB): domain Bacteria; phylum Pseudomonadota; class Gammaproteobacteria; order Burkholderiales; family SCOH01; genus CALMFQ01. The sequence continues at coordinate 51,662 of JAXMFR010000011.1, forward strand.
CTGATCAAGGCATTCTGCAAAGAGCAGGACGTGAAAATGGGTCAGGTGGGCATGCCGCTGCGTGCGCTGGTGTGTGGCACGACCCAGACACCGTCGGTGGATGCCACGCTGGCGTTGATCGGCAAGGACGAAACCCTGCGCCGTATGGATCAGTATCTGGCTTGATTTGTGGTTACGTAACAAAAAAACGGCGCTTCGGGCGCCGTTTTTTATTTCCTGGGCGAAAGCTCAGGCGGCATTCAGCGACAATGCGCTCGAAAGCAGTTTGGCCGTCACATCCACAATCGGGATCACCCGTTCGTAAGCCATGCGCGTCGGGCCGATCACGCCAACGGTGCCGACAATCTGGCCGTTTACCTGATACGGCGCCGTCACCATCGAGCATTCGTCGAGCGGCATGACGCCCGAATCACCACCGATGAAAATTTTCACGCCTTGCGCCTGGCGGCTGATTTCCAGCAACTTGAGCATGTCGGTTTTTTCTTCGAACAGCCCGAACAACTTGCGCAGGCTTTGTACATTGCTGGAGAAATCCTCGATATCCAGCAGATTGCGCTCGCCCGCCACCACAAACGGGCTGCTTTGCGCCAGCGATGCGTTGCCCAGCGTCAGCGCGGCTTCCATCAGCTTGCCGATATCCTGCTGCAGATCGCGCAATTCGGCACGCAGCGACAGGGTGACTTCGTCCAGTGCCCGGCCGGCGTAGTGTTGGTTGAAGAAATTGCTGGCGATCAGCAATTCGTTCTGGCTGTAATTACGGTCGGTCTGCAGCATGCGGTTCTGCACGTCGCCATCCGGCGTGACCATGATCAGCAGCACGCGGCGCTCACCGAGCGGGATGAATTCGATGTGGTGAAACACATTGCTCTGGCGCGGGTTCATCACCACGCCGGCAAAACTGGTCAGGTCCGACAGCAACTGCGATGCCGAGCTGATCAGGCGTTGCGGGTTGTCCGGATGCAGCTGGTCTTCCAGTTGCATGACTTCGCCGCTTTGCAGCGGTTTGACCGTCAATAGCGTGTCAACGAAAAAGCGATAGCCTTTGGGGGTCGGAATGCGGCCGGCCGAGGTGTGCGGGCTGGCGATGAAACCCATTTCTTCCAGATCGGCCATCACGTTGCGGATGCTGGCGGCCGACAGGTCCAGTCCGGAATATCTGGACAGGGTGCGCGAGCCGACCGGCTGGCCGTCTTCGATATAGCGTTCAACCAGGGTTTTCAGCAGGATTTGCGAGCGATCGTTGAGCATGGAATTATTTTACACAACAATTGCAGCCATGCTCAGCCGGGTGCGGATACTCCTGTCGCAATGGAAAATTATCGCTATAAATAACAGATGTTTGCTTGCAGAACCCGGCCGGACCCAGCTTCGCCGGATCGCCGCTGAAATTATTTTTGCTACGCCGTTGACATATTGGAGTCTTGACTCTAGACTCTGGTCCAGTTGTAGGAGTGCGGCGCAAGATTATTTTTAAACAACGCACGCCGCATTAGTAGTGAGGAGACCCCGTGACACTTCGCCTGACGGCTATTTCCATGGTACTGAGCATGTACGCCAATGTTGCAGTTGGCGGCATTCTCGGTTGCAAAGAAGACGTGGAAGTAGTCGGGCAGGGGCAGCAGGCCGAGATCCACATCAAGGATGTCAGCGTGGTTGCCCCGGTTGAACAGGCTACCGTGGTTGCTGAAGAGGAAGTTTCTTTTGCACCTTCGGTATTCAACACAGTGAAACGGTATATGGGGATAAAAGCCCCGGTACATAATAACGTTGCGTCCGAGAGCGCGACTTTTGCTGTACGGCCGAACCCGCTGGGTTCGGCCGGCAGTAAGCTGGTGAATATTGCCGAAGTCTTCACCAAGAACATTTCCGAACTGGCCGACGTCGCAGTCAGCGCCGGTCAGGTTACTCTGGGCAAGATCGCACCGATGGTCGGTTTCGATCTGAACAAGCCTACGCAAAAAGGCGGCGGTGTGAATCTGGTTGCCGATGTCGGCGTACGCCAGCAAGGGCGTAGCGAAGCGATCAGCTTTGCCGGCAGCAATCCGACCCTGCATACCAAACTGGAGCAGGAGCGCGAACAAGAGCGCCTGCATCAGCTGGTCAGCGCTCCATCGGCCAGCATCAAGTGGGAACCGTCCGCTTCGGTTGGTTTGTCGTACCGCTTCGACTGATTCCGGCTTATTTCCCGGATTTCTCCGTACCCTTATCGCGCAGCAGCGGCTGCAGCTGGCGGTTGATATTGACCAGTATTTGCGCCTGGGCTGCCGCAGTCGGGTGAATGCCATCGGCCTGGAAGTATTCGCGCCGCTCGGCAAAGCCCTCCATCAGAAAAGGCACCAAAGCGATCTGGCGCTGTTGTGCCAGTCTGCTGTACATCGCATCGAACTCCCGCACATAGCGCTGGCCGTAATTGGGTGGCAACTGCATGCCGATCAGCAGCGGGCGGGCTTTGGCTTGCTTGAGCTTGTCCAGCATCTGCGCCAGATTCTGTTCTGCCAGCTGCAGCGGCAAACCGCGCAAGCCATCGTTGGCGCCCAGCTCCAGCAGCACGATGGCCGGGCGGTGCCGGTGCAATGCCTGATCCAGCCGCGCCAGCCCGCCGGCAGTGGTTTCGCCGCTGATGCTGGCATTCACCACCTGATAGCGCCCGGCCAGTTGTTTTTCCAGCAATGCCACCCAACCTTGCCCTTGCGGCACACCGTAGCCGGCGCTCAGGCTGTCGCCGAATACCAGCAAGACCGGCGCTGCATGTAAGATGCTCGACATTAATAATCCCGCAATCCATCCGATGGCTTTGAACATGGCTGCTGCCGCTTTCCCCGTTGAGGTTGTCCGTTCCGTGGTACCGATTTTGCAGGTTAGCGCACTGGGCAAGCAAGTTCCGCTTGCCGACGGGCAGCTGACGATTCTCGCCGACATCAGCTTCAAGGTCGCCGCTGGCGAGAGCGTGGCGATCGTCGGTGCGTCCGGTTCCGGCAAATCGACGCTGCTCGGCCTGATGGCCGGGCTGGACCTGCCCAGCAGCGGCAGTGTCAGCCTGCAGGGGGAGAATCTGCAGGCCCTGAGCGAGGACGGCCGGGCCAGGTTGCGCGCACGCGCGGTCGGTTTTGTGTTTCAGTCGTTCCAGTTGCTGCCGGCACTGACTGCGCTGGAAAACGTGATGCTGCCGCTGGAGCTGGCCGGGCGCAGCGATGCGCGCACGCTGGCCAGTGAGTGGCTGGGCCGGGTGGGGCTGGGGCAGCGCCTGCAGCACTATCCGAAGCAATTATCGGGCGGTGAGCAGCAGCGGGTGGCGCTGGCGCGCGCGTTTGCCGGTACGCCGCAGGTGCTGTTTGCCGACGAACCGACCGGCAATCTCGACACTGCTACCGGGCAGCAGGTGATCGAGCTGCTGTTCGAACTCAATCGCGAGCAGGGCACCACGTTGATACTGGTCACGCACGATATGGCGCTGGCGCAGCGCTGCCAGCGGCAGATCTGCCTCAGCGGCGGGCGGCAGCAGAAAGCCGGCGCATGAGTCTGGCGAGCTTGCGTTTCGGCCTGCGCATGCTGTTGCGCGATCTGCGCGCCGGCGAGCTGAATGCGATCTTTGCCGCGCTGGCGATTGCCGTGGCCGCAATCAGCAGTGTCAACTTGTTTGCCGAGCGCGTGCAGCGCGGTTTGCAGCAGCATGCAACCGAGCTGCTGGCGGCCGATTTGCTGATCAACAGCGATCATCCGGTGCCGGCCGGTTTTGCTGCCGAGGCACGCCGACGCGGCCTGAAAATTGCGCAGACGACAATATTCTCCAGCATGGCGATGCATCCGGGCGGTGCGCAGCTGGTTACAGCCAAGGCGGTATCGGATAGCTATCCACTGATCGGCAAGCTGGCGTTTGCCACGCGCCGGGTTAGTGTCAGCGGTGCTCCGCCCGCCGGCCAGGTGTGGGTGGACGAACGTCTGGTGCAGCGTACCGGTCTGGCAATCGGCCAGCGTCTGATGTTGGGTGAAAGCGAATTTACCGTGGCCGGCATTGTGCATCGTGAGCCGGATGCGGCGCTCGATCTGTTCAGCTTCGTGCCGCGCGTGCTGCTGAACCAGCGGGACCTTGCCGCAACCGGCCTGCTGGCCAACGGCAGCCGGGCGCGCTATCGCTTGCAGCTGGCCGGGCCGGCGCAGCGGATCGCTGCCTACCGGGCCTGGGCCGAGCCGCGTCTGGGGCGCGGCGAGCATATCGAAGACATCAACGACGCGCGCCCCGAGGTGCGTTCGGCAATTCAGCGCGCGCAGCGTTTTCTCGGCGTGGCATCGATGGTGGCGGTAGCGCTGGCGGTGGTGGCAATCGGCCTGGCAACGCGGCGCTACGTGCAGCGCCATCTCGATCCGGCGGCAATCATGCGCTGTCTCGGCGCTACGCAGCGCTGGCTGTTTGCCAGCTACCTGTGGCAATTCCTGTTGCTGGGCCTGCTGGCGGGCGGCGCCGGCGTTGTCGGAGGTGCGCTGGTGCAATCGTTGCTGGTGGAAATGCTTGGCGCCGTGGTCCGCACACCGTTGCCGCCGGCGTCGCCCTGGCTGGCGCTGCAGGCGGTATTGATCGGCTGCGGCCTGTTACTGGCGTTTGCATTGCCACCGCTGTGGCAACTGCGCGGTGTTTCAACGCTGCGGGTGCTACGTCGCGAGCTGGGGTTGCGATCGCTCGGAATCTTGCCGCATTTGCTCGGCCTGGTTTCCGTCGGCGGGCTATTGTACTGGCAGGTGGCGGACCCCGCGGTTGCCATGTATGGCGCTCTCGGTTTCGCCGCCACTGCGTTGCTTGGCCTGCTGCTCGGTTGGCTGTTGCTGCTGGCGCTACGCCGTCTGACCTGGCGCACCGGCGCCGGCTGGCGCTATGGCATGGCAAACCTGTACCGGCGCCAGTGGCTGACGGTATTGCAGATTGTGGCGCTCGGTCTGGGGTTGATGGCAATGCTGGTATTGACGCTGGTGCGCGGCGATCTGTTGCAGGCATGGCAACAGAGCGTGCCGGCGGATGCGCCGAATCGCTTTATCATCAATATCCAGCAGGATCAGTTGCCGGGAATGCGCCAGATGTTCGGCCAGGCCGGATTGAGTGCTCCCGGGTTTTACCCGATGACGCGCGCGCGGCTGCTTGCGGTCAACGGCGTTGCAGTCGATCCCAAGCGCTATCGCGACGAGCGGGCGCAGAATCTGGCCGAGCGCGAATTCAATCTGTCGTGGTCGGAGCGCCTGCCGGCGGACAACCGGCTGGTGGCGGGCAGCTGGTGGGATCGGCAGCATCCGGCGGGCAAAGGCTTTTCGGTGGAAGAAGGGCTGGCAAAGACGCTGGGAATCCGGCTCGGCGACCGATTGCTATTCGACATTGGCGGCAATCGGGTCGCTGCCGGCGTAACCAGCCTGCGCAAGGTCAACTGGGATAACTTTCGCGTCAATTTCTTTGTCATTGCCGATCCGGCACTGCTCGCCGGTCAGAGCAGCAGCTGGATCTGCAGCTTTTACCTGCCAGCCGGCGCGCAGCCTCTGGTCAACCGGCTGGTGCAGCAATATCCCAATCTGAGCGTGATCGATGTCAGCCTGATACTGGACGAGGTGCAATCGATCGTTAACCGGGTCATCCAGGCGGTGCAGTCGGTGTTCGTATTGACGTTGCTGGCCGGGCTGATCGTGCTGCAGGCGGCGCTGGCAGCAACGCAGGACGAACGGCTGCAGGAAGCGGCCATTCTGCGCACTCTCGGTGCCAGCCGCCGGCAGATAATGGGCGTGATGCTCGCCGAATACGCGCTGATCGGTGCATTGGCAGGGCTGGTGGCCCTGGCCGGCGCAATCGGCCTCGGCTGGGCGGTCAGCACCCGGCTGCTGCAGCTGGCCTATGTGCCGTCGCCATGGCTGCCGCTGCTGGGAGTCGGCGGCGGCTGCGCTCTGGTAGTGGCAGTCGGCTGGCGCCGGCTGCGCGCAATGCTTGCGGTGCCGCCGTTGCAAACCTTGAATCAGCTCGGATAAGGAATCGATCGATGGATGAAATGGTAATCCGTGCCATGGCAAAGTGGCCCGATGTGCCTGCGGTTTTTGGCTGGCTGCGGCTCGACCGGCGCGGCCGCTGGTGGATACGCGATGAATTGGTGAGCAATCCGGGCATTGCCGCATTCATCGGCCGCAACTATCTGGCCGATGCGTCTGGTCGGTATTTTTTCCAGAACGGCCCGCAGCAGGTATTTGTTGCACTGGATGCAACGCCGTGGGTGTTCCATCTCGAATCGAATGATGCCGGTGCGCCGCAGATCGTCGATCAAACCGGGCAGGCGGCCGTGCCGGTTGCGGCCGGAATCGACGAGGAGGGCAATCTGTATCTGCAAACCGGGCGCGGTTTCGGCATCGTCGATGAACGCGAGCTGGTGCGGCTGGTTGAACTTATTTACCACCCCTCCGGTCGAAAAGCCGACGATGCGATGCTGATGGAATGGCTGGCGCAGGGCGCGGCTGCAGCGCCGCTGGAACTGCGCCTGAGCGGCGCGCCGGCGCTGCTATTATTACCATTGCAAAAAAATGCACTGGCAGTGCGTTTCGGTTTTATCCCGCAACCGGGCTGAATCGCGTTGCCGATCAGTTGTTTGAAGCGATTTGTGTTGGCATTTGCTGCAGTAAATCAGTGCAAATATCTGCGGTTTTATGATAAAAATGCATTTCACATATTTTTATGAAATTTGACTAAAATGCGCCAGTGCATGGCAGTGTGCCGGCTGCGAGTCAGACAATAACGATAACGCCGGAACGGCAGATCCCCCGGGTTGGAGCAAATAGATGGATAGACGACAATTTCTGCGCTGTGCCGCAGGCGCGTTCACGGTATCTTCGCTGGCGACGGCGTTGACCGCGTGCAAGAGTGGCGTGGGCGGCGGCCCCAATCCGGAGGCAACCGGCGGCGGCGTATTCCGTTTCCCGCAGGGGCTGGCATGTGGCGATCCCAGCCCGACCAGTGGCGTGTTCTGGACTCGCGTGATTCGCGGCGACGGCCAGCAGGGCGATATTCCCGTAGTGCTGGAACTGAGCCGTACACCGATCCCCGAGGGGGAAAACTCGTTCCGTCTGGCGATGACCATTCCAGTGGTGGCCAAGCAGGAAAACGATTACATCATTCACCACAAGGTGACGGGGCTGGAGCCGGACACCATTTATTATTTCCGCTTTGTCGCCAGCGGCGACTGGAGCCACCCGGTCGGCCGGTTCCGCTCGCTGCCCAGCGGCGAGGCCGAGGTGTCGCGCACCCAGTTTGGCGTGATCAACGGTTTCGACTGGAATCTTGGCCATTGGGAAGGTCTGGTTGCGCTGCAGAACAATTTCCGCGAGCTGTTTTACGTGATACAGCTGGGCGGTGCCATCAACGAAATGATTCCGGTGGCCGGCAGCAATCGCCTGACCGAGCCGGTGCATGAGGAAATGCATCTGCCGGATGGCACGACTGTCGATGGCTTTGGTCGGGCTGCCCGTACCTATGCCGATTACCGCTATCTGCAGCAGATCTATCGTACCGACTCGCGGCTGCAGAAGTTGCTGGCGACGTTCACCTTGCTGCCGATGTTCGGCGACAACGACTTCAGCAACGACTCGTGGCAGGCGCACGAAACCTACAGCAATGCCAATACCGAGCAGCGCGACCGGTTGCTGGCGGCGCTGGCGGCGTGGATGCAATACATGCCGCTGGACTGGGGCGATGTCAGCTACGATCCGGGCAATAGCGATTTCTCCAGCATCAAGCTGTACCGCAACTTCCGTTTCGGCAATCTGCTCAACCTGATGCTGACCGAGCAGCGTCTGCAGCGTACCGATCATGCGATTCCGGAAGCGGTGGCGCATGCGCCGCTGAATCAGCCCGGCTCGGTCGGTAGCCGGGTGTTGCCGGTTGTCGCGGAATTGGGGCGCTACAGCACCAGTGCGCAGAAAATTCTCGGTGATGGTCAGATGGCGTGGCTCAAGGGGCAGCTGGCAGCGCCCGGCGTGGTGTGGAACATGATTGCCGGCGAATCGTCGATGACGCGCGTGCCGCTCAATCTGGCGCGTGAGCCGGATTTTCCGCCGGAGCTGAAAACCGAGTTCCTGCTCACCGCCGATTCATGGGGCGGCTATCAGGTCCAGCAGACCGAGCTGATCGATTTCGTCCGCCAGCGCAACATCGGCAACGTGGTATCGGTTGCCGCCGGCGGCCTGTTCACTGCGGCGGAAATCTGGTCGGACTATACGCAGCGTTCGCCGGTGATGGTTGAATGCACCACCGCGCCGGTTTCCGGGCATACCCTGACCGAACAGGTTTCGGCACAGTTGAGCCAGCAGACCGACAAACGCTACGACACTCTGAAAGACCTGATCAGCCAGAGTTATCTGCTCGACAACAAGATTCGCCCGGAGAGCCTGGGTTGGCTGCGTTACCTGAACACCGGTACCCGCGGCTGCTCGATTATCTACGTGCTGACCAACCAGCTGGTAATCGATTTCTACAAGTTTGCCGAAATGACCGGTGTGCAGACGCCGGCCCAGCCTGTGGTTGCCCGTACCCGTATTCTGGTTGAAGCCGGGTCGTTGAACATGACGGTTGCCGAATTGGGTTGAGCCCGGTTGGCGCATACAAAAGAGCCGGCAGTTTTCTGCCGGCTCTTTTGCTTGGGACGCGTGGCCAGCGCCCCGGTCAGCGCACCGGTACGTTGCTGTAGCGTGCCTGTTCGGCGCTCTTGCCGTCGAGATTGACCGATACCACTGCAGTTTTGACCATGCTGTTCTTCGCCAGCTGGTGTGCGGCCTGCAGCACGTTGCCATTGGCCGGGCGTAGCGTCAGGCTGGATTTGCGTTCACCCAGCAGGGTCAGCGTGGCGCTACTGTGCTGGGTGGCAACCGGCTTGCCGGCATGATCGGTCACGTAGACGCGCGCCATGCCGTCCTGCAGCGATAATTCCAGGTGATAGGCGCCGGCCATGCGTACGATGCCGCCGTTGGGCGACTTCTGGCGGTCCAGTGCCTCGTCGGTGTGGGCTGCGCCGATATTGCTCAGCAGTGCCAGCAGCAGGCTGGTAGCGAGGGTGCGAATCGAAAACATGAGCTTCTCCTTCAGAAAGATTGACTGGAAGCTGCCGCCAGCAGCTTGTCCAGCGGGCGTTGACCAAACAGTTTGAACAGCAGCGGGGTAATGAAGGCGTCGAGCAGCGTCGACGATATCAACCCGCCAAAAATCACTACTGCCACCGGATGCAGGATTTCCTTGCCCGGTGCATCCGCCGCCAGCAGCAGCGGCACCAGCGCCAATGCCGCTACCGATGCGGTCATCAGCACCGGCGTCATGCGTTCCAGCGCGCCGCGCACGATCAGTTCATCGCTGAACTGCAGCCCGTGCTGGCGTGCCAGATTCAGGTAGTGGCTGAGTTTGAGGATGCCGTTGCGCGAGGCAATACCGGTCAGCGTGATGAAGCCGACCAGGCTGGCGACCGACAGCGGTGCTTGCGCCAGCCACAGGCCGGCGACGCCGCCGATCAGTGCCAGCGGCAGATTGCCCATTACGATCAGGCTCAGCGCGACCGAGCGATAGCGCTGGTAGAGAATGAGGAAGATCAGCACCACCGAAATGCCGGCCAGCATGGCGATCAGCCGCATTGCATGCTGCTGGGCCTGAAACTGCCCCTCGATGCGGATGCTGTAGCCGGGCGGCAGATTCAGGCGTGCCAGCCGCGCCTGAATTTCGGCGACCACCCGATCCTGCGCGCGGCCGGCGGTGTTGGCCGATACCACGATGCGCCGCTGGCCGTTTTCCCGTCCGATCTGGTTCGGCCCGTCGGCCTCGATTACTTCGGCAACGCGCCGCAGCGGGATTTTACCCTGCGGCGTTTCCACCAGCAGCTCGGCCAGCGTGTCGGCATCGCGCTGTGGGTCGTTCAGGCGCAACACCAGGTCGAAGCGCCGATTGTCGTCGCTGAGCTGGTTGATGACCCGGCCGCCGAGCACGGTTTCCAGCATTTGGTTGATACGTGCCGGCGTTACCCCATAGGCTGCTGCCCTGGCGCTGTCGACCCGTACCTGCAGTTGCGGGATGCGCGTCTGCTTTTCGGTCTGCAGATCGGTGAGGCCGTCGATATCGCTCAGGCTGGCCTGCAGATTGGCTGCCAGCATGGTTAGCGTGTCGGTGTCCGGGCCGAACAGTTTCAGCGCGATCTGCGCCCGCACGCCCGACAGCAGGTGGTCCATGCGATGCGAAATCGGTTGGCCGATGCCGACTCCCACCGGCAGCAGTGCCAGCCGGGCCCGGATATCGGCCAGCAGCTGTGCCCGCGGCCGGCCGGGCTTCAGGTCCACGTCCAGCTCGCTCGAATGCACCCCTTCGGCATGTTCGTCCAGCTCCGCACGCCCGGTGCGGCGGCCGACATGGCTGACTTCGGCAATCTGCAGCAGCAGTTGTTCCGCCGTCTGGCCGATACGGTTGCTCTCGTCCAGGCTGGTGCCGGGTTGCAGCAGCAGGCTGATGGTCAAGGTGCCCTCGTTGAATGGCGGCAGAAAGGTGCGCGGCAGTGTCAGCAGCGCGGCACCGCAGACGAATACTGCCAGCACGCTCGGCGCCAGCCATCGGCGTGGGTGATGCAGACAGTGCTGCAGCAGCCGCTGGTAATGCCGTTTGAGCCAGCGTTGCAGCGGGCTGTCGTGCTCGCCCAGCGCTGCCGGACGCTGCAGCAGGTAATAGCACAGCACCGGCGTGACGCTGATCGATACCAGCAGGCTGGCCAGGATCGATACGATATAGGCGACGCCGAGCGGGGTGAACAGGCGCCCCTCGATTCCCGGCAGAGCGAATAGCGGCACGAATACCAGAATCACGATCAGCGTCGCGTTGACGATCGAGGTGCGTACCTCGCTGGACGCTTCGACAATCACCTCCAGGCGCGGCCGCGGCCTGGCCGACTGTGCGTTCTCGCGCAGCCGGCGCAGCACGTTTTCCACGTCCACTACCGCATCGTCGACCAGCTCGCCGATTGCAATCGCCAGGCCGCCCAGCGTCATGGTGTTGATCGACAGTCCGGACAGTTTGAACACCAGTGCCGTGGTCAGCAGCGATAGCGGAATCGCGGTGAGCGAGATCAGCGTAGTGCGACCGTTGAGCAGGAATGCGAACAACACGATGGCGACCAGAATCGCGCCGTCGCGCAATGCCTCTTCGACATTGCCGATCGAGCGTTCGATGAAATCCGCCTGGCGGAACAGCACCACCGGTTTGGCCATGCCGGCCGGCAATTTCAACTGCGCCAGCTGCTGCTCGATCTGGCGCGTCAGCGTTACGCTGTCGGCCCCCGGCTGTTTCTGCACCGACACGATCACCGCCGGCTGGCCGCCGAAGCCGGCATCGCCGCGTTTGACCCGCGGTGCATAATCGACGTCCGCTACCTGGCGCAGCAGCACCGGGTGGTTTTCGCGCAAGGCGATGGTCAGATTGCGCAGGTCGTCCAGCCGTGCGCTGCGGCCGATATTGCGGATCAGCCATTCGCGCGACTGGTTGTCGATGTAGCCGCCGCTGGTGTTGCTGCCGAAACCGGCGAGCGCCTGTTCCAGCTCGGCCAGGCTGACGTTGAGTGTGCGCAGTCGTGTCAGGTCCGGCGCAACGCGGAACTGGCGCACCTCGCCGCCGATAGGGATGACATTGGACACGCCGGCAATGCCGAGCAGCGCCGGGCGCATGATCCAGTCGGCGTATTCGCGTACTGCCATCGGGTTGGCACTGGCGTCGGCGAGTGGCAGCGCGATCAGCATGATCTCGCCCATGATCGACGACAGCGGCGCCAGTTGTGGTGTCACTCCCGGCGGCAGTTGCCGGTTCAGCGTGCTCAGGCGTTCCGTCACCAGTTGCCGGTTGCGGAATGGATCGCTGCCCCAGTCGAATTCGATATACACGATCGACAGCCCGATGGCCGATGTCGAGCGCACCCGGCTGACGCCGGGCAGGCCGTTGGCTGCTGCCTCCAGCGGCAGCGTGACCAGTTGCTCGACTTCCTCCGGGGCGTAGCCTTCGGCTTCGGTCATGATGGTGACGATGGGCTTGTTCAGGTCCGGAAATACGTCCACTTTCAGTTCCGGAACGACCCACAGGCCGTAGACGACCAGCACCAGCGCGCTGGCCAGAACCAGCAGGCGCTGCTGCAGGCTGCCGCTGACGATGCGATTGAACATGGCGGCCTCCTCAGCGTATCTGCGCCAGCAGTTCGGCGCCGCGCACGACGATGCGCGCATGCTCCGGCAGGCCGCTGACAATGACTTTACCCGAATGCGCCGGTGCCGGCTTGACGCGCAGCGGGGTAAAAATTTCCGCACCGGTGTGCGCCCACACCACCTGGTTGCCGCTGCTGTCACGCGTGACTGCAGCCGCTGGCAGCAGGCTGCCGCTCTGGGTCTGGCGGCTGTGGATCTGCACTTCTGCCTGGGTGCCGATGGCCAGCGCGCCGGTGTCGCCGAGCAGGCGGAACTGGATCGGCACTGCCTGTTCGCGCAATACGGCGCCGGCACCGATCATTTGCAGATCGAAGCTCTGGCCTTCGGGCGTGGTCAAATGTGCCGCGGCGATATTGGCGCGCAATCCAGGGTCGAAGGCCGTCACTTCGACCGCAAGCCGGCGCGGATCGACAATCTCGAACAGCGTTTCGCGCGCATCCACCACCTGGCCGGCAACCGCCTTGACCGCTGCGATGCTGCCGCTCAGCGGTGCGCGCAGCGGCTGGCGTGCCAGGCTGCGGCGATAGGCGTCGATCCGGCCCTGTTCGGCGGCGATGGTTACCGCCAGTGCATCGAGTTGCTGTTGTGCCACATGCGGCCGCAACGCGCTGTAGCGCGCCAGATCCTGCTCGGCCTGACGCTTCCTGCCACCGGCTTCGGCCAGCCCGGCTTCGATGGTCGCGCGGTCGGCAGCGTTGGGCTGCGGCGCCAGCCACGCCAGTGTTTCACCCCGGTGCACGCGCTGCCCCAATTGCGGCAGCCCGCCGCTGGCCGGGAGCAAGATGCCGATCTGCGGCGCCTGAACCACACCGCTGGCATCGGCGGCGGGAATCAGGTGGCCGGCGAGCGTCACAGTCTGTGCCACCTGGCCGGTGCTGCTGCGCTGGGTGGCAATCGCCAGTTGGCGCTGCATCGGCTTGGGAACGAACAGGCTGCCGTCGCTCAGGCGCCGTGCCGTTTCGCTGCTGTTGCCGGCAGCGAGCGATACAGGCGAGGCGAGCGGTACCGACAGTAGCACTGCAAGCATCAGGCGCTTCATGGCCGATCTCCTTTGCGGCTGGTGCGCCACTGCCATGTCATCAATAGCCCGAGAATGGCGGCAGCGGCAACGGCGCCGGATATCCATGCCTGCCGGCCAGTGCTGGCTGGCGCTGGTGCCTGGTTGTGCGCAGCGATATCGATCTGCGCCGGCAGCAGATCGCTGGCCATGCGCGATTCGACCGAAAACACCAGCTGATGGCGTCCGGGCTGTTGCAGCCATGGGGCGTCGATCTGGTAATGGTCGCCCACCACGCGTGCGGCGCTGGTTTTGCCATCGGCCTCCAGCTCCAGCCTGGCACCGATGACGGGGGTATTGCTGTCTACCTGGTCGAGATAGACGTCGAGTTGCCGGTCACCGGCAATGGCTACCAGCTCGATCAGGTCACTGGTGGAGTTGATGCGCAGAGTCCTGGTTTGCAGTGCTGGCGCGCTAGCCGGCTCTGCGTGGTCGTGGCCCTCGTGGGCAAGTGCCAGCGTGCTGCTGCCAAGCAGCAACAGGCCGGTAAGCATGTATTGCATATTGAGTGTCTCCGGACACGAGTTCCCGCTGCAGGCCGGGAACGGCCGTTCCAAGCGGGGTTACACCGATTACTGGTAGTACGGATGGCCCGGCTCGCCTGGAGCCGGAAAGCGATTACCCGCGCTGGCGGGTATTACAGCGAGGTTCGGGGAGGATCGACCAGTGGCAGGGGAATGTGCGAAACGAAGTCACCGCTCGGGCCGTAGCTCCACACCGGGCAATGTGCGGTGCCGGGTAGTACGGCCTGCGCCAGTGGCAGCAGCGGTGCGGCGCAAAGATGGCAATTGTCGCATTCGCCGAAGCTGGCATGGGTGCCAGGCTGGCCGTCGGCGTTGTGCCGGTGCACATGGTGCGTCGCCTGCAGTTGATGCAGGGTGGCATGCCGGGCCGCCGTGTCCGGATGGTCGATGACGGCATGCTGCGGTTGCCACGCTGACTGGCACAATGGCATGCCCGCCGCTGCAATTCCCTGCAACGGCAACCAGAAGATCAGGAGTAAAATGATCCGGATGCGCGACATCGATGGTGCCAAGTATGTGTCTGTACGATTTTATTTGCGCAAATGTGAAAATTAAATCAGTCTTGCGCAGATTTTGCCACAACACGATGCCGGAACTATATCACGCGTTTGTGCCATTGTGTTTCGATGCCGCTCACGCCGGCTGCCGCTGTGTAGCGCTGCCGCGGCGCTGGCAAATTCATTGTTGTTATCCCGTCAGTTTTCAGAATGCCTGTCATCACGTCTACCCAACATAAGACATCGGCGCCGGCCGGCCCGGCAAGCGCTGGCGGATACCGCATTGCGGCTGCGGTGCAGGCATTCGGCCTGGTACTGCTGGCGCTGCCGGGCATGACCGGTGCGCTGCCGCCGTGGGCGCTGCTGTGCGGATTCGGCCTGAGCTTGCTGGCCGGCTGGGCGGTGTTCCGGCGCGCCGCCAATACTGCGGCGATTGCTGGCCGCGATCCCGGCGTGACTGCCGCGCTGCAGCAGATGGAACAACTGGAGCTGACCCGTTACCGCCAGCTGGTGCAGTTCGCCAACGATATGTTCACCTGGCACGATGCCGACGGCAGCCTGCACTATGTGTCGCCGAACGTACGCCGCCTGCTCGGTTACGACCCGGCCGAGCTGCTCGGGCAACAGATGTTCCGGCTGATCCATCCGGACGATCTGGCCAGCGTGCATCTGGCGCGTGCCGATCTGCTGGCCGAGCGCAATCCTCTGCCGATTACTTTTCGCATCGTCAATCGCGACGGTGTGTGGGTGTGGCTGGAAATGTTCGCGCGCCTGTTCGATCTGGGCGAAGGCAAGACCCGTATCGTCGGCGTCAGCCGCGACATTTCGCTGCGGCGCGAAGCCGAAGCGCTGGTGCGCGAGTCGGAGCGTTTCAAGGCATTGTTCGAACTGGCGCGCGATGGCCTGTTCCTGATCGATTCGCGCGGCCGGATCGTCGAGGCAAACCGCGAGGCCGCGCACGATCTCGGCTATCATCGCATGCACCTGATCGGCATGCCGCTGGCGGATTTGCTGGCGCCCGATGCCGGCAACGATTGCCTGCTGCAGTGGCACGATTATTTCGAATCGATCCAGAATGGCCGGCCGGAGCAGGTGGATGCGGTGCTGATCGCTGCCGGCGACCAGCACAAATGGGTCGAGGCGACCTTCAGCCCGATTTCGCAGGAAGGCCGGCCGATGGTATTGCTGGCGGTGCGCGACGTCACCGAGCGGCGTCAGGATGCAATCCAGCTGCAGGAGTCACTGGGGGCGCTGCGCGTATTGCACAACCGCCTGTACGGCATTATCGAGGGCAGCGACGATCTTATCGCGGCGCTCGATAACGGTTTCCATATCATCGCGTTCAATCGCGCATTCAAGCAGACCTTCGAACAGCACCTGCGGGTACCGATCGAACTGGGTTTCAATCTGCTGCAATTTCTTGCCAACGATCCGGAACAAATGGCCAGCGCGTTCATTTCGCTGCAACGGGCGTTGGCGGGCGAAGTGTTTACCGATATCGAAACCATTGTCGTCGCCGAGCAGATTCGCGAGTATGAGGTCAAATACAGCCCGATCCGCGACGAAATCGGCGGCGTGGTAGGCGCAGCCTACGTGGCGCGCGATGTGACCGGCCGCCTGCATGCGGAGCGGGAGTTGAAGACCGCACTGGAAAATCTGCAACAGGCGCGGCATGAAACCGAACAGGCCAACCGCCAGCTGACCGAGGCCAACAGCGAACTGCTGCGCCAGGCCAATCAGGACGGCATGACCAGCATTGCCAACCGGCGTTATTTCGACGGATATCTGGCGCATGAATGGCGTCGTGCGGTACGGCAGAACGAGCCACTGGCGCTGATTTTTGCCGATGTCGATCATTTCAAGAAATACAACGACCACTATGGCCACCAGGCCGGCGACGATTGCCTGCGTCAGGTCGCGCAGGCGATGGCGCAGCAGCTGCGGCGTCCGGCCGACCTGCTGGCGCGCTACGGCGGCGAGGAATTCGTCGTGCTGCTGCCGGGCACTTCGCTGAGCGGCGCGGTATTCATTGCCGAAAGCATGCGCGTTGCGGTGGAGCAGGCCGGCATTCCGCATGCGGCATCCGATACCGCATCCTATGTCACGCTGTCGCTCGGCGTGGCGTCGATCGTGCCGACCGAAGCCATGGCCGAAGGCTTCCTTATCTACGGTGCCGATCAGGCGCTGTACATTGCCAAAAAATCCGGCCGCAACCGGGTGCACGGCAACCCGCTGTAATCGCCGCCGGGCACGCCATGCCGGCCGGGTAACACATCCGCGGCACAGGACATGCAGCGCATGCCGCCATGATCGCCTAATATCAAAAAAAGTGGCGGACAGGCATGTTGCGAATCATCTTGTTTTTTCTTTTGCTGGTGTTGCATGGCGCGAGCCATGCGGCATCGTTGCAACTTGGCGTTGTGCCATACCTGTCGGCACGCTCGCTGCTGCTCGAACATGCGCCGCTGAAAAGCTTTCTCGAAAGCCGGCTGCACCAGCCGGTCAACCTTGGTAGCGCACGCAATCCCGACCTGTTTGTCGGCCGCGTGGTCGGCGGAGAATTCGATGTCGCGCTGTTGCCGCCGCATATCGCGCGTCTGCTGCAAAGCGATTACGGCTACCTGCCGCTGCAGGGCATCCGCGCGGATTTCTACGCGCTGGTGCTGGTAAACAAGCAGGATCCGGCGGTGAACATTGCCGACCTGAAAGGACGCGAGCTGAATCTGCCGCATCACCTGTCGTTGGTTGCGCTGCAGATCGACGCCTACCTGCGGCGCCTGGATGTCGATCCGGATACCGATCTGCAGGTTCGCTACCATTCCACCGACAACAACGCCGTGCGGGCGCTGGCCGGCGCCAGCCGCGGCGCCGCGGCTACGTCGCGCACGGTGTTCGAGCGCATGCCGGCGGAAATCGGCAGCCAGTTGCGCATTCTCGGCAGCACACCCAGTGTCGTCAGCCTGGTGTTCGTTGCCAATCCGCGCCTGAAGCCGCAACAACTGGATGCCTTGCGCGGCGCGCTGGATGAGTTTCCCTATAGCGAGGCCGGGCTGGCATTTTTCCAGCAGCGCGGCATCAATCTGGTGCCGCTCGACGACGGCGAACTGAAAATATACGACCCCCTGCTGCCGGCATTGCGCAAGGGTTTGCGGGAGTTCCTGCCATGAAGCTGCGTGTGCCGATGCCACGCTCACTGCGCTCCCGCTTGCTGCTGGCATGCAGCCTGGTGGAAATCGTGCTGCTGTCGCTGCTGCTGTCCAACAGCGTACGCCTGATCAACGAAGCGCTGGAAGCCAGTGTCGAATCGGCGCTGCAGCAGACCGTGCCGATGCTGAATGCAATCATCGCGCCGAACCTGGTGGAAGGCGATTACGCCACGCTGCAGGATAGCCTGAACGAAGTGGTCAACGCCCACGCCAAGGGCGTGGTGTACGTGCTGGTGCTGGATGGCCAGCAGCGCATTGCCGCGCGTGCCGGCATCAACGATGCGCGCCAGTTGCCGCCGCCGGTAACGCACATCGGCAGCTGGCTGGATCAGCCGGTGCTGCACCTGCAGCAGCCGGTAACCTTTGCCGGGCAGACGCTCGGCACGCTGCGTTTCGGCCTGTCCACCGAGATCATCGCCAGCGCCCGTTCGGCGCTGCTGCAGCAAGGCGGGCTGATTGCCACGGTAGAGGTGGCGCTGACTTTCCTGCTGCTGAGCCTGCTGGGTTTCTGGCTGACCAAGAATCTGGCGCACCTGATTTCCGGCAGCCAGGCGATTGCTGCCGGCCATTACGACCAGCCGGTGCCGGTTTCCGGCAACGACGAGATCGCCGAACTGGCGCACAATTTCAACCGCATGGCCGGCTCGGTGCAGCAGAAGATGCAGGAGTTGCGCGCCAGTGAGAGCGAATACCGTGCGCTGTTCGAGCAAGCGGCGGTAGGCATGGGGCATATCGGCGTCCAGGATCATTGCTGGTTGCGCGTCAATCCGAAGCTGGCGGAAATCCTCGATTGCGAGCCGCAGCAATTACTCGGCAAGAGCTTTACCGCGATGTTCCAGCCGGCCGACATGCCCACCGTCGAGCGCAACCGTACGCGCCTCGATTCCGGCGAGCGCCAGGTGTTCGAGAACGATGTCCAGTTGCGCCGCACCGACGGCACATTGGTCTGGTCCAGGCTGACCGCTTCGCTGCATCGCAACGAGGCGGGCGAACCGCAGTACTACATTGCCGTCGTGCAGGACGACAGCAAGCGCAAGGCGGCCGAGGCGGAACTGGAGCACTATCGCATGCATCTGGAAGATCTGGTGGCGCAACGCACTACCGCGCTGGCGGCAGCCAATCGCGAGCTGGAATCGTTCAGCTATTCGGTTTCGCACGACCTGAAAGCGCCGCTGCGCTCGATCGACGGCTTCAGCCAGATTCTTGCCGAAGACTACGAATCCTTGCTCGACAACTCCGGGCGCGATTATCTGCAACGCATCCGCCGCGCGGTGCAGCACATGGGGCGGCTGACCGATGCATTGCTGTCGCTGGCCAAGGTTGGGCGCGGCGAATGCCGGCTGGAGACGCTGGACTTCAGCGATCTGGTGCAGGGAGTAGTCGACGATCTGAAGATTGCGCAACCCCGGCGCAAGGTCAATGTCGTGATTCAGCCGGGAATGCAAATCGTTGCCGACGCCAACCTGCTGCGTACGGCAATGCAGAATCTGCTCGACAACGCCTGGAAGTACACCGGCAAGGCTGCCGATGCACGGGTGGAAATCGGCAGCTTCAACGTGCAGGGCAATACCGTGTTTTTCGTGCGCGACAACGGTGCCGGCTTCAATCCTGCCTATTCCTCGCGTCTGTTCGGTGTATTCCAGCGCCTGCATACCGCGGAAGAGTTCCAGGGTACCGGCGTCGGGCTGGCGACGGTGCAGCGTGTGATCCATCGCCATGGCGGGCGCATCTGGGCCGAGGCCGAACCGGGACAGGGGGCGGTATTCTATTTCACCATCCAGCCCGAAGTCCGGGCGGCAGCGGCCTGAGCGGGGTGATGCCGATGCAGCGCATGCACGCAGCAGCATGGATCGTGGCACTTGCACTGTCGGCACCGGCCTGTGCCGACATGGTGGCGGCACGGAAATGGCTGCAGGGTGAGTTTGCCACCAGCGCCATTACCCCGCAGCAGCAATTGCAGGAAATGGCCTGGTTTGTCGAAGCGGCCAAGCCATACCGCGGCATGACGGTGCGCGTCGCCTCGGAGCAGATCGGCACGCATTTCTACGAACGCGACGTGCTGGCCAAGGCGTTCAGCGAAATCACCGGTATCAGGGTGATCCACGAAACCATTCCGGAAGGCAAGCTGGTCGATACCCTGTTCGAGCAGATGAACAGCGGGCGTAATTTTTACGACGCTTATGTCAACGATACCGATTCGATCGGCCGGCATTCGCGCTCCAATCAGACGGTAGCGCTGTCGGCATTCATGCGCGGCGAAGGCAAGGATGTGACGCTGCCGACGCTGGATGTGCACGATTTCATCGGCCGCAGTTTCGGCATCGGCCTGGATGGCCAGCTGTATCAGCTGCCGGATCAGCAGTTCGCCAATCTTTACTGGTTTCGCCACGACTGGTTCAGCCGGCCGGAGCTGAAACGGCGTTTCCGCGCAAAATACGGTTAC
>JAXMFR010000012.1:0-68928 GCA_046347685.1 Chitinivorax sp.
CCCATGCTGAAACCGTTTTCGGAATCGACTAACGTTCTGTTTATGTATTGAGTATAGCAACGATTGCTAATATTCAAGAAATATAAGAGCTTATGCTGGAATTCCCCAGTTTCGTGTTTCGTTTTGGAAAATATTCTGACTGATATCGGCGATAAATCGCGCCATAACGGATTGGCTGAGGACAAAAAATTGCCCAACAGGATTTGTTGGGCAATGATGGGGTGTTCTATTTCACCACTTGCAACTTGGCACGGCCCTTGGGGCGTGTGTCGTCGCCGCTGTCGGGCGGCGGCGGTGGAGGCGTTTCTTCGTCGATGACTGCTTCAAAGTTCATCCCCATGCCATTTTCCCGGGCAAACAGCGCAATCACATTGCCGATTGGCACAACGATGTCCTGCGGTACGCCATTGAAGCGGGCGGAGAAGGTAATGAAATCGTTTTCGATCAACATGTCGCGGGTGGCGTTGTAGCTGACATTCAAGACGATTTCGTTGTCTTTGACATATTCCATCGGTACCCGGATGCGATCACCAAGTACTGCCACCGCCAGATAAGGGGTGTGTCCCTGATCGGTGCACCATTGATGCACGGCGCGCAACAGATAGGGTTTCATTGAACTGTCACTCATGCTCTGCTCCTGAATAAAGATCAGGCCGGAAGCGTGTCCGGCCAGTCGATCATTTGCGCATTGCTTTTTCGTTGGGCGTCAGCGAATCAATAAATGCCTGGCGGCTGAACAGACGCTCTGCATATTTCATCAGGTTCGGGTTGGGTTTGGCAAATTCGATACCGTAATGTTCCAGGCGCCACAGTAGCGGGGCAACGGCAACGTCAAGCATGGAGAATTCATCACCCAGCATGAACTTCTGCTTGGCGAAAACCGGGGCAATCTGAGTCAGGTTGTCTCGGATTGCCGAGCGTGCTTTCTCCTGATCCTTCTTCGACGAAGCGGCATTTTCCAGTACCCGCACGTGAACAAACAACTCTTGTTCAAAACGGAACAGGAACAGGCGGGCGCGAGCACGCATTACCGGGTCGGCTGGCATCAGCTGCGGGTGGGGGAAGCGTTCATCGATATATTCATTGATGATGTTGGCTTCGTGCAGGATCAGGTCGCGTTCCACCAGCACCGGCACTTCGTTGTAGGGGTTCATCACGGCCAGATCTTCCGGTTTGTCGTGGATATCGACATCATTGATCTGGAAGTCCATGCCTTTTTCGAACAGAACGATACGGCAACGATGGCTGAATGGGCAGGTGGTACCCGAATAGAGGGTCATCATGTTGAGGCTTGCCTTTCGTTTTAATGCGCAAAAACGGCAATTCTAGCAGTTAGCTGTGGTGAAATGCCAGTTTTGTATAGCAAGTTATTGATTCGGAATAAAAAAACGGAAGGCATTGCCTTCCGTTTTGTTTGCTGTCAGTTGCTGAGTCAGTGTACGTCTTTCCAGTACTCTTTCTTCAGCATGTATGCCAGCGGCAGGAAGATCAGCGTCAGGAACAGCAGAACCACATAACCAATGGTCTGGCGCTTGTTCTGTGCCGGTTCACCCATATAGACCAGATAGTTGACCAGGTCGGCAACGGTCTTGTCATATTCTGCGGTGTCGGCTTTGCCGTCAGCGCCCAGGCGAGTCTGGCTACCTGCTTTGACCAATTTCAGGGTTTTGGTTTCATGACCTTCGTGCTTGGTCACTTCCAGTACCTGATCACCCTGCATTTCATACAGCACATGCGGCATGCCAACCTTGTCGAAAGCAACGTTGTTCCAGCCGGTCGGGCGGGTGGTGTCACGATAGAAACCACGCAGATAGGTGTACAGCCAATCTGCGCCACGCGAACGCGATACCACGGTCAAATCCGGTGGTGCCGCGCCCAGCCATTCCTTGGCGTCTTTCGGCTGCATCGCCACTTTCATCAGGTCACCTACCTTGGTGTCCGGGCTGAAAATGAAGTTTTCCTTGATCTGCTGTTCTGTCAGGCCCAGATCCTGCAAGCGGTTGTAACGCATGTAGTTGGCGCTGTGGCAGTTCAGGCAATAGTTGGTGAACAGCTTGGCACCGCGCTGCAGCGATTCGAAATCACGCGTGTTGATCGGTGCCTTATCCAGCGCCATTTCTTCGTTGGCTACTGCCATCATCGGCAGTGCCAGCAAGGCGAGCAGGAATTTACTCATCCATTTTTTCATCTTGTTCTCCCTTAGCCCGTTACCCGGGTCGGAACCGGTTTGGTCGAGTCGATTTTGGTGTACCACGGCATCAGCAGGAAGAAACCGAAGTAAATAACCGAGAAGATCTGCGCCAGCAGGGTGCGAACCGGTGTTGACGGAACAGCGCCGAGAATGCCCAGGCCAATGAATGCAACGACGAACAGAGCCAGAGCCAGTTTGTAGATCGGGCCACGATAGCGGATCGATTTAACCGGGCTCTTGTCCAGCCATGGCAGGAAGGCAATGATCACTACTGCTGCGCCCATTGCCAGTACGCCCCAAACCTGAGTGCCGGCGAACGAAGGAATCGCACGCAGAATCGCGTAGAACGGCGTGAAGTACCATACCGGAGCGATGTGCGGCGGCGTTTTCAGCGGGTCTGCCGGGATGAAGTTGTTATCTTCCAGGAAGTAGCCAAAGAATGCCGGTTTGAAGAAGACGATGGCACTGAACACGATCAGGAATACTGCAACGCCCAGGATATCCTTGACGGTGTAGTACGGGTGGAACGGAATGCCATCCAGCGGGATACCGGTTTTCGGATCCTTGTTCTTCTTGATTTCAACGCCGTCAGGGTTGTTCGAACCTACTTCGTGCAATGCGATCAAGTGAGCGACAACCAGCAGCAGCAGAACCAGCGGTACTGCAATCACGTGCAGCGCAAAGAAGCGGTTCAGCGTTGCGTCGGACACCACGAAGTCACCACGGATGAATACCGACAGATCCGGGCCGATCACCGGGATCGATGCAAACAGGTTAACAATCACCTGCGCACCCCAGAACGACATCTGGCCCCACGGCAACAGATAGCCCAGGAAGGCTTCGGCCATCAGGCACAGGAAGATCAGCATGCCGAAGATCCAAACCAGTTCACGTGGCTGGCGATACGAGCCGTAAAGCAGACCGCGGAACATGTGCAGGTAGACCACGACGAAGAACATCGAGGCGCCGGTCGAGTGCATGTAGCGGATGATCCAGCCACCTGCAACGTCACGCATGATGTATTCCACCGAAGCAAACGCCAGGTTTGCATCCGGTTTGTAGTTCATGGTCAGGAAAATACCGGTAACGATCTGCAGTACCAGCACCAACAGTGCCAGCGAACCGAAGAAGTACCAGAAGTTGAAGTTTTTCGGCGCGTAATACTCGGATACGTGCTCTTTCCACATTTTCGTCGCGGGAAAGCGCTCGTCAATCCAGTTCATGATATTGCTCATTGTGCGGCTCCCTGATTATTTGTCTTCGCCAATCAGCACGCGGGTATCCGACAGATACTTGTGCGGTGGGATTTCCAGGTTCTTCGGCGCTGGAACACCTTTGAATACACGACCAGCCAAGTCGAACTTGGAACCGTGGCACGGGCAGAAGAAGCCACCCAGCCAGTCCGCGCCCAAGTCAGCGGGTCCGATATCCGGACGGTGTGTCGGCGAGCAACCCAGGTGGGTACAGATGCCGACGGCAATCAGAATTTCCGGCTTGATCGAACGTGCCTCATTTTTGGCATATTCGGGCTGCATTTCCATTTCCGACTTAGGATCGGTCAGCTTCTCGTCCAGCTTTTTCAAGTTGTCGAGTTGCTCTTTGGTACGGTTGACGATCCAAACCGGCTTGCCGCGCCATTCAACGTTAATTTTCTGGCCAGCTTCAAGTTTGGAGATGTCTACCTCAACGGGGGCGCCGGCTGCTTTGGCGCGCTCACTGGGCATAAAGGTCAATACAAACGGCGTCGCAACGCCGGCAGCAGCAACGGCTCCCGCAGCGCCAGTGGCGGCAACGAGAAAGCGGCGTTTGCTGTTATCTACTTGGTTTTCACTCATGAGATGTGTTCCTGGAAGTGGAAGCCGAAACTAAAACCGCCGAATTTTACCCCATAAGGGCTGTGTGGGGAACCTGTTTGGCCGATTCATATCCAAATCAGGCTGGACTATCAATGTCGATATGCTGATGGGACAGACCAAACTGCGTTGCCAAGTGCTCGCCGAGCGCCTGAATCCCATAACGTTCGGTTGCGTGATGACCGGCGGCGATGAAGGCAACGCCTGATTCTCGTGCTGTATGAACGACCGCTTCCGAGATCTCTCCTGTCAAATAGGCATCAACGCCAAGGTCGCAGGCGTCGTTGAAATAGCTTTGTGCGCCACCACTACACCAGGCGATTCTGCTTATATTTTGCTCTGGGCGGGCGACTGATAGGGGGGGACGTTGCAGTTGGAGGTTAATCAATGACATGAATTGCTGCGTTGACATCGGTTGTTGCAGCGTGCCAATACAACCCAGGTTTTGTTCGCCAAAACAACCTTCCATCTGTATCCCGAGTTTTGCGGCCAGTTGTGCATTGTTGCCCAGCGTTGGGTGGGCGTCCAGTGGCAGGTGCCATGCAAACAGGTTCAAATCGTGCTGCAGCAGATATTTCAGTCGTCGCTGCTTGATGCCGATAACGCGGCTGTCCTCGTTTTTCCAGAAAAACCCATGATGTACCAGCACCGCATCTGCGCCAGCGGCAACCGCTGCTTCAAGTAAAGCCATGTTGGCCGTTACGCCAGTGACAATGTGCTGAATTTCAGCGCGCCCCTCAACCTGCAGTCCGTTCGGACAATAGTCCTTGAAGCGCGCTGTCTCCAGCAACTGCTGTGTATAATTTTCCAATTCCCGTCTGTGCATGGTAGTGATCCAAATGAAACGACTGTGGTTGATTTTCGCACAAAGCGCGACCATTGCTTTGGGCGTTTGCCTGGCGCTGAGTGTCTGGCGCCCGGATTTGCTGGCTTGGCCGACGCAGCAGGGTAAACAGGTCGTGACCTTGACCCAGGCGCCTGCTGCTACCTCATCCGCTACGCGGCAGTCGATGCTTGGATCGTATGCAGATGCGGCCTCCAAGGCTCGCCCTGCCGTGGTCAATATCTACACCAGCAAGCAAGTGAAGGTCCCGGTTCATCCCTTGCTTAACGATCCGTTGTTTCGGCGCTTTTTTGGAGAGCGCCTGCCTTATGCGACGCAACGTGCGTCCAGCCTGGGTTCCGGTGTGATTGTTAGTGCAGAGGGTTACATCGTTACCAATAATCATGTGGTCGAATCGGCCGACGAAATCGAGGTGGCGCTCTCGGATGGTCGAACCGGCTCTGCACAGGTAATTGGCAACGACCCAGAGTCCGATCTGGCCGTCATTCGTGTGAATCTGGATAAATTGCCGGTTGCCACGCTGGCCAATTCAGATGGGTTGCAGGTTGGCGACGTTGTGCTGGCGATAGGCAATCCTTTTGGCGTTGGGCAGACCGTTACCATGGGGATTATCTCGGCGCTGGCGCGCACGCAGACCGAAGTGAATCCGTTTGAAAGTTTCATTCAGACGGATGCAGCGATTAATCCTGGTAATTCCGGCGGTGCTTTAGTCGACGCAGGGGGTAATCTGATCGGTATCAATACCGCGATTTATTCCAAAACCGGTGCTTCGCACGGGATTGGTTTTGCCATTCCGGTGAATGCGGTGAAGCAGGTCATGGAGCAGATTATCCGTAATGGCGCGGTGACCCGTGGCTGGCTGGGGGTTGAGATGCAGAACGTAACGGCGGATCTCGCCGCATCGTTCCATTTGCCTGTCAGAAAAGGTGTGCTGCTGGCTGGCGTGGTGCGCAACGGGCCTGCGCATCGGGCGGGTATGTTGCCAGGGGACATTCTGATCGAGATTGCCGGTTCGCCGGTTCAGGACTCGGTTGCCGCTATTAATCAGATCGCTGCCATTGCCCCTGGGCAGAGTACGCCGATGGTGGTAATGCGCAACGGTCAGGCTTTGACTTTGCAAGTCGCGGTGGGCAAGCGCCCCCGAATTGAGCAAGAGCTTCACTGAACCTGCTGGTCGGCCACCTTTTGGGAGGCTCATCAGACGACCTATTCGCGGCTTTCCGCTTCTGCCGGTTGCTGTTTGCTGATCCAGCCCGCAACGACTACGCCTGCTTCAAAAAGTAGCCAAAGCGGTACTGCCAGCATGATTTGCGACAAGACATCGGGAGGTGTAACCACTGCCGCAATGACAAAGGCGCCGACAATCACGTAAGAACGGGCTTCTTTCAATTGTTCGATGCTGACTACGCCAAAGCGCACCAGCAAAATCACCGCAATCGGGACTTCAAAGGTGACGCCAAAAGCGAGGAACATGCCGAGAACAAAGTCGAGGTAGTTGCCAATGTCGGTCATTACCGCGACGCCCATCGGCGCAACTTTGGTCATGAAGCCAAAAATAACCGGGAATACAAAGAAGTAGGCAAACGCCATGCCGAGCATGAACAAGATCATGCTGGCCATCACCAGTGGCACGGCCAGCTTTTTTTCGTGGTCATACAACCCCGGGGCAATAAACGCCCAGACCTGATACAGCGTGTTGGGCAGACTGATCAGGAAGGCGGCCATCATTGTGACTTTCATCGGCACGAAAAATGGCGTCGTCACTTCGGTCGCAACCATTTGGCCGCCCTTGGGCAGGGCCTCTAGCATCGGCAACGCCAGCAGGTGATAGATGTCCCCTGACCAGTTGAACAGCGCTACGAATACCACCACGATGCCGATTAGGATGCGCATCAGGCGGTCACGAAGTTCAGTCAGGTGGGTGATAAAGGTTTGCTGCGCGTCGTTCTCGGTGGTCATCCGGTTTTGGTCGAGCTCGATTGTGATGAGGGGGGGGCGGCAAACAATTCCATCTGCCGGCTACGGAATGCCTGTTCTTCAGCATCGTTGCTGTCTGCAGATTCTGCTGCAACGGGGGCTGGTGGTGCTGCGTCGGTCAACAACTCCGGTGCGACTTCTGAAGGGGGTGTGCTGGCCGTTTCCGGTGCTACGCTGTGTTCCAGATCGGCGCGCAATTCTTCCACCTGCTGATGAATTTGCGCTACTTCCGTTTCAGCTGCCTTGATTTCCTGGCTGATCGACTGCTCGAACTGCTGTGCGGCATCACGGATTTCCTGCTGCGTTTTGCGCAATTCTTCCAGCTCAATCTGCGCGTTGATGTCATTGCGAACCTGATTGGCATAGCGTTGTGCCTTGCCAATGAAACTGCCCACCGTACGGGCGACCTTGGGTAGGCGTTCGGGGCCGATGACCACCAGGGCAACCACCCCGACCACTACCATTTCGCCAAAGCTGACATCAAACACGCGGACTCTTTCGCTGCAAACAGTACAGATCAGCTACGCTTTTCGCTGCTTTCGGCATCAATGACGCGGCCACTGGCCTCTTTGGTGGCTGCAGGATTTTCTCCATCCTTCATACCATCCTTGAAGTTTTTTACCGCTGCGCCCAAATCACCGCCGACATTACGCAGTTTTTTGGTGCCGAACACCATGACTACGATCAGCAGAACAATCAACCAATGCCAGATGCTAAACGAACCCATTTTTAACCTCGCGATTACAGTTTGGCCAGTGCGTCGGCCATTTTGCCGGCTTTACCGCCGCCGAATACGTGAACATGCAAGTGCATGACTTCCTGGCCGCCGCCCTTGCCAGTGTTGATGGCAGTGCGGAAGCCGCTTTCCAGACCTTGTTCTGCAGCCAGTTTGGGGGCCAGCAACAGCATTTTGCCGAGAATGCCCAGATCCCGTGGGTGGGTGTGGGCCAGCGATTCGATATGTTGTTTCGGCACAATCAGAAAATGCACTGCGGCAATCGGATTGATGTCATGGAAGGCAATCAGATCATCGTCTTCGTAAATCTTTTTGGCCGGAATTTCGCCGGCGGCAATTTTGCAGAAAATGCAGTTGCTCATTGCGCTTTATCCTCAGCCAAGGGACGGGAGGCTTTTTCATCAATCCCGGAAATGCCTTCGCGCCGATGCAGTTCCGCCAGCACATCGTTTGGTCCAAGGCCATGCCAGGCAAGTAACACCATGCTGTGGAACCACAAATCCGCTACTTCGCGCACGATATGCAGACGATCGTTGTCTTTTGAAGCCATCACCGTTTCGGTGGCTTCTTCGCCGATTTTCTTCAGGATTGCATCCTGCCCCTTATGGAACAGGCTGGCAACATAGGACGAACCCGGCTCGGCACCCTTGCGACTTTCCAGCGTTTCGCCAAGGCGTTGCAATACTTCTGCGCTAATCATGAATAACAACCTGAGCTAATGAGGTGAACAGCTTATTTTACGTGGCAATTATGAACATTGCGAGTAATCAAGAAAGCGTCACATTCTCGTCATAGGGGGAGAGATGGATCAGGATTTGGTATAAATCTGATTGGGGTCTTTCAGCACCGGGTCCACGCTGACCCAGCTGTCGTTTTCCAGACGGCGATAAAAACAGCTTTGGCGGCCAGTGTGGCATGCAATGCCCCCGATTTGTTCTACCAGGTAAATCACCACGTCTTCATCGCAGTCCATGCGGATCTCGTGCACTTTCTGCGTGTGGCCCGACTCTTCTCCTTTGTTCCACAATTTGTTGCGTGAGCGCGACCAGTAATGAGCGGTACTTTTTTCAGCAGTAGCGGCCAAAGCCTCGCGGTTGGCCCAGGCAAACATCAGTACCCGACCGGTTTGCCAGTCCTGAGCAATGACCGGCACCAGCCCATTGGTGTCCCAGCGGATTTCATCTAGCCAGCTCACAGACGCACCTCGATCCCCTGTTCACGCATCAGCTGCTTTGCTTGCTGAACGGTGTATTCGCCAAAGTGGAAAATGCTCGCCGCCAATACTGCGTCGGCATGGCCTTGCAGAACCCCGTCTGCCAAGTGTTGCAGGTTGCCAACCCCACCCGAGGCAATCACCGGAATCGACACTGCATCGGACACGCCGCGGGTCAGGCCCAGGTCGAATCCCACCTTGGTGCCGTCGCGATCCATGCTGGTCAGCAGAATTTCGCCTGCGCCCAGTTGCTGCATCTTTTGCGCCCATTCGATGGCGTCCAGACCGGTGCGATTGCGGCCGCCATGGGTGAACACTTCCCACTTGGGAGCATCTGGCGTACCGACGTTTTTTGCGTCAATCGCAACCACGATGCATTGCGAGCCAAATCGCCCAGCCGCATCCGCCACAAGTTGCGGATTGGTGACAGCAGATGTATTGATGCTAACTTTGTCGGCGCCGGCATTCAGCAAGCGGCGCACATCTTCAACCTGGCGCACGCCGCCACCCACTGTGAGCGGAATGAACACCTGTGCAGCCACATCTTCAATGATGTGCAGAATGATGTCGCGTGCGTCCGAGCTGGCGGTGATGTCCAGGAATGTCAGTTCATCTGCACCCTGATCATCATAACGTTTGGCGATTTCAACCGGGTCGCCGGCATCACGCAGGCCGACAAAGTTGACGCCCTTGACCACGCGGCCAGCAGTAACGTCAAGGCAAGGAATGATTCGTTTGGCGAGAGACATGTCGATTCCGAAACAACGAAAGGCAGGGAGAAGATTATACCCGCCGACGTGATGTCGGCGGGTTAGGGCGATTAATTGCCGAGTTCGTCGGCCAGTTCCTGTGCCGTTTTGAAGTCAATGGTGCCTTCGTAGATGGCTCGGCCAGTGATGGCGCCGGTAACACCCTCATCTTCAACGGCACACAGCGCGCGCACATCGTCGAGGTTGGTCAGCCCGCCGCTGGCGATCACTGGAATATGCAATGCCTGCGCCAGTTTGACTGTTGCATCGATATTTACCCCCGACAACATGCCATCGCGACCGATGTCGGTGTAAACAATCGCTTCAACACCGTAATCTTCAAAACGTTTCGCCAGGTCTACTACGTCGTGGCCGGTGATTTTCGACCAGCCATCGACCGCAACCTTGCCGTCCTTGGCATCCAGACCAACCATCACGTGACCGGGGAAGGCATCACAGGCTTCATGCAAAAAGCCCGGTGTTTTGACCGCTGCGGTGCCGATGATCACGTAGCTGAGGCCAATGTCCAGATATTGTTCGATGGTTTCCAGCGAACGAATGCCGCCGCCCAGTTGCACCGGGATCTCGCCATTGATCACCGACAGAATTTCGCGAATGGCATCCAGGTTTTTCGGTTTGCCGGCAAAGGCGCCGTTAAGGTCAACCAGATGCAGGCGGCGGGCACCTGAATCGAGCCAGTGTTTGGCCATGGCGGCGGGGTTGTCGGAGAAAACCGTTGCCCCCTCCATTTCGCCCTGGCGCAGGCGTACACATTGGCCGTCTTTCAGATCGATAGCAGGAATCAGTAGCATGATGACTAGAAGTGAGTAGGTTAAAGGCGAATAAAAGGGTCAGCGTTATGCCTGACCATCCCAGTTGACGAAGTTGGCCAGCAGTTGCAGTCCAGCGGTGTGGCTTTTTTCCGGATGAAACTGGGTGGCAAACAGGTTGTCCCGACCTACCGAACAGGTAAAGCGGAACGGGTAATCGGATTCGCCGGTGACCAGTTGCCGGTCCGGCGTATCCACAAAATAGCTGTGCACGAAATAGAAGCGTTCGCCATCGGCAATGTTTTTCCAGAGCGGATGAGTGCGGGCATGCCAGACTTCACTCCAGCCCATGTGCGGCACTTTCAGACGATTGCCCGCCGCATCGACCATGCGCTCGGCAGGGAAACGCACCACATTGCCCGGCAAAATGCCGAGGCCGGGTGTGTCCATTTCTTCGCTATGAGCAAACAACATCTGCTGGCCGATACAAATACCGAGAAATGGCTTGCTGGCCGCCGCTGCCTTGACCGCATCGCGCAAGCCGCGTGCGTCCAGTTCGGCCATGCAATCGCGCATGGCACCCTGGCCGGGGAAAACCACCTTATCGGCGGAATGGATCACGTCGGGGGAGTCGGTTAACAGGATTTCGGCTTGTGGCGCAACATGTTCCAGCGCTTTGCTTACCGAGCGCAAGTTGCCCATTCCGTAGTCGACCACTGCAATCTTTTGTTTCATTGTTGAATTTATAGAAATATTTCAGTGTTGCTGCAAATGCAGTTTCAAGTTGGCTTGTGCCAGCTTATAGAGAACCCTTGGTCGAAGGCATGGTGCCCGCCATCCGCGGATCGAATTCGGTTGCCATGCGCAGCGCCCGGCCAAACGCCTTGAACACGGTTTCGGCCTGATGATGGGCGTTATTGCCTTTCAGGTTGTCGATGTGCAACGTGACACCAGCGTGATTGACGAAGCCCTGGAAAAACTCATGGAACAGATCCACATCAAACGTGCCAATCATCGCGCGGGTGAAGTTGACATCAAATTCCAGTCCGGGGCGGCCCGACAGGTCGACCACAACGCGCGACAGTGCTTCATCCAGCGGCACATAGGCATGGCCATAACGACGCACGCCCTTTTTGTCGCCAATCGCCTGGGCAAATGCCTGGCCCAGAGTGATGCCGATGTCTTCGGCTGTATGGTGGCCGTCAATGTGCAGGTCGCCGTTGGCAACGATGTCCAGGTCGATCAATCCGTGGCGCGCTACCTGATCCAGCATGTGATCCAGAAATGGCAGGCCGGTCTGGAACTGGCTTTTGCCGGTGCCATCCAGATTGATGCTGATGGTGATCTGGGTTTCCAGGGTGTTGCGGGTAACGGTGGCTTGTCTCATGATGGCCTTATTCAGCAAGTTCGGTACGCAGGGCGTTCAGCAGGGCAGCATTTTCATCCGGGGTGCCCACGGTAAAACGCAGGCAGTGCTGCAGCATCGGATGGCCGCCATGCAGGTTCTTGATCAGGATGTTGCGTGCTTTCAGCGCAGCAAACAGTTTCGGCGCATCCGGCACACGCGCCAGAATGAAGTTGGCATCGCTCGGAAACGGTGTGACGCCCGGCAGAGTCTGCAGCGCTGTAAACAGCGTGCTGCGGGTGGCGCGGATTTCCGCTGTTTGCTGGTTGAGCACGTCGATGTGTTGCAGCACAAGGTCGGTTGCGACTTGTGTCAACACATTGATGTTGTAGGGCAGGCGCAGCTTTTCCAGTTGCTGCACCCAGTCCGGGTGGCCGACCAGAAAACCCAATCGTAAGCCTGCCAGGCCCAGCTTGGACAGCGTACGCATTACCAGTAGATTGCGATATTGCGGCAAAACGCGGCAGGAAGCTGTCGCGGGCAAACGCATGGTAAGCCTCGTCAACCACGACCACGCCGGGCGCAGCCTGCAGCACACGTTCAATGTCGCTGGCGGCAAAATGGTTGCCCGTCGGATTGTTGGGATAGGCGAGGAACACCAGAGCCGGTTGTTCGCGTTCGATGGTTGCCAACAGCGCATCGATATCCAGCGAAAAATCTT
The DNA here is from genome assembly GCA_046347685.1 of Chitinivorax sp. GTDB lineage: Bacteria > Pseudomonadota > Gammaproteobacteria > Burkholderiales > SCOH01 > CALMFQ01. Next base: position 12,400 of record JAXMFR010000012.1, read on the forward strand.
CTTCCCGCAACGCCACGCCGATGTATTGCATGCCACAGAAAGCAGCAATCATCTTGTACATGACAAAGCTTGGCTCGACGCTGACAATTTTTGCGCCGGGTTTGGCCAGTGCCATCGCCAGAATCTGGATCAGTTCGTCCGAGCCATTGCCGAGCAGGATGTCCTGATCCTCGGCGATGCCCATGCTGCTACGCAAACGTTGTTTTATGGTGGTGCTGCTGGCATCCGGATAACGGTTGATGGTGGCATTGCCGAGTGCATCACCCAGCTGCTGGCGCAAATCAGCCGGCAGCGGGTAGGGGTTTTCCATCGCATCCAGCTTGATCATGCCCTGCGCCGGCGGTACGTGGTAGGCGTGCAGCGCAAGGATTTCCGGGCGAATCAGTTGTTCAGGCGTGCTCATTGCTGCGATTCCAGTCGCAGTTCGGCAGAGCGGGCGTGCGCCTGCAGGCCTTCGCCATGCGCCAATACCGAGGCAATCTTGCCCAATGTGACTGCGCCGGCGGCCGATACTTCGATCAGGCTGGTGCGTTTCTGGAAGTCATACACCCCCAGCGGGCTGGCAAAACGTGCTGTGCGCGAGGTCGGCAGCACGTGGTTCGGACCGGCACAGTAGTCGCCCAGCGATTCGGAGGTAAAGCGGCCCATGAAAATGGCACCTGCATGCCGCAGCTTGGGCAGCCAGTCATGAGGTTGTGCTACGGATAGCTCCAAATGCTCTGGCGCAATGAAGTTGGCGATGTCGCAGGCTTCGTCCATGCTGCCTACCTTGATCAGCGCGCCGCGATTGGCCAGCGATGCGGCGATGATTTCCTGGCGCGGCATCTGCGGCAGCAGCTTGTTGATGCTGGCTTGCACCTGATCAATGAACGCCTGATCCGGGCACAGCAGGATTGATTGGGCAATTTCGTCGTGTTCAGCCTGGCTGAACAGATCCATGGCAATCCAGTCCGGATCGGTGCTGCCGTCGCAGATCACCAGGATTTCCGACGGGCCGGCAACCATGTCGATACCGACAACGCCGAATACATGGCGCTTGGCGGCAGCAACGTAGGCGTTGCCAGGGCCAACAATCTTGTCGACTTGCGGAATGCGCTCGGTGCCATACGCCAGCGCTGCCACGGCCTGGGCGCCACCAATGCTGAAAACGCGATGTACGCCGGCCAGATAGGCGGCAGCCAGCACCAGTTGTTGTTCGTCACCGCCGCGTGCCGGCGAGACCATGATGATTTCTTCAACGCCCGCCACCTGCGCCGGCATCGCGTTCATCAATACCGATGACGGATAAGCGGCCTTGCCGCCCGGAACATAAATACCGATGCGATCGAGCGGCGTGATTTTCTGGCCCAGCAGCGTGCCGTCTTCATCCGTGTATTGCCACGACTGTTGTTTCTGATGTTCGTGGTAGCTGCGCACGCGTTGGGCTGCCTGGGTCAGCGCATTTTTTTCGCGCTCCGGCAGATTGTCGTATGCAGCCTTCAAGGTTGCCTGCGACATTTCCAGCTGGCTCAGCTCGGTTGCAGTGCTTTTGTCAAAGCGACGGGTGTATTCGAGTACCGCGGTGTCACCACGTTGTTTCACGTCAGCAAGAATGGCCTGCACCGCGTGGTCGACTTGCGGGTCCTGCGCGGTTTCGAAGGCCAGCAGGGCGTGCAGGCACGAGCGGAAATCCGGGGCTTGCGAATCGAGGCGTTGAATCTGCGTCATGGTGAAAAACCAGGGTAAAAAACGATTATATCGTTGCCGATCAAAAACGTAAGCCGTGTGGCGGCTTACGCCTGTTTGCCGATGGCGGCGCCAAATGTATCGATAATCGGCTTGATGCTGTCGCGCTTGAGTTTGTATGCGGCCTGATTGACGATCAGACGCGAGCTGACGTCGTAAATGTGTTCTACCGCCACCAGCTTGTTGGCCTTGAGGGTGCCGCCAGTGCTCACCAGGTCGACAATGGCGTCTGCCAGGCCGACCAGCGGTGCCAGCTCCATCGAGCCATACAGCTTGATCAGGTCGACGTGGACACCTTTGCGGGCAAAGTGTTCGCGTGCCGAGTCGATGTATTTGGTGGCCACCCGCAAACGGGCACCGCGACGCACTGCACCTTCGTAGTCAAAACCTTCAGGAACAGCCACCATCAACCGGCATTTGGCGATTTCCAGATCCAGCGGCTGATAGATATTGCTGCCGCCATGTTCGATCAATACGTCGCGACCGGCCACGCCCAGATCGGCTGCGCCATATTGCACGTAGGTCGGAACGTCGCTGGCACGGACAATGATCAGACGCACATCATCGCGATTGGTGCCGATGATCAGCTTGCGCGAACTTTCCGGGTTTTCCAGCGGCACGATGCCTGCGGCATCCAGCAAGGGCAGGGTTTCGTCGAAAATACGACCCTTGGACAGGGCGATGGTAATCATGGGCAATTCTGTGTTCAGGGCGAAATAGCGGCTGATTCTAACCGATTTCGGGTTTCTCTGCCGGCTTGCTTGTGGGTGGCTGGTCGCTGAGAAACTGCTCGAAATGATCGAGCGAGATTTCTTCGACAGCGATGGCATTGCTGGCGAGGAAGCGTACGTCGTCCAGCAATGCCGGCTCGGCAGGTGCTTCGGCGGATGTTTCCGGGGGCGTTGTTGGTGTTTCCGGGGCCTCTACCGGTGGCGTTGGATAAGCGGGCTGTTCATCGTAGTCCGCCTGTTCCTGACCAGGCTCCTCGTCGTAGCCGGTTTTGAAGCGCCAGAAAACCGCGGGGACTTCAATGCCAGTCTGTTCGCGTACAAATTTGCGGATCTGCAGCTCGATGATATTGGAAAAGCGCAGTCGTTTTTGCGGCTGCGCCTTGATCAGAACGATGGGCTGATGGTCAAACAGTACTACGTAAACCTTGAAGTTTTCCACTTGGCGCTGTTCCAGAAAGCGCGTGACAGCGGCGTGCGCCAGCGCAACGGTTTCTTGTTGCGCTGGGCGGCTTTCCTTGCCGAGTGAGAAAAATCCCATGGTTCGTTTCCTGGTTGGCCGTGTTCAGCTGATGCGCTCAATTACTGCGCCGACGCCCGAGAGTTTCTTCTCGATGTGTTCGTAGCCGCGATCCAGGTGGTAGATGCGGTCGACGATGGTGTCGCCTTCGGCGATCAGGCCGGCAATCACCAGGCTGGCCGATGCGCGCAAGTCGGTTGCCATCACCGTAGCGCCGGAGAGTTTTTCCACGCCCTGAACAATCGCGTTATTGCCGCTGGTTTCGATATTGGCACCCATGCGTGTTAGCTCTGGCGCATGCATGAAACGATTTTCGAAAATGGTTTCAGTGATCACGCCGGTGCCTTCGGCAATCGCATTCAATGTCATGAATTGCGCCTGCATGTCGGTGGGGAATGCCGGGTAGGGCAGGGTGCGCAGGTTGACTGCCTTGGGACGGCGCTTCATGTCGAGGCTGATCCAGTCCTTGCCGGCCTCGATGTGGGCACCGGCTTCCTGCAGCTTGTCCAGCACCGAATCGAGAATGTCGGCGCGGGTGTTGCGCAGTACCAGATGACTCTGACTGGCGGCGGCGGCAACCAGGAAGGTGCCGGTTTCGATACGGTCAGGCATCACCGCATAGTCGGCGCCATGCAGGCGTTCGACGCCTTCAATGGTGATGCGGTCGCTGCCGGCGCCGCTGATATTGGCACCCATGGCGATCAGGCAGTTGGCCAGATCCACGACTTCCGGTTCGCGTGCGGCGTTTTCCAGAATGGTGGTGCCCTCAGCCAGTACAGCGGCCATCATCAGATTTTCGGTGCCGGTTACGGTCACCATGTCGGTGACGATGCGCGCACCTTTCAGGCGCTTGGCGCGTGCTTTGACGTAGCCGTGTTCGATGACGATCTCGGCGCCCATCGCTTCCAGCCCCTTGATGTGCTGGTCCACTGGGCGCGAGCCAATGGCGCAGCCGCCGGGCAGGCTCACCGTGGCTTCACCGAAGCGCGCCAGCATCGGCCCCAACACTAGAATCGAAGCACGCATGGTTTTCACCAGCTCGTACGGGGCGACCAGATTGTCGACCTGATTCGCGGTGATTTCGAATTCGTGGACGTTGTCGGTCATCACCCGCACGCCCATTTGTTGCAGCAGTTTTTGTTTGGTCAGTACATCGCGCAGTTGCGGTACGTTAGTCAGTCGCAGCGTATCCGGTGTCAGCAGCCCTGCGCAGAGGATCGGCAGCGCTGCATTCTTGGCGCCGGAAATGGCAATTTCACCCGCCAGCGGTACGCCACCGCTGATTTTCAGTTTTTCCATGTGCTCAGCCTTGTTTCTCGGCCCATTGAGCCGGCGTGAAAGTCTTCATCGACAATGCGTGGATTTCTTCACGCATGCGGTCCCCCAGCGTCTGATAAACCAGCTGGTGTTGCTGAATACGGCTTTTGCCTTCAAAGGCGGGGCTGACGATGATGGCTTCGAAGTGATGGCCGTCGCCACGCAGATCGATGAATTCGCAGCTGAGGCCGGCGATGATGGATTGTTTGATGCTGTCAGGGGTAACCATGGTGTTAATGCCTTAACTTGTAGCCGGTTTTCAGTAAATGCAGACAAAATGCCGCCAGCACTGCGGTGCTGCCGGCAACAATTGCCAGGCTGTGCGCCGGGGCAATGTCGGAGGCACCGAGAAAGCCGTAGCGGAAGCCGTCAATCATATAAAAGAACGGGTTGAAACGCGACAAACCCTGCCAGAAAGCCGGCAGGGAGTGGATGGAATAAAACACACCGGCAAGAAACGTCATCGGCTGGATCAGGAAGTTCTGGAATCCGGCCAGCTGGTCGAATTTGTCGGCCCAGATGCCGGCAATCAAGCCCAGCGTGCCCAGCATGGCACAGCCGAGCAAGGCAAAGGTCAGCGACCAGAGCGGGTGCGGCAGGCTCAAGGGAGTCAGCCAACAGGTGAGCAGGATGACGCTGATGCCAACCATGATGCCGCGAACCATCGATGCCAGTACGTAGGCGCCGAAGAATTCGAGTGCTGTCAGCGGCGGCAGCAGCATGAACACGATATTGCCGGTGATTTTTGACTGGATCAGGCTGGATGAGCTGTTGGCAAAGGCATTCTGCAGCATCGACATCATCACCAGCCCTGGCAGCAGGAAGGACGTGTAGCGTATCTGTTCGTACACCTGCACCCGATCTTCCAGTACGTGCGAGAAGATCAGCAAATACAGCAGGGCGGTGATTACCGGAGCCAGAATCGTTTGCAGGCTGACCTTCCAGAAGCGCAATACTTCCTTGTAAAGCAAGGTATAAAAGCCGGTCATGCTGCGTCCTTGTGCATCACTTGCAGGAACACCTCTTCCAGATTTGGTTGCTGGATTGCCAGATCCAGCAGGCCAATGCCGGCTTGTCTCAACTGGGCCAGGAGCGGCTCCAGTTGTGTCAGCTCACTCAAATGCACCTGGTAGCGGTTATCCCCAAGCGCTTGCCAGTGGTTTGCCAGCGGTGTTCCGAGTGGTGCGTTCAGTTGCAGCTGGATGCGATGTCCGGCGTGGTGCTTGAGGAAGTTATCCGTGCTGTCGAGCGCAATCAGTTTGCCCTGCTTGAGCATGGCAATGCGGTTGCACAGAGTTTCCGCTTCTTCCAGATAATGTGTGGTCAGCAGAATGGTGTGGCCGGCACGGTTCAGCTGCTGAATGAATTGCCACAGGGTCTGGCGTAACTCGACGTCGACGCCGGCAGTAGGCTCGTCGAGCACGATCACCGGTGGTCGATGTACCAGCGCCTGAGCCACCAGCACGCGCCGCTTCATGCCGCCGGACAAGGCACGCATATTGACGTCTGCCTTGTTGCTGAGGTCCAGATTGGCCATCACTTCGTCAATCCAGTCATCGTTGTGGCGCAGGCCGAAATAGCCCGATTGCAGCCGCAGGCATTCACGTACGGTGAAGAATGGATCGAAGACCAGTTCCTGCGGAACGATGCCCAAGGCACGGCGGGCCTGGCGAAAATCACGGACAACATCGTATCCCATCACTTCGATGTTGCCCGAGTCTGCACCGGTAAGGCCGGCCATGATCGAAATCAGCGTGGTTTTGCCCGCGCCATTGGGGCCCAATAGGGCAAAAAACTCCCCTTGCTCCACTCTCAGGTCGACCGCATCCAGCGCCTGCAATTGCTTGTAGCGTTTGGATATCTTGCGGATGTCGAGAGCGACGGACATGAATGGTCACAAACTGGGAAAGCGGCCGATTTTACCTCAACTCGGGGTAGGGCGGAAAAACAACGGGGCAAGTACGTTGCCGCACTTGCCCCGCCGATTGCTTGCTCCAACGATCAGAAGCGGCCAGAGATGCTCATGCCGAAGTGGTTGTAATCGATATGATCCATGCCCAGTGTCTTGGCATAGTTGATGCCAAGTGTGGTGCTCTTGCTCAGATCGAAATTCACGCCAACATCAACGTTGCCCCAAGAAGTGTCAACTTCCGCCAGCGTTGCGGTGTAGCCGATGTTCATATTGCCCATGCCAACCATCACCGAGCGCGGGTCATCCTTGAACTCGTGCTTGTAGCTGCCTTCCAGATACGGGCGCACGGTGAAATTGCTGCCACGGAAACTGCCTTCCAGCGCCAATCCGACACCGCCTGCCAGCGATTTCACGTCCTGCTTGCCGAACCATGTGCGCGAAATATTGGTGCCCGAGTCGGCAAAGCCGCTGATATGCAGGTTTTGCGAGGTCAGATCGAGTTTTGGGGTCAGCGTGAGTGCGCCGAATTGATACGGAACACCGGCGCTGACGCGCGCCAACTTGCGATCACCGCTGGTTTCGCCATGTTTTGCATCGCTGATCGGCGCTACCAGCATGACGCTGTCTACGTGGGTGTAATCGATGTTGCCCAAGCCCAGTTGCCAGCCAAGGTAGGCCGGTCCGACAAAGGCTTTGCCGTAGAAGGTGAAGCTGGTTTCCAGTGCATCTACCTTGGCTTCGGCTGTGTCGAACTTGCCGCCATAGCTATGGCGGCCGAGGGCAAAGCCGGCAAAGGCGGTTGGCGAATGCAGCATGTCGACACCGATGGTTACGTTGCCGCTGGAGTTGTAGGAGTTGAAATCCGGATTGTGATCAAACGCTTCGATATTGACCGGGTTTGCCGATAGATCCATGAATACGCGATAGTCGCCACCAAAATTGCGCGTGCCTTCCAGCGAGCGTGTGTGGTTGTCGATCACGCGAGTCAGGTTGTCGCCGTTGGCCAGTGCCAGTGTTTGCATGGCGTTGGCCATGGCTGGTGCAACACTCACCAAGTTGTTAACGACGCTACCGGCGTAAGCAGCAACGATCTGGTGCGTGGCCTGAGTCGGGTGCACGCCATCGGCAAACATGTATTGGTCACCGCCGCTAACCATGCTGGTACACAGCAGCGACGATTGCGCGCCGACGCCGGCGCAGCCTGGGGTGGTGCTGTTGGTCAGGCCGTATTTGCCCGGATTGGCCTGCATGTCAGTGGTCAGGCTCAGGGTGTCGATCGGAATGACATTGATACCGGCGCTGCTGAGCGTGTTCTGCAATAACGAGTTGTAGCCGGTCGAAAGGCTGCTGAGGGTGGCGCCGGTGGTGGCGTTGCTCAGGCCGACTGGTGTTTTGCCCATGTCTGGCAACAACGGCACCATCACGTATTTGGCGCCCGCGGCTTGCAGTCGTGCCACTTGATCGCGCAGATCGGCGGTGGATTGGGCCAGTGCGGCCTTGCTGCCATCGGTTGGTGACAGTGCGCCTGTCGCGATCTGCTGCATGATGGTTTTTACCGGCCCGGTCGTTTGTGCAATCAATGCTGGTACGGCTGATGGATTGCTCTGTGCGGTGCTCAGGAAGTTGGCCAGGTAGAAAATGTCGTTGGCACCGCCATAAACTGCGTAAACCGCATTGGGGTCGGCAACCCCCGATTTTTGCGCCAGGTAGGTGTCTACCTGCTGCTTGATTGACATGGCAGCCAGCGCCGGGCTGTTTGGCGAAACAGAGCCCACGCCGGGGGTGGTGTTGACTTGTGCGCCACCTTGCGCGTAATTGGTGCCGCTGGCCGGGGCATTGGCCGGATTCAGCGGATTATTTGCCACCAGGGTTTTACCTGCCAGTGTCTGGGTCAGGAATTCTGACCAGACCTTGCCGCCCGCGCTGGTGAATTTGCTGTTGGCCGCGGCATACATCGGTTGCAGCGGAGCGAGCGCAGGAATCGAGTTATAGGGGTGATTCACGAACGCGCCGCTGTCGGTGAGACTGTCACCAAAGAAATAGGCATCGCTGAATTCAGCTGCAGCGGCCATACCGCAATGTAATGCTGCTACTGCAAGCGCGAATTTGTTCAATTTGTGTTGCATACACCCTCCTGTTAATGGCCTACGAGATACCGCCGTTGTTGTATTTTTAACGCTGGGCGGCGGTAGAGTCGGTAGCATACTGAGTATTTGCTCGATGTTCAATTTCGAATATCAGTGAACACTAATTCACGGTGTGGAATGTTAAACGGCGCCAGTGTCTTAAGCTAGCGCCGCTATTGTTATTTTTCGCCCGGTTCGGGAGCGTCCGGATCATCCGGGTCAAATTCTTTGGGTGGATTGCCGTCGTAAATCAGGAAGCGACGTCGTTGCATATAGCCATCACGAACAAACACGTAGCTGTCGACAGACGCATCTTCAACCAGTTGGGTGGCCGAGAGCAATTCGCTGCGGGTGTGCACCAGCCGGGCAAAGAAGTAGCTGTTGCGTACTCGCACGTCGTCGAAGTTATCCAGCACACCCAGATAGTAGTCGCCACCATAGCCAAAGCTGTCGCGCAGATTGCTTGGACCAAACAGTGGCAAGACCAGATAGGGGCCGTCAGGCACGCCCCATACCGCCAGTGTCTGGCCGAAATCCTCTTTTCTGGCGGGCACGCCGGCCATCGCCATTACATCGAAAAAGCCGGCGATGCCAAAAGTGGAGTTGACGATGAACCGCGCAAAGCTGTCTGCGGCGCGCTCACCCTTGCCCTGCAGCAGATTGTTGTTGAAATAGCGAATTTCGCTCAGGTTGCCGTAAAAATTGCCGAGCCCCATCCTGACTACACCGGGCAACGCCCACTCATAGCCGATGGCCAGCGGCTTCATCAGATAATCGTCGAGATAGGTATTCGCTTTGGTGGTTGCCCGGTTGAGCGGCTCCAGTGGATCTTTCGGGTTCTGGCCGCTGGCGCAGGCACCCAGCATCAGGGCTGTGGTAATGAGCGGCAGAATGCGTAGATTGCGCATGAGCGTTGCCTGTATCCGTCAGTTGCCGGCTTCAGCAGGAATCAGTTCGCCGACGGCATAAAGCTCGGTCAGGCTGCGCAGGCCTGCAGGCAGGTTGCAGCAGGAGAGTTCGATGCCACGTTGGCGAGCCTTGCGTTGGCAGGCCAGCAGCAGACTGACGGCGCTCGAGTCGATGGCGCTGACGGCTGACAGGTCGAGCTTTGTCTGTGGCGCTTCCAGCTGTGCCAGTAGTGATGGCAGGAGCGCTGGCGTGGTGTCTTTGGTCAGTGCGTCTTGCAGCTGGATATGTTTCATCAGGATTTGTCCGTTTTCAACGCCACACCGCTCTGATTTTTCTCTTTCAAGAGCTTGACCAGCCCATCCAGTCCACTGCTCTGGATGGTTTCATTGAAGGTGCCGCGATAGTTGGTAACCAGGCTGACACCTGCCACTACTACATCGTATACCTTCCAGCCCTGGTCAGTTTTACGCAGGCTGTAGTTGATGCCAACCGGCTGCTGATTGGCAACGGCTACCTCGGTAATGACCGTGACGTCGGTGGCACTGTCGTCTGCCATCAGTGGCTTGACGTCTACCGCTTGCGCCTTGTAGGTGGTCAGTGCCGACGAATAGGTGCGCACCAGCAGCGTGCGAAACTCATCGGTTAATTGCGTTTTCTGTTCTGGCGTGGCGGAGCGCCAGTGGCGACCAACCGCCAGTGCGGTCATGCGATTGAAATCGAAATTCGGCAATACCCGTGCTTCAACTTGTTCACGGGCTTTCTTGTCGTTTTTCTCTTTTTTCAGAATCTCGACCACATCCTTCGAGGATGCGCGCACCAGTTCTTCCGGCGCTGGTGCAGCAAATGCCAGATTAGCAATGACAGCAAGCAGCAATAGCAATTTTTTCATGATGCATTCCAGTGGCGAATAAGCTTCTTGTTTGGATTGGTTTGACCCGGACTAGTTCGCGTTAGCTTAATTGGCGCCAGCCTTGCTGTCGCCACTCTGGCCGGATTTTTCTGCCGAGTTGAACATGAAGCGCGAAATCAGGTTTTCCAGTACCACTGCCGACGAGGTCAGTTTAATGGTGTCGCCATCTGCCAGGTTGGCTTCATCCCCACCGGCTTGCAGACCCACATATTGTTCGCCAAGCAGGCCGGATGTCAGAATCTGTGCGGCGGTGTCCTTGCTGAACTGATATTTCTGGCTGACCGACAGCGAAACAACGGCGACATATTTCTTGGTGTCGAACTGGATATCCGTTACGCGACCAACCACCACGCCTGCACTGCGTACCGGTGCCCGCACTTTCAATCCGCCGATATTGTCGAATTCGGCGCGTACCGAGTAAGTCGGATCGTTGCCGAACGAGGCGAGATTGCCGACCTTGAGCGCCAGAAATACCAGCGCGGCCATGCCAAGCGTTACAAAAATGCCGACCCAAAGATCGATGGTGGCGCGATTCATCAGCCAACTCCCCGGAACATGAATGCAGTTAAAATAAAATCGAGTGCCAGAATGGCCAGCGACGATGTCACCACGGTGCGGGTGGTGGCGCCGGAAACCCCTTCAGCTGTAGGTTCGGCATCGTAACCTTCAAATACGGCAATCAGTGTTACCGCCACGCCGAATACAAAACTCTTGATGACACCATTAACGATATCCAGGCGTACATCCACCGATGATTGCATCTGCGACCAGAACGCACCTTCGTCCACGCCAATCAGTTTGACGCCGACCAGATAACCACCCACCACGCCCATCGCCGAGAACATGGCCGCCAGCAAGGGCATGGAAAATACGCCAGCCCAGAAGCGCGGCGCAACCACGCGGGCTATCGGGTTGACCGCCATCATCTCCATTGCCGAGAGTTGCTCGGTGGTTTTCATCAGGCCGATTTCAGCGGTCATCGCCGAGCCGGCGCGACTGGCGAACAGAAGGGCGGCAATCACCGGACCCAGCTCCCGTACCAGCGACAGCGCCACCAGCACCCCGAGTGCCTCTGACGCACCATAACGCTGCAGCGTGTCGTAACCCTGCAAGCCCAGCACCATGCCGACAAACAGGCCAGAGATGAGGATGATGATCAGGCTCAACACCCCGGTGAAATAGATTTCCCGGATGGTAAGGTTGAAGCGGCGGAAACTGGTGCCGGAGTACATCAGCACCGCGATGAAAAAACGCGCGGCAAAGCCGATGCGCCACACTGCATTGACGACACGGTTACCGACCAGGCGCAGGCCGCTGCTCAGCGAATCAAGCATGAGTGCCTCCCAGCAGGTCGTCGGAATAGGCTGGTGCCGGGTACTGGAATGGCACCGGGCCGTCTGGCTCGCCTTTGACGAACTGGTGCACAAACGGCATTTTCGACGCGCGGATTTCATCCGGCGTTCCCTGCGCCACAATCACACCTTCAGAAACAAAATAAACATAATCGACAATCTGCAGCGATTCGACAATGTCGTGGGTGACCAGGATCGACGTGGCGCCCAGCGCGTCATTCAGCTTGCGGATCAACTGGCCGATGACACCCAGCGAGATTGGATCGAGGCCGGCAAACGGCTCGTCATACATGATCAGCATCGGATCAAGGGCGATGGCGCGTGCCAATGCAACCCGGCGCGCCATACCGCCGGACAGTTCCGAAGGCATCAGCTGGTTGGCTCCGCGCAATCCGACTGCGTGCAGTTTCATCAGCACCAGATCGCGGATCATTTCTTCCGGCAGATTGGTGTGTTCACGCATCTGGAACGCCACATTGTCGAATACCGACATATCGGTAAACAGCGCGCCAAACTGGAACAGCATGCCCATTTTGCGCCGCAGTTCGTACAACTCGTCTTCATTCAGTTGATGCACGGTTTGTCCGCCCACACGAACCGCACCGCTGGTAGGCTTGATTTGCCCGCCAATCAGGCGCAGCAGCGTGGTTTTGCCGCAGCCGGATCCGCCCATGATGGCAACCACCTTGCCACGCGGGATAGACAGATTGATGCCGCGCAGGATGGTACGCTGGCTATCGTAGGCAAAGCTGACGTTGTCGATTTCGACCAAGTTTGCGCCGGTCACGCGGGTATCCCATGGTTGTTGACTGAAATTGTCGGGCAATTCTAGATCAATTCGCGTTGGCTGTAACGTCTTGCACGCAAATGATATGAAAACGTCATGACTGCTTTTCGTCGCTGTTGCCCGTCCTTGCTTGTTGTGGCTGCTACGATTAAAACAAATGGGTATGAATACATCTTTTGCAAGCGATGTTGCCCGACCGGCGCTGCTGCTGGTGGACGACGACCCGCTGATTACCGATACCCTGCAGTTTGTGCTGCGCAAGCAGTTTGACATTACTGTTGCCGACTCCTGTGATCATGCCATGGCTCTGCTGCGCCAGCGCGACGAGATGCCAGAACTGGCGCTGATCGATCTCGGCTTGCCTCCTTATCCGCACAAGCCGGACGAGGGGTTTCGTCTGATTGGCGAATTACTGGCGATGGCACCGGCAATCAAGATTGTTGTGTTGTCAGGGCAAAACGACGAAGTGAACGCGCGGCATGCGCGGGCGCTCGGCGCGGTGGATTTTGTTGCCAAGCCGTGTGAGCCGCAGGCGATTCTGCAGCGTTTGTTGCAGGCGCGTCAGGCGTTGCAGGCCGAGGCACGTAGCAGTACACCGCCCCAGGCCGATCTGGCGCTGGTGGGGCAGAGTTTGCCGATGCAACGCCTGCGCAGCCAGATTCGCCAGTTTGCTCCGGCGCCGTTTCCGGTATTGATCGAAGGTGAATCGGGGACCGGCAAGGAGCTGGTAGCGCGTGCGCTGCATGCGGCCAGTCAGGTGGCCGATCAGCCTTATCTGGTATTCAACTGCGCAGCGATTGCGCCGACCCTGGTTGAGTCGACGCTGTTTGGTCATGCAAAGGGGGCGTTTACCGGCGCGAGCAACTCCCGCGCGGGATATTTTGAAGACGCTGGCAATGGCACACTGTTTCTGGATGAAATCGGTGAGCTGCCGCTGGAAATGCAGTCAAAATTGCTGAGGGTGCTGGAAAGTGGTGATTTTCAGCGGGTTGGCGAAACGCAGATTCGTTACAGCAAGGCGCGCGTAGTGGCCGCTACCAACCGTGATTTGCGCGAAGAAGCGCGCAACGGGCGGTTTCGGGCGGATTTGTATCATCGCCTGTCGGTATTCTCGATCGGCATGCCGGCCTTGCGTGAGCTGGGTGAAGATCGTCTGGCGCTGCTGGCGCATTTTTCCGGGCAATATCAGGCTCAGCTGGGCTCCCGTCCGTTTCAACTGGACGCTGCGGCGCAGGCTGCCTGGATGGATTATCCGTTTCCCGGCAACATCCGCGAGTTGCGCAATATTGTCATCCGCCTGACTACCAAATATCCGGGGCAAACGCTGACCGCGGCGGAGATTCGCGAGGAATTCGACATTGGCGCGCTGGCAGATAGCCAGTTTGCCAGCGGCGGCTCGGCGGATGATCCGATTGGCGTAGCGATGCAGGAATTGCAGTTTAGTGGCAGCTTTAATCTCGACCAGATGCTGAAAACCTGGGAAAGCCGATACATTGAGGCGGCATTGCGCCTGTCGCGCGGCAATGTCAGTCAGGCGGCAAAGCTGCTGGGTATCAATCGAACCACCTTGTATGGCCGACTTGGGCCGGATTTCAAACAATGAGTACTGCGCCGATGTATCTCACCCATTTCGGGTTGACTGAACCACCGTTCAAGATCACGCCGCATCCGTCGTTTTTCTATGCTGGCGCGAATCGCGGCGCCACGCTGGATGCGTTGCTGTACGCGGTGACCAGTGGTGAAGGTATTGTTAAGGTGGTGGGCGAGGTCGGTAGCGGCAAAACCATGCTGTGCCGCATGTTGATCGACCGATTGGGTGATAGCCTCGATATCGTCTATCTGGCCAACCCCAGTTATGCACGTGACGAAATTCTTTATGCCATTGCCGATGAGTTGCATCTGGACATTGCCGGCTTGCGCCAGGGCGCAGTAATGCGCCTGCTGCAGGATAACCTGGTGGAACGGTATGCCAATAATCGCCAGGTCGTGGTGCTGATCGACGAAGCGCATGCGATGCCGCCGGAGTCGCTGGAAGAAATCCGTTTGCTGTCGAATCTCGAGAGTGGCCATCACAAACTGCTGCAGATGGTGCTGTTTGGCCAGCCTGAGCTGGATGTGACGCTGGCGCAAATGTCGATGCGCCAGTTGCGTGAGCGTATTGTCCATGGCTTCGAGCTGGAGCCGTTGCGTCGCAACGACATCGGGCAATACCTGCTGTTTCGCATGCGTGCCGCAGGTTACAAGGGGCCGGACAATTTTTCTCCTGCCGCCATCCGTTTGCTGTCGGATGCATCTGAAGGCCTGACCCGGCGTATCAACATACTGGCTGACAAGGCGTTGCTGGCTGCGTTTGCTGATAATGCCTATCAGGTTGAGAGCGGCCACGTGCAACGGGCGATCGACGATAGTCAGTTTGTGGTGCGTAACCATACCTTGCGCAAGGCGGGCTGGTTGGCCGCTGCCGCTTTGGCGTGCCTGGCTGTAGGCTGGTTGGGGGGCTTGTGGATGGCTACCCGTTATCGTTTGCCAGCTGCTGCGCCAGTGACTGTAGCGGCAGCATCGGTCGCAAAGCCTTCCGCTGTGGCTCCTGTGGCCAAATCCCAAGCGCAAGAGCCAATCAAGCCGGTGCCGGTCATGCCGCAGGCGGAACCGAAGGCATCAAACTCGCCAGAGGATCGCTGGCTGAGCGAGGCGCCGCCGGGTCACTTCACCATTCAGTTGTTGCTGGCATCGGCGTCCACGCCGGCGGCGCTGGATGCCTTTATCGAAGAGGCGTCCAGGCTGGTTGCCCGCGATGAGCTGCACGTCTATCGCAGTCTGCGTCAGGGTAATGAATATGTAGGCGTGGTGTACGGCCGTTATGCCGATCGCAAGGCGGCGCGCGAGGCAATGGCGGCGCTGCCTGCGTCATTGCAGGTCAATCGGCCAATATTTCGTACTTTTGCCGGCATTCGCCAGGAAATCCAGTCGCGTTGATGCGTGTGCTGCGCAGGCGCGCTGAACGCTAATTGGCAGGTTGAAGGGGATTTTTCCTGCTCTGGCTATTCAGTGTGCGAATTTTTCGCCGATAAGCTGAAAATGCCGCACCCGAGCCGCGCCAATTGTGGCTTGGGTGAATTATTCTTTGGCAAATTTCGCCAAATCATAAAATAATCATTTTATGTCTACCAAATCTGCATTTATCCCGATGCTGCTTGCGGCGTTGTTGCCGGCGTGTGCCACTCGCCCGCTGGAACCGTCCGCATCCCATCTCAACAAACCTGAGGCACGGCAAGCCGGGATTCCGGCGCCGGTTGCCGCCATGCCGCCGCTGCCTGCTCCCAAGCCGAGCGCCAAGCCAGAAACATACAGCGTAGTGGTGAACGAGGTGCCGGTACGCGAATTGCTGTTTGCGCTGGCGCGAGACGCCAAACTGAATGTCGATGTTCATCCCGGGATTGAAGGCCTGGTGACGGTTAATGCGATCAATCAGACCTTGCCGCAGATTCTTGACCGCGTTGCGGCGCAGGTCGATTTGCGCTACGAGCTCAAGGAGCGCAGCCTGCAGGTGTTGCCGGATGAGCCGTTCCTCAAGACCTACCGCATTGACTACGTCAATATGGCGCGCACTTCCAGCAGTTCGGTGAATATCGCTACCTCGATTTCATCCACGGGCGGTACCGTGGCTGGCTCCAGTAGCGGTGGTGCGAGTGGCGGTGCAGCAACCGGCGGAGCCCAGAACGGCAGCAATTCCTCTAATACCAGTGTTGCCAATGTGTCGGAAAACCGCTTCTGGAGCCGTTTGGTTGAAAACGTACAAGGTATTTTGCGTGAGCAGGATCGGCTGATTGTTTTGCGTCGCAGCGAAGGTACGCAGGGCGAGGCGGGTGCCGCCAGCGCGGGCAACACCACCAATATCGGTCGGGCTGCCGGGGCTTCAGCCAGCGGTGCCGCCAATCAGCCGGTGCAGGCGCAGTTGCCGGCATCCACGCCAGGTTCTATGCCAACACCGGTGTCGGCACCGGGTACGCCGGCACCGAATCAGCAGCTGTCAGAGGCGGAGCGAGCGGTTAATGTCATTGCCCATCCAGAATCCGGCGTGTTGATGGTGCGTGCCAACAGTCGTTTGCAGAAAAAGGTGCAGGAATTCATCAGCGAGGTCACCACCAGCGCGCAACGGCAGGTTTTGATTGAGGCAACCATTGTTGAGGTTCAGCTTTCGGATCAATTTCAGTCGGGTGTCGATTGGGCCAAGGTGTCGGAAAGTACCCGTTCGTTTTCCAGCTTTCAGCAGTCGGTTATTGGTTCCAATCTCAGCTCGGCACCGTTTACCCAGCTGACGTTCAATATCGCCAACCCGAACCTGTTTTCCGGCACCTTTACCTCGACGGTGAAAATGTTGGAAACCTTCGGCAAAACCAAGGTGATCTCCAGTCCGAAGATCATGGCGCTCAACAACCAGACTGCTTTGCTGAAAGTGGTTCAGGAAAAGGTCTATTTCACGGTTGATGTGGATGTGACTGATGCCACGGCCTCCGGCCCCGCCACCCGGACGTTTACCTCCAACCTGCACACGGTGCCGGTCGGGGTGGTGATGTCGGTCACGCCGCAGATCAGCGAAAGCAGTCAGGTGTCGCTGAACGTGCGTCCGACCATCTCCAATATCATCGGCTACAAAGCCGATCCGGTACCGAAGTTGTACAACATCAATATTGAAAACCTGGTGCCGGAAATCGAAGTGCGTGAAATCGAGTCGACGCTGAAGCTGTCGAGTGGCCAGGTGGCTGTGCTGGGCGGATTGATCCGCGATTCGGTGGAAAACAAACGTGAAGGGCTGCCGTGGTTTTCCAGACTACCGGTAGTTGGCACCTTAACCAGTTACCGTGACGATACAACCTCCAAAATCGAACTGGTTATTTTCCTGCGTCCGATCGTGATCAATGATCCAAGCCTGAATGGAGATTTGGCATCGTTCCGCGAGCATTTGCCGCAGCAGAACTTCTTCAACAGCAAGGCTGATGAAATCACGCCGGATTATCTGGATACGAGGCGTCGATGAGTCTGCTGCTGGATGCGCTGAAACGCGCCGAACAGGCCAAGCGGCAGCAAGCTGCCGCTGGCGAGGTTTATCCGCCATTGGCGTTGCAGGATGAAGCGCAGGCTGCCGCAACGCCTGCCCCCGCTGCGGCCGATGTTGTTCCTACGGTTGTACCGGAAAGCCCTGTCGAGTCGGCCTTTGCCGCTGGACTGGCGCTGGAGCCGGTGGATCATTCGCCAGCGTCTACCGAGCTGGTCGATCGCGATGTGTCCGTTCCGTCTCCAATAGGAGACAGCCCGGCTGCTTTGGCGGACCCGGCACCAGCACCAGAGCCCGTGCGGGAGCCGGTGCCGGCGCCGGCGCCTAATGTGGTTGAGCATGCTGCCGCGAAGCTGGCTGGTGGCGAGGAAAACGACGCAAATCCAGCACCGGTTGCGCCGACACCTGCGGATACAAACCGCCTGTTATCTTCCAGCCCTCTGGCTTCCCGTTTCGGCGCGGCAACCAAAGCGCCTGCGCCGGAGTCGGCGGCGGTTCCGGAGCGGAATGATGCGCCTGCTGAATCGACTGCTGCTGTCGGGGCGAACACAGCCGCTGAAATCAAGCTTGCCGCCAAGTCTGCGCCAACGCCCGAAGCCGCCCAGCGGGTGATGGCCAACAAGCCTGCCCGCAAACCCGTCAACCGTAGCGTAGTGCTGGCGCTGTGTGGCTTGTTGCTGGTTGGTGCCAGCGCGGGCTATTTATGGTGGCAAATGCAGCCGCCGGCTTATGTTCCGGCGAATGATCCGTTGGCGGGCAATATGGCCGATGCCGGTGCCGCCGCCAACACCGCTGCTGCGCCAGCTGATGTGCAGCCTCTACCTGCCAATGTGAAATCTACGCTTGCGCCCGCGTCTGCGCCGCCATCCACTCCGCCTAAATCAGCAAAAGGTGCTGGCAGTACGCCTGTCGCCATCGCCACTGCACCTGCCACGGCAACACGCTCCGGCAAGCAGCTGGAAATCCGCCATGATGCCCCGGAGGAGGCGGTGGATGCCACGCTGCAGGAGGGCTACAGGGCTTATCAGGCGGGAGATTTCGCTAGCGCGCGCGCGGCATATGTGCGGGCCTTGCAGAGCAATTATCGCAGTCGTGATGCCTTGCTCGGCATGGCGGCGATTGCCGTCCGTCAGGGGCGCCCGGAAGAGGCCGAGCGTTTCTATCGCAAGCAGCTTGAGTTCGACCCGCTGGACGAAGTGGCCAAAGCTGGCCTGACTGGCATTGCTCGCGGTATGGGCACACGCGAGCGTGAAACGGCGCTGCGCAATCTGGGTGAGGCTCCTGCCAGCAATGCCCAGACGGCGGTGCAGCTGGGCAATCTGTATGCCTCGGAGAAACGCTGGGCGGATGCACAGCAGCAGTATTTCCGTGCATTGACACTGGAGCCGGGCAATCCGGATCACGCATTTAATCTGGCAGTAAGCCTGGAGCATCTGGATCAGCCAAAACTGGCCCTGGACTATTACCAGAAGGCGCAGACGCTGGCTGCGCAGCGCAAGCCGGCATTTGATCCCGCCGAGCTGAAAACTCGTATCGAGGCCCTGAGCCAACCCTGATCGCAATTAGATGACTGCCAACAAAAACAAACTGCCGCTGGGCGAACTGCTGGTCGTCAAGGGCTTCATTACCCACGACCAATTGCGCATTGCGCTGCTGGAGCAGAAGAAAACCGGTGCACCGCTGGGCAAGCAGCTGGTCAGCCTCGGCTTTGTTTCCGAGGCGACTTTGCGCGAGGCGTTGTCGGAGAACCTGGGCCAGGACAGCGTTGATCTGAACAAGGTGGTGGTGGATGCGCAAGCGATCCGCCTGGTGCCGAAAGATCTCGCCAAGCGCCATCTGCTGTTGCCGATGGGGCTGAATCTGGCCGAGGGGCGGCTGTCGGTGGCGATGGCCAACCCCAACAACCTGGTGGCGCTGGATCAATTGCGGATGCTGTTCCGCGATGAGGTGCACATCGATCCGATGCTGGCATCGGAATCGGACATCCTGCGCGCCATTGATCACTATTACGGCTATGAGCTGTCGATTGACGGCATTCTGCATGAAATCGAAACCGGTGAAGTTGATTACGCCAGCCTCGCGACTCAGGGCAACGAATACAGCCAACCGGTAGTGCGCCTGATTGATGCCCTGCTGGCGGATGCCGTGCAGAAAGGCGCATCGGATATCCACTTCGAGCCGGAACACAGCTTTTTGCGGATTCGTTATCGTATCGATGGCGTATTACGGCAGATCCGCTCGCTGCACCGCAACTATTGGCCGGCGATGGCGGTGCGGTTGAAGGTGATGAGTGGCATGAACATCGCCGAAACCCGCGCACCGCAGGATGGCCGGATTTCGCTGACGCTGGTGGGGCGGCCACTGGATTTTCGTGTTGCTGCACAGCCGACCATTTACGGCGAAAACATCGTGCTGCGGATTCTCGATCGCTTGCGTTCGCTGGTGGCAATCGACGATCTCGGCCTGCCGGAAGATTCGTTGAGCCTGCTGAAGCTGATGATCGCCCGACCGGAGGGCATCATTCTGGTGACCGGGCCGACTGGCTCGGGCAAAACCACTACGCTGTATTCGATTCTCAACTACGTCAATTCCGAAGGCGTCAACATCATGACGCTAGAAGACCCGGTTGAATATCCGATGGCGATGATTCGCCAGACCAACGTCAACGAAGCGGCGAAAATGGACTTCGCCAACGGTATCCGCTCGATGATGCGGCAAGACCCGGACATCATCCTGGTCGGCGAAATCCGCGATCAGGATACGGCGGAAATGGCTTTCCGTGCGGCAATGACCGGTCACCAGGTGTATTCGACCTTGCACACCAACTCGGCGATTGGCGCCATTCCACGGCTGCTGGATATCGGCGTGCTGCCGGACATCATGGCTGGCAACATTATCGGCGTGATTGCCCAGCGACTGGTGCGCAAACTTTGCCCGCATTGCAAGCAACCGTATCAGCCGGATGATTTCGAGCTGCGCTTGCTGGGCGTCGCCCCAACTGAGAACGCCGGCCCGTTGTATGAGGCGGTGGGCTGCGAGCAGTGTGATCTGCAGGGTTACAAGGGGCGGATTGCGATTCAGGAGCTGTTGAAAATGGACAGTGAGCTGGATGAATTGATTGGCCGCCGCGCGTCGGTGCGGGAAGTCCGCCAGGCGGCGCTGGCCAAGGGTTTCCGCCCGTTGGCCGACGATGCGGTGCGACGGGTGCTGCAAGGCATTACCTCGCTGGATGAAATCAGTCGGGTAGTGGACCTGACTGACCGGGTGCAGGCGGTGATGTAATGGCGTTGTACGCGTACAAGGCGGTCAACGCTTCGGGCAAACAGAGCAGTGGTGAGATCGAGGCGGCCAACCCCGGCGACCTCGAGCTACGCTTGTCGCGTATTGGTCTGGATCTGATCACCTACCAGCCGGCCGCACGCAAAAACATGCTGGTGTCGCGTAGCGGTGTAGTTAAACGGCGCGAACTGATTACCTTCTGTTTTCATCTGGAGCAGTTGACCCGCGCCGGTGTGCCGCTGCTGGAAGGGCTGGCGGACCTGCGTGACAGCGTCGATCACCCGCGCTTCAAGGAAATTGTTGCCGATCTGATCGACAGCATTGAGGGGGGCGCCCAGTTGTCGCAGGCGCTGTCCGGGCATCCGCGGGTATTTGATCCAATTTTCATCAACCTGATCAAGGCCGGTGAGTCCACCGGTAAGTTGCCGGATGTGCTGCAGGATTTGATGGAAGGGTTGAAATGGCAGGACGAACTGGCATCGCAAGCAAAAAAGGCGGTGATGTATCCGAGCTTTGTGCTGCTGCTGGTGGTCGGCGTGGCATTGGGGATGATCTTTTTCCTGGTGCCGCAAATGGTCGAACTGTTTGCCGCCCTGCAGGTGCCGGTTCCGCTACAAATTCGGGCCATGCTGGCGATCTCGCATTTTCTTACCAATTACTGGTATGTGTTGCCGCTGGTGCCGCTTGCCATCTGGGCGGGCATTCGCGCCAAACTTCGGACTGACCCCGAGTTCGCGGTGACGCTGGATGCCTGGAAACTGAAAATTCCCGGCGTCGGCCCGATTCTGCACAAGATCATCCTGGCACGATTCGCCAACTATTTTGGACTGATGTTTTCTGCCGGTATTTCCGTACTGGATGCACTGAAAATCTGCCAGGGTATCGTCCACAATAAAAAAATCGAACGTGCCATCGCCAGTGCCCAGCAGCAGATCAGCGAAGGTACCGGCATTGCCGCCGGTTTCGAGGCAGTGGAAATTTTCCCCAAGCTGGTGGTGCGCATGCTCAAGGTGGGCGAGAGCACGGGGCAGCTGGATCAGTCATTGCAGAACATCTGCTACTTCTACAACCGTGATGTCAAAGAGTCCATCGAAAAGCTGCAGGTGATGATCGAGCCTATCCTGACGGTAATCCTGGGCGGGTTGATGGCGATCATCATGGTATCGATTCTCGGCCCGATTTTTGACCTGATGACTAAGATCAAATGATGGCGGCCAAGGCTTCAAAAATCCTTCTCTTCATCAGTAATGACTGCCTCAGTGCTTATGCCTGGCGGCGGCGTGATTTGTCTCTGCTGGGGCGTTTCGAGCCGACCCCGGAAGGGCGCGCGGCACTGGATACCTTGCTGGCCGATATCGGGCATATTCCGCATTACGTATTGCTGGACGTGGTGGAGGAGGACTTCCATACCGAAACCATTCCCCACGTCTATGGTCGGGATCGTGCGGCCTTGTTGGCTCGCAAGCGGCAACAGCAATTCCGTGGCAGCCATTACAGCAATGCCTGGCTGCAGGGGCGGGAATCCGAGGGACGGCGTGATGATCGTGTGCTGCTCTCCGGTTTGCTCAACGATGAGCTGCTGGATGGCTGGCTGAATTGCCTGCAGCGACGCAAGGTGCCGTTGGCGGCGGTGTGCTCGATGGCCTTGCTGTGTGTCAGTGTGGTCAAGCGCTTCAATCCCGATGCCGAGCATGTGCTGCTGGTGAGCGAAGAGGCTGGAAGTGGCATTCGTCAGAGTTATTACAAGAACGGCGAACTGAAGTTCAGTCGCCTGACCGCATTGCAGGACTACGATGAGGCTGAACTGGCGCCGAAGATTGTTGCCGAAAGCCGTCGTACCCGCCAGTACCTCGCCAGCTTGCGCCTGCTTGGGCGCGATGATTTGCTGAATACGCTGGTGCTCTGTCACGCGGGCAATCGTGAGCGCTTGCAGCAAGAATGTCAGCGCGGAGAAGGGATTGAGTTTCGTTTCATGGCGCTTGAGGATGTCGCTAGCGCCTTCCGCCTGCATTATCCCGGTTCGATCAGTGTCGCAGAGTTGCTGCTGCAGTTGATGGCTAGGCGCGGCTGGCGCAATCACTATGCTCCGCCCGAACGGCGCCGCCATTTCTGGTTGTGGCAAGTGGGGCGGGGGCTGGTCGCCGTGTCGATACTGACCTTGCTGGCGGCAGCCGGCACTGTTAGCTGGCTATTGCAGCAGAGCAGCGAAACCGCAGACAGCGCGCAATTGCTCTATGCGCAGAAGTCGCGCGCCGAGCGACTGCAGCGGCAAAGCACGCTGCCGCTATCAAATCTGCCGGCACCGGCGGTGATGAAGCAAGCCGTTAACCGGATTGAATTGGCGCAGCAACGCTGGCCTTCGATGTCGCTGCGTTTGCAGCAACTGAGCCATTTGCTGAACCAGTATCAACCCTTGCAACTGAGTGAAATCGGCTGGGCTGTCAGCCCCGACGAGTCGTTCGCGGTTGATGGCCCGGAAAAGGGAAATGGCGGTGCTGCCGCGGTTGCAGTCGATGTTGCGCCGGGTGTGCCCGGTGTCGTGCCAGAGGTGCCGCAACGTAACGAACTGGTGCGTCTGCGTGGAACGGTGCAGCCGTTTACCGATAATTATCGGTTTGCCCTGGAAAATGTGCAGCAGTTTGCCGGGCAATGGGAGCAGGAAAAGGGCGTGACCGTTAAACGCCAGAAATTGCCGATCGACGTGAAGCCCAGTCAGACGATTGATCTGGAGCATATGCGGCAGGACAGGGGTGAAAATCAGACCGATTTTGAATTGTTGCTGGTCAGACCCTTGCCGGTAGGAGCAGGACAATGAGCGCGAATCGTTTGCAGTTATTACCCGGCGAATTTGCGCAGATTCGCCGCCAGAGCTACCTGTTTGTTGCCGCGCTGTGTTTGGCATTGATCAGTATCGGTGCTGCCTGGTGGTATCTGGATCAACAACAGCAGGCGCAGATGCTGGCGCGCCAGGCACTGCAGCAGGCCCAGGCCGATGCGGCGACGATGCAGCAGGATCGCCAGGATTTTGACCGATATTCCCAGGCCTATCGGCAGTTACTGGCCAAAGGGGTGATTGGTGATGAAGATCGCCTGCAGTGGGTGGAGGTATTGACCAACATCAGTCGCCAGCATCCACAGATGAAGCTGAAATACCGGATTGATGCGCAGCGTCCGCTGGATTTTGTTCCGGATGTACCGGATGGGATGCGGGTTTTTGCCAGTCGTATGCATCTGCGGCTGTTGACCGCGCACGAGGCGCAGTTGTTGGCAGTGCTGGAGCAACTGGATAAAGAGGCGCATGGCTTGCATCTGCTGCGCCAGTGCGAAATTCGCCGTGGCAAGCTGGATGAGCAACAGCGCGACTGGGTTGCACCGCCCCTGGAAAGCCAATGTCTGATTGAATGGGTGACATTGCGCCAGAGCAGCCCAGCATCAGCACCGGCCGATGCGGCCAGCGCCGGGAGCAATTCATGAAGTTAATCCTGTGGTTGATGCCGCTGTTGTCGCAGCCCATTCTGGCGCAGGATGATCTGGGGCGACTGTTTTATACCCCTGCCGAGCGGCGCATGATCGATCAGCGCCAGGCGCCGGGTGGTGCCAAAAGCGATGGCGCACCTGCAGGTGCCGCGCCGGCAATCAAATTGCGTGGCGTGGTGCGTGCTGCCAATGGCAACGCAACCGTCTGGCTTAACGATGCCGAGCCAAGTCGCCAGAAAAGCCGGGCTGGCGGTGTGGATAGTGCTTCGGTGGTGTTGCCGGATGGCAGCGCCGCCCGGATGCGGGTGGGCGACGAGTGGCAGGATGGTGCAATCCGGCCACCTGTGGTAAAAATTCAGCCAGGCAAACACTGATTTGCCAATAATACTGGATTGATGCTTGAGCCGACTCCGGGCTTATGATATAAATACGCCTTTTTCCGAATTGGGAGTCGATATCATGGCTCGAGTATGCCAAGTTACCGGTAAAGCGCCGATGGTGGGGAACAACGTCTCCCACGCACAAAACAAAACCAAACGTCGTTTCTTGCCGAATCTGCAGTACCGCCGCTTCTGGGTTGAAAGCGAAAACCGCTGGGTTCGTCTGCGCGTAAGCAATGCAGCCCTGCGCACCATCGACAAGAACGGCATTGATGCTGTTTTGGCCGACCTGCGCGCTCGCGGTGAAATCTAACTAGACGCTTATCTGAAGAGGCAACACGATCATGCGTGAAAAAATCAAACTGGAATCGACCGCAGGTACCGGTCATTTCTATACCACTACTAAAAACAAGCGCACCATGCCAGAAAAAATGGAGATCAAGAAATTTGATCCGGTAGCGCGTAAACACGTTGCTTACAAAGAAACCAAACTGAAATAAGCACTGTGCAAAGAACACATTAAAAGCCTTTTCCCTGTGGAAAAGGCTTTTTGTTTTCGCACTGCCACATATTGGCGCTGGGAAATAAAAAAGCCGTGACCATCGTCACGGCTTTTTTGCTGCTTGCTGGCTTGGCTCAGACGCGTTTGTCGTAGCAGTCGCGGCACACCCACTCGTTTAACAGATAACTTTTTACCTGTTTGTAGGTGGTGCGATTACGGTAGACAATCTTCACGCCACAGACCGCACACTGGGTGAATTCACCCGTGGCGGTGCAGTTCTGCCCCACCACCTTGTGAATGGCCTTTACATCCAGGCCATAGTCTTCTGCCAGTTCCTCGACCGAGTACTGAAAATGCGGTGGACTGGATACCAGCCAGTATTTTCGGCAAAGTTCGGCAATGGCTGATTCCTGCGCCTTGATTTTCAGGCGAATGTCAGAGCCGTTTGGCATGTCTTCCTCCTCCGGTTCGAGTTTTTGTGGTTCCGGTTCCATATGTTTAAACGCAATCGAGTAACTACTCTATTCTGCGCTGAAAAAACCCCATTTTCAAGTTAAGGTTTACCTTTATTTTGCTGAATCTGGCCGTTGGCGCCGGATTGCGCCCATTTCAGCTGCCGCCGCGGCAGCGCTGGGGGGGGGCGAGTAACGGAAAGGGCATTTAACCAGCCCGCAATGCGTCGACAATATTCAGGCGTGCAGCCCGCAAGGATGGTAATACGCCGCCGATCAAGCCCATCAACAAGGCAAACAGGAGTGAATTGAGGACGATGCCTGGGGTCAGGGTAAAGCTGAAGGCCAGTTCTGAAAATGTCTGCCAGTTCATGGTTGAAATCGTCAGCCATTGCATCGATGAGGCTGCCAGCAATCCGATCAGCCCGCCAATGCTCGACAGCAGCAGCGATTCCAGCAGAAAGGCAGCGAGCACGGTGCGCCGCTGAAATCCCAATGCCCGCAGCGTGCCGATTTCGCCCACACGGTTGGAAACCGAGGCATACATGGTAATCATGGCGCCGATGATGGCGCCCAGCGAAAAAATCACCGATAAGGCCATGCCGAGGTATTTGATGAACTTGGCCATCATTTCCGACTGGTCGGCATAAAACTGGGTTTCACGTTTGGCTTCCAGTGTCAGCCGCTGGTCGTTGCCGATTGCCTGCTGCAAGACTTCGAAGCGCTCGCTGTCGCTGAGGCGAAAGGTGATGGCGGAATACACCGGACGACGGAAGGCCTGCATCATTTGCTCTGCGTCACCCCAGATTTCCGAATTGAAACCAGTACGGCCGGCGTCGACGATGCCGACAATGGTCCAGTCGCGTTGGCCGAAATGCAGGGTTTGCCCCAGGCCTGCATTGCTGAAACGTTCGGCAATCGAGCGGCCAACCACGATTTCACTGCTGCCGGCGCGGAATAATCGCCCCTGGCTGAGGCGGATCTGTGGCCGGATTGCCACACCGATATCGGAGCTGCCACGAATGGCGACGTTGGAAGGTGCGCCGCCGGCTTTTTTCGGCAGCGTGACCAGCACCATCACCTCCTTGCTGATGGCTTTGCGGCCATCCTGCAGATAGGCAATTTCCGGGCTGGATTCGACAATGCTGGCCTGATTGCGCTCGATGCTGCTTTGCACTTCGGTTTGTGAGGACTGGCGGATCACGGTCACATTCTCGTCGCTGCCAGTGGCCACCAGCGTCTGTTTCAGGCCTGCTTCCAGCATCAGCACCGTGGCAAAAACGTACACCACCAGCGCCATGCCGCCAGCCGTCAGGGCGGTGGTCAGCTTGCGTGTCAGCAGATTGCGAAAAATGTAGTGATAGGGGAGCGGCATTTGGTCGGTGGTCGTCTATGCTGCAACCATTCTATCTGACAAAGCAGGAGGCTGAGATGGCAACAAAGAAAGCGGGCAAGGGCAAGCTGGCGCTGGTGCTGGGTGGCGGCGCGCCCAACGCCACGCTGATGGCCGGTGCGCTGGCGGCATTTGCCGAGCGACAGGTCGAATTCGATGTGATTTCCACTTCCGGTGCCGGAGCCTTGATTGGCTTGTTGTATATGGCGCCAAAGCAGGGCAATGCGGTGCAGGCGCTGGCGCACACGCGCGAAATGGGGGTGGCGGATTTGCTGTATCGCGCTTTCCCGGTCAACTTCAAGGTGTTCAATAAGCCCGGTTCGGCCGCAGACGTATATCGCGATCTGCTGGCGGCCAATCCGTTTGTGCAGCAGGTGCTGGCGCACAGCAATAACAGCACACTGACACGCTTGGCGGCAGATTGGCTGCAATTAATGTGGGCAACGCTCTGTCCGAGTGATCTCAGCAGTCAGAGCCTCGGTTTGTGTGCACATGTGCCATTCGTCGAACAGCTGATTGATTTCGAGAAAATCGCCCAATTGTCGCCGGCCTTTTATATCAATGCCTATAACCTGACGCAGCGACGCATGGATATTTTCGGCAAGCAGCAGATCACGCCGGAACATTTCCGCGCAGCCTTGTCGTTTCCGTTCATATATCCACCTTATCGCCTGGGCGAGGATGACTATATCGAAGGTGCGGCCATCGATTGCCTCAATTTCAAGGCGCTGGTTAATGACGATGCCGCCAATCCCGGCTGCGAAACCGATATCAAGACTATCGTCGTGTTCGATATCCTCGGCTCGGAAACCCTGCTACGAAAACCGCGTGATTTGTACGATGCCTGGGTGCTGTCGATCATCACGCCTCTGGTTGAGGTGGCGCGCGATGACCTGAAACTGTTTGAATACCAGTACAACCGTGATGCCAACGGCCAACCCAAACGCAAGCTGCTGAAAGTACCGTTGATGAGCAGTGTGCCGGCAGATCAGTTGCCGGACGTGCTCGACTGGTCCAGCTCCAATCTGAATACCCTGTATCAGATTGGTTATGAGGCGGGTGTGCAGTTCTGCAATCAACATGCCGCCGAACTGGGGTTGAAGGCCTGAATCATTACCAATTGTCTGGTGCCTGCTGAGGCCCGCGTAGCAGGCATCTGATTGCTTCTGATTTTTTCTGGTTCGAATCCTTGTGCTACGCAAATGCGTCTAATCAGCGCTTTGTAGTCGAATTGGTTTAACCTCTGGCTAGAGTATTTACTCTTTACTTTCTAAAGCGAACATTCTAGTCTGAGTTAGTGGCAAAGCCACGCCAAAATAAGTTCGAAAACATATAAACGAGGAGAATCACCATGAAACGCACCCTGTTGCTGGGGGCGGGCGCCGTTGCGTGCTCGCTGGCACTGAGTCAACCGGCGCTCGCCGTTGGCTATACCCAGACCAAATACCCGATTGTGCTGGTACACGGCATTTTCGGCTTCAACAATTTTCTCGGCGCAGACTACTTCTACAAGATTCCTGGTGAATTGAGCAAAGACGGCGCGAAAGTGTTTGTCAGCACCGTTTCTGCTGCCAACAGCAATGAAGTGCGGGGCGAGCAGCTGCTGGCCGAGGTGAAGCGCATTCTTGCTGCCACCGGCGCTGCCAAGGTCAATATCATCGGCCACAGCCAAGGCTCGCCAACCGCACGTTATGTGGCTGCGGTGCGTCCGGATCTGGTTGCTTCCGTCACCAGCGTCGGCGGCGTCAACAAGGGCTCGAAAGTTGCTGATATCGTGCGCAAAGTCGCGCCGGCTGGCACTGTGTCCGAGGCCGTGGCGGCCCAGGTTGCCAACGCCTTTACCAGCCTGCTGACCTTTGCCACTGGCACCAGCAGCCTGAGCCAGAACACCATTGCCGCACTCGATAGCCTGACCACCACCGGTCTGGCCAAATTCAACGCCAAATATCCGGCCGGCGTGCCGACCACCAGTTGCGGCAGCGGCGCCAGCCTGGTGAATGGCGTGCGTTATTACTCCTGGGGCGGTAGTTCGGCGATTACCAACGTGCTCGATCCGCTGGATGCGGGTATCGGTATCTTGTCGCTGGCGCACGGTGAGGCCAACGATGGTTTGGTAGCGGCGTGCTCGCAAAAGCTGGGTCAGGTGATCCGCGTCGATTACAAAATGAATCACCTGGACGAAATCAACGGCTTCTTTGGCATTGTGCACTTGTTCGAAACCAGCCCGGTGACACTCTATCGCCAGCATGCCAACCGCCTGCAGGTGGCAGGTCTGTAACAACGGTGCAAAGCATTGTTGAGCGGCCCTGATCGGGGCTATGCGTTGCTAGCGGCAGCCTTTGATCAGGCTCCAGGCCAGTCTGGACGAGCCCCGTAGCCCGGCTACAAGGTTCATCTGGCAAGGCATGCAGCACAGGCAATAAAAAACGGCGCCAAGTGCGCCGTTTTTGTGGGTACGGAAAGCGATTATTTTTTGTTGCAGTAGGTTTCCGGGGTGCCATCACCCAACACCAGCTCTGCCGGTTCTGTGTACTGGAATACCTTGGCTGGAAGCTGATCGGCAACCAGCGCGGCTTTGGCCGCATTGGCCGGTTTCAGTTGCAGGTTGTCGCCGGCAACGGCGAAGTTTCCGTCAACGGTTTCGCTTTTCAGCTTCATGGTGAATTTGTCGCCATTGAAATTGACGCTGAATTTATCGCCCACCTTGAAGGCGAATTCACATTCCCAGTTACCAATCAGGGCTTTATCCGTAAGCGCAGCGTCCGCTGCTGCCATACCAGATGCGCAAACCATGATTGCTGCCACCACTGATTTAATCCAAGCCATTTTGTCTCCTTGATCCTGCTTTCTACCAGTAAAGAACATCAGGCTGTCCGCGCCAAGTTCTAAATCCGGGGTTAGCCTGCTTATTTTAATTGGCGCAGATTCTATCAGCATTTAATGAAAAGCCAATGAATATATTGGAGTCATTATTCAGTTGTTTTGTATGGGTTTATTGATCATTGGTCGGCATGGATATATCTGTGTGACGGGTTTTGCTGATATGAAACAATTTTCAACCCACGGCGCGCAGACCGTTAACGATGTTAACTCTGGCCGCCTGGATTGCCGGCACGATGGCGGCGATCAGCCCCACCAGCAACGCCGCGCCGCTTTGCAGCCATAAAGTGCCGGTGGTGACGTTGAATACCGGAAAAATATTGTCCAGCGCCTGCCCGAAGCTGGCCGTGACCGGGAAGGTGAGGGCGATGCCGAGGCTGCCGCCGATCAGCGCCAGCAACAGTGATTCGGCAACGATCAGCCAGCTGACCACTACCGGCGCAAACCCCAGTGCCTTGAGCGTGGCATATTCGCCGCTTCGTTCGCGCGCGGCCATGGCCATGGTGTTGGCCATCACCGCCATGATGATCAGGATCACCACGTAAGCGACCGCTTCGATGGCGACGACAATCGCCTCGGTCATGGCCACAAAGCTCAGCTGGAAGGCTTTTTCGGTTTCGGTGAGGGTTTCCGCCAGCGAATTACGGAATTCAGCATCGATGTGCCGGGCAATCTCCGCAGCCTGTGCCGGGTTGCTGATGCCAATCACGAATACACCGGTATTGTTGGCACGCCGGGGAAACAGCTTTTCCATGCGGTCGTTGAGGTGGCTCCAGTGAAACAGCAGCAGATTGGTGTCGGTGTTTTTGCGGGTGCCGCTGAAAACGGCTTCGACCACCAATGGATAATTGCCGGGGAAAATCGTGCCTTTGAGCGGGATCACATCGCCGACTTTCCAGCCGTAGCGTCGTGCCAATTTCTCGCCGATGGCGCAGCCGCGCTTGTTCAGTAGCAGCGCCTTGTACTGCCCTGGATCGAAGCGAAACTCCGGGTACAGCGGCAGATAGCTATCCAGCTGCACCGCAAAATTGGGGAAAAAATTGCGCTCGTCGATGTAGATGCCGCCAAACCAGTTGGCGTAGCTTACCGACTCCACACCGTCGATCTGGCGAATTTTATGCTGGTAGCTGATCGGCAACGGGAACACCAGTGAGGTGGCGTTACGGGTGATCAGGCGTGAATCGGAAGCGGCATCGACGCCGCCATACCAGGCCGAGACTACGGTGCGCAGCAGGCCGAAGGCGAGAATGGCGATGACGATGCCAAGAATGGTGAGGAATGCCCGCAGCCGATGGCGGAAGGCATTCTGCAGCGCCATTTTCAGAAAAAACAGCGGCATCGCCGTTTATCCGCCGCTGACCGGCGCGCCGTTATTCGACAGCTCGCCTTTTTCCAGATGCCGCACCCGGTGCGCCCGCTCTGCGGCACGGCTGTCGTGGGTGACCATGATGATGGTTTTGCCCAGCTCGCTGTTGAGCCGGTCGAGCAGATCGAGAATTTCACCGGCGGATTTGCGGTCGAGGTCGCCGGTGGGTTCGTCCGCCACAATCAGTTGCGGGTCGGTGACAATCGCGCGGGCAATCGCCACGCGCTGTTGCTGGCCACCGGAGAGCTCGTTGGGCCGATGGCCGCTGCGGTCGCTCAGGCCCACCATCTCCAGCGCTGCCTTGGCGTGTGCGCGCCGTTCGGCTGCGGACAGGCGCGTCAGCAGCAGAGGCAGTTCGACATTTTCCAGCGCCGTCAGCACCGGCATCAGGTTGTAAAACTGGAAAATGAAGCCAATGTGGCCGGCACGCCAGTTGGCCAGCTCGGTTTCGTTGTAACCGGCGATATCGGTGCCATCGACGATGATTTCACCGCTGCTGGGCTTGTCGATGCCGGCTATCAGGTTGAGCAGGGTGGATTTGCCCGAGCCGGAAGGGCCCATCAGACCGAGAAAATCGCCATATTCGATGTCGAAGCTGATGTCGGTCAGCACCGGCAGGGTTTCTCCGCCGCGCCGATAGATTTTGCACACCTTGCGCAGCGAGACGGCAATGCTCATTTTTCGCCCTGTTTCACGCTGGCACCGGCTTTCAGGCGGGCATCGGGCTTCAGTACCACGCTTTCGCCCAGCTTCAGGCCGCTGCTGACGACAATAAAGTCGCCGAGCTGCCCGGCGGTTTGCACCTGGCGCTGCTGCAGGCGGTTGTCGCTGACCACCCACACCTGCTGTTGCGGCGGCTGGCCGATCAGCGCTGTCGGGTTGACGGTGATACGTGGCGTGCGTTCCGCTGCCTGCAGCTCGCGGCTGAGGAAGGCCACTTTGGCGCTCATTTCCGGCAGCACTCGTGGGTCGCGTTCAACAAAACGGATCTTGAAGGTGACCGTGGCTTTGCTGCGATCGACTGCTGGCACCATGCTGTTGACCACGCCCTTGAGCCGCGTTTGCGGCAGCGCGTCGAATTGCAGCTCGCAAGGCTGGCCGATGCGCACCTTGGCCAGGCTGGCTTCGCTGACATCGGCTTCCACTTCCAGCGTCTCCAGATCGGCCATGGTCACCACCGCTGCCTTGGCCTCGGCGCTGCTGGAGAAGGGCGCCACCACGTCGCCGACATTGGCGTTTTTGGTGAGGATTACCCCGGCAAACGGGGCGCGGATTTCCGAATTGTCGCGTGCCACCTGCGCGGCGGTGCGTGCGGCTTCGGCCGCGGTGATATTGGCCTGCTGCACGGCCACGCCGGCGCGGGCGCGGTTAAGGCGGGCCTGAGCTTCGTCAAATGCGGCCGATGAGATGAATTGTTGCGCCAGCAAACCCTGGGCACGGCGATAGGCGCTGCTGGCGTCGTCCAGCTCGGCCTGTGCCTGCTTCAGGCTGGCCTTGGCAGCGGCAACGTTGGCATGGGCCTGATCAACACTGGCCTGCAGATCACTGTTTTCCAGCCGGGCCAGCAGTTCGCCGCGCTTGACGATGCTGCCTTCGCGCACGCCCAGCCATTCCAGCCTGCCGGTGGCCTTCGAGGCGATGGATGCCTTGCGTTGCGCCACCACATAACCGGTGGCGTTGAGCGCTGTGATGGCTTGCGATGGGTAGGCCTGTGCCACGCTGGCGGTTTGCACGGTGGGCGCTTGTTGCCACACGCCGGCAGCCAGCAATGCTGCTGCCACTGCGCCGCCCGCCAGCCACCACCAGCGCTTGCCAGAGCGGCGGCTGCGAGTCGGTTGCGGGCTGCGATCGATTTTCAGTTGCTGGATGTCGTTGGCCATGGCGGATTCTGGATTTGCGCTGCTGGCCAGTATAACTGCTTGCCGTGGCTAACACACCTGCGCTGCAGGCCGCACCCCTATTGCCTCGCAGGCCGGGCTGCAGGGCAATAGGGGCACCGGCTGCAGGCCTGCCTCTTAAGGAAGCACTGATTTATTGGCTGCGCGGGCGAATTGCTGCGTCGCGCGGTGCTCGAAAGCTCGCCTATCTGAAGATATGTCTCGCATCCTGCGCGCCGGGCTCCTTGCACTTCATCCCGCTCGCCGAATAAATCAGCGCTTCCTTAGCGCTGCAAATGGGCGTAGGCCGCGCTGCTGCGCAAACGGCGGTCTTCTTCACGGCCGCCTATGGTGAAGTGATACAGGCTTTGCCACTGTTCTTCTTCCAGATCCAGGCCGATGATCCGGTGCAGCAAGTCGTCGTAGAAGCAGCCAATGCCAGTGCCGGAAAGGCCGGCGGCTTCTGCCTGCAAATACAGGATCTGCCCCAGCAGGCCACATTCCCAGAACAGGCTGCGGTAAGTACCGGGGCCGATGTCGCTGAGCGTGGCATCAAAGTCGGCCAGCATTGCCACGGCCAGCGCGCCATCTGCGGCAATTTCCTGCCGGCAGGAAACCAGCTGCGCGGCGTCGCGCCAGTCGGTGTTGTGGCTCAGGCAAAACAGCGGCACGTTGTAGCCGGGCACGGCCTGCCAGCTCAGATGCGGGGTGCGTAATTGCTGCTGCAGCCGTTGCGCGTGATCCTTGCCGCGTGCCAGCAGATACAGGCCTGGCGCCAGATCTTCCACGTGGTGCACAAACAGCAGCAGCGACACCGCCGGCGGCAGGGGGAGCGCCTGCCATGGCGGCGTGTCTGCCGGCATCAAGCGTTGCAGCAGCTCGCGGAACTGGCTTTGCGTCAGGCGGCTGCTGCCATCCATCGATACTGCACTGCGCCGCAGGCGGATGGTCATCACCGCATCCGGATTGTCGTCTGTGGCCGCTGCATCGGTTTCACCTGCAGCCGGCAGCCGCACGGTGGGCCAGCCACCCATCTGTTGCGAGGCTTCCGCCACTTGTTGCAAGGCGTGCCACGCCACATGCTGCGGCGAGAGTTGATTGGCTTGGCCTTGCCAGCGGCAGTCTGCCAGCACACTTTGCAGATGGCTGAGGCCGAGGCGTTCCGGATAGTCGTCGGGATCGCCCAGTGCCAGCAGCAAGTCGGGGGCTTCGTGTTCGGCGTCGGCAAAGTCAGCGTTCCGATCCAGCCCCAGCAGCGCGGCGATGGCATTGTCGTCGGCACCGTAGAGCAGGTGCAGCGGCCAGTCCACGGTGCGAGCGGCAAAAGCCAGCGCGGCAGTGGCATGGCCGATATCGTGCTGGCAGTAGCGGAAGGCACGTTCGCCGTATTTCCACGCCTCGCGCCAGTGCACCGAGCTGAGGCCGAGCAAGGCCGGAATGCCGGGCAATAGCGCCTGCAGCTCGGCGATTGCCGCAGCACCAAAAATGGCGCGTTGCTCCAGTGCGTGTTCGTGCGGGGCGTAGTGATACACGCCGGCCGGCATGTCTGGCGACAGCGCTTGCAGCAGCACCAAGTAGCCCTCGGTAGGGTGCAGGTTGCCGCTGGATGGATTGTTGCGCAGCGCCCAGCGGCTGCCGTCGATTTCTTTCCATGCCGACAGGCCCAGGCCCAGTTCCAGCAGCGCGCCGAGCGCTTCTAGTGTCAGTGCTTGCGGGGCCGTAGCCCGGGTGTAGAGCTGCCGATAACGCAGCCCGCCATGGCGGGCCATGGGCAAGGGCTGCAGCGGGCTGCCGGCAAAGCGGCGGAACGGGTTCGGCTGGTTTTTCCAGTCGAGTTGCCCCGGCCCTGGGGCATAACGCTCCGGCAGATGTTTGCTCAGGCGGTGGTAGTGGCGAATGGTGGCAAGATCGGCGTGCGACATGGTTTGCTTTAGTTGTTGATGCGTGGATCGACGCTGAGCGTGCTCAGCAGGGTGCTGGCAAAGGCTTGCCAGTCCGGCTCGCCGGCGCTGTCGGCGGCGATCAGTTCGCAGCGGCTGTCGCGGCGCCAGGCAATGGCTTGCCAGCTGTGGTCTTGCGGTGTCCAGTTGAGCCACCACCATTTGTCGCCGCAGCGGAACACGCCTTTGGCGCGTGTCAGCGGCACCTGCTGCGCGGCAGCCAGCTCGGCCAGCTCGTCGGCCCAGTGTTTCAGCTTCTGCAGGTGAAACTGGAATTGCGGCGCAAACAGCCAGCCGCAACTATGGCTGCCCAAACCGTGGTTGCTGCGGCAGATCAGCGGTTCGTCGGCGCTGGGCTCCAGTGGATCGGTATGGCCAGTGCGCCGTTGTAGTGGCGATAGCAGTTTGCGGTGTGCATCCGGATGCTCGGCTGTGCGCTGGCTGGTGCTGCCCAGGTCCAGCCATGCGGCGTCGATGGCGCCGTTTTCTATGCTGGCCACCCGTTGTTTCGGCGGATAAAGCTCATCGGCCTGTTGCTGAAACTGCTGCAGAGTGGCGGCATCGTAGCGGTCGGATTTGCTCGCCAGCAACACATCTGCCAGCGAGATCTGATCGGCGTAGACCGGGTGCTGCCGGTATTTGTCGTCAAGAAATTGCGCCGGATCGACCAGGGTGATCACCGCATTCAGTTGCAGCGCCTGCGCCAGCCCCGGCTCGCGCAGCGTGTCGAGAATGCCGGCCGGGTGACCCAGGCCAGTGGGTTCGATCAGCAGGCGGTCGGGCCGCTGGCGCAGCAGACGGGTGAGCGCTACACGCAACATCGGCCCGCTGGTGCAGCAGACACAGCCGCCGGCGACTTCGCGGATGTCCACGCCCTGATCGTTATCGAGCGTGGCACCATCAATGCCGATTTCGCCGAATTCGTTGACCAGCACTGCCCAGCGTTCATGTTGCGGCTTGTGGGCAAGCAAATAACGGATGGCGGTGGTTTTGCCGACACCGAGAAAACCGCTGATCAGATTGGTAGGAACCGCTTTGGTGGCTGCCGGGCTGAGGTTCATGGGCGATACAGCTCGATGACGCTGCTCAGATCGCGCACGGCGTTGTCGCCACTGGCGTGCAGGCGCATCAGCTGGTTGGCCAGCCCGGCCAGCGGTGTGCTGTTGCCGGTTTCACGCGCCAGTTTCACCGCGTTGTCGAGGTCTTTCAGCAGCGTGGCCACTTTCCATTGCACCGGCTCAAACGTCTGCGTGGCCATGCGTGGTGCCAGAATCTGCAATGGCAGCGAGTCGGCAAAGCCGCCGGCCAGGGCTGGCGCCAGCAGGCTGGCATCGACGCCGGATTGCTGCGCCAGCGCCACTGCTTCGGCAATCAGCATGGCATTGGCTGCCACAATCAGCTGGTTGCACACCTTGGTAACCTGGCCACAGCCGACTTCGCCCATGCGGGTCAGGCGTTGCGACAAATGGGCCAGTACCGGGCGGATGCGCTCTACATCCGCTTCGCTGCCACCCGCCATGATCACCAGCTTGCCGTTTTCTGCACCGATTACCCCACCGGAAACCGGCGCATCAACCCAACCCGCACCGGTATTGGCCTGCAGGCGTGCAGCAAAATCGCGGGTCGCGGCGGGCTCGATGCTGGAAAAATCCACCAGCAACTGGCCGGGGCGCGCATGGGTTGCGATCGCATCGGCGCCAAACACCACTTGTTCCACTGCGGCAGTATCCGACACGCAGCAGAACAACAAGTCGCTGCTGGCGACCAGTTCTGCCAAGCTGCCGGCAATCGTGGCCCCGGCACTGGCCAGCTCGGCGCACTTGTCGGGGGAACGGTTCCACACGGTGAGCGGATAACCCGCTGCCAGCAGGCGACGGCACATGCGCTGGCCCATCAGGCCAATTCCGATAAATCCTATTTTTTCCATGGTGATATGCGGCAGGTGATGCCCGGCTAAAGGGATGCCATTGTCGATGCTAGTCAGCTGGCTGACAAGTTTGGCGTGTCAGCAGCTGTGCATGCTGCGCAGGGAGCGCAGCGGCCTGGTTCATTCTTTGACGGTGCTGCCAACGTAGTGCCGGTAGATTTCGTCAAAACGGCCGCTTTTCTTCAGCTGGCGCAGCCCGAAATTAAAATCGTCGCGGATTGCCGGGTCACGAAAAATTGGGCGGTAATCCTGCGGGTTGAGTTTGACGAAACGATGTTCTTCGATGGGCGGGGGCACAAAGCCATCGCTCTGCTGCAAATGCCGCGAGAAGTAGCGGAAAATGTAGCGGTCGCTGAGCACCAGATCCACTCTGCCGCGGCTGAGCATCAATACCTGGCGCGACTGGTCGTTCAGTTCGCTGTAACGGCCTTCTTTTTTCACTTGGGCCAGCCAGTCGGGGTAGCGATTGGCTGCGCCGACAAACGACAATACTGTTAGGCCGGCGAGGTCTGCCGGCTGCTTGATCTGCAGCACGCGTTGTTTCAGGCTGATCAGCACATTGTCGTAGATAACCGCCGGGTCACCATAATGCCCGCCCGCCGCGCTGAGGTTTTTGCCGGCATCGGTCATCGCGGCATCAACCTGACCGCTTTCAAACATCACCGGAATCCGCGCAAACGAAGTGTAGCGGGGTTTCAGTTGATGGCCGCGCACCGCCAGCGCTTCGCGCATGATGTCCAGTTCGATGCCGGAATCGCTTTCCGGAATGCAATAGGGTGGAATTTTTTCGCCAAAGGCCATCTTAACTTCTCTGGCATCTGCATGTGCGGCGCACAGGATGGTGCTCAGGATCAGCATGGCGGGGCCGGAAAACAGCCGGGAAAGTGCGTGGAAAGTCATCGTCATACCCTTCCAGAATGTTGCTGGCAGTTCTTGTCCTGCCACTGTTCAGGCCAATGGAGCCGATTGCTCCGCGTGTACACAGACCTGGTTACGGCCTGCCGATTTGGCTGCATACAGCGCGTGATCCGCGTTTTCGATCAGGCTGCCGCTGCTGTCGCCCGGCTTGGGTGTGCAGCAGGCGATGCCACAGCTCACCGTCACACATTTTGCCGCATCCGAATAATCGTGCCGCAACTGGATCTCCTCGATTGCGGCGCGCACCCGTTCTGCCACCGCTTGAGCGTTGGCCAGCGTGGTTTGTGGCAGCAGGATGATGAATTCTTCTCCACCATAACGCGCACAGACATCGCTGCTGCGCTGCACGCAGGCATCGATCTCGCGGGCCACGCGGATCAGGCATTCGTCGCCCGCCTGATGGCCGTAGTGGTCGTTGTAGGCCTTGAAATTGTCGACATCGAGGTAAATGATGGCAACCGACTCCTGTTCGCGCTGGGCGCGGCTCCATTCGGTCAGCAGACGACTATCGAAATAGCGGCGGTTGGCCAGCCCGGTGAGCGGGTCGGATTTGGCCTGACGATCCAGCTCGTCACGCGAGCGTTTCAGTTTGAGCGCCTCTATGCGCTGCAGCAAGGTGCGCAAATAGCCGCACCGTGAGTCGTATTCCATCTGGTAGTTGGCGACCAGGCTGATGGCGACCGCCGAGATCAGCACCATGTCGCTGTTGAGCTTGATTTCCGGCGCCATCTGCTGCAGATGGGCGATGCCGGCGATATACAGCGCCAATATCAGCAGGCTGGTGGCAAACGCGAACCAGAAGCGCTGGCGGATGACGATATTGCCGAACATCACGATCAGGATCACGCCGGTGTGATACTGCAGCGCATTCGGGTGCTGGCTCTGGGTAAAGAAATAGATCAGGCTGGCTGAGACCAGGATTACCAGTGCCGCCAGTATCCATTCTCGCCAGCGTGCGACGCTTGGCAGATACAGCGCCAGCAGCGCCGTCGCCATTACCGGAGTGAGGATGCCCAGACGGATGGTCATTGCCCGTTCGGCAATGTCTGGCAGCATGCTGCGATCGGTAATGTTGAACAGGTTGAGGATCACTAATGCGATGACCCCCAGTGTGCGAAACCGCACCACCCGCTCTGCGGTGGCGTCGCGTTCAAACTGCGCCTCCAGGCGTGGTTCAAACAGCAGCCAAGGGCGCCGCGCTGCCAGTGCCGCACTGGCACTCTGCTCCAGCGCCAGCAATTGTTGCTGGCTGGGGCCGTCGGCCTCTGTTGCCAGCAGTACTGGCGTCAGTGGCGCTGGAGAGAGGGGCTGCGACATGGTCTTGGCTTAAAGCGGTGGCCGGGTTTTGACAAAAGCCGGCCGGGCAAACAATTGTTCGGCGTAGGCCAGCAGGCGCGGGTGTTCGCTGCGCCAGTCGATATCCGGAAAACGGAAGTCCAGATAACCCAGCGCACAGGCGGTGGCGATGTCGCCCAGTGTCAGTTGGTCGCCGAGCAGATAACGGCTGCCTTTGAGGCTGTTTTCCAGTGCTTGCAGTCCGTGTTCGATCTTGCCTTGCTGCCGGTCGATCCATTCCATGTCCTGCCGTTCCGGCGGGCGCTTGCGCTCGAGGAAAATCGTCACGCAGGCATCGATTACGCCATCCGCCAACGCTTCCAGTTGCTTGACTTCGATTGCACGACGGCGATCCTCTGGTAAAAACAGTGGCGTGCTTACAATCGTGTCCAGGTATTCGGCAATGATTGGCGAATCGTAAATGGCCCGGCCGCCATCGGTCAGCAGCACCGGCACTTTGCCCAGCGGGTTGTAATGCGGCACCTGGGTGTCGGCGTTCCAGGGAATATCCACCACCAGTTCGCAAGGAATGTCTTTTTCCAGCAGCAACACGCGAATCTTGCGCGCGAAGGGGGAGGTGAGCGAAGCAATCAGTTTCATGTGATGTCTCTATTTCTTCAGTTTGGCGAAACGCGGCACGTCAATCACACCGGTTTCGTAACGTGCCAGGCGGCTGCCCATGGCCTGATCCAGCGCATCCAGACGGCTGGCGGGGGATGGGTGGGTTTTGAACATCAAGGCCACTGCGCCATCTTGTGGGTTGATCCGGTTCAGTGTCTGCAATACCGATACCAGTCCGTAGGGATGATACCCGGCGCGGCTGGCAATGACGACCCCGGCGCGATCCGCCGCCAGTTCATCATCTTTCGACAGGCCGGTGATATACAGCTCGGTGCCGGCACTGAACAGTTTGCTCCACTGCTGGCTTCGGCTGTCGCCACGTTGCGCTGCTGCCATGCTGGCGATACCGGTCATGGCTTCGGCGCCCGCTGCCTTGCGGATAGCTTGCACATGATGGCGCTGCAAGACATGCGCAATTTCGTGGGCTAACACGCCCGCCAGTTCACTTTCGTTGTTCATCCTTTGCATCAGCCCATTGGTGACGAAGATATAGCCGCCCGGAGTGGCAAAGGCATTAACGTTGGGCGAGTCAAGCACGCCAAAGCGCCAGGGCAGGGATGGGCGTTCAGTCTGCAATGCCAGCCACTGGCCGACGCGGTTGATGTAACGTTGCATTTCCGGATTGGGCAAGAGCGGGGCGGCACCGAGCAGATTGGCGGCAATCCCCGTGCCCAGGTCGATTTCTTCCATATCACTCATGTCGGAACTGGCTTTGGCGATGTTTTCGCCCACCGCCATTGCCTGGTTCAGATCGAGTCGTGACAGGTCGAATTTGTTGCCGCCGGCACAGGCGCCCAGCACGGCCAGCAATGTCAGCGAGAGTATCAGTCGCATCACTGGCTCCTATGGCAGATAGTCAACTTGCTGCGCAGCGAGCTTGCCTTGCTGGGCAAATTGCCGTGCATCGTTGCTGGTGCTGCGGTAGTTGTTCATTTTCTGCACATCGGCCTGATTCGGCCGGGCCTGCTTCAGCTCTTCTGCCGACAGACCCTTGACGCCGGTGGTGACCGCGCTGCCGCTACTGCCGGTTTTGTATAACTTGCCGAGTTTGTCTGCGCCACTGTCGCTGGATTGGCTGGCGGCGTCGGTGCGCACATTCAGCATCCGCACCCAGCCGCTGCCGCCCTTGGCCGATTTGACCTGCATCCATGCGCCCTGGCGGCTGATGATTTCGATCCGGGTGGACGCTTCCAGCGTGCCGCTGCTGCTGGCATCGCCGAAAGGTTTGCTTTTCAGTTCGCTGCTTTTGATCACGGTGCCGGGGTCGCCTGCCTGCAGTGTGGCGCTCAGCGCCAGCAGCAGAGTGGTGGTAAGAGTTTGCCAGCGCTTCAAATTGCTCTCCGCTTGGGTTCAAACAGCCGCACACCCTGTTCGCGGCCTTTGACGTGATGCACGCCATGGTCAATGAATTCAAACTGGTCACCGCACAGTTCTCGGGTTGCCTGCGATACCAGTATCCGCGCTACGCCTTTGGTCTGGCCTTCTATGCGGCTGGCCAGATTTACCGTGTCGCCAATTGCAGTGTAGTCAAGCCGTTGCGAAGAACCAATCAGCCCGACCACCGCCGGCCCGCTGTGCAGGCCGATGCCGACGTCGAAGTGGGCGCCGGCTTCGCCCAGCTCGCTGCGGAAGGCCATCAGCTCGTTCACCATGTCCAGCGCCGCACCAACCGCGTGGATGGCGTGCCGGGCATCGTCCGTCGGCGCACCCCAGAAGGCCATGATGGCATCGCCGATGAATTTGTCGAGCGTACCGCCGTGGCGGAAAATCACCGCCACTTGCCGGCTGAAATAGCGGTTGAGCAAATCGACGATCTGTTCCGGTGGAGCGGATTCCGACAGGCTGGTGAAACCACGGATGTCCGAAAACAGCACCGTTACCGGGCGACTCTGGCTGGATTGCCAGGCGGCAGCATCACCGCTGCGCACCAGTGTTTGCACCACGCGGGCATCGAGAAAACGGCTGAACAGCTGCACTGCTTGTTCACGGCGCTGGCGCTCAGCCAGATAGGCCAGCAGTGCGGCCAGCCAGAAATAGATCCAGCCCAGCAGCAATGGCGTGAACAGCGGAATCTGCCAGTGCAGGCGTAATCCTGCCAGCGCTGCGCCGATGCCGGCCACACTGAGCAACAGCAAGGCCAGACCGGTGCGGCTGATGGAGTGTTCCGGCAGGCTGAAGCGCTGCCACAAGGCCAGCAATAGCAGCAGGGACAAAGGCAGCAGGCTGGCGCGGGGCAGTGGGTGCAGGCTGTCGCCGTGTTGCAGGTTGGCGATGGCGGTGGCGAGAATCTCCGCGCCGGAATGGGTGGCCGAGATCGGCGTCAGCCGCAGGTCATGCAAGCCGGGGGCGGTGGTGCCGATGACAACAATCTTGCCGGTGAATTCGTCGTGCGGGCGTTGCTGCTGTTCACGGCCAAAGTCCTGATAGGCTGCGGCATAACTGACATGGCGGAAGCTGCCTTGCCGATACCAGTTGAGGCTGATGTTATCGCTGGCGGGAAGCGTCCAGCCAAAGTCTCGTGCCATTTGCCCCGGCAATGAATAGATGCGCCAGCCGGATAGCGATTGATACAGCCAGTAGCGCCGGCCCAGCGCGTCGTCGTCTTCAAGGAAATTGATCAGGCCGCCACGCCAGTGGCGCTGTTCCAACGCCTGCGGCAGCAGCAGCGCCGCGGCGGCATCGGCTTGTGCCTGTGTGCCGGCCTCAATGCCGAGCGTGGCGGGAAGTTGCTTCAGTGGCAGCGGATTGCCGTCGGGCAAACGGGCAATCGGCAGATAGACGGGGGTAGTGCCTGCCAGTTGCTGATTGAAAAATGTGTCGCTGTCGGGGCGAAAGCGGTCAATTTCGTTGAACAGCAGGTCGAAGACCACTGCCTGGGGCTGTTGCTGCTGCAGCGCCGCCAGCAGTTCGCCGTGTATCGCTCTCGGCCAGGGCCAGGCGCCGGCATCCGCCTGCAGGCTTTCCAGGCTGTTCTGGTCGATGTCGAGCAGAATGATGTTGTCTGGGGCAGGGCGCGAGCGCGCGTGCAGTCTGAGCAGCAGGTCGCCGCCAAAGCGGTCTGCCGCATGCAGCCAGTTCAACCCGGCGCCATCCGGCACGGCCAGCAGCAACAAGGCCAATAATGCGTAACTGAAGCGGGATGGCCGGACGGTGAAAAAAGGCTGCAACATGTACGCCAAACTAGCGAGAGACAATGCTCTCAGTGTAGTTCAGCGTTCTGGCAACATCCGGAAATCAGGCGACTTCGTCGATCCAGGCTTGCTGAATGGCTTCCAGCACTTTTTCCCCGCCGTGTTTCGGATCGTCGTTGAATTCCGGCAGGTCCAGCACCCAGTTATGCAGGTCGGTGAAGCGGATGGTTTTTGGGTCGATGTCCGGATGGGTTTCGGACAGTTGAATGGCGATTTCCAGTACGTCAATCCATTTCATGATCAGTGTGACTCTTTCGCATGGTTGATGGTGTATTTGGGAATCTCGATGACCAGATCTTCTGTTGCAACCAGCGCCTGACACGACAGGCGCGAAGTTGGTTCAAGGCCCCAGGCCTTGTCCAGCAGATCTTCTTCCATTTCGTCGGCTTCGCCCAAGGAGTTGAAACCCTCGCGCACCACTACATGGCAGGTGGTGCAGGCACAGGATTTCTCGCAGGCGTGTTCGATTTCGATGTCGTGTGCCAGCAGTGCATCGCAGATGCTGGTGCCGCTCTCGGCCTCAATCACTGCGCCGTCGGGGCACAAGTCCTGATTTGGCAGAACGATGATTTGCGGCATCTTGCATTTACTCCAGTGTAGTTAGCTTGCGGCCCGTCAGGGCTTTGTTGATCTGTTTGTCCATACGGCGGCCGGCGAAGTCGGTGGTGGCCAGGTTGAGTGCTTCGGTGGCGCTGCGCAATGCTGCACTATCTTTGCCCGCCATCTGTTGTTGCAACTGCGCCAGCGCGGCGTTGATGGCTGCGGTTTCCTCGGCATTCAGCAACTCGGCGTCACTTTCCAGCGCTGCATGGATGGCATCCAGCAGTGCCTGTGCTTCCACTTGTGCTTCGCGCAGGCTGCGTGCGTGCATGTCGTCACTGGCGTGCTGCAACGAATCCTGCAGCATGCGGCCGATATCGTCGTCGTTTAAGCCATAAGACGGCTTGACGCTGATTTGTGCCTCGATGCCGGTGCTCTGTTCCCGCGCGGACACCGACAACAAACCATCCGCGTCAACCTGGAAGGTAATGCGAATACGCGCCGCGCCCGCCACCATCGGCGGAATGCCGCGCAGTTCAAAACGCGCCAGCGAACGGCAATCGCTCACCAGCTCGCGTTCTCCTTGTACCACATGCACTGCCAGTGCTGTCTGGCCGTCTTTGTAGGTGGTGAACTCCTGCGCCCGGGCAACCGGAATCGGCGAGTTGCGCGGAATGATTTTTTCTACCAGCCCACCCATGGTTTCCAGCCCCAGCGACAGCGGGATGACGTCCAGCAGCAGCCAGTCGTCGCTGCCACGGTTGCCCGCCAGTGCATTCGCCTGAATCGCCGCGCCGAGCGCTACTACCTTGTCTGGATCGAGATTGGTGAGTGGTTCGCGCCCAAAATAATCAGCCACTGCACGGCGGATTTGTGGCATGCGCGTGGCGCCCCCAACCATCACCACGCCGTGGATATCGTCGATTGTCAGTTGTGCATCGCGCAGTGCCTTGCGTACCGGCACCAGTGTTTTGTTAACTAGACTACGGGAAATCTCGGTGAAAATTTCGCTGGTCAGTGTCAGGTCGATG
Source organism: Chitinivorax sp. (assembly GCA_046347685.1). Lineage (GTDB taxonomy): Bacteria > Pseudomonadota > Gammaproteobacteria > Burkholderiales > SCOH01 > CALMFQ01. The sequence goes on from JAXMFR010000012.1 coordinate 56,851, forward strand.
ACAAAACCGTCGGACAACACGGCCGTGATCGGCGCCACGCCATGAGCCGTCAATACTTCCTTGGCATTGCGCGATTTGGTCAGCAGCAGTCGCGTGTCTTTGGCCGACAGCAGTGACAGGCCGGTTTGTTCCAGAATCCAGCAATACACACGATGATCGAAATCGTCACCGCCCAGCGCGGAATCGCCGCTGGTGGCCAATACTTCGAATACGCCGCGCGACAGTTTGAGAATCGATACATCGAAGGTGCCGCCGCCAAGGTCATACACCACGTAGGTGCCTTCAGATCCGTTATCCAGGCCATAAGCCACTGCTGCTGCAGTCGGCTCGTTGAGCAGGCGCAATACATTCAGGCCGGCCAGCTTGGCGGCATCCTTGGTGGCCTGGCGCTGGGCATCGTCAAAATAGGCCGGTACAGTGATCACCGCGCCAGTCAGTTCGCCGCCCAGCGAGGCTTCGGCGCGTTCACGCAGTCGCCTGAGGATGTCCGCTGACACTTCCACTGGGCTTTTTGGCCCGGCCACGGTTTTCAGTTGCAACATACCCGGACTGTCGATGAACTGATAGGGCAGGCTATCGTGGCTGCTGATGTCCTTCAGGCCCCGGCCCATGAAACGTTTTACCGATACGATGGTGTTGTGCGGATCACTGCTCTGGGCATTTTGCGCGCTGTAACCGACGTCAACCTCGCCGTTGCGGCCATAGTGCACCACCGACGGCAGCAGAGCCCTGCCCATTTCATCGCTCAGCACGGTGGCACTGGCGTTACGTATGGTGGCAACCAGCGAATTGGTGGTACCCAAGTCGATGCCGATTGCCAGGCGGTGCTGGTGCGGCGCAGTGGACATGCCGGGTTCGGCGATTTGCAGGAGGGCCATTCAGGTTAATCCGGGCGATCGGTTTGGTGGATGAGGGTTCAGTTGCTGCCTGGCGTTGCTTGTTGCTTCTTGCCCTTGCAGCAATCCGGCATGCTGCTGGCGCCTTCCTTGTTGCGCAAGGGGCAGATATCGCCTTCCTTGCCTTGTCCCTGGCAGGCTGGCATGTCGCCAGCCGCAGCGGCGTGTTCACCATGGGCGTGATGCCAGTGGGCGCAGCCACCAAGCAAAGAGGCGCTGATGATTGCCAAAAGAATCCGTTTCATGCTTTGTTCCCTCTGTCGTGCCCTATGCCTGATTACAGTGCCGCTTCAATGGCGTCGCCCAGCTCGTTATCGAGTTTTTCGAAAAAGCGTAGTTTGCGTACCAGTTCAGCAGCCATGGCATATGCCTGTTGTTCGTCCAGCAACTGTGCGACGGTGAGTTGCATGTGCTGTACCTCGCGGCGTAGTCGGTGCGACAAGGCTTCCAGCTCATTGATGTCCTGCGCGGCCTTGGCATCGCCAATGGCCTCGCGCCACTCCATCTGTTCCATCAGGAAATCCGCCGGCATCGCCGTGTTGGTTTCTTCCTGCGTGTCGATACCATTCAGCTGCAGCAAATAGCGGGCGCGTGCCAGCGGCTGCCGCAGCGTCTGGTAGGCATGGTTGGCCTGGGTGGCCCATTGCAGCGCCAGGCGTTTCTCCGTTTCGCCCAGATGGGCGTGTTTGTCCGGATGCACCTGCGACTGCAGCTGGCGATAAGCCTGTTCCAGCTGTGTCATATCCAGCTGGAAACTGGCTGGCAGGCCGAACAGTTCGAAGTGATTTTTGCTGAAATCGATCAACATGATGCCGATAGTCCGAATGAAAACGGCGGGATTGCCCGCCGCTATCATAACAGGCGGACAGTGCCGGTTATCAGACGTTGAAGCTTTCGCCGCAACCGCACTGGTTTTTTACGTTCGGGTTGTTGAACTTGAAGCCTTCGTTCAGGCCTTCGCGCACAAAATCCAGCTCGGTACCGTCCAGATAGGTCAGACTTTTTGCATCGGTGTAAACCTTGATGCCGTTGCTGTCGAACTCGATATCGCCGTCATGCAGTTCATCAACAAATTCCAGCTTGTAAGCCATGCCGGAGCAACCCGAGGTGCGCACGCCAAGGCGAATGCCTAAGCCCTTGCCGCGTTTGCTGAGGAAGTTGCTGATATGCTTGGCTGCGCTGTGCGAAACGGAAATGGCCATCACCCTTGCTCCCGGATCAGTCGTTGTGTTTGGCTTTGTAATCGGCTACCGCTGCCTTGATGGCGTCTTCCGCCAGGATCGAGCAGTGGATTTTGACTGGCGGCAGGGCCAGTTCTTCGGCGATCTGGGTGTTCTTGATGTCCAGCGCTTGGTCCAGAGTCTTGCCCTTGACCCATTCAGTGACCAGCGACGACGAGGCAATCGCCGAGCCACAGCCGTAGGTCTTGAATTTTGCATCTTCGATGATGCCTTCCTCATTGACCTTGATCTGCAATTTCATCACATCGCCGCAAGCCGGTGCGCCTACCATGCCGGTGCCGACCGTGCCATCACCCTTGTCGAACGAGCCGACATTGCGCGGATTTTCGTAATGATCGAGAACTTTGTCGCTGTAAGCCATGATGTACTCCTAGATAATCAGTGTGCCGCCCATTGCACGGTGTTCAGATCAATGCCTTCCTGGTGCATTTCCCACAGGGGCGACAGTTCGCGCAGCTTGCCGATTTTCTGCTGCAGCAGCTGGATCGCGTAATCGACTTCTTCAACGGTAGTGAAGCGGCCGATGGTGAAGCGGATCGAGCTGTGTGCCAGTTCGTCGGAACGGCCCAGCGCGCGTAATACGTAAGAAGGTTCCAGGCTGGCCGAGGTGCAGGCCGAGCCGGACGATACCGCCAGATCCTTGATCGCCATGATCAGCGATTCACCTTCGACAAAGTTGAAGCTGACATTGAGGTTGTGCGGCACACGCTGTTCCAGGTCGCCATTGATGTAAACCTCATCAATAGTCGACAGGCCTGCCCACAGGCGGTCGCGCAACATGCGGATACGTTCGTTTTCGGCCTGCATTTCTTCACGGGCGATGCGGAATGCTTCGCCCATGCCGACGATCTGGTGTGTTGCCAGCGTGCCGGAGCGCATGCCACGTTCGTGGCCGCCACCGTGCATTTGTGCTTCGATGCGGATGCGCGGCTTGCGGCGCACATACAAGGCGCCGATACCTTTCGGGCCATAAGTCTTGTGCGCCGAGAAGCTCATCAGATCAACCTTCAGCGTTTGCAGATCGATCGCGACCTTGCCGGTGGCCTGCGCTGCATCGACATGGAAAATCACGCCTTTGCCGCGGCAGATTTCACCCAGCTGGGCAATCGGCTGGATCACGCCGATTTCGTTATTGACGAACATGACCGACGCCAGAATGGTGTCCGGACGAATCGCCGCAACGAATTCTTCAACGTCGATCAGGCCGTTTTCCTGTGGCGCCAGATAGGTCACCTCAAAGCCCTGGCGCTCCAGTTCCCGTGTGGTGTCGAGCACGGCCTTGTGCTCGGTTTTCATGGTGATCAGATGTTTGCCTTTGCCCTTGTAGAACTGCGCAGCACCCTTGATCGCCAGATTGTTCGATTCAGTCGCGCCGGAGGTCCAGACGATTTCCTTGGAGTCACAGTTGACCAGCTGCGCAACCTGTTCGCGCGCATCTTCCACGGCTTTTTCCGCTTCCCAGCCAAAGGCGTGCGAGCGCGAGGCCGGATTGCCGAATTTTTCTGTCAGGTACGGAATCATCAGATCCGCTACCCGTGGGTCGATCGGTGTGGTGGCCGAATAGTCCAGATAAACCGGTAATTTCAACATTGAAAAAGACTCCACTTAATTTGGCGTACAAGCGTTCAGACTGCAGCTGCAGTGGCCTTAGGGCCACGTTTGTCGATCAACACGGCAACTTCGGCGTTTTGCTGCTTGGCCAGCTGGTTGTCGACCAGGCTGCCCAGCGTGACCGAAGTCAGGTAGTCATAGATGGTGGCATTGAGGTTGGTCCACAGGTCGTGGGTCATGCAGCGGTGTTCTTCCTGGCAGTTTTCCCGACCGCCACACTGCGTGGCATCAATCGGCTCATCCACCGCGCGGATGATCTCCGCAATAGAGATTTCGTGAGCTGCGCGTGCCAGGCAATAGCCACCACCCGGCCCGCGTACGCTGTCAACCAGCTCGCGGCGGCGCAGTTTGCCAAACAGTTGTTCCAGATACGACAGCGAAATACGCTGGCGTTCGCTGATGCCGGCCAGCGTCACCGGGCCGTTGCCCTGGCGCATGGCCAGATCCAGCATGGCGGTCACTGCAAAACGGCCTTTGGTAGTCAGTCGCATGGCTTATCCTCGCCAATCTCTAATTGCGATCGAATATATAATACCCGATCAAATTAGTCAACAATGGTGGCCGGACGATACGCGATAAAAGGCGACTATTTTACTCGGAAAAGTGGCGCTTCGTCCATGTGCGGTGCCGCATGCCTGTTATTCACTGGCGTTCCATGCGTTTTTTGTGTTTGCTCAGGCTGCTGTTGAGCTGATTGATGATTTCGGTTGCGGTGCTGATGATTTGGCTGGAGCTGAGACCCGCTCGGGTGAGTTCGCGATAGAAGGTTTTCGCTAGCAGTTTTGCCAGCTGATCCGGATTTTGTGCTGGATTGGCGCTGAATTTCTGTTGCAGCGCCTGTTGTTCCTGCTGTGCCAATGCCATCTGCGCAAAACGCGAATTGAGCACGTTCTGCAGTTGCATCACTTGAATGGATTTGCCGATGAACAGGGCGGCGATGTCCAGCAGATTCTGGTCGTCGATGTTGAACGGTCGCGGAAAACGGTTGCCGGTGATGTTGATGACGCCAATCAGTTCTCCATTCAGGTGGATCGGCGAGGCAATCAGTGAGCGGTAGGGTTGATCCTTGCGGCGTGCCTGATCCGCGTAGGGCGATTTGTCGATATCTTCGACCAGTATCGATTTACCGCTTTCCAGTACTTGTCCGGCAATGCCCTGGCCGGGGCCGACATTTTCCTTTTCCGCGTCATCGGCAATCGGTCCGTGGTGTGCGACCAGCTTCAGCGTCAGCTCGGCGCATTCATCCGATACTGCCGTCAATAACATGATCGAGCAGAAGTCGGCGTGCAGCATGGTTGCTGCGGTTGCCGCCAGTTCATTGAGATTGTCTTCCAGCGAGCCTTCGCTGCCGAGGAAGGAGGTGATCCCCGCCAGTCGGTTGAGCCAGTTGCCAGATTGTGTGTGGTGATCGTGTTTGCTCATGGGCTCAGTATAGCCGTTGCGAAAAATGCTGCGTATTGCTGTATGGCACAGAAAAAAGGGCCACATGTGTGGCCCTCTGGTGGTGAGTTGTCAGGCAGCCATTATGCCGTGGCTGCTGCAGCCTGCTTTTCTGCCTGCTTCGGCTTGTCCAGCTCGGCGCGCAGTTCCTTGCGCAGAATCTTGCCCACATTGCTCTTTGGCAGATCGGTGCGGAATTCAACCAGGCGCGGCACCTTGTAGGCTGTCAGCTGCTTGCGGCAGTGATCGATGACATCTTTTTCGCTCAGGCCGGCGTCTTTCTTCACGACGTAAGCCTTGACCGCCTCGCCGGTGGCATCGGCCGGAATACCGATCACTGCAACTTCGAGTACGCCTGGATGTGCCGCGATTACGTTTTCGACTTCGTTAGGATAAACGTTGAAGCCCGAAACCAGAATCATGTCCTTCTTGCGATCCACGATACGCAGGCGGCCATCTTCTTCAATCTGGCCAACGTCGCCGGTCAGCAGCCAGCCATCGCTGGTGAGAACTTTCTTGCTCTCATCCGGGCGCTGCCAGTAACCCTTCATCACGTTCGGGCCGCGTACGCAGATTTCACCCGGTTCATTCAGGCCCAGTTCCTTGCCTTCTTCGTCGCGGATCGATACTTCCAGCGATGGAACCGGCAGGCCGACGGTGCCGGTAAAACTCTTGGTGTCCGGCGGGTTGAGGCTGACAACCGGCGAGGTTTCGGTCAGGCCGTAACCCTCCAGAATCAGGCAGCCGGTTTCCTTCTGCCAGCGATCGGCAACTGCTGGCTGGGTGGCCATGCCGCCAGAAAGGGTAAAGCGCAGACGGCTCAGATTGACCTGTTTGAAGCTCGGGCTGTTGAGCAGCGAGTTGAACAGGGTGTTGACGCCAATCATCGCGGTAAACGCGGCATCCTTGATGACCTTGATGAACATTTCCGGATCGCGCGGATTGGTGATCAGGATGTTGGTGCCGCCAACCATGAAGAACATCACGCTCGCAACCAGTGCAAACACGTGGTACAGCGGCAGGGCGGTAACCAGCACCTCCTTGTCGGTCATTGCCGCACCGGCCAGTGCCGTGACTTGCTGGATATTGGCGATGACGTTGCGGTGGGTCAGCATTGCGCCTTTCGACAGGCCGGTTGTGCCGCCGGTGTATTGCAGGAACGCCAGATCGCTGTTCTTGATTTTGGGCTTGTTCAGCGGCAGGCGGGCGCCGGTAGCCAGCACGGTGTTGAGTTTCTTGGCGCCGGGCAGGTAGTAGGCCGGAACCATCTTCTTGACGTGTTTGATCATCAGATTGAACAGCAGGCGCTTGGGCTGCGGGCACAGATCGGCCAGTTCGGTGATGATGATGTGTTTGACCGGCGTTTTCGGCAGTGCTTCCTGCAGTGTCGCGGCAAAGTTGGCACAGATCAGGATGACTTGTGCACCGGAGTCGGTCAGTTGGTGTTGCAGTTCGCGGGCGGTGTAAAGAGGGTTGACGTTCACTACCACCAGGCCTGCGCGCAGGATGCCGAAAACGGCAACCGGGTATTGCAGCAGGTTTGGCATCATCACTGCAACGCGATCACCCTGCTTCAGTCCCAAGCCGTTTTGCAGGTAGGCGGCAAAGTCGCGAGACCTTTTATCCAGCTCGGCATAACTCATTGGCGTCATCAGGTTGATGAACGCAGTTTTGTCGCCAAACTTGCCGACAGTTTCTTCAAACATTTCTACCAGCGAATTGTACTGATCCGGATTGACTTCGGACGGCACGCCCGCGGGGTAGCTCTTGAGCCAGTTTTTTTCCATGATTTCTCCTCGTGTCTCGAGTAATTGTTCAAATTTTCAACGATGATAACAGGTTGTATTGATTTGAAAACCCGCATTGCATATCGCAATCTTCTGCAAACGCATGCAAGGCCCGATGATCAATCCGGCATCGGTAATGCCTGCTGTTTTTTCGAGGTCATCAAACTTCCTATGGTTTGGTTTTGCATGATACCCATTGCCGCGCAGTTGCCGATGTTGAGGGGGTAAGCCCATGCGGGCGCGGAGAATGTCAGCGTGTGCAAATGGTGTTGGGTAAACATGCATATCCATATATGACGATGCCGGTGCGAGGTCTGGTTGTTGTATTTTGTTGTTGGCGTTGAACGGATTGATCGTGTTGCTCGCTTTGCTCGTTCCGCACGTCGCGGCAACAAAATGGATGTAGGAATTTTAACAAAATCATAAAAAATAACAATGTTAGATTTTGTATTGTCGTAGATGGCTATGCCTGTTTCATAGCGGGGAACTGAGCAATCTGGGCTCTTGTGGCATGGATCGCAGCCTGTTGCGCAAAGGCTGGCTGAGGTTTGCCAGATAAGTCCGGTAGTGGTCCATGACGGCGTAGCCGCTTAAGGTGTTGTTGATGATTTGTGCCATGAGCTGCTGATGAAAGCGGATATGCCGGGTGATATCGATGTTTTCAAACAACATTTGAATAATGCGCCGCCGCAGGATGCGCGTGGAGTTATTGATCAGGCGCATGATCAGGCTGCCAATCTGGTTGTTCAACTGATCATGCAACATCAGTTCCAGCTCAACGACTTGTGGCATGTGGTCCACACCTTTTTGCTGCAAGGCAAGTTGTTGCGCGAATAACTGTTGCAAGGCCAGTGCATCGATCTGGCCGGGCTCGCGCCGCTGCGAGGCTGACATGATCAGCAATGGTATGAAGAAGCTCCATTGGTCGAGCGCTTCAAGCAAAAATCGCCCGCCAAGATCCAGCTGCTCCATGCTGAACACGGTGGCAAGAAAATCCAGCCCTCCCTTGTCGGCGTAATCTTCGATGGTGATGCCGGAGCCGTGCACCGAGCGCAGCAGTCCAAGGCGCGCCAAGTGTCTGAGAGCCATACGCAGCGAGGTGCGGTCTACCCCTTTAGCTGGTCTGCCAGCAAACGTTCCGGCGGCAGTTTGTCGCCCGGTTTCAGCTCGCCAACAAAAATCCGCGCAATCAGATAGTCCGCAACCTGGTCGGGCAGGGTTTTGGCACCTAACGCCATGATTTTTCGAGATTGGCCAATTGAGTCATCACGACATCATATCAGCCATAACAGCGTTAATTTAGAATTTTTACTTTAAAGATTTGTCGGAAATCGAACGGTGTTTGTTGTTGATTATTTTCGATTTCGAATCCGGTGCACTATTTGCTGCCCGCATCCACCAGAATGGCGTGCGTGTTTTGGCCGTTACAGTCCAGATATTGCTTGTCGTTGTTCCACGTATTCGGGATTTCCAGCAAAACCCTGATTGACATATGTGCCGCCGGTTGTTACGGCAGTGGCAGGGTAGGCGTGTTCTTGCTGATCTGCGTGGTGCGGGCGTAGATGGTTTTGCTGTTGCCAATATTGATGGCTGCGCACCCGTTGATATTGACGAGAGGGGGTGTGATTTCCGGGGGTATTGCAACTGTCATTGCACGGTTGATGGCAGTTGCGCGCCTGAGAGGAGGGGCTGCCTGCTTGATTGCAAGCGCCATGTGGCGTGGTTCAGCGCAGGAATTTTGCCAGAATTTTCTCGTTTTCGGGTGTGAGGGCCTTGAACTTGATACCGGTACGAAATTTGCTGACTTGGCCGATCAGCGACGAATGTACTACCACGCAGTCTTGCTGCAGATGGGTTTTGCTGCCAATGCTGTTGCCGGGGATTTCCAGTATCAGGCGGCATTGGGTGCCCGTTGGGAGTTGTTCATCACAATAGAGACCGGCGCCTCCTTTGGATACTTCCAGTGTCACGCCCTTGATGATGTGGTTGCCGCCGGCGCGGATCAGGGCTGCACGCCAACGGACTGGATGGCGTTGATGTTGGCGTGATTCTTCTGAAGACATGTGTGAAGGGTGGTATCAGTGTTGTTGCATGTTGCAAAATTGGATGCTGATTCGCAGGCATCATGCTGATGCCGCTTGATCTTTATAGCAGAAGCGGGCCGGTGCGCCAACGCTTGTCTCCTGTATCGGCGGCGAAAAAAAAGCCTCCGCGGATGAGGTCCGGGAGGCGGATTAGGACTTTGCCTGAATCACTAGAAGGAGACGGGACGAAGTATATCGAACATATAAATATTCGTAAACGAAAAATATGAAAAAAGATGAATTTAAATATTCGTTATTGCATTATTTTTGTTTGATCTGGTTTACGGTTGTCAGATGGTGTGCGGATTTTTGCCGTTTGGATGCTCGTTATCGAGCGAAGGCGCCCAGCGGCTGTTTACGATCTGTCATGGGCGGCCCTCAGTAGGGCGGGGGGGGCCGCACGTAGCCAATCCGCCAGACGGCCAATCACCCTGTGGCTGGTTAATTGGAGTTGGCTGGAGTAATGAGGGCTGCCCCAGGCTCTTGCCGGGCAGGTGGGGCTGGAGCCGGGTGTGCCTTGTGTGGTTTGAGCTGCGCAGGAGCCCCGCTGAGGGCTGTGCAGCAAGATCGTGAGAGTCTCTCAGGCTGACGCGAGTGGCCGGCCGCTGCCGCTGGCGTTGGCCTGGCCGTCGGGGCCGTAGGTGGGGTCGCGTTCGTTGTCGGTGCGCAGGATGGCCAGGGCATCCTGCGTGCGTTGCAGGCGTGTGTTGATCAGGCGGCCGTTGGCCAGGTTCAGTTCACGCGCTTGCTGGGCAAGATCGCTGAGGTTTTGCCACAGATCGGCCAGTGCCGGGTGTTGTTTGCTGTTCTGGTTGTTGCTTAGCGATTGGCGCTGTTTTTCGAGGGTGTTGATGCCTGCCACGCACTGCGCTTTTTCTTCGCTGAGACGGCGGATATCCTCGATGGCACCTTGTACCAATGCCTGCTGCTCAGTTTTGAGGATGCCGAGCAGCAGCGTGTACTGCGCGGCTTCTTCGCGCAGTAGCTTGGCTGCCTGATCGGTATTGGCTGTGGATGGCGCGGCCATTAATCTTTCCGGTTTGCCAGCAATTCCTTGACGCTGGCGACCAGTTTGTCGGCAATGGCGTCAGGATTGATCTTGAATTTACCGTCGGCAATCGCCTGACGGATTTCATTGACGCGTGCGCTGTCGATTACTGGCTGGCTGGCCAGTGAGCCTTCCAGTGCCGATAACTTCAGCGAATTGCTGCTGAGTTCGACATTGTCGTTCTGCACCTTGGCATTGTCGCTCGCACCGGCCGTGCTGGTCTGCGATGCGTGCTGGCCCGGGTGGTGCCCGGTCGGGTGGCGGCAGGGCCACTCAGTGGTTTGCCGAGCGTCGATTTTCTATTTTGCACTCCAACTTCAGCAATCGTATCTGGCACTGCTGGAAACGAAATCCTAGATGTTCTATCGGCACTGAATTGTAGTTCTTTAATCTTTTTTGCGAAAAATTTGCGGCCGCCGGTTTGCCGCTCAGGGGGTGGCAACGACCAAGTTCCGGCCTGGGCGACGCCGCGCACAATCTGTCCCGACTGAGTGCGCACCGAAACAGGCTGGCCCACAGCCGCGTTACCTAGCGCCTTGGCGTCGTTGCCAACCTGGAAACCATCACCTTGCACCATCAGCGTGACCGTCTGGTTCTGCAGAATCACATACGGCTGGCGCAGCATGTCGGCGCGCAGCATCAGGCCTTTGCCCAGGGTGACGATGGCAACTCTGCCTACTGCCTGGTCTGCCGCGTTGAGCGCTGCCGGTGGCGCGGTTTCGCCATCAACCAAGTTGCGCACGCTGACGTCGGCGGCCTCAATTGTTTGTCCGGTACTTACCGAGCGGTTGAGAATCACCACCCGGATGCTTTGCTTGACGGAAACCGGAACGATGATCGACCACTCAACCGGCTGCAGGCAGCGCACGCCGATGCGGGTTTTGCCCTCCAGGCGCGCATCGCCGGGCAAAAATGCTTCCTGTTGTTTGCATTCCGGCAGATACAGGCGCGGATCGAGTTTGCCGATTTCGAATTGCGGATCGCTGCCATTGGCTTGTAACTGCTGCTGCACAAACTGGCGCACACTGGCGTAAACCTTGTCCAGGTCTTGCCGTGCGGCAAATGCTTGGCTGCTGATCAGCAGGCCGGCAAGCAGCCAGCACAGGCAGCCAAGATAACGGGTAACTATCGGGAAGGGGCTTCGCATGATCGGATTCTACCTCAAGCCTTGGCGTGGAAGGCGGGCCAAGCGGCATGGTATGCTTGGCACGGCGCTGCTGGTTTGGCAGCTGCTGACACTCCGCCGCGTGGCGCTCATTTATCTCAGGTGCTCATTATGTATGCTATTGACCGCAATGTGGCCGTAATCAAGCCGAAACAGGCTTTCATGGAATGGCTGAATGCCTTGCCCGATAACGATGTACAGCTGGGGCTGGACAGCCTGCGGGTGGATTGCACGGTGTTGCTGATCCCCGAGTTCGAAGAGCCGGAACAGGCGATTGCCTATATCGATGATCTGTATGCGCAGATTTTCGATGCGGAGCTGGGGTCGTGGTGTGAAGACAAGAGCCTGTGGCCGCCGCTGCGCACACTGAAGACTTTCTGGGAATGGTTTGACGTGGAAATCCACACCATGGTGGTGGATACACTCGACGAAGATACCGAACCAACCCCGCACGAAGTTCATTAACCCGCTGCCGGAGTGCTTATGAAACGACTGTTTTTGCTTGTTGGCCTGCTGACTGCCACGGCTCATGCCGAGCCGCTCAACTACAACGTGATCAGCCTGGATGCCGAGGCCCGGCGCGAAATGGCCAACGATCTGATGCGCGCCTCGCTGTTTGCCGAAATGAACGACGCCGATGCGGCTAAGTTGGCAAACAACATCAACAATAAGATGCACGAAGCGAAGAAGCTGGCGGGGGCTTATCCAGGCATCCGTTTTTCTGCCGGCGATAACCAGACCTATCCGGTATACGACCAGAAAAACCGCATGACCGGCTGGCGCAGCCGTGCTGAAGTGCGTCTGGA
>JAXMFR010000013.1:0-67990 GCA_046347685.1 Chitinivorax sp.
GATTGGCTTGCCGGCCGGGCTGCAAGCCGCTTTCAGTGCTCCATGCAGCTTGCTAGCCGCCAGAGTATTCGACTCGCTGTAGCCACCAGCCGCCCCTCTGGAAAACAAAATGGAAACGGTTGCCATACACGTCGGTCTCGCACGAGTATTGCTCGAAGGTGGCTCGGTTGTGCCTCACGACCGGTTTTGATTCACATAGACGGCCTTCCGAATTGTGCAGTTCCTTGGCGCGTTTGTCGCCAATGATGAGTTGCATCTTGCGTTCGCGAATCTGTTTCAGCGTAAGGCGCTCGGCGCTTTTGCCGTCCGGGTCGCTAACAGAAATCTGCAGTGGTAACAGCAGCCGCTTTTCGCGAAATACCCGATCGTTTTTGAAGCGCTTCAGAAACACGTCAAATCCCGTCGCTGTAACCGCGCCAGCCGGGGCTGCAACTGTCTGGCAGCAAAGCAGCATCAGGCAAAGTGCAGATAGTTGCAGTCGATACTGTGTGTGCGGCTTGGCTGGCATGGTCTGGCTTGGTTAGCTGTTGCTGCGCCACTGCTGCAGAAACTCATCCGCCGGAATCGGTTTGCCCCATAAATAACCCTGGCCGACGTCACACTCCAGCGCAGCAAGAAACTGCGCCTGCGCCTCGGTTTCCACTCCTTCTGCCACTACTGACAGGCCCATGGTTTTGGCCAGCGCGATGATGGCGCGCACGATGGCTTCGCCGTTGCGGTCGATGTCGATTTCCTGCACAAAACTCTTGTCGACTTTCAGCGTATCCACTGGCAACTGTTTCAGATAGCTGAGCGAGGAATAACCGGTGCCGAAGTCGTCAATTGCCAGCTCCACGCCACATTCGGAAATTTCTTCCAGCAGTGTCAGCGCATAGTCTTTCTGCATGATCACCGATTCGGTGATTTCCAGCGTCAGCATATTGTCCGGCAGATCGTATTTACGCTGCAGTTGCAGCAGTTGCTGCGGCAGATTACTGCGCTCCAGTTGTTTCACAGAAACGTTTACCGACAGCTTCGGCAGCTGCCAGCCGAGCTTGCACCATTCATCGTATTGCCGGCAGGCTTCTTCCAGTACCCAGTTGCCGATATCGACGATCAGGCCGGTTTCTTCCGCCACCGGAATGAACTCGTCGGGGCGGATGGTGCCGCGTTCCGGATGTTGCCAGCGGATCAGCGCCTCGGCGCCGAGCAGTGCGCCGCTGAACATGTCGATCTGCGGCTGGTAATGCAGCGAGAATTGCTTCTGCACCAGTGCCACCCGCAGTGCTGATTCGATTTCCAGCCGCTGCATCGCCAGGTCGGTCATCAGTGGCGTGTAGAAGCGATAACCATTGCGGCCTGCCGCTTTGGCGCTGTACATCGCGGTGTCGGCGTTTTTCAGTAGCGTGGCGACATCCTTGCCATCCAGCGGAAACACGCTGATGCCGATGCTGGCGGAAACGTGCAGCGCATGGCCGCCAGCCTGCACCGGCTTGGCCACCAGTTGTAGCAGTTTCTGCGCCACATTCAGCGCGGCGCGCGGGGCGTCGATATCGACCAGGATCACGGTGAATTCGTCGCCACCCAGGCGTGCCACCGTGTCTTCATTGCGCAGCAGCGCTTTCATGCGTTCTGCCACTTCGCGCAACAGCGTGTCGCCCACCTCGTGGCCGAGCGTGTCATTTACATCCTTGAAATTGTCGAGGTCGATGAAAATCACCGCCACCTGTTGCCATTCGCGCATTGCACGGCCCAAGCTGTGGCCCAGCCGGTCGAGCAGCAGGCTGCGATTCGGCAAGCCGGTAAGCGGATCGTGGTGCGCCATGTATTCCAGCTTGGCGTGAGATTGCTTGATGGCGCTGATATCGGAAAACACGCACACATAATGGGCGATGTCGCCGTGGTCATCGGGCACGGTGGAAATGGTCAGCCAGGCGGGAAACACCTCGCCGCTGGCACGACGATCCCAGGTTTCTCCCTGCCAGCTGCCTTGCTGGCGTGCCTCGTCAAAAAACCGATCCAGTTCCTTGTCGACACCGTTGTAATCAATGCGGCTGAACAGCGGGCGCTTGCCGATCAGCTCGCGGATGCCGTAGCCGGTGATCTCCTGGCAGGCACGGTTGGCCTTGATGATGCGTTGCTGGATGTCGCAGATCATCACCGCTTCCGAGGTGCTTTCAAACACCGTGGCGGCAAGTCGTGCTTCGTCGCTGTGCTGGCGCTCTTCAGTTACATCTTCGCCAAAGCAGATCAGACCGATGACTACGCCGCCGGCATCGTGCCGTTGCACGGTATGCCAGCGTACCAGGCGCGGCAGGCCGCGTTTGCACTGGATCGGATATTCATTCACAGATGGCGCGGCATCATCGCGCAGCTGCCGCTGCAACGTTTGTGCAACCGCAGTCTGCTGCTCAGGTGGAATAATGCTGGCAACCCACGGTTGCCCGATCAGGCTGCTTAATTCATGGCCGGAGAGGGTGGCCAGATAGTCGCTGCAGTATTCGATGACGCCCGTACGATCCAGCTTTACGGTAAGCAGCTCGACATTGTTCAGTACTTCCAGCAAGGGCCGTTCGCCGGATGATTGACGGCTGATATCCAGGCCGGTGGCAATGAGATAGTCAACCTGCCCGTTGTCGGCATTGTTCAGGGCCGTCGTCGCCCACTGAATCCGCTTCTGCTCGCCGTTTTGCGCTTGCCAGAAATTTTCGAAATGATGCGGTAACGCGCCGTTTAGTGCGCGCTGGAATTCTGACTTGTTATGGTTGCGCTGCGCCGCCGGAATGAGCATGTCCCAGAAGGCTTTGCCGGCAACCGCGCTGGCTTTGAGCCCGGACACCTGCTCGCAGGTGTGGTTGAAATAGACAATCTGGCCCTGGCGATTCAGCACCAGGATCAATGCACCGCTTTGATCGAGGATCGCTTTCTCGAAAGTGTCATGGGTCTGCTCTGGCATGCTGGTCTCGGCGCGATGGTTGCAACGGGCGGGGATAGCGGAGTTGTAGCCGGCTTGCAAGCCGCGCCGGCTCTGCCAGTTTAGTCCAGATTTTGTTGGCTGGCAGGTAGATGCAGACTTAATTCTACGCGCAGGCCCCCTTGCGGGTTACTACCAAATGCAACCGCGATGCCATCCCGCTCACAGATCCGGCGCACAATCGCCAACCCCAGGCCGGAACCGCCATCCGCCTGGCGTGCCGCGTCGCCACGGGTAAACGGTCGTTGCAGTTGTTCGATCTGATCTGCGGGGATGCCGTCACCGTGGTCTTCTATCGAGATAAACAGCTGTTGTCCCTGACTGCGGCTGCTGATGATAATCGGCGGGCGACCGTAGCGACGGGCATTGTCGATCAGATTGCCGAGCACCCGTTGCAGTGCCAGCGGCTTGAGCGGCAGCGGCGGCAGGTCTGGCTGCAGCTGCAATTGCAGCGCCAGTCCATCACGCTGATAGCGCTCGGCAATGGCATGCAGCAATTCGTTGAGTTCGATTTCGTTGGCGGCTTCGTCCGGGTCGCCGGCAATAAAGTCGCGGAATTGCTGAACGATGTGTTCAATGTCGGCGATGTCGGTGAGCATGCCGTCGCGCAGGCTGTCGTCGGACATCATTTCCACCCCCAGCCGCAGCCGTGTCAGCGGTGTGCGCACATCGTGCGAAATGCCCGCCAGCATCACCCGCCGCTCGTCCTCGGCCTGTTTCAGCGCGTGGGTCATTTGGTTGAAGCCGCTGGCCAGGGTGTGGATTTCACGCACGCCCTGTTCCGGCAGCGGTTCGGGGTGGCGGCCCGCGGCCAACGTACCGGCGGCGCGTGTCAGTTGCTGCAGCGGACGATTGATCAGCCAGGTAAAAATGAATGCCGCTGCCAGCGCCAGCAGCGAAAAACCGCCGATCAGCAACAGCAGGGTGCTGCCCATGCGCGGCGGCGGCGTGCCGAGTGGAATCACCAGCCAGTAGGGCTCGCCCAGCATGCGGATCGGCAGCCAGATCTGCTGCTTCGGTTTGGTTTGCAGGCGTGCCGCATCCACCACCATGCCGAAACCTGCCAGCGATTGCAGCACCCGTTCGGCGTGTGGATGCTGCCAGGGGCTGGCGTTCGGCGGCATCACCTCGGCGGCGGGTTCCAGATTGATCGAATAAGGGCGGTGGCGGAGCGCCAGAAACGCCACTCGCTCATCTGGTGCAAAACCCTGTAATGCGGTTTCCAGTTCCGCCAGTGTGTCGATCACCTGTTCTGCCAGTTGCTGCGCCTCAATCTGCTGGTGGCTGAAACGCAACAGGCCGAGTGTGAACAGCTGCGACACCAGCATCAGCGACATCAGCAGCAGCGCCAGTCGGCCAAACAGGCTGCGCGGCAGCAGGCGCATCAGCGGGCGCCGCCGTCGGGAACAAACACGTAGCCAAAACCCCAAACGGTCTGGATCAGTTTCGGTTCGCCCGGATTGTCTTCAATCAGTTTGCGCAGGCGCGAGATCTGCACGTCGATCGCCCGGTCGAACGAATCGTAATCCTTGCCGCGTGCCAGCTCCATCAAGCGTTCGCGAGATAGCGGGTGACGCGGATGCTGTGCCAGTACCTTCATCAATGAAAACTCGGTGTGAGTCAGGGGGATTTCCGTGTCGCCCTTGAACAGCTTGCGGCTGCCAGCCTCGAGCCGGAAATCGCCAAATTCGTAGCTTTCGTCTTCGCTGTAATCGCTGGCCAGCGCCGGCACACTCGGCTGGCGCCGTAGAATGGCGTTGATGCGCGCCAGCAGTTCGCGCGGGTTGAACGGCTTGGGCAGATAATCGTCGGCACCCATTTCCAGGCCGACAATCCGGTCTACCTCGTCGCCGCGCGCAGTGAGCATGATGACCGGCAGCGTATCGCCCAACGCCCGCAGTCGACGGCAGACCGACAATCCGTCTTCTCCGGGCAACATCAGGTCGAGAATCAGCAGGTGCGGGCGGTTGCGCTGCAGGCGTTTTTCCAGCTGACTGGCATCGGCGTAGGCATCCACGTCGAATCCCTGTTCAGTCAGATAGCGCAGCAGCAGCTCGCGTAGCCGTGGGTCGTCATCGATGATCAGCAGTTTTTTTGCATTATTATCCATGCGCTCAGTTTACCGATTTCGTTGGCTGATGAAATGTGGCTTTGCGTTAAGGCGACAATTGTTACAGCAATTTACAATTGCCGAGCCAGTCACATATCTTGGCAATGCAATTGGTTTTAGAATGCAGCAAGATATTCATCAATCTTTCGGTGACGGGTAAAGCCATGCAACAGCACGGGCGTCTGTTTCAAGCGTTGTTCCTGATCAGCGGCATGGCCGCTGCGATGGCGCACGCCGAGATGCCGGTGACCAGCCCCGATGCGCTGCAGGCGGTTGAGCGCAATATGCAGGAGTATCGCGAGCGGAGACTGGAACGGGCATTGCGTGATGGCACCGTGACACCGGAAGAGGCCGAGCGTTTGCGCCGGCATTGGCGCGAATCGGCGGCGGTCTCGCCACTGGAGCGTCTGCGTCCGGAAGACCGCGAGCAGCTGCGGCAGTTTGCCGAGCAGCGTCGGCGTGACCGTATCCAGCTGCTGGAGAGCCTCAGCCCGGAACAACGGGAAATGTGGCAACGCAAGGTGCGCGAAAACGGCTTCGATCGCCAGCAGTTGCTGGATATCCTCACCCCTGAACAACGCCAGTTGTTTCTGCAAAAAGAACTGCAAAGGCGCGAAAGTCGCGAGCGTTATCTGCGTGAGCTGGACGCTCGACTGCAGCATCCGCCGCGCCGCGCCACCGTCATGCTCCCCGAATAATGACGTCGTTTTGGCTTGATGCTGGCAAGCCGCCTTGCTCTTGCCTATAACTGAATTCGATTTTGTCGGCGAAATGCCGGCGAATGGCATCGATATTCAGGAGAATTCATGGCGTTCTGGAAAACTTCTTCCCCTCTGCAGGCCCAGTCTTCCGAGCTGGCTGATCTGCGTGCGGAAAACATGGCCTTGAGCCAGGAACTGCAACAATTGCGCAATCAGCTGGATGCGGCACGCAGCGAGGCTGCTGCTGCGCAGGAACACACCCGTTTGCTGTCAGGGCTGGCGGAAGGGTTGGCTCATTTTGGCGATACTTTTGTTGCCAGCCAGCGCAGCCTGGGTGACATGGCCAGCAAGCTGGCCGAGGATTGTTCGCAGGCATCGGCCGCCAAGCAGATTTCCAGCTCGGGGAGCAGTGCGGTGGATGACATGTCATCCAGCCTTTCTCGTCTGGCCGATACCTCAACTCAGGCCGCCAGCCAGGTCAGCAGCCTGGATGAGCGTGCCAGCCAGATCAGCGGCATTGTGCAGTTGATCAAGGAAATTGCCGACCAGACCAATTTGCTGGCGCTGAATGCGGCCATTGAAGCTGCCCGTGCCGGTGAGCAGGGGCGCGGCTTTGCCGTGGTGGCTGATGAGGTGCGCAAACTGGCAGAGCGCACCAGCACCGCTACTGCCGAAATTACCTCACTGGTAGAGGCGATACGCAAAGAGACCGACCATGCGCGTGGCAATATGCAGATGCTGGCAGAGCAATCGCAGCGTGCCAGCGATGTCGGTATCGATGCGCGTCAGGGCATGAGTGAAATGGTTTCGTTGTCGGCCCAGATGGAGCTGGCGATTGATCAGGCTGCTCAGCGCAGCTTTGCTGAACTGGCAAAAATTGACCATTTGCTGTTCAAGTTCGATGTCTATCAGCGTCTGCTGGGAATTCGCAGCGGCGGTGGAGATCCGGCCGGGCACACAGCCTGCCGCCTCGGGCATTGGTATTACCATGGCGAGGGTAAGGCGCGTTTTTCTCAAACCAGTGCCTATCGCGAACTGGAAGCACCGCATATGGCAGTGCATCAGTCGGGAATCGATGCCTTGCGCAAGTTCGAGGCCGGTGATGCGGCAGGGGCGCTGCAAGCGGTAATGCAGATGGAACGCCGCAGCGATGAGGTAATCCGCCATCTGGAAGCGCTGGCGGCGCAGTCGTGATCTGATCCTTTATAATCGCTGTTTTTACTGCGCCACGGCCCGCTGCCGTGGCGTTGTCTTGTCATGACTGCGCTCGCCTATCTTTCCGTTGTGTTGATCTGGTCGACTACTGCACTTGGCATTCGCTGGGGGGTAGACGGCTTCGGCTTCTTTCAGGCTGCAGCTCTGCGCATGTTTTTCACGCTGCCGCTGGCCTGGCTGGCTTGCCGCTGGTTTGGCGTGCGTCTGCCACAGACCGCCGCTGCGCGCTGGACCTACCTGATTGGCGGCATGAATCTGTTTGTCGCCTTGGGGCTGACCTATCTCGGCGCACAACATGTCAATTCCGGGCTGATCGCCGTGTTGTACGGCACCGGCCCCTTGCTTACCGGCTTGTTTTCGGTGTTGTGGTTGCGCCAGCATTTCTGCTGGCAGCACTGGGCGGGTTTGGCGTTGGCGCTGTGTGGCCTGATCGAGATTCACCAGCGTGCATTTCGTGGCGATATGCTGTTTTTGTACGGTGCGTTGATTGTCTTGGCTGGCGCTGCATCGCAGGCCGTAACTTCCGTCTGGATCAAGCGACTGGATGCTGCTGTGCCACCGCTTGCGCTGACGCTGGGTTCGCTGCTGGTTGCCGTGCCGCTGTACGCGCTGAGCTGGTGGCTCGGCGATTGGTCCTGGCCGCAGCAGTGGCCGCTGCGTGCCAGTCTGTCTCTCGCCTATATGGTGGTGTTTGCAACGCTGATCGCTTTCAGTCTCTATGGCTACCTGTTGCAGCGCCTCAAGCCGGTGTCGGTG
The DNA here is from genome assembly GCA_046347685.1 of Chitinivorax sp. Classification (GTDB taxonomy): domain Bacteria; phylum Pseudomonadota; class Gammaproteobacteria; order Burkholderiales; family SCOH01; genus CALMFQ01. Next base: position 7,736 of record JAXMFR010000013.1, read on the forward strand.
GCGCTGATTCAGCTGATTACACCGGTTACGTCGCTGTTGCTGGGGCATTATCTGAACCAGGAACCAATCAGCATGGCCGTCTGGCTGGGTACAGCGTTGATCGTGCTAGGTCTTTTGGTTTATCAATCGCCAACCCTGCAACAAAAAAAATGAGCCGGAAATATCCGGCTCATTTTTTGTTCCATTTGCTTGAAATCAGACTTTGACGCAGTCGACGTAATACTGGTCGCGGCCGTTCATGTCGCGTTTCACCAGGCCATGAATGTCGGTTTCGAAACCAGGGAAACGCTCGTTGAAATCACGCGCGAACTCCAGGTAACGGACGATGGTGCGGTTGAAGCGCTCACCTGGGATCAGCAGCGGAATGCCCGGCGGATAAGGCGTCAGCAGCACTGCAGTGATGCGACCTTCCAGTTCGTCGATGGTGACGCGCTCGATTTCCTTGTGCGCCATCTTCGCGAATGCATCCGACGGACGCATTGCACATTCCATCGGCGACAGGTACATCTCGGTGGTCAGGCGCGCCACGTCGTTGTCCTTGTAGATGCCGTGGATCTTGTCGCACAGGTCGCGCAGGCCGGTGCGCTCGTATTGTGGATGTTTGGCGACAAATTCCGGCAATACACGCCACAGCGGCTGGTTGCGATCGTAATCGTCCTTGAACTGCTGCAGTGCGGTCACCAGCGTGTTCCAGCGGCCCTTGGTAATACCGATGGTGAACATGATGAAGAACGAGTACAGACCGGTTTTTTCGACGATCACGCCATGTTCGGCCAGATATTTGGTCACAATCGCTGCCGGGATGCCCGAGTCGGCAAAGTCGCCGTCCACATCCAGCCCCGGGGTGATGATGGTGGCCTTGATCGGGTCAAGCAGGTTGAAGCCTTCAGCAATGTCGCCAAAACCGTGCCATTTGTCGCCGCCGCGCAGCATCCAGTCTTCGCGGTCGGCCATGCCTTCGTCCGAGAGAAAATCCGGGCCCCAGACCTTGAACCACCAGCTGTCACCGAATTCTTCATCCACCTTGCGCATCGCACGGCGGAAATCTAGCGCTTCTAGGATCGATTCTTCCACCAGTGCCGTGCCACCCGGTGGCTCCATCATTGCCGCCGCAACATCGCAGGAGGCAATAATCGAATATTGCGGGCTGGTCGACGTATGCATCAGATACGATTCGTTGAAGATATCGCGGTCCAGCGCGCGGGTCTCCGAGTCCTGCACCAGAATCTGCGATGCCTGCGACAGGCCTGCCAGCAGCTTGTGCGTTGACTGGGTGGCGAAAATCATCGCGTCCGGGCTACGTGGGCGATCCTTGCCGATGGCGTGGAATTCGCGATAGAAATCGTGGAAGGTGGCGTGTGGCAGCCAGGCTTCGTCGAAGTGCAGCGTATCGATGTTGTCGCCGAGCATTTCCTTGATTTTCTCCACGTTGTAGAGAATTCCGTCATAGGTGCTCTGGGTGATGGTAAGGATGCGCGGTTTGGTTTTCACATCCTTGGCAAACGGATGCGCGGCAATTTTTCGGGCAATGGTATCCGGCTGGAATTCCGACAGCGGAATCGGGCCGATGATGCCGAAGTTATTGCGTGTCGGCATCAGGAATACCGGAATCGCGCCCATCATCATGATCGAGTGCAGGATCGACTTGTGGCAGTTGCGGTCGACCACGACGATATCGCCCGGCGCTACGGTAGAGTGCCAGACGATTTTGTTCGAGGTGGAAGTGCCGTTGGTGACAAAGAACAGATGGTCGCAGTTGAAAATACGTGCTGCGTTGCGCTCCGATGCCGCCACCGGGCCGGTATGGTCAAGCAGCTGGCCGAGTTCGTCCACGGCGTTGCAGACGTCGGCACGCAGCATGTTTTCGCCGAAAAACTGGTGGAACATCTGGCCGACCGGCGATTTCAGGAACGCCACGCCACCCGAGTGGCCCGGGCAGTGCCAGGAATACGAGCCGTCAGACGCGTAATGCGTCAGTGCACGGAAGAACGGCGGCGGCAGACTTTCCAGATAAGCCTTGGCTTCGCGCAGCACATAGCGGGCGATGAACTCCGGCGTATCTTCAAACATGTGGATGAAACCGTGCAGCTCTTTCAATACATCGTTGGGGATGTGGCGCGAGGTACGGGTTTCACCGTGCAGAAAAATCGGGATGTCGGCGTTGCGGAAGCGGATTTCCTCAACAAATGCTCGCAATTGGGCGATGGCCGTGTCCGCATCTTCATCCGACAGGAATTCTTCATCGTCAATCGACAGAATGAAGGTTGAGGCGCGGCTCTGCTGTTGCGCAAAGCTGGATAAATCACCGTAACTGGTTACCCCCAGCACTTCCATGCCTTCGGCTTCGATCGCCTCGGCCAGCGCACGAATGCCAAGGCCGCTGGCGTTCTCGGAACGGAAGTCTTCATCAATGATGACAATGGGGAAGCGAAACTTCATCTGGTTCTCCTCAATCCTCGGTGTCCAGCCATGTAAACAAGGCGCGGATTGTCGCATAGATATTGCCCCGCAAGGGTATTTTCTTATGCGTCATTTAAACGTAGCAATTTTTCAATTGGATGAAAGGCTTGGCGCGGATTTTCTGCTGCGCAACCAGAGCTGGTGGCATTGCAGTGCCGGTAAGCGGCGGCGAGGTTTTTTCGGTACAATCGCGCTCCGGTGTTTCTCCTGTCCCTCGTGGCAAAAAAAACAGGCAAAAAAAAGCGCGGATATCAATCCGCGCTGCCCAATAATACAAAGGAGAAATAGAGGAGAAACTATCAAGAACAAGCTGTGCTTGACGATTAGAATTATCTAATATGCGGCTGCGGTTTGTCAAGAAAAACTTGGTGCTGTGCACAAGTTTTTAATAAATGACTTCAATGCAGTTAGTTAAGTCATTGTAACGATATATAATCTGCGATCCGGTTCCATGTCAGTCACAGTATGTGTAACTGATTTAAATTGTGTAGAAAGATTCCCCAATGTATTTGCCTGATCCTCGTATGTTTCCGCGTGTTGATGCCAAGAACCCCTATATCCGCCAAGTGATGCGGGTGCTGACCGCCAAGGAACAGCCGGAGCGCGAGCAGGCCAATGGTGAGCTGCAGCATTTGCTGCAGGATGCGCTGGAAAACGATCGTAACGATGAATTGCAGCAAGCGCTGGCCATGTCGCCATCGCAGGAGGCCTACAAATACCTGTGGAATGAATTGCGTGATGCGCTGGAAGCGTCGCCGGAGCAGGGCACCCGTGCGGTGGTGTTTGCGCTGCCGGTGTTGCTGGTGGCTGCCGGCACGCGCGGTCAGGTTCAGGTGCCGGGGCGTTTACCGGATGTGGCTGCTGTGACTTCGCTGCTGGCGCAACACGGCGTGTTTGCCAACGATCGCGAAGTGGGGCTGTCGGCTTGCCTGTTATCGCTGCAAACTTTGCAGCAGTGGACCCTGCCGCAGGTTTATCGCTGGTCCCGTCATTTGCAGGATGCCGCGCGCGGCGTGCCGCTGGATCTGGTGGCTGACGACATTGTTGCCGGCGATGAGACTGTCCATCTGCGTTTTCTGGTCGGGGTGGCGATTCAACAGGCTGGCCAGCCATCGCCAGTGCGGCTTGGCGGCGATGCCAGCGGCTGGGGTATGAAACTGGCGGAAGAGCTGAACCGGCAACTGAAGCAGGATAACCTGTCTCTGCTGGCGATTCCACGCCCCGCGCAAACATTGCAGCAGGCGCTGTATAACGGCCGTTTTGCCCGTTACGAGCTGGGTTTGCAACTGGTGGCGAGTCGCATCATTCGCAAGATTCGCCAGGCAAACGAAACGCCGGTGGCCGTGCTGGCAGCGCATGAAAACAACGAGTTGCGCCTCACGGTCAGTGCGCGCGAAAACGGCGAGCGTTGGGAGGGTTATGTCTGGCCGCTGCACCCGCTGGATTCCGTTGAGTTGATCGCAGATAACAGCGTTGCCTTGTTCCGCGAATGCCGGATTGATGATATCCGCGTACAGACTGAGGTGCAGGCCGATCAGCGCGATGGTTTCCCATTGTTTTTGTGTGCGCAGGATACCCCGCAGAACTAATTGCCGGTTGGTGTTGACCAATACTGGTTGCCATCGCCGTTTGGAGGAGAAATAGAATGCAAGTCAAATCTCGTATTGCCGCAGCACTGGCCTTGTTGGCTGTAACTGCAGGGGCGCAAGCCGATGGCTATGCTGTTGGCGGTATTATCGGTACCAATGGCATCGGTCTGGATTTCACCAACTCTCTGACTGATACATTTACCGTATCGCTTGATTACGGTAAGGGCAAAATCAATACCACTCGTAGCATCAGTGATATTTCCTACAAGGCAGATTCGACTTTTGGCGGTGTGGGTTTCAAGGCAAGTTATTTTCCACTGGAAGGCAGCAATTTCCATGTGACAGGCGGTTTTTTGCTCAACAATACCGAGCTGGATGCGGAGGCTCAGTCTGATGGCGGCTTCTACAATATCAATGGCACGCAGTACCCCGCCAGTTATGTCGGCTCGATGAAGGCGAAAATCCAGTTTCCTTCATCCAGCCCCTATATCGGTGTCGGTTGGGGTAATCCGGTACGCGCTGGCAGCAAGGTTAATTTCACAGTGGATCTGGGGGTGCAATACCTGAAGTCCATCAACGCTTCATTGAGCGTTACCTGTGGCGCGATTGATGCGCTCAAGTGTGTTGGACTGCAAAATAGCGTCGCTATTGAAGAATCCCAGTTGCAGGATGAAATGAACAAGATCAGCTGGTGGCCCAGTGCCCGTATTGGCCTGCACTATCAGTTCTGATGCAAACACGATTCATCATTCCGGCTTTGATTTAAGTGAGCGCGATGCGGTCCCTGATTTTTCGTTTGTTTATGCCGCTGGTTTTAGTCGTTTCAACGAGTTTTGTCTCGGCTGGCGATGTGATGCTTCCGGGCGAACGGGTTTATCCCGGTGGTGTCGCCTCGGCGCGTGATGGCACGTTGTATGTTGGTAGTGTTCGCGATGGTTCGCTCTGGCGGGTCACGGCCGGCGGCAATAACGTCGAGCAACTGCCGCTGACGCTGGGTGAGGTGCGTAGTCTGGCGCTGGATGAACGCACGCAGACCTTGTGGGCGTGTGCCGGCTTTGTTGCTTCGGACAATACCAGCGCGGTTTTGAAAGCCGTGGACCTGCGCAGTAACAAGGTCCGCAGCGAATATGTGCTGCCGGATCAGGGGCATTGCAGCGATGTGGCGATCGGCCGTGACGGTACGCTGTATGTTGTGGATGGCGCCAATTCAGCACTGTTGCGCATGAAAAAAGGGGACGCGGCCCCCAGTCTCTGGCTGGCAAATGATGATGCGTCGCGGGTGCAGGGCAACTGGAGTAGCGTTTGTACCGACAATGTTGGCGGCTTATTTCTGCTTTCTCGTGATCGTGGGGCGTTGTCGCGCATCACCGTGCGCTGGGATGGCAGCGCCAGCAAGCCGGTGACAATCAAGCTGGATCGCCCGCTGGATCAGCCGCAGGCAATGCGGCTGATGGCCAAGCGCAAGCTGTTGGTTACCGAAGCGGATGGTCAGTTGACGCGGGTGGATGTGCTGGGCGAAACCGGCCGCATTGTGCAGATGATCTCGGGGATCGCGGTACCGGGCGGACTTACGGTGGTGAACGGTAGCGCCTATGTCGCTGAAACGCAGGCGCCCGGCCGCAACGTAGGTGACAGGCCAAGATCGTTCCGCCTGGTTAAAGTGGACCTGCCGCCGCTGTGAACGCCCGGACGCGTAGTCTTGGTGGCTTTGTCTTGCTGGTGCTGGTTTGGGCCTATAACTGGATTGTGAGTAAAAACGCGCTGGCTTATGTCGGCGCGTTTGATTTTGCAGCGTATCGTTCGTTGGTCGGCGCGGTCACCCTTTTTTGTGTAATGTTCCTTTCCCGGCGGCTTGTGCCATTGCCGCCATTCGGGCCCACCTTGCTGTTAGGTTTATTGCAGACCACTGGTTTCATGTTGTTGATGACGCTGGCGCTGGTCAGTGGTGGCGCCGGTAAGGTTGCAGTGCTGGCTTTTACCATGCCTTTCTGGACGCTGTTATGGGCGCGTATTTTTCTGGCGGAGCAGATTGTTGGTGGCCAATGGCTGGCCATCTTGCTGGCTGCCGCTGGCCTGTTGGCAATTCTTGATCCAATGCACTTGCATGGCTCGCTGCTGAGCAAACTGCTGGCTGTTTCTGCCGGGGTCTGCTGGGCTGCGGCGACGGTGTATGCAAAGAAACTGCGCAGTCGCATCCAGTTCGATGTGTTGACGTTGACGGGCTGGCAAATGGCGCTCGGCACCATTCCCTTGTTTATCGCCTGCTGGGTGGTGCCGCAACGGCCAGTGCAGCCAGAGCCATATTTCTGGTTTGCACTGTTGTATTCCGGCGTGTTGGCTTCCGGGCTTGGCTGGTTGATGTGGATGCGTTTGCTGCAACATCTGTCGGCCGGCGCCGCCAGTTTGAATGCTTTAGCCATTCCTGCCGTGGCAGTGCTTGCGGCTTGGCTGGAGCATGGCGAGCGGCCGGCTCAGCATGAGCTGCTGGGAATGTTGCTGGTGGCGTTAGCCCTGGTGTTGTTGTCATATCTTGCCACGCAACACCCGAAAAATGCCGGGCCGTCGACATGATCCGAGTGAGCAGGATGAGCTGATGTAAGCTTTGTTGGTAAGCGGTGGTCTTATACCAGCAGATTCTGGCCTGATCTGCCGTTGTGGCCGCTTTGGGGTGGTTTTATTGAGGCGGCGCATGGCGAAATGCCCCGCGCCGTTTACACTGAAGAAAAATTAGCGTTTGCGGCTCCGTGCCGCTTCTGATTCACGCCTGAAAAGGCACACCATCATCGCCGCCGGCAAGAATACTGGGGTCGCCCATTCTGGCCGGTAACAATAAAGGGGGCAAAATGCAACGCAGTACCAAGATCGTCGCTACGCTGGGACCCGCATCCAACGATGTGGATACACTGACTCGCCTGGTTGCGGCCGGGGTCAATATGGTTCGTCTGAATTTCTCTCACGGCAAGGCGCAGGATCATCTTGATCGTGCCGCTCTGGTGCGCGAGGCAGCACAGCGTCTGGACTGTCCGGTGGCCATCATGGTTGACCTGCAGGGGCCGAAAATCCGCATCGGCAAGTTTGAAAATGGCAGCGTGGAGCTGCGTAATGGTGACGAATTCATTCTTGATGCCAAGTGCGAACTTGGCAATCAGCAACGTGTGGGCCTTGATTACAAGGAGTTGACCAGCGATGTTGGTGCCGGTGCCGTATTGCTGCTCGACGATGGTCGTCTGGTGTTTGATGTGGTTGCCGTTTGCGGTGACGAGATCCAGTGTCGGGTGCGTGTCGGCGGGGTATTGTCGAACAACAAGGGTATCAATCGGCAAGGTGGCGGTCTTTCCGCGCCGGCTCTGACAGCCAAGGACATGGAAGACATCAAGGTGGCCGCGCAGATGCAGGCTGATTATGTTGCCGTGTCTTTCCCGAAAAGCGGTGCCGATATGTATATGGCTCGCACCTTGTTGCGCGCTGCGGGAGGTAAGGGGGCTTTGATTGCCAAGATCGAGCGTGCCGAAGCCATTACCAATCTGGAAGAAATCCTCAATGCCAGCGATGGCATCATGGTGGCGCGTGGCGATCTGGCGGTTGAAGTGGGAGATGCCTCGGTGCCGGCGCTGCAAAAGCGCATGATCCGCATGGCGCGTGAACAGAACAAGGTCACCATTACCGCCACGCAAATGATGGAATCGATGATCCAGAGCCCGGTGCCGACGCGTGCCGAGGTGTCGGACGTGGCCAATGCCGTGCTGGATGGCACCGATGCGGTGATGTTGTCGGCAGAAACCGCAGCCGGTAAATATCCGGTGGAGACCGTTGAGGCAATGGCGCGGATTTGTCTTGAGGCGGAAAAGTCGGCGGACTATTCACTGGATCACAATCTGCTGCAACGCGAGTTTACCCGTGTCGATCAGTCGATTGCCATGGCTACCCTGTTTACCGCCAGTCACATGAAGGTGAAGGCGATTGCCGCACTGACGCAAACCGGCTCCACTGCGCTGTGGATGTCGCGCCTCAATTGTGGCGTGCCGATTTACGCGTTGACGCCGGAGCCGGATGCCTATCGCCGCATGGCCTTGTATCGCGATGTATTCCCGATGAACATGGCCTACCACGCGCGTCACAGCGATCAATTGTTGCTGGATGCTGAGCTGGAGTTGTTGCAGAGTGGCTTGGTGCAGCCGGGTGATCTGGTGATCATGACGGTGGGTGATGTGGTTGGGCAGGTCGGTACTACCAATACCATGAAAATCATCAAGGTGGGCAGCCGTAAATAACACAGCAAAGGGGCGCCGCAGCGCCCCTTGTTGCATCAGGCGTAAGCCATGCCTTTTTCGATCAGCCCGATCAGGATGTGAATCACTTTGATGTGAATTTCCTGTATCCGGTCAGCGTAACCGAAGTGTGGCACGATGATCTCTACATCAGCCTGGCCACGCAGCTTGCCGCCATCCTTGCCTGATAAGATGATTACTTTCATGCCCGCTTTGCGAGCGGCTTCCACCGCCAGCAGCACATTCTTCGAATTGCCACTGGTGGAGATGCCCAGCAGCACATCACCGCTACGGCCGACGCCTTCGACAAAACGCGAAAATACGTGGTCAAAACCATAATCATTGCCGACGCACGACAGATGTGACGGGTCGGAGATGGCGATTGCCCCAAGTGCCGGGCGATTGTCCCGATAGCGGCCGGATAGCTCCTCGGCGAAATGCATGGCATCGCAATGTGAGCCACCATTGCCGCAGGAAATGACTTTCCCGCCTTGTTTGAAGCTTGTTACCAGTAGCTCCGCTGCAGCGGCAATCGCTGCGAGGTTGTTCTGGTCTGCAATGAATTGTTGCAGCAACGAGGCTGCTTCGCCCAATTGCGATTGAATGAATTGTTGATCCATTTCGGGTTCCGGTTATTCGCTTTCGCCGGTTGATTCCGGCTCCGCTTCTTCTTGCTGTTGCATGGCCCACATCTGTGCATACAGGCCTGCCTGCTCCAGCAGGCTGCGATGGGTGCCGCGTTCGACTATTTTGCCATGATCCATGACCAGAATCTCGTCGGCATCGGCAATTGTCGACAAGCGATGCGCGATAACCAGCGTGGTGCGATTGGCGGAAATCTCCTTCAATTCGGCTTGAATGGCTTTTTCGGTGCGCGAGTCGAGCGCGGAGGTGGCTTCGTCAAAAATCAGGATAGGCGGATTTTTCAGTATGGTGCGGGCAATCGCTACCCGTTGTTTTTCACCGCCAGACAATTTCAGTCCACGTTCTCCGACCAGCGTGTCGTAACCATCCGGCAATTTGCTGATGAAGTCGTGAATGTGTGCCGATTTGGCGGCGCTGATGATGTCATCGCGGCTGGCGTCTGGGCGACCATAGGCAATATTGTAATAAATGCTGTCATTGAACAGCACCGTGTCTTGCGGCACGATGCCGATGTGCCGACGCAGGCTTTCCTGGGTCAGTTTGCGGATGTCTATTTTATTGATCTGAATACTGCCGGTGGATGCTTCATAGAAGCGGAACAAGAGGCGGGCCAGCGTGGATTTGCCGGAGCCTGAGTGGCCAACCACCGCTACGGTTTTGCCTGCTGGCACAGTAAAGTCAACACCAAACAGGATTTGCCGGTTGCTCTCATAGCTGAAATCGACCTGTTTGAAATGAATGCTGGCCGAGTGGGTATCCAATTGTTGAGCATCTGCCGTGTCGCGGATTTCGGCATTTTGTTCCAGCAAGCTGAACATGCGCTCCATGTCTGCCAGCGAATTCTTGATTTCCCGGTACACAAAGCCGAGAAAGTGCAGGGGGGCGTACAGCTGGATCAAAAATGCGTTCACCAGTACCAGATCACCGAGCGTCATTTCTCCTTTCAGTACGCCGTCTGCTGCCAGCCAGACCAATAAGGTCACGCCTACGGCAATAATTGCGCTTTGGCCCGCATTGAGCGCGGCCAGAGACACCTGATTACGGATGGCTGCGGTTTCCCAAACCGCCAATGCTGAGTCGTAGCGTTTCGATTCGTAGCTCTCGTTGCTGAAGTATTTAACCGTTTCGTAGTTCAGCAGGCTATCGATGGCCTTGGTATTGGCCTTCGAGTCCATGTCGTTCATCGTGCGGCGGAACACCATGCGCCATTCGGTGACCCACAAGGTAAAACTGATATATATGGCAATGGTGCCGACAGTGACTACCGTGAACCAAATCGAATACTTGTTCAGCAAGATGCCGGTTACCAGTGCAATTTCCACCAGTGTGGGGATGATGTTGAACAGCATGAAATTCAACAGGAAAGAAATGCCGCGTGTGCCGCGCTCAATATCCCGGCTCATGCCGCCGGTCTGACGCGTCAGGTGAAAACGCAAGCTAAGGGCGTGTAGGTGCTGAAATACCTGCAACGCAATCGAACGAATGGCACCCTGAGTCACTTTGGCGAAGATGGCATCGCGCAGTTCACCAAAACTGCTGGAGGCCAGCCTTAGCACCCCATAAAGCAAAATAGCCAGTGTCGGCAATGCAATCATGCCGTGACGCGGATCGAGGCTGTCGACGATTTCTTTTAAAACCAGTGGAACCGATACCGTGGCGACCTTGGCGATGATCAGGCAACTTAATGCGAGAACCACACGGGTTTTGTGTTGCAGCAAGTAGGGAACAAGGGTGCGAATGGTCTTCCAATCATTGCGTGGGGTATTGTCTGCCGGGCTGGGGTGATGGATTCTTGAACGCATGTGTTGATGGTCGTCGCAGGTGGCGTATTTTGGGTTGAGCTGCGGCAAAGTATCCCACAACCAGCGCCCATTCCGCAGCTGATTACTGGGCAGTGCTGCATGCCTTGTTTTCGCTATGCTTGCTGCCAATCATGCTTGTGGTCTGTTATCGGGCGAACAAAATCAGTGTTTCGCTCTTGAATTTCTGGCGGGTAGTACACAATATTGATTCAGTGTTTTACTTTTCAGCCATGCATTTTTTGGATACGATCTCGGCTGTATTGGCAATGACGTGACGCAACAATCACGCCATTGCGGCCCGATCCTTCCAGCTTGCCTGGTTTCTTCCGAAGAACATTTCCCCGCGCGTTTCCAGAGAGGAATATATGAGCGAACATATTCATCACGTTACCGATGCCACTTTCGAACAGGAAGTGCAGCAATCCTCCGTGCCCGTGTTGGTTGATTACTGGGCCGACTGGTGTGGTCCTTGCAAGATGATTGCGCCGATTCTCGATGAAATTGCTCAGGAATATGCTGGCCGCCTGAAAGTGGCGAAGCTGAACATCGACGAAAATCAGGGTACACCGCCTAAATATGGTATTCGCGGTATTCCGACCTTGATGATTTTCAAGAATGGCAATGTCGAGGCCACCAAGGTTGGTGCATTGTCCAAATCCCAGCTGACAGCCTTCATTGACAGCCATATCTGATCCAGATATTCTGCACGATCAGAAAAAGTAATACTTTTCCGGAAAGCTGCTATAGTTGTTGTACGGCTTTCCGGTCTATCCGGTTCCTGCCTTAGCAAAACCCTGAATCTCCTGTCTTGCCCTTGCGGCGTTTTCGTATCTTTATTTTCCTTTTTAATACTCCCAATAAAAAATGCATCTATCCGATCTGAAGCATTTGCACGTGACGCAACTGGTCGAAATGGCCATTGCCAATGAAATTGATGGCGCCAACCGCTTGCGCAAGCAGGATTTGATTTTCGCGCTGCTGAAAAACCAGGCTCGCAAAGGCGAGAGCATTTTTGGCGAAGGTACGCTGGAAGTGTTGCCGGACGGGTTTGGGTTCTTGCGATCACCAGATACTTCTTATCTGGCCGGCCCTGACGATATTTATGTCAGCCCCAGTCAGATTCGCCGCTTCAACCTGCACACCGGCGATTCGATCGAGGGTGAAATCCGCACACCAAAAGAAGGTGAGCGTTATTTTGCGCTGGTCAAGGTGGATAAGGTTAATGGCGATGCGCCGGAGAATTCCAAGCACAAGATTCTGTTCGAGAATCTGACGCCGCTGTTTCCTTCCGAGCCGTTGCGCCTGGAGCGCAATATCAATGGCGAAGAAAACAAGACCGGGCGGGTAATCGACATCATTGCGCCGATTGGGAAAGGTCAGCGCGGTTTGCTGGTCGCACCTCCGAAATCCGGTAAAACCGTGATGCTGCAGCATATTGCACACTCCATCGCGGAAAATCATCCAGAAGTTTCGTTGATTGTGTTGCTGATCGATGAACGTCCGGAAGAGGTGACCGAGATGCAGCGCTCTGTTAAGGGCGAAGTGGTCAGTTCTACTTTCGATGAACCGGCTGCACGCCATGTTCAGGTTGCCGAAATGGTGATCGAAAAGGCCAAACGCTTGGTTGAGCACAAGAAAGATGTGGTGATTCTGCTTGATTCGATTACCCGTCTGGCACGCGCTTACAACACCGTGGTGCCGGCTTCCGGTAAGGTGCTGACCGGTGGTGTGGATGCCAACGCGCTGCAGCGGCCGAAGCGCTTCTTTGGTGCGGCACGTAACATCGAAGAGGGTGGTTCGCTGACCATTATCGCCACTGCGCTGATCGACACCGGCTCGCGCATGGATGATGTGATCTACGAAGAATTCAAGGGTACCGGCAATATGGAGATCCATCTGGATCGTCGTATGGCAGAGAAGCGTTTGTACCCGGCGATCAACGTCAACCGTTCTGGTACTCGTCGCGAAGAGCTGTTGATCCAGCCAGAGTTGCTGCAGAAAATCTGGATTTTGCGCAAGCTCTTGTATCCAATGGATGATCTGGAGGCGATGGAGTTCCTGCTCGACAAGATCAAGGGTACTAAGAACAACGCAGGCTTCTTTGATTCGATGCGCCGCGGTTAATCAAAGTCGAAAGTGATGTCGCCATCTGTGCCAAGGCTTGCCAAAGCCAGGATAGTTGGCGATAATCGCACGTTTTAAACGCAGTCTAGGCAAAACCCCTAGGCCCGATAGCTGAGGAAATTATGAAACAAGGTATTCACCCGGATTATCAGGAAATCACTGTTACCTGCTCCTGCGGTAACACTTTCCAGACTGGTTCGACCATGAACAAAAATCTGCATGTTGAGGTTTGCGCTGCTTGTCATCCGTTCTACACCGGCAAACAAAAGATTCTCGACACCGCTGGCCGTATTGATAAATTCCGCCAGAAGTATTCGATGCTCAGCAAATAAGCTGGATGCATTTGATGACAAAGGCAGCTGCGGCTGCCTTTTGTTTTTGCTGCACCTTATAATTCTGTTGACCTCTCTTTTGCGAATCCGCTTGCATGCTCACCTATACCCCTCCTTCCGAGATTCAGCCGGTTAAGCCTACTGAACGTCCGTGGCTGCTATTCCTGTTGTGTGTGATCTGGGTGTTGCCTGGTTTGGTTGGGCATAATCCTTGGAAGCCGGATGAGCCTACTGTGATTGCCATTGTTGATGCGATGCTGAAGAGTGGTAACTGGCTGATGCCTACCTTGCTAGGCGAGCCGATGTTGGATCGTTCACCTTTCTATTATCAGGTAGCAGCCTTATTTGCCAAGCTGCTGGCGCCACATTGGCTTGCGGTGCACGATGCTGCTCGCCTGGCGACCGGCATGTTTGTGGCTCTTGCCTTGACCTTTTGCGGTGGAGCCGCTCGCGAGTTGCTGGGGCGGCGCTCGGGGCGGGTTGTGGTGATTGTCTTGATCGGGTGCTTTGGCCTGATCGTTCGTGGCCATGCCCTAAGCAGTGATGTGGCTACCTTGTGTGGTTTTGCCCTGGCATTTTATGGCATGGTGCTGGCCCTGCGTCTGCCTGGCATTGCTGGTTTGGCGCTGGGTGTCGGCATTGGCTTGGCCGGGGCGAGTGCTTCACTGTTTGAGCCGTTGATGCTGGTGCTGATTGCTATATTGCTGCCAGCATTGTTTCGTTACTGGCGTACCCGTGAATATCTGATGACGTTGGTTCTGGGGGGCTTGTTGGCCTTGCCCTGGCTGGTTTTATGGCCACTCTGGTTGTGGCGTACCGCTCCAGATCTGTTTTTTCAGTGGTGGCTGCAAGGGGCAACATTGCGCTTTCAGGGCTATGGCGAGTTCGGCCTGCTGCGGGAAATCTGGTACTACCTGAGCATTTTGCCCTGGTTTGCTTGGCCTGCTTTACCATTGGCTGCCTGGACTTTATGGGATTCACGTTTGCTGGGCTATGCCAAGCCACACATCCAGTTCCCGCTATTGGTGCTGGCCCTGATGTTGCCGGCGATGATGTTTTCACCCATGCCTCGCGAGGGTTATGCCTTGCCATTGCTCATCCCGTTTGCCTTGCTTGCTGGCGCAGGAGTGGACCGGTTGCGCCGCGGTGCCGCCGCCGCTCTCAACTGGTTTGGCATTATGGCATTCGGTTCATTGGCCTTTTATGTCTGGGCAGGTTGGAGTGCCGCCGTATTTGGCGTGCCGGCCCGCCTCGCGGCCAGAGGTGACAAGGTCGCGCCTGGATTCGAGGCTCAGCTGCAACCTTTGGCGGTGATTTTTGCCATTTTGTTGACCATGGCTTGGGTTTGGGCGGTCAGCCGTCGTCGCCAGCGTGGGCGGCAGGCGGTAACCAGTTGGGCGTCAGGTGTCACGCTTGGATGGGCGTTGTTGATGTTGCTGTGGTTACCCGGTATTGACTGGGTGCGCTCCTACCGCTCCACCGCCATGCAGATACAGGCAGCGTTGCCACTGCAATATGATTGCATTGCCTCTTCGGGGATTGCCCCGCCGCAAATGGCTCTTTTTGCGTACCATGCACCGCTGCGCTTAAAAAAAGAGGCAGCGACAGAATGTTCGTATCTGCTAGTGCAGGGGGGCGGAGAGGAGCAACTGCCCGCAGGCAGTTGGCGGAAAGTCTGGACTGGTGGTCGCCCTGGTGATAGTCGAGAGCGTTTTCGTCTTTATGTGAAGGATGCGTTGCAGGTGATTCCGTTGTGACCGTCTCCGGCATTGTATTGGCGGGCGGTGAAGGTCGTCGTTTGAGGGGGCTCGACAAAGGTTTGCAGTTATATGCTGGCAAGCCCATGGTGGAGTCGATGTTGGAGGTGCTTAGTGGCGTGTGCTCGAGCATTTTGATTAGTGCCAATCGTAATCAGGATATTTATCGGCGCTATGGCCACCCGGTGATTGCAGACGACCAAGCGGGCTTTGCGGGACCGTTGGCTGGTTTGCTGGCAACGCTTTCGTTGGTGAATGACGAATTCACGGTGCTGGTTCCGTGCGATATGCCTTGTCTGGGTAATACTGTTTTGCCACGCCTGTTACAAGCGCTTCAATGGTCGGATATCGAGCTGGCGATTGCTGCCGATGGTCAGCGCATTCACTACGCAGTTGCTGCGTTCCGCACTCAGCCTGCGTTGCTGGCGCTACGCCGAACATGGGAGGAGGGGCAGCGCTCGCTGCGTGCCTGGCAGCAGTCGTTGCGCCGGGATGTGTTGCAGTTTGAGGATGCTGCGCTGTTTGTAAACTGCAATACATTCGACAATCTGAACTCGCCCTGAGTCTAGCTCGGTTGTGTGTTAGCTCGTTGCATACAGAAACGGAAAGTCGACTTCGGGCCTTTTGCCCTGCATGAGTTGTGCCAAGGCAGCTGCCGAGCCGCAGCTTTGCGTCCATCCCAGCGTGCCGTGTCCGGTATTCAGGTACAGATTGCTGTAACGGCTCTGGCCGATGAAGGGCATATTGTTTGGTGTGGCAGGTCGCAAGCCAGCCCATGTTTGTGGCTCTGATTCACCGATTATCTCTGGAAATAAACTACGACAGCGTGCCAGTATTGCTGCACAACGCTGTGGATTGATGTCGGTGTTATAGCCGGCAAGTTCCGCTGTGCCGGCAATTCGCAGTCGATTGCCCAAGCGTGAAAAGACCAGTTTCTGGTTTTCATCGGTAATGCTGGTATGGGGCGCAATGTCGCCATTTCTCAGCGGGATGGTGAGCGAATATCCTTTCGCCGGGTATATCGGCAAGTGTATGCCGATTGTTCGCAGCAACAGTGGGCTGTAACTACCTGCGGCCATTACGTAGGCATCGGCATCAATGGTCTGGTGTTGTCCCTGTTCGTTCTGGATATCAATATGGCTGATGCGATTTCCGATTTGGTGCAGCTGTTTGACATGCTGCCCGAACCGGAAGGATACGCCGGCCCGCTGCGCATGTTCTGTCAGTGCTCTGGTGAACAAATGTGCGTCACCAGATTCATCATCCGGACTGTAGATGGCGCCACATAGTTTGATCTTGCTTTGTGTCAGTGCAGGTTCTAGTTCAATTGCCTGCGACAGGCTGAGATCGATCCGTTTGCACCCTTGCTTGCTCATGATTGCCGCTGCGTTGCGGGCGTGGTGGTATTCGCGCGGGTCGCAGTGGAGCTGCAGAATGCCTCGTTGTTGCTGGTGGTATTGCAGATTCAGCTGATGCCGTAGTTCTTGCAGTGTGGCGCGGCTAAACAGTCCCAGATTGACCAGATGCCGGAGGTTGCGCGCATGGCGTCCGTGAGTGCATTCGCGCAAGAAACGCAGGCCCCATAGCCATTGTTGCGGGTCATTTTGTAGCCGGAACAGCAGTGGCGCATCTTCCCGTCCGAGCCATTTGATGATTTTGTAGATGGCGTCCGGATTGGCCCATGGTTCGGCTTGACTGACGGATATCTGTCCACCGTTGGCGAAGCTGGTTTCCAATGCACTGGCGGATTGTCGCTCGATGACACTTACCTGATAACCTGCCCGCGATAAAAACCAGGCGCTGGTTACGCCGATGATTCCCGCCCCAAGCACTACCACCCGCATGCAACAATCCCTTTTTTAGTTGTGCGACGATTATAAGCGGTGTTTTCAGTGGTGGGCGCTGCTCGCAAGATATTTGCTCCATGTTGCGCTGCATCATGGAAAGCTATTGACAATTATTGGCGCCAAACGTATGTTTCAAACAATCGTTTGATTTGTGGGCCAACTCAAAAAACATGTCGTTTACAGATAATGGCAAGGACACGGCAACGCGCATTCTGGATGCCGCCGAAGTTCTGTTCGTAGAACACGGTTTCGAAGCGACTTCGCTGCGTATGATCACGCAGCGTGCTGCTGTAAATCTGGCCGCCGTCAATTATCACTTTGGCTCGAAGGAAGTACTGTTTCAGGGCGTTATTTCGCGTCGGCTTGCTCCCTATAATCAGGAGTGTATCGAAGAACTGCGTCAAGCCTTGATTGATGCGACTAACGGTCTGTCGGTTGACAATATTCTTGCTGCGTATCTACGTCCGGCGATTCGTTTGGCCAAAGATCCTGCGCGTGGCGGGATCATTTTCATTCGCTTGATGTCTCGGGTGTTTGCCGAGCCTCATGATGCTCTGCGTGACATGTTGCCGCGTTTGTATTCGGATGTGCTGGAGGCGTATCGCGGCGCTTTGGTGAAGGCCTTGCCACATCTGGGGCCGCATGAGGTTTCATGGCGGTTGCAGTTTGCCATGGGCACCATTTTTTATGCCTTTGCCGGCAATGATGTTGCGCGACTGTTGGCTCAAAATAAAGTGCCAGGCGCGCGTGACCCTCAGGAAATCGTCAAACATCTGATTCCGTTTGTGGTTGCTGGATTGACCGCCCCTAGCCATCCTGCATGATGCCTGGGATTAATTGCACAATAGGATAGGGCTTCTCCCTGTTTTGCCAGTGTGCAAAGCAGGCTAGAATGCTCCGATTAAGGCTAGCGCGGCTGCTTTGGCTGCATGAGTTTCGAGATGACTGAACTGGATATTAATTCGCTGCCAACTGACCGTCAGCCCATCATGCGTATTATGCCAATGCCGGCGGATACCAATGCAGACGGGGCGATTTACGGTGGTTGGATGATGATGCAATGCGACCTGGCTGGCAGCATCGAGGCTCAGCGTTGCGCTCAGGGGGCTGTCAATACCGTGGCGGTGAATGCCTTTCAGTTTCATCAACCGGTTTATGTGGGTGATCTGGTTAGTTATTACGCCGAGCGTTTGCGGGTTGGCAAGACCTCCGTCACGGTGAAGGTCGAAGTGTTTGCACAGCGACATCCTGACCTGTTGCAATGTGTCAAAGTCACCGAAGCGATGCTGACTTATGTCGCTGTCGGTAAGGATGGCAAGGCCCGCGAAATGCCTTTGGATTGCGGTTGTTGAGGAGCGTTGCCCTGCAGCGCGTTGCTCAGGCGCTGTGCTATGCTGCGCCATTGAATCAGCTACTTGCGCCCCTGTTGTAAAAGGGGTGGAATTTTGTTTCTTAAAAAAGTTAGGACGCACGTCCGCTGGTACATGAGGTTGTGCCTTAGGCACGCTTCACGTTGTTTTAATTAACCCCTTGAGGAAGCTATGTCTCAGACTCCGAAATTTGTGGTTCGCAAGGTGGCCGTTCTGGGTGCCGGTGTGATGGGTGCACAGATTGCCGCACATTTGGCCAACGCCAATGTAGAGGTAGTATTGTTCGATCTGCCGGCAAAAGAAGGCAACCCGAATGGTATCGTCCTCAAAGCGATCGACAACCTGAAAAAATTGAAGCCGTCCCCGGTTGGTCGCAAAGAGAAAGCCGATTTCATTACTGCGGCTAACTACGATCAGAACCTGGAACTGTTGCGCGAATGCGATATCGTGATCGAAGCGATCGCTGAACGCATGGACTGGAAACTGGATCTGTTCAAGAAAGTTGCCCCATTCCTGGGCGCCAACGCGATTTTCGCAACCAACACTTCCGGCCTGTCGATCAACAAGCTGGCCGAAGGTTGTCCGGAGTCGATGCGCAGTCGTTTCTGCGGCATCCACTTCTTCAACCCGCCGCGTTACATGCACCTGGTTGAAATCATTCCGTGCGCGACTTCAGAAGCCGTGATGCTGGATCAGCTAGAAGAATTCCTGGTGACCACGCTGGGTAAAGGTGTTGTTCGCGCCAAGGATACCCCGAACTTCGTTGCCAACCGCATTGGTGTATTCTCGATGCTGGCGTGTATCCACAACGCAGACAAATTCGGCATCCGTTTTGACGTGGTTGACGATCTGACTGGTCCGCGTCTGGGTCGTCCGAAATCGGCTACCTTCCGCACCGCTGACGTGGTGGGTCTGGATACTTTTGCGCACGTGGTTAAGACCATGCAGGACACCCTGCCGAATGACCCGTGGCATCCGCTGTTCAAATCGCCGGAATGGTTGACCAAACTGATCGAAGCCGGTGCGCTGGGTCAGAAAACCAAGGCTGGTATCTACAAGCGTGATGGCAAAACCAAACTGGTTCTGGATCCGAAGGCTGGCGCTTACGTTGAAACCGGCGTAAAAGGTGACGACAGCGTCAAGGAAATCCTCAAGAACAAGGATGTGACCGCCAAGCTGAAAGCGCTGCGTGAATCGAGCCATCCGCAAGCTCAATTCCTGTGGGCAACTTTCTGTGACGTGTTCCACTACATCGCTGTGCACCTGGCTGACATCGCTGACAATGCGCGCGACGTTGACTTGGCCATCCGTTGGGGCTTCGGCTGGAGCGAAGGCCCGTTCGAAACCTGGCAGGCTGCTGGTCTGAAGACTGTTGCCGAGTGGGTTAAGGCTGACATCGAAGCTGGTAAAACTATCGCCAACGCCGCGCTGCCGGCTTGGGTCTTCGAGCGTGACGCGCTGCACAGCGCCGAAGGTTCGTTCAGTCCGGCGAAAAACGCCATGGTTCCGCGTTCGACTCTGCCGGTATACCAGCGTCAGCTGTTCCCGGCTCGTCTGATTGGCGAGGCTGCTCCGGTTTACGGCGAAACCGTTTACGAAAACGATGGCGCACGTGTCTGGACTCAAGGTGATGGCGTACTGATCATCTCCTTCAAGTCGAAGATGCATGCGATCGGCCCGACTGTGATTGAAGCCGTGAACAAGGCAATTGATATTGCCGAAGCGGGCTACAAGGGTCTGGTGATCTGGCAAACCGAAGATCCGTTCTCGGTTGGCGCGGATCTGATGGCAATGGGTCCGTCGTTCATGGCTGGCCAGTGGGATGTGATCGACGAGTCGGTCAAGGCATTCCAGGCTACTTCGATGCGTCTGCGTTACAGCAACATCCCGACCGTTGCTGCAACCAAAAACTACGTATTCGGCGGTGGCTGTGAATTCGCAATGCACTGCGACAAAATCGTTGCACATCTGGAGACCTACATCGGTCTGGTTGAAGTGGGCGTGGGCCTGCTGCCAGGTGGTGGTGGCTGTAAAGAGTTCGCAGTTCGTGCGGCTCAAGAGTCCAAGGGCGACGTATTTGCGGCACTGAAAGACTACTTCCTGGCAATCGCAACTGCCAAGGTGGGTACTTCGGCTCAGGAAGGTCAGGAAATTGGCTTCCTGCGCAAGACCGATCTGGTCGTATTCAACGAATTCGAGTTGCTGCACGTTGCCAAGTCGCAGGTTATCGCGATGGCAGAAGCGGGCTACCGTCCACCGTTGAAACTGAAAGCGATTCCGGTTGCAGGCCGTGCAGGCGCTGCCTCGATTCGCGGTCAGCTGACCAACATGAAAGAAGGCAACTTCATTTCCGCTCACGATTACCACATCGCCGCAACCATCGCTGACGTGATGACCGGTGGTGACGTTGAGCCTGGTACCCTGGTTGATGAACAGTGGTTGCTGGACCTGGAACGTAAAGCCTTTATCAGCCTGCTGAAGAACCCGAAATCGCAAGAACGGATCTTCTACATGCTGCAAAACAACAAACCGCTCCGTAACTGATACCGGATGCACACGTGAACCTCCGCTGCTGGGCGGCGGAGGAATAAACCAAGGTTTGTTGTACAGACACTGAATTTGGAGATTGTTTAAATGACCAAGCAAGTTCAAGAAGCTTACATCGTAGCGACGACCCGTACTCCGGTCGGTAAAGCGCCGCGCGGGATGATGCGTAACGTGCGTCCGGATGACATGCTGGCCCACGTTATCAAGGGTGCCCTGGCTCAGGTGCCGGCACTGGATGTTAACCTGATCGAAGACTGTGTTGTCGGTTGTGCCTTTCCGGAAGCGGAGCAGGGCCTGAACATGGCGCGTATCGGCGTGCTGCTGGCTGGCCTGCCGAACACCGTTGGCGGTGTAACCATCAACCGTTACTGCTCTTCCGGTATCAACGCAGTACAAATGGCTGCTGACCGTATCCGTACCGGCGAAGCCGATGTCGTTATCGCCGCTGGTGCAGAATCGATGTCGATGGTACCGATGATGGGTAACAAGGTTTCCCTGAATCCGGAAGTGTTCGCGAAAGACGAAAACGTTGCGATCGCTTACGGTATGGGTCTGACTGCAGAGAAAGTCGCACAGCAGTGGAACATCTCGCGCGCAGATCAGGACGCTTTTGCGGTTGAATCGCATCGCCGTGCTGCTGCTGCTATCGCTGCAGGCGAATTCAAAGATGAAATCACCCCGCTGGACGTGACTTACCGCATCCCGAACTTGGCTACAGGCGAAGTTGAATACGTCAAGAAAACCCTGACCAACGACGAAGGCCCGCGCCCAGATACCACTCTGGAAGGCTTGGCCAAGCTGAAGACTGTTTTCGATGCCAAGGGCAGCGTAACCGCTGGTAACAGCTCGCAAATGTCCGACGGTGCGGGTGCCGTGATTCTGGTTTCGGAAAAGATCCTGAAGCAGTTTAATCTGACTCCGCTGGGCAAGTTCATTTCCTTCGCCGTTAAGGGTGTTCCGCCTGCAATTATGGGTATCGGCCCGAAAGAGGCGATTCCGGCTGCATTGAAGATTGCTGGCCTGTCGAAGAGCGATATTGCCTGGATGGAACTGAATGAAGCATTTGCAGCCCAAGCCCTGGCAGTAATTCGTGATCTGGATCTGGACACCAGCCTGATCAACCCGCAGGGCGGCGCAATTGCGCTGGGTCACCCCCTGGGCGCAACCGGTGCGATCCGTACTGCAACACTGCTGCACGGTATGCGTCGTAAGGGCATGGCAGGCAAATACGGTATGGTTACCATGTGTATCGGTACCGGTATGGGTGCGGCCGGCATCATTCAGGCGCTGTAATTTAAGCAGTTTGTTGTATAAAGAAGGGAAGACGTTGGTCTTCCCTTTTTTTTGAAGGCGAATAGAGTATTTTGTCGATTTGGCTTGTTGCGCTATCAGCTGCTAATATAAGAACAAGCTAAACTACCCGGTGCCGGGCAATCACTCAATGTGAGGGACAACAGATGAAGAATAATTCCGTCAAACTTCTGGCTTCTTTGGTTGCATTGGCAATCGCGCCATTCGGGCAGGCAGCAGGGGTGTCGGACGATGTGGTCAAGATCGGCGTGTTGACAGACATGTCTGGCGTTTATGCCGACGTAGGAGGGCGCGGGGCAGTCTATGCCGCGCAGATGGCAGTCAAGGATTTTGGCGGCAAGGTAAATGGCAAGCGTGTTGAAGTGATCTTTGATGATCATAAAAACGACGTTGACACTAGTTTGGCCATTGCCAAGCGTTGGTTTGAAAAAGACAAAACCAAGGTCGACATGGTTGTGGAATTGATGAACTCCCAAGTCGCAACTGCGGTGTCCAAATATGCCGCAGAGCAGAAACGTATTGCCATCAAGACCGGTGCGGCGACCTCTGCACTGACCAACGAAGAATGCACCCGCTACACCTTGGACTGGGTATATGACTCTTATGCCATTTCTCATGGTACGTTGAAAGAACTGTTGGCCGACGGCATCAAGACCTACACCATTATGGTTACGGACTATGGTGACAAGACAGATAAGGCGTTTTCTAAAGATATCTTTTTTGCCGCTGATATGGTTCGTAAGAAAGGCGGTAAGATCTTTTTCCCGCCAATCAAAGTGCCGGCATCATCGACTGACTTTACTCCCTATTTGCTCAAGGCTCAGGAGCAGGGGGCGAACGGCATTATCTTTGCGCAAGCCGGTGGGGATTTCGTCAATGCTGTAAAACAGGCCCGGGAATTTGGCTTGTTTACTGAAACGCAAGAGCCGATCGGTATGGTGGTTTTTGATTCAGATGTCAAAGCTTTGGGTTTGGATATGGCTCAGGGTATGAAATTTACCACGGGCTTTTATTGGGATCGAGACAACGAATCGCGTGAATGGTCGAAGAAGTTTTATGCGCAGATGAAGAAAATGCCGACTTCGTCGCAGGCCGGCGTCTATTCTGCGGTACTGCATTATCTGAAGTCGGTACAGGCAGCAGCGACTGATGATTCTGATGCAGTGATGGCAAAAATGAAGGCGACTCATGTCAACGATATGTTTGCCAAGGATGGCATCGTGCGCGAAGACGGTCGTATGGTGCACGATATGTATCTGGTTGAGGTAAAGAAGCCGGGTGAGTCGAGAGGCGAGGCTGCTTGGGATCTGTTGAAGATCAAGCGTACCCTGAAAGGTGAAAACGTATTTAAACCTCTGGCACAGAGCAATTGCCCGTTGGTAAAAAAATAACTATGCAATTGCCATAGAACTATATAGAATCATTGCTCTAATCGAGCCCGCTTTATTGCCGGTGCAACGGTAATAAAGCGGGCTTGTTAATTTAAATCTCAACGACGGAGAGTCTGCGGAAATGAAAAAACTGATCGCGACGGTAGCGATGTTGGGCTTGAGTGCTGGCGCATTTGCCCTGGAAGTGAGCGGCGTTAAGCTGGATGACAAAGTCAGCGTGAGTGGCTCTGATCTGGTTCTGAACGGTGCTGGCGTGCGTAGCAAGTTCGGTCTTGCCAAGGTCTATGTAGCAGGTCTGTATCTGCCGGCAAAGTCGAGCAACGCTGATGCTATTGTCGCTGATAAAAAGGCTCGTCGTGTCGTTTTGGTGATGAAGCGTGATGTCGATGCGGACAAGATGCTGGAAGCGTTCCACGATGGTATCGCTGCCAACAGCTCCGGCCCGGAAATGGAAGTACTGAAGCCGAAGATTGCACAGTTGGATAGCGTGTTCAAGGCGGTTAAAGAAGCTCGGGAAAATGATCGTATCGCTTTGGATATCGGTGCTGACGGTGGTGTGAAAATTACCATTAATGGCCAGACAAAAGACACCATCAGCGGCCCGGACATTGGCCCGGCAATGCTGAAAATCTGGCTGGGCAAGAAGCCGGTTCAGGATGATCTGAAAAAGTCGATGCTGGGTAGCTGATCGCTACTTTGTTTCGCATAGAAAAAGCCTCCAAGTTGGAGGCTTTTTCTATTTATGTTTGCAGAGCCAGTCTGTTTTGCCGTGTATCAGCCTTTTAAACACTCATCAATATTTTGCCAATACACCGAAACGCACCCGAACAAAGTCATCATTGCTCTCTATCGCGTTTTTAAGGCGAATCGAAAAAGTCTTGCCTTGGGCTTTCAAGAGCAAATTTCGTTCTGGCTGGTAATGCTGTGGGTCCATCAACAGGCAGCGTGGAATCACGCCTTGATCCGCTTCCGGTAGGTATATGGCATCGAAATTAATCTGATCGTTGTCCGTTTCTTCCAGTCTGACCATGATTGGGGTTTGATTGATGGTTTCTACTCCAACATAGACTTGCCCATCGAGATTCTTTTGAATTCGGCGTACGATGCCTATGGCAAAACGAGTCTGTTCTTCCAGACGTAAACCAACCAGTTCGCCAATATTCAGCTTGATATTGAAGTCGGCATAAAACTTGGCACCAATGCCATATTGGCTTTCATTCTCAATCTGCCATTCCAGCATATTGTTTTCAAACAGATTTTCGGGGGTGCTGTCCGGCGATATCGGGACAGTAGGTCCAATGATTTCAAATCCGGTGTTGCCGGAGGCGGAGCTGATCCGTTTGCGCTTGCTGCGCAGGCGCTCTGGATGTGACAGTTGTTCGATGGTATCGGCCAAGCCCTGAATGACATGCACGGTTTTTTGCTTGCTGGTGCGCTCGTGCTTGCGAGTGATACTGGCACCTTCGCGCGACCAGCGGGTTGCCACGCTCTCCAGTAAGTCGAGTCCCGCTGGTGCACGGAAATTCTCCCCCAAGCCCAAGCGTGCCGGTAGCTCGCCATCTTTTACCCGCTCGATGCTTTGTTCGATACGTTCGATCAATGCGTCGGTGCTCCAGTAGCGATATTTCTCGTCCACCATGTTGCGCCGCAACTTCTTCGCGGGTTTTGGCTCGTCTATATTGACCGCAAATAGCTGTCGATGCGGGCGGATCTGCTTTTCCAGCAGTAGCTGTTCACTCCAGTGATCCAGCCAGAGGTCGACCATTTCTATTTGTGGCGGCTGCATGGACTCTGGGGCCGCCAGTTGCAGCATCATCGGGTGCAGGTATTGCTGGGTGCAGGTGGTTTGCTGGGTTGAGTCCGAATAGAGCTTGATTGGCGTGTCTGCAAAGCCTTCTGTTTCGGCGAACAGATAAAAGCGGTGCAGGTTGCGCCAAACTCGGCCATCCACCGGCAGGTAACGGATATGAGCCCACTTTGCCAGCATTGCATAATAATGAATGCCACGTGCGGTGACGCGCGGCAAGTCATTGGCTACGCCGCGCACCGGTTTTTGGGCATAGTTGCGCAGACAGGTTTTATAGGCGCTGGCCATTTCACTCCAGAAGGAGAGGATGGTTGGCAGGTAGTGCCTGCCAAAAGCGCTGTCTTGCAGATAGTTCTGACACAGGCTGTGTTGCAGGCGCTGTGCTTTATCATCCAGATAAAGAATGGTACGAATGCGTTCCCGGGTCTGGATTTTCTGGTTGGTATTCAGGGCGGCAACAGTTTTGATGATTTCTGCCTGTGCCTGGTGAATATCGCCTTCGGGAAGTTCCTGTACCCAGATGGTGGCGGATTTCAGATCGTTGACGCCTTCTTCGGCCGGACGTCTTAGCAGGGCATTGATGAGCCCTTTGAAATCAAACATGCAGCGAGCTTTCCGAAAATGGTTCTGGTGTAATGGCTAACGGTATTGCCAAGTGCGTGATTTGCCGGCAACCGGCCATGACAGCTGAATTGCAGAAGTCTAACCAGTATAGAGTGAATATTCAATATATTACCCCGAACGACGCGGCGCTAAAGGATATGTGTTTCAGCGTACTTGTGGGGGCTAGCGTTGCAGAAACTGCCCTAAGCGATGCATGGCTTGTTCCAATACCGGAATTTCCGCCGTGTAGGCAAAGCGGATGAAGCGATGTGGTTGATTGCTACCGAAATCCAGTCCTGGCGTAACGGCGAGTTGTTGGCTGTTCAGCAAATTCTGGGCAAATTGCCAGCTATCGTCACAGACGGCGCTGCAGTCAGCGTAAATATAAAACGCGCCTTGAGGTGTTACTGGAATTTTAAAGCCCATGCCAGTCAAGGCCTGCAGCAGATAATCGCGGCGCTGACGTAGGACTTCCCGACGCTTGTCCAGCAGTTGCAGCGTATCGCTTTGAAAGGCGGCCAGTGCTGCATACTGCGCTATGGTCGGTGCCGCCAGGAAGGCATTCATGGCAATGCGCTCGATCGGTTCTACCAATTCGGGTGGTGCAATCAGCCAGCCGAGGCGCCAGCCGGTCATCTGGAAAAATTTGCTGAAACTGTTGATTACCAGGCAGTCGTCGCTGACAGCGAGTGCACTGTAGTCTTCACCTTCGTAAACCAGGCCCTGATAAATTTCATCGACGATCAACGTGCCCTTACGTTGCGCAACAACATCGGCGATTGCCTGCATGCTCTGACGAGGCACGGTGCTGCCAGTCGGGTTGGCCGGGGTGGCGAGCATCACCGCCTTGGTGCGATTAGTCCAGTAAGCCGCTATCTGTTCCGCGGTGGGTTGAAATCCATTTTCGGGATATGTCGAAATCGGTACCGGCTTGCCTTCCACCAGGCTGACCAAGTGGCGGTTGCAGGGGTAGGTGGGGGCGGCCAGCAACACTTCGTCGTCACGACCGATCAGGGCGCTGAGCGCTAGTTGCAGCGCGCCGGATGCGCCGGGCGTGACAATTACCCGGTTGGCATCGATATCGACTTGGTAGCGTTGTGCATAATAGTTGGCAATCGCCTGCCTGAGTTCAGGCAGACCTTTGCTGGCGGTATAACGAGTTAACCTGTTCTGTAGCGCCCGAATCCCCGCTTGAATGATGGTATCCGGGGTTGGAAAGTCTGGTTCGCCAATTTCCATGTGGATGACAGCATGACCCTGTGCCTCCATCTGTTTGGCCTGTTCCAGCAAAGACATTACATGGAATGGGCCGATGTGCTGCATGCGATTGGCGAGTTGCGTCACGATATAGTGTTTGTGTGAACGAAATGCTGATGGTGCCACTATTCTGCGGTGTTTGGCGAGCGTCCGAGAGGGAGTGCTTTAGTGGCGAGTGATGCTGGCAGCCGCATCCATATCCAGTCCAACCATTTGCGGGTGGTCGGTAATCAGACCATGTACGCCGAAGTCGTAACAGGCATCGTGCTCGAACTGGGTGTGCGCACCGTAGACAAAATTGCGAAAGCCTATCGAATTGGCCAACTGAAGCTGCGTCGGGTCGATGATTTCAAAATCCCAGACGATGGTGCGTAAGCGGTTCTCCGGCAATGCGCCATGAATGACACTGCTGAGTGCCGCCGGGCGACTGGCAATCAGCAGGCCGCACTCAACTTCCAGGTGTTTGGCGCATTCAATGGCAATATCGTGGCGAAATGATGTTACCAATATATGGCGTTGTTGCTGGAAATGGCGCAAAACAGTCAGGCTTTGCGGAAGTGCCGCGATGACTTTGATCTCGATATTCCAGTAAATATCGGGAAAGGCTTCCAATGCCTCTTCCAGGGTTGGTACCGCGTGTTCGAGCTGATTCTCCAGCTCCGCGCGCGTTAGCGCGGAAACCGGCAAACCATTCGGCGCAATCCGGTCGTGGCATAAAATCAACTGATTATCCGAAGAGATGCGTACATCGGTTTCAATTCCTTCGAATCCCGATGCCTGCGCCGCATAAAACGCCTGCATGCTGTTTTCAGCATAAACGGCATGAAATCCGCGATGGGCAAGTAAATGCATGTGTACTTCCTGTTGTTTGCTGCTTCAATTCTGGCAGGGAATGGCGGGAACCGAAACCTGAATTCAGCCTCAAATTCACGCAAGATATGGAAGATGTCATGAACAATTGTTGAACAATTGCACATGTTGCAAGTTTCAGGCAAAGTACCACACTTGATTTTCACCATTGAATGGTATTGACGCCTTGGTGAGAACGGTTTTTTTACAGTACACAACTAATATAAATTCAGGTTTGTCGGAGAGAGTGGCCGTATGACTTTTGTACCCAGCGAATCGCTGACCGAGCAGATTGCTCAATATCTGGGCAACCAGATCGTAACGGGCGAACTGAAAGCTGGTGATCGAATTCAGGAACTGCGGGTGGCTGACGAGCTGAATGTCAGCCGTGGTTCCGTGCGCGAAGCGTTGCTGATTCTTGAGCGGCGCCACCTGATTCAGATTTTGCCACGACGTGGTGCCGTGGTTGCCGAAATGACCGAGTCGGAAGTGCGTGCCTTGTACGAGTTGTGGTTTCTGTTGCTCGACAAGATTGCCCGCAACGCAGTGGACATGTGGACTGAAAACGATCTGGTTCAGTTTACCGAGTTGGTGTTGCGTATGGGCGAATACGCCCAGAAGAACGATTTGGAGAAATTTTTCGAGACTTCGGTGCTGTTCTACGAAAAGATTTACCCTTTCGCCAACAACTCGTTCCTGGTTCAGGTGCTGGAAGATCTGCTGCCGGCCGCAAAGCGCGCCGCCTATATCATTCTCAGTGGTGGTCAGGGTGAGTTGAACAAGCTGCATCAATTCTTCATGGAGATGATTCAGCATATGCTGGATCGCGACGTGGAAAGCGCTGCCGCTCGCCTGAAAGCGCTGGGCAACGAATGGCAGGAGCAGGTGCTGGCGGCCATTCGCAAGATCGATTCCGAAAAAAAATGAATGCGCTGCGCATTGCGCGGCGCTTCCTGTCATAATCGAGGTTTGCCGGCGTTGCAGGTGCAGCGCCGTCCCGACCGCATTTTTTTCTGCAAGTGTTTGCCATGAAACGTAGAACCGACGACATCCATATCAAGGAAATCAAGGAGCTGACTCCGCCGATTTACCTGATCGAAACCAACCCGCTGACAGAAGCTGCTTCCAATACAGTATTTGAAGCTCGCCAGAGCATTCATCGCCTGCTTACCGATCAGGATGATCGTTTGTTGGTGGTGATCGGCCCTTGCTCAATCCACGATACCAAGGCCGCGATTGAGTATGCTCAGCGCTTGAAAGTGTTAAAGGACGAACTGGCTGAAGATTTGCTGGTGGTGATGCGCGTTTATTTTGAAAAGCCACGTACTACAGTCGGTTGGAAAGGTCTGATCAACGATCCGTATCTGGATGACAGCTACGAAATCAATGATGGTCTGCGTACTGCACGCAAACTGCTGCTGCAGATCAACGATATGGGCATGCCGGCTGGCACCGAATATCTGGACATGATCTCGCCGCAATACGTGGCGGATCTGATCAGCTGGGGGGCGATTGGTGCACGTACAACCGAGTCGCAGGTGCATCGTGAGCTGGCGTCTGGGCTGTCCTGTCCGGTAGGCTTCAAGAACGGTACTGATGGCAACCTGAAAATCGCGGTTGATGCAATTCGTGCGGCACAGGTTTCGCATCACTTCCTGTCGGTGACCAAACTGGGCCACTCGGCAATTGTCTCGACCACTGGTAATCCTGATTGTCACGTCATTCTGCGTGGCGGCAAAGAGCCGAACTACGACGCGCCGAGCGTTGATAAAGCCGCAAAAGAACTGGAAGCCGTGGGCCTGTCGCCGAAGCTGATGGTTGATTTCAGCCATGCCAACAGCCGCAAGGACTACCGTCGGCAGATGGAAGTGTCGACTGATATCGCCGAGCAGATCACACGTGGTGAAAAGCGCGTTTTCGGTGTCATGGTCGAAAGTCATCTGAACGAAGGCCGTCAGGATCTGTTGCCGGGTAAAACACTGGATTACGGCAAAAGCATTACCGACGCCTGTATCGGCTGGGATGATAGCGAAAAGCTGTTGCGCCAGCTGGCTGCTGCAGTACGTGCACGGCGCGAAAGCAGTGCGGCCCAGTAAGGTGGGATGCATGTCCAGGCGTGAAAAAAACGGTGCGAAGATTCGCGCCGTTTTTTTGTTGCGGGTAGAGCATGCTGATTGCTGACTGGCTGGCATTCTGGCGTCGTTGTGAGCCGCAGCGGCAGGCCGTGTTTGATGTGGCACAGCAGCGCGTTTACAGCTATGCCCAGCTGGCGGATGCCGCGGAGCAGTTTGCGCTGCAGCTGCAGGCGATGGATTTGCCACAAGGGGCGCGTATCGCTTTGCTGGCGGCCAATTGCCCGCAGACGCTGATGTTGTTGTTTGCCTGTGCCCGCCTCGGCCTGGTGCTGGTGCCGTTAAATTATCGCCTGTCTCCGGCTGAATTAGCCACCATCGTCGCGGATGCCGATCCCTCCCTGTTGTTGCACGACGACGTTTACCAGACGCTAGCC
Organism: Chitinivorax sp.; assembly: GCA_046347685.1. Classification (GTDB taxonomy): domain Bacteria; phylum Pseudomonadota; class Gammaproteobacteria; order Burkholderiales; family SCOH01; genus CALMFQ01. The sequence goes on from JAXMFR010000013.1 coordinate 38,204, forward strand.
TCGGCAATCTCCCTGCCTGAGCTGTGTCGCCCGCTGTCTCTGGATGATTTCTCGCGCTTGCCGCAGGCGTGCTGCTTGCCGGATTGCTTGCCCGATGCCGAGTTGCCGCTGGTGATTCAATATACGTCTGGCACAACCGGCCAGCCCAAGGGGGTGATGCAGAGTCAGCGCATGATAGGTTGGAATGCGATCAATACTGCGGTGAGCTGGAAGTTGTCGGCCGATGATTGTGCGCTGGTGCATACGCCATTTTTTCATACCGGCGGCTTGCATGTGTTGACGACGCCTCTGCTCAGAATTGGCGGACGGCTGGTTTTGTTGCCGGCATTTGATGCATCGACAGCTGTACGTTTGATTGATGCGCAGCGGGTCACCGCCCTGTTTGCCGTGCCGACCATGTTCCAGATGATGCTGGATGCACCTGAGTTTGCCAATGCCAGGCTCGATAGCTTGCGTTTTTGTGTGAGCGGTGGAGCGCCATGTCCTGTTGCGTTGATTCAATCCTACCAGACGCGTGGCCTGACTTTTAAGCAGGGATATGGCCTCACCGAGGCCGGACCCAATTGCCTGACTTTGCACCCGCCGCTGGCGGTGAGCAAGGCTGGCTCGGTTGGCGTGCCGAATATGCACACCGAGGTACGCATAGTGGACGGTGATGGCGTACCCGCCAAGGTTGGAGCTGTGGGTGAGTTGCAACTGGCCGGGGCAACCCTGTGTTCCGGTTATTGGCGCAATGCGAGTGCCACCGCGCAACTGTTTGATGGCAAATGGCTGAAAACCGGTGATCTGGTGCGTGTTGACGAGGACGGCTGTTTTTATATCGTCGATCGCAAGAAAGATATGTATATCAGCGGCGGCGAGAATGTGTATCCGGCCGAGGTAGAGGCCGTTTTGCTGCAACATCCGGCAGTGCTGGAGGTCGCGGTGGTTGGTGTCAGCGATGCACGCTGGGGAGAGGTCGGGCGAGCTTATCTGCGGCTGCGTGAGGGCGCTGAGCTTGATGAGCGGGCACTACAGGCTTTTCTTGCGTCACGCCTGGCGCGCTACAAGTGGCCAAAATCACTGGTGGTGATTGATGATCCGCTGCCGCGCACGCCAACCGGCAAAGTACAGAAAAACAGACTGCGGAGCTAAACATGCCCTTGGTGCAGATTAACGATACCGAGCTTTATTACGAATTGAGTGGGTCGGGGCCGCAGACGCTGGTGTTGCTGAACGGTGTATCGATGAGCACCGCAGCGTGGGCTTTGCAGGTGGCCGCCTTCCAGTCGCGCTTTCAGGTATTGCGTTACGATTTGCGTGGGCAGCTGCAGTCGGGCAAGCCGGAGGCAGAAATGTATTCGATGCCGCAACACGCGGCGGATCTGGCGGGGCTTCTGGATAAACTGGCAATTCCTGCCGCTTGTCTGATTGGTTTGTCTTACGGCGGTGCCGTTGCTCAGCAGTTTGCGCTTGATTATCCACATCGCGTGCAGCGTTTGCTGCTGGCTGGCACTCTCGCCTGGTCCGATCCGGTTAACGAGGCGATTGCCATCGGCTGGGAGGCTGCTGCACGTAGCCCGGATCCGGCTTTACGTTTTGATATCAGTTTGCCTTTGACCTTTGGCGCTGCATATCTGGCGCAACAAGCCGACAAAATTCCCTTGATGCGTGAATTTGCCGCACGCCAGCAATGGCTGCCAATGTCTCGACTGGTGGCCGGTATCCGCGCGCATGATCTGCGTTCCCGGCTGGCTCAGATCAAAGCACCTACTTTGGTGCTGGTCGGAGAAGACGATCGTTTCACCCCGTTGTATCATGCGCGGCTGCTGGCAAGCAGCATTCCCGGTGCCAGTTTGCGGGTGGTGGCCAATTGTGGTCACGCGATTCCGCTGGAGCGGCCGGACGAATTCAATCGCTTGGTGCTTGATTTCTTTGACGCCAGCGCCTAGCTTCAGACTTAAGCTTTGTTTGGGTGGTATTCATGACTGACGAAAACGAGATTTCTTCCCCTTTGCCACGCATCGTAGTGGCTGATGATTCGCGCATTGTGCGTGCCACCATCAAAAAACACCTGAATGGTGTTTTTGATATCGTGGAAGCCTGCGATGGAGAAGAAGCGTGGGCCCTGTTGCAGCACGAAACCGATATTCAGGTTCTGATCAGCGATCTGGGGATGCCTAATCTGGATGGTTTTGGCCTGCTGGAACGGGTGCGCAGTAGCGACAACCCGCTGATTCGCAAGTTGCCGTTCATCGTTATTTCCGGCGAGGAGGAGGAGTCGGTCAAGCTCAAGGCAGTTGAGCTGGGCGCCAGTGATTTCATCACCAAATCCACCGATCGCACCGAATTGATTGCCCGGGTTTCCGCCAATGCGCTGCGCGCACAGACCGAAGCCGAACTGAGCGTTAACCGTCAGGAACTGGAGCAAAAGGCGACAGAAGATCCTGTTACCGGGTTGGGTACCAAGCATCTGATGTTGTTCGAGGGGCGTCAGTCGCTGGCTTATGCCACGCGCCACAATCAGCGCACGATTGTGCTGTTGCTGGAACTGGATCGTTTTGCCGATGTGGCCAGCCAGTATGGCCAGCCGGTAGCGGATCAGATTCTCAAGGCGCTGGCGAAAATGCTGGCGTCGAAAGTTCGCTCCGAAGACACTATTGCCCGTGTTGATGAATACCGCTTTGGTGTGTTGAGTTCCAGCCAGTCTCCGGGTGAAGAGCTGGTGTTGGCGGAGCGCCTGCGCACTGCGCTGGAACATGCCAAGATCAATTACAAAGGTAATGTGATTCGCTTTACCGGCAGTATCGGTGTGTTGAATTGTGAATATGGCACCGAGATTGAAGCTGCGCTGGAGGTTGCGGAGCAGCGCTTGATGCTGGCGCGCAATGCTGGCGGAAATCTTGTGGTGGCTCAGGATGAGCCGCCAGCACAGGTTCCTGCGCCGACTCTGCCGGAGGCATTGGCGCTGCTACAACAGGGACGCACCCAGGATGTGCAGCCGTTCTTGTTGCCATTGCTGGCGCAGGTGTTGCCGTTGCTGGAGTTGGGCAATCAGCAGTTGCTGTTGGGCATGCCGATCGACAAATTGAAGGAAAAACTGCATTTGCGCTGATCGGGTCGCAGTTTAATGAAACAGGGCGCCTTACGGCGCCCTGTTTGTTTTAGTGAGCCATCTCGCCATTGCGAACCCGACGCCGATGCAACAGGGTGATGATCAGCATCACGCCTGCCAGCATCAATCCGAAACCGCTGACAATAGCCAGCATCGGCGGCATTCCGCCCGCCTTGCTGTAATAGTCGGCAACCACTGCTGCTGCATCGGTTGGCACTGCTTCGCTCATGTATTTCACCAGCAGGGCGTGGATGCCGACCATTACCAGGATGCCGAGATTTTCGTTGAAGTTCTGTACTGCGATCGAGTGGCCTGCGCCCATCAGAAGATGGCCGCGGTGCTGCAGCATGGCGTTCAGTGGCACAACAAAGAAGCCGCCGAGTGCGCCAACAATGAACATCAGTACCGCCGCTACGTAAACGTTGTGGACGAATAGCATCGATATCACCAGTCCGCCCATCAGGATGCCCGCTGGCAGAACCCGGAACGCGTGTTGCAGTTGCACGTAGCGTCCCGCCAATACCGCGCCAAACGCGGTGCCGAATGCCACAATTGCGATCAGGCGGGTAGCTTGTTCAAGATTGAACGAGAGCCAGATGATAGCCCAGTCGAGCACGATCAGACGCATGGTTGCGCCGGAGCCCCAGAATAGCGTGGTGACGGCCAGCGACAATTGGCCTTGTGGGTCACGCCAGAGCAGTTTCACGCAATGCCAGAAATCATGCAGCAGATACATCGGATTGCGGTGCGGTACCTTGTGGTCAACGTTGAGCTTGGGGATGCGCAGATTGATTAGCGCCGCGCCGAGATAAAGCAGGGTGGTGGAGAGAACGCCAAATAGTGGTCCGGATACCGGGCTGCCGCTGTTTTCCAGCAAATGGGTCACGTTCGGGCCAACCAACAGGCCGCCCAACACGGTGCCAAGAATAATTGCGCCGACTGTCGAGCCTTCCAGCCAGCCGTTGGCGATCACCAGTTTGTCGTGTGGCAAATACTCGGTGATGATGCCGTATTTGGCTGGAGAGTAGGCCGCCGCACCGAAGCCGACGATGGCATAGGCGAGTAGCGGATCCAGGCCCAGCAACATGCCAAGGCAGCCTACAAACTTGATGCCGTTGCAGATCAGCATCACCCGCCCCTTGGGGATGGCATCGGCGAAGGCGCCGACAAAGGGCGACAGTACGACATATGAAATCGTGAAGAAGTGCAGCAGCAGGGAGACTTCTACCTGCGACGCGTGCTGTGACTTGAGCAGGGCAATCGCGGCAATGAACAGTGCGTTGTCTGCCAGCGCCGATAGAAACTGGGCGCCAAGAATGGTGAAAAATCCGCGATCCATGTCGAGTTACCAGCCTGATTCAAGCGCTTTGCAGGCCTGGCTTGCTCCTGCATTGCGGTTTGCCTCGGCCGGCTTATAGCTGTGTTTTAGACATCGGTTTATACCATGAAATGCCAGCCCGGACATGCTCGGTAGTACTTTGTTTGATTTGGGTGAAAGTTGTGGCCGTAAGAAAAAACAGCCATGCCCCGCTAGTAGTGGCATGGCTGTGGTAACTCAGACTTGAATAAATGAGGTAATCCCCCGGCTTTGCCGGGGGACTCCTTGAGGTTTGACCGTGTAGCGGCTCGTTGGAGCCTTCTCCGTCTCGACCAAGAGATAGGAGTAACCCGATGAGAGACACAGAGCCTTGCGCACACGACATGGGACTGCAAGTACCAGAGCTGTCTTCATCCCCAAGGGACGAAAGAAAGCGATATTTAAGGCGATTCGCCGTCACCTTGGGCAAGTGCTGCATGAGCTGGGCGCAGAAGTACAGCGCGATCGTGATATCGCCTGGATGAGTGATCACGTGCACATGTGCATCAGTATTCCGCGTCAAAGCAATCTCCGGTTTCGTATGTGGTTGGCTACATCAAAGGCAAGAGTGCGGACTGATCGCGCGACGCCTTCATGGGCAAAGACGAGGAACTTTACGGTGAGAACAGTTCTCGGCATTATCTCGACAGCGGGTCTCGATGGCAATAATGGTGCGTGCGTACATTCGGCATCTGGCGAGAAGAAGATGAGCATTACGACCAACTGAAGCTGGGAATGTAGTGGCTGCCTCAGGCGGCGCCAGCTTCTGGCCTTTTAGGGCTAACAACGAAAGCCCCGGCTTAAGCGGGAGCACTTCTACTGTTACCAGTTCGATCTGCGTCTCGGCGAAGGCGGTAATCTTGTGAACCGACAGATCCGCGCCTTCGTATTCTTCTTCCGGATCAAGTCGCAAGCCCAGGCCTGGAGGCGCTGCGAAGGTCAACATAACCACCGGTAAAGCGATGATGACGCCGAGGCCGGTGCCGACCAGTCAGCGTGATCAGCTGACGCCGCCCATGCCAACGAAGAGCCAGATGCGCCGAAGATGCCTGCGGCAATCCCGCCCCAGGTGCCACAGGCCGTGCAGTCAGCCAAACGCCGAGTACGTCATCACTTTCCGACGGTTCTGGTGATGGTGAGAACATCCCACACGGAGAACTGGCGGCGCGCCGGCAATGCCACCAACGACTAGCGCACCAATCGGTGACCAGTCCGAGCCGGTGAGACTCGCCATCGCGCCCGCTGAATACCGGCCGTTATGGATAAAGCCGGGGTCGTTTTGCCAACCCAGGTTGCTACCAGCGTACCGCCAATCATCGCCACCAGCGAGCTGATTGCTACCAGTCCGGAGATGCTGTCGAGCTTTTGTGCGCTCATAACGTTAAAGCCGAACCAGCCAATCAACAACCCAGCACCCAGCGGGCAGGTCGGGATGACGAAGGAGGTGCTGCGACCATGCCACCTTTTGGTATAGCGACCACGATGCTGCTAACATGACCGCTGCCAGCGCAATCCAGCTACCCACCGCGTGGACGACCACGGAGCCGGCAAAATCATGAATTAAGCGCTGCTGGCTTTCAGCCAATCCTGCAGGCCCAGGTGGCGATTCCAGACAATGCCTTCGAAGAAGGTACAGAAAGCCGACCAGAACAAAGGTGGCAATCGATTGCGGGTGAAATTTGGCGCGTTCAGCAATGCCCGAGATGATTGCCGGGATTGCAGCAGCAAAAGTCAGCAGAAAGAAGAATTTGACTAACTCGCAACATACCGCGCTGGGCTGCCAGTTCTTCGGCGCCGGCAAAAAAATTGACGCCGTAGGCGATGCTGTAGCCGATGAAAAAATAGGCAACGCCGGAAACGGCAAAGTCGGTCAGGATCTTGACCAGTGCATTTACCTGGTTTTTCTTGCGCACCGTGCCCAACTCAAGAAAGGCAAAGCCGGCATGCATCGCCAGAATCAGGATTGCACCAATAAGAATAAACAGTACGTCACTGCTGGTTTGCAGCTTTTCCATGAAAACTCCACATAAATCTGATGCTTGCGCTTAAAGCAATTATCAGGCCAGATGTCTAATGCACTGATTTGGAATGACTATGGTGTTTTATGGTGCATAAATTATATCCATCGAGGCACGCTTATGGTGCGTAATGTGTGGGGTTTGCACGTAAATGGTGCAAAAAAACCGCCGTCCGTTGCCGGAGGGCGGTTTTGTCTGGTTGAAGCGAAGGAGCTTATTTGCCTTCGGCTTCGAAGCGCTTTACGCCGTCCAGGATTTCCTGCTTGGCGGCTTCTTTGTCGGCCCAGCCCTGAACCTTTACCCATTTGCCTTTTTCCAGATCCTTGTAGTGCTCGAAGAAGTGTTCGATCTGGTTCAGCAGCAGTTCCGGCAGGTCGGAAGTCGACTGAATACCTTTGTACATCGGGCAGAGTTTTTCTACCGGGACAGCGATCAGCTTTGCATCAATGCCGGATTCGTCTTCCATGCGCAACATGCCGAGCATACGGCAGCGAACGACAACGCCAACCTGCAGCGGGAACGGTGTAACCACCAGTACGTCAACCGGGTCACCATCTTCCGACAAGGTGTTGGGAACATAGCCGTAGTTACATGGGTAGAACATGGCGGTGCCCATGAAACGATCGACGAACATTGCGCCGGTTTCTTTGTCGAGTTCGTATTTGATCGGCGAGCTGTTGGCCGGGATTTCAATAATGACGTTAACGTCGTTCGGCACATCTTTGCCGGCAGGAACGCGATCGAGGATCATGAAGAGCTCCGTTAAAGGGTGAACAATAAAAGTTGCCGATTATACAACCAAAGCGCATGACCGATAATGCGTTTTCCCGCATCGCCGGGCCGGTAGTAGAATGTTGTTTCTGTATCTGCCGTCCGCCCCATGTCCGAGATCCGTAACCCTGAATTGCTGGCGATTGCCGATAGCTGTGTCGCCTGTGGTTTGTGTGTGCCGCAATGCCCCAGCTATCAGGTGTTGCAAAACGAAGCAGATTCCCCGCGCGGTCGCATCGCCTTGATGCGCGGCGTGCTGGAGCAGAAGCTGCAGCCGACCACACGTTTGCAACAACATCTGGATCAATGCCTGACTTGCCGGCAATGTGAAAAGGTCTGCCCGAATCAGGTTGCCTACGGGCGCCTGGTGGATGGGATGCGGGCCGAGTTGTTGCAGCAACAGCCCGGGCGCCTGCCCTGGCTCAAGCGCAAGAGCCTGAATTGGCTTGCATTGCGGCCCCAGTGGTGGGGGCGCTTGCTTAAACTGGCGCGTTTTCCTTTTGCTGGCTCGCTGTTGCGGCGTTTGCCCCAGGCGCTGACCGTATTGCCAACCTTGCAGGAAATGCAGCGTCGTTACCAATCTCGGCATTGGCAGGATTGTTATTCGCCAATCGGTGAGATGCGCGGTGAAGTGATGCTGTTTCTCGGTTGTCTGGCGCGCGCGGTGGACGTTGAGGCCATCGATGCCGCCATCCAGCTGCTGAATCTGTTTGGTTTTCGCGTATGGGTGCCGCAAGCGCAGGTGTGCTGCGGCGCCATGCTGAAACACGCTGGTGACGCCGCCGGCGCCGCACGGCTGCATGCAATCAATCGCCGCGTTTTTGCCGGAGGGATGCCGCTACTGACGCTCGCTTCCGGTTGCGGTGCCGATTTGTACGATGCTGACGATGCCGATTTTGGCGCCCGCGTCGTGGAGATTGCCGCGTTTCTGGAACAACACGCCGACTGGCGTCTGGTTGAATGTTTGCCCTTGGCCGGGCGTGTCACTGTGCATGACCCGTGTACCCTGCGCAATGTGATGCGTAGCGAGCAGGCGTATCATCGGCTGCTGCAGCGGATTCCCGGGCTGCAACTGGTGCCGCTGGCCGGCAATCAACAATGCTGTGGCGCGGCGGGGACCTATCATCTGCAGCACCCGCAGATCGCCCGGCAGCTGCGGGATGATAAAATCAGTGCTATCAAGGCGACTGGTGCCGAGCATGTCTGCAGTGCCAACTTCGCCTGTGGCATGTGGCTGAACACCGCGCAGGACAAAGCGCAGCAACCGGTGCAGCACCCGTTGCTGTTGCTGCAACAACAAATCAGGAAGGTCTCATCATGTTAAAACTGGATCAGCTGATCATTCAATTTGACCAAGGGTTGCGCACGTTGTTTGCACCGGCGCAGACGGTGCGCAGTTATCCGGATGAGAATGTGCCGGATGTAACGTTGTCAGACGAGGAAAAACGCCATGCTGCCGCGCTGATGCGTATCAATCATGTGGGCGAGGTATGTGCGCAAGCGCTGTATCAGGGGCAGGCGTTGACGGCCCGTAATCTGCAGACGCGTGAAGCGCTGCGCCAGGCCGCTTGGGAGGAAACCGAGCATCTGGCCTGGACTGAACGCCGTATTGCCGAGCTGGGAGGGCGCAAAAGCCTGCTAAATCCCTTGTGGTATGGCGGTTCGTTGGCGATTGGTGTGATGGCGGGTTTGATCGGTGACAAATGGAACCTGGGTTTTCTTGAAGAAACCGAAAAGCAGGTATGCCGCCACCTGGATGATCATCTCGGCAAGCTGCCGCCGCAGGATGGCAAGAGTCGGGCTATCTTGGCGCAAATGCGGGTGGATGAGGCGCAGCATGCCGATGTTGCACATCAGCACGGTGCGGCTAATTTGCCGTTGCCAGTTCGCGTGGCAATGAAGCTCAGTTCCAAAGTGATGACCGGTACTGCATACTGGGTCTAAACCGTTTGTCTGCCCTGAAACTCAGGGCAGAGTTAAGAAAACTGCTTTCGTAGCCTAATGTGTGTCGAGCAGGGCAGGGCTGGCGTTGGGCTACAGTATGGGTGCTACTGCTTTAGCGCATGACGAAGCCGAGCAGTTTGTCGAGCGTCTGTCCATCACAGCCTCGGTTATTCGCAACAAAATAGGCGCCACTCTCACGTTGCCGGCAGCGATAGAGTGGCAGTGCCCCCGGAACCGGCGTGGCATACAGCCAGTCGGTGATGCCGGTATAGGTCTGGTTTTCGCAGCCGGCATCCAGGCTCAAAAAATTATTCTCGCCGTTACGACATTCATAAACCGGGCGGGCGCCGTTGGCGTTGGCTTCCGCCAGCCCCCATGAGTTGAGGTTGCCATAGCTGGCAGGCAATACTGCCGATGTTGTCCAGTAGCGATTGTCGTGGCTACCCTGCGTCAGGCGCGGGCCGCTGAATGCGCCCTCACTGAATGGGTGAAAGCGTCGTCCGGTAGGCTTGCCTTTGTTGTCCACCTCGTCGATCACCCATTTCTGCTGATCACGCCCATTGCAGGGCCATAGCTGCATTGCCGCGCCAGCTTCGCGACTGCCGCCAGCGGCGTCCAGGCAGAGGTTGCTGCTGGTGGCCATGATCTCCCATTGGCCGGTAATCAACGGCCGTAGGGTCCATTTCTGGCTGCTGCCGTTGTGGCAACTGAACTGTTGTACCTGAATACCGGGTTTTTTGCTGCTGTCTTCGGCTTCCAGACATTTGCCGGAAAACTGGTTGCCAATGCTGAAATTACCGCTGACATCGCGGTTCAGGCTCCAGCGCTGGTGGCGTGCTGCATTGGCGCGAAATGGTGATTGCAGGGAGGGGGTGCCATCATCCAGGCCGGCATCAGCAATATCCAGCAACTGGCTGCTGGAAACAACACTGACGCGGTAATAGGTTGTACCGCCCTCTGTATCGGCTGGGCTGGATTGTGTCAATTGCTGCGGGAGGTTGTTCAGATTCAGTGCGCGTGCCAGATGGTTGCTGCGCATGCCGGGTGTGTCTTCAAAAAACGCCAGCTTGGCCGCTACGATGCTTAACCCTGCGGCTTTTTGCTGCGCCACCGGAATCAGCCGGGGGCGGGGTATTTGTGCCATTAGCCAGTTCAAGTCCGGGCGCGACAGGGTTTGTAGACCGTAGTGCGGGTAGAGCAGCATGGTTTGATCCAGCATGTCACCTGGCGTGACGCTAGGCAGCAGCGTGCTGGGCAGCAAGTTGAGAGAGTTGCTGGCTTCGAACAGGTTCAGTCGTTGTTCGCCAAAATCCTCGCAGCTGTTCTCTGTCTGGCGACATGGGGCTTGGCTGCTGCTACCGACCAGCAGGCCGGTTTTGTCGGCCAGGCCTTTGCCATCGTAGGCAAGTAGCAGCGGATCGCTCTTGTCCTGCTTCCAGTCGGCAAAGGCTGGCAGGTTGCTGCCTATGCTAAAGCTGCGACGGGGCTGTTGCTCGGCATCCAGCCCGAGTCCCAGCGTGTTAAACAGGTTTTTTGCAAGCGGCAGACTGGTTTGCAGCCGCAGATTGGTGAGTGCGGTGGGCTTACCTTCGACTCTTGCGCCGCTGATGCGCACCACTTGCCGCAGGGCCAGCGCCCCCGCACCAACAATCCGGAAACTGGTCAGGTTCGGGAAACTGCCTTGCCACTGCGCGCGTTGTTCAGGGCGATACTGCTCTTTGGGAATGGAAAAGACATCCACCTGGCAACCGCTGGATTTGACCAGTACGGCAACCGTGGGCACATATAAATTGTCATATGCCACGCCTTGTGCCACCTGATACTGCCAGCCGTTGGCTGGCACATTGGGGAGCTTGCGACTGAGTTTTTCCGCTATCGCCGTCCACTGCACTTGTTGATCGGCAAGGCGGCCATAGGGGCTGAGTGCCAACAAAGCCTGTGGTTTTTTGCCTTTCAGGCTGCGCATTTCGGCAATCGAGCCGCCTGCGCCAATGCGGTAATCGAATTGGGGCTGACCCTTGAAATAGGTTTTCAGCCAGATGTCATCCTGCTCGGTTATGACCTTGCATTCCCAATTGGCAGCCAGTTTCATGTCTTCCAGACCCACCGCCCAACTGCCTGCGCTGATTAGCGACAACAGTAAAATCGTTAAATATTGGCGTGGGGGTATGAACATGGATCCGGCTCTCTGCTGAGTAGACTGTAAGTGGCGATTAAGACAGCTTTTTTGTTGCAATCTTATGTCATTGGTATGGCTGCGGCAATCGCTTCTCGGGATGTGTGCGGCAGCAACGTACGCAAGCATCGCGCTACGCCTTTGCCTGCCTGCTCCAGCCGAGTTTGGCTAAGGTATACTGCACGCTCGCCGGAGACATCCTTTCTCCTGCAATATAGCTGCCACAGGGCGTGAATGCCGCCACATGACTGACACCGGAGATGCCGCATGATCGAAATTCTGTTTGGAATTGCCACCATATTTATTGTGCTCGGCTCAGGCGTGGTGGTGTGGAAGCTCGGCCAGCTGACGGCGTCGCAGGAGTCGCTGGCAGTGGGAATAGCCCAATCGCTGGAAGAAAAACATCGCGCCATGCTGGGCGACATGCATGAGGCTCTGGCAGATTTTGCCGAACGCGTGGCCCGCACCGATGCCGATAATGGCGAGCGTTTGCGTACGGCGATGAACGAATCATTCGAACGGCTGCGTTCGGTGGTGGTCAACGAGCTGCAATTGGCACGCCAGCAGATGCACTCGCTGCAGACTGCGCAGAACGAGCAACTGGCGGCCAACCGTGAACAATTGCTGAAGCAGTTGGGTGAGTTGTCGATCAACATGCAGTCGCGCCTGGATGGGCTGCGTGAAGAATTGCTGACCAAGCTGCTGCAAAACCTGGCCGAGCAGGGCAAGTTGCAGCTGGATACGGTGCAGGGCGCCTTGAAAGCCAGCAGCGAGCAGATCGGCAAAAGTGTTGAGCAATTGACCATGGTGGTCGATGCTCGCCTGGAGCAGATCAGTGGCAAGGTCAGTGAGCGGCTGGATGAGGGTTTCAAGAAGACCAATGAAACCTTTGCCAACGTGATGGCGCGTCTGGCGGTGATTGATGAAGCGCAGAAGAAGATTGATGGCCTCGCCAGCAACGTCGTGAGTCTGCAGGAGTTGCTCGGGGATAAACGTTCGCGCGGCGCCTATGGTGAAGTGCAGCTGGAGGCGTTGGTGAGCAATGTGTTGCCGGCGCAGTTCTTCCAGTTGCAGCAAACCTTGTCCAACGGCACTCGTGTCGATTGCCTGCTGAAGCTGCCCGAGCCAACTGGCCAGGTGGCCATCGATTCGAAGTTTCCGCTGGAAAATTATCACAAGATGTATGCTTCGGAGCTGGGGGATGCAGATCGTGCTGCGGCCGAAAAGCTGTTCCGGCAGGATGTAAAAAAGCACATCGATGCCATTGCCGATAAGTACATCATTTCCGGTGAGACTTCCGACGGTGCGGTGATGTTCATTCCTGCCGAGGCGGTGTTTGCCGAAATTCATGCCTACCACCCGGAGCTGGTACAACATGCGCTGCAACGGCGTGTCTGGATTGTCTCGCCAACGACGATGATGGCTGTATTGAACACTGCACGGGCGGTGATCAAGGATATCGAAACGCGGCGCCAGGTGCATATCATCAAGGATGCGTTGTCGAAGCTGGGCAAGGAATTCAACCGCTTCGATCAGCGCATGAAAAAACTCGCTGACCATATCCGCCTGGCGCATCAGGACGCAGAGGACGTGCAGATTACCAGCCAGAAAATCTCGCGGCGCTTCGAGGAAATCGAGCATGTGCGGCTGGAAGGCGAGGCTGAAGCGGTGCCGGTACTGGAAAACAGTTAAAGCGCGATTGGCAATCTGGGTGTAATAGAGCAGCGTTAGGCTGCCATATTTCTAAATTCGATGTGGAACAAGAAGCGTGAATCAGTCGCAGCAAACTGTGCAGGAAAGTCCCTATAAGGGTAAAACCGGCGTTCGCCGGATTCTCAACGCAACCGGCTATTCTTTTTCTGGCCTTGCCGAAGCCTGGCGCTGTGAGGCTGCTTTCAGGCAATTGCTGTTGCTGGCATTGGCCGGTATTACTTTGGCAATCTGCTTGCCATTGCCGGGATGGGGGCGTGCGCTGGTGGTGGTTTGTCACCTGTTGTCGCTGATGGTTGAGTTGTTAAACTCGGCGATAGAGGCCGCGGTGGATCACACCTCCCTGGCTCGGCATCAATTGGCCAAACGTGCCAAGGATATGGGCAGCGCAGCACAATTCGTTAGTCTCTGTAATATTGTCGGGGTTTGGTTGTTGGTGCTGCTATCGCGCTGATGCGCGAACGATTTCTCGAGCACAAAAAAAGCGAGCACTCGGCTCGCTTTTTTTGTTGCTTGTCGCAGGGCTCACACAGCTTGCTCGTCGGTTTCACCGGTACGAATGCGTACAACCTGCTCGACAGCCGATACGAAAATCTTGCCATCACCGATCTTGCCGGTGCGGGCTGCCTTGATAATCGCTTCGATGGCCGGTTCTACCTGTGCTTCGGTAACAACCAGCTCAAGCTTCACCTTGGGCAGAAAGTCCACCACGTATTCTGCGCCGCGATACAGCTCGGTATGCCCCTTCTGACGGCCAAAACCCTTGACTTCAGTGACGGTCAGACCGGTAACGCCGATTTCCGACAAGGCCTCGCGCACTTCGTCGAGTTTGAAAGGCTTGATGACTGCTTCGATTTTTTTCATGGCCGGTTCCCCTGAAACACATTTTCAACCGCCGGAGTATAGCTGCTTGTGCCCGCGCCGCAAACCACAGCGCGGATTTGCGATGACTATAGTCCGTTCGGATATTTACTGGTAATCGGATAACGCCAGTCCTTACCGAAACCGCGTGGGGTGATGCGAACGCCCACTGGTGCCTGACGTCGCTTGTATTCGTTGATTTTGATCAGCTTGACCACACGCTTGACATCAGCCTCGGCAAAGCCCGCCTGAATGATTTCTGCGACCGATTTGTTTTCCTCGACGTAGGCCATCATGATTGCGTCCAGCACATCGTAAGGTGGCAGCGAATCCTGATCGGTTTGGTCGGGGCGCAGTTCGGCTGACGGCGGGCGGGTGATGATGCGTTCCGGAATGACTCTGCCAACCGAATTGCGGTAGTTCGACAGGCGATACACCAGCGTTTTCGCCACGTCCTTGAGCACGGCAAAGCCGCCAGCCATGTCGCCATAGAGTGTGGCGTAACCAACCGTCATCTCTGACTTGTTGCCGGTGGTCAACACCACGCGGCCGCTTTTGTTGGACATTGCCATCAGCAGCGTGCCGCGCACCCGCGCCTGAATGTTTTCCTCGGTGGTATCGACCGGCAGCCCGGCAAACTCGCCAGACAGCGATTGCAGAAAACTGTCGAAAACCGGCTTGATCGGAATTTCGCTGTAGTGACAGCCGAGAATATTGATCATTTCGCGCGAATCGTTGACGCTGATGTCAGCAGTGTATTGCGAAGGCATCATGACTGCATGCACCCGGTCGGCGCCCAGTGCGTCAACGGCAATTGCCAATGTCAGCGCAGAATCGATACCTCCCGACAGTCCCAGCAATACGCCCTTGAAGCCGTTTTTGGCGACATAATCGCGTACGCCAACACACAGCGCCTGGTAAACCGCTTGTTCCACGCCCATCGGCGCTTGGGTGGCGGCCGTTTGCCAGCTTCCTTGCTGGAATTCGTGCAAGCTCAATGCGTCTTCAAAATGCGGCAATTCGGCGGCGATTTCGCCATTGGCGTTCATCAGGAACGAACCGCCGTCAAAGACCAGTTCATCCTGCCCGCCGGTAAGGTTGCAATAGGCAATTGGCAGTCCGGTTTCTTGCACCCGCTGGCGAATCACGCCAACTCGGCGCTTTTGTTTGTCGATGTGGAACGGCGAGGCGTTTGGCACCACCAGCAATTCTGCGCCGGCGTGTTTGGCCAGCATCGCTGCCTGTGGCTGCCATACGTCTTCGCAGATTGCGATGCCAACCTTGAGGCCGGCAATTTCGACCACGCAGGCGTGGCTACCCGGTTCGAAATAACGTTTTTCGTCGAATACTTCGTTGTTGGGCAATGAAATCTTGCGGTAAGTGGCAATGATTTTGCCATTGCGTACGATGGATGCTGCGTTGTAGCGTTTGCCACGCTCCTGAAGCGGATAGCTGACCAGTACGGCAATGCCGTGCGTTTCTGCAGCAATGCGGATCACCTGGCTGGCGCAATCGACGTAAAACGCTGGGCGTAGCAACAGGTCTTCCGGCGGATAACCGCACAGTGAAAACTCCGGGGTCAACAGCAGATCCGCACCCTGTTCACGGGCGCGGTGGATGTATTCGATAATCTTGTCGGCATTGCCGGCCAGATCGCCGACAGTGGGGTTGAATTGCGCGATGGCGAGTTTCATTGCTACTCCAAGGGGGTGGATTGGAACACCCGATGTGGCGGATTATACCGTGCCGCGCGGGCTGCGTGATGCTGCAGCGGGTTGCATGCGGTCGGCACGGATGCGTGTTGAAAAAAGCAAAGCAATAAGCGCGCCAAACGCCGTTAAGTTCTGACGACGGGATGCTGATAAAGTGCTTGCGGAAGCAGTAAATTTTTTTTATGCTTGCCGTCAATCAAACACTTGTTTGAATTTCGGCTGGGCAAATCACCCGGCTTTTGATCAGTTTCCGTGGTCACCGAATTGCCAGCCACGGGAGCGTTAATACTCAAGTAGGGGATATATCCATGTCGCTGCCGCAAAATGTTGCTGAATTGTTCGCCGGTATGCCGGCTCGTCTGAAAGCCGCTGAAGCTGCTGATAAAAACAGCGTGTTCCACTTCGATCTGTCGGGTGAAGATGGCGGTCAGTACACCGTTAAAGTTGAAGGCGGTGCCTGTACTGTCGAATCTGGCCTGAATGGTGAAGCCAAATGTGCAGTTAGTGCTACTGCGGCAGATTTCATGGACATCGAACTGGGTAAACTGCGTCCGGAAATGGCTTTCATGATGGGCAAGATCAAGATTTCCAATCTGCCGGAAATGATGACCTTCATGCAGCTGTTCAGCAAACTGGCCTGATGCTGCTTTGCCCGGTGCGTGCACCGGGCTGGCAAACAAAAACGCACCTTTCGGGTGCGTTTTTGTTTTAGGGCTGAACACCAACGGCATTTAACACATATGCTGGCCGCCGTTCATGGCAATATTGGCTCCGGTCATGAAGCCCGCATCATCGGAGGCAATGAAGGCCACCAGTGCCGCAATCTCCTCCGGCTTGCCCAGCCTGCCCAGCGGAATGCCGGCAATGATCTGGTTGCGTACTTCCTCTTTTACCGCCATCACCATTTCCGTTCCGATATAACCGGGAGAAACGGTATTCACCGTGATGCCTTTTTTGGCGACTTCCTGCGCCAGAGCCATGCTGAAACCGTGCACGCCTGCTTTTGCGGCGGAGTAATTGGTCTGGCCGAACTGTCCTTTCTGCCCATTAATGGACGAGATGCTGATCACTCGCCCCCAGTTGGCTTCGCACATATCGTCCAACACCTGGCGGGTGACATTGAATACGCTGTCCAGATTGGTACGCAACACATCATCCCATGCGGATTTTTCCATCTTTTGCATGCGGCCATCGCGGGTAATACC
This sequence comes from Chitinivorax sp., assembly GCA_046347685.1. Lineage (GTDB taxonomy): Bacteria > Pseudomonadota > Gammaproteobacteria > Burkholderiales > SCOH01 > CALMFQ01. The sequence continues at coordinate 55,052 of JAXMFR010000013.1, forward strand.
GGCGTTGTTGACCAGAATGGAAACGGGGCCAAGATCCTTTCGCACCTGCTGCACCATGGCTGCACACGAAGCAAAATCGCTCACATCACACTGGTAGGCTGCGATATCAAAGCCCAGTTCGCGCATTTTGCCTTGCCAGTCCGCGTGTTTGCCTGGTGTTGAGTAAGTGGTTACCACCCGGTGCCCGGCTTGCGCCAGCCGTTTGCAGATCGCGGTGCCGATGCCACCCATACCGCCGGTTACCAATGCAATTTTTTGTGTCATTGTTGTCTCCTTTGTAAAAAGCATCACTGTCTGCCGCCATGTTCGCTTTTACGTGTATATGTGTGCAATCGCGAAAACAAAGCGGCGAAATTAGCAGGGCTTTGTTGCATTTTTTTTATTCTGTTGCGTCGGGGGGAGAGCAGAGCTAGTCCCGCTCGATGCCATGCTTGGGCTACGAGCAGCCTATGGGCAAACGCTACTGCCCACCATCGGGTTTTTCCCGTAGATATTTGTTCTGTATGAAATAAGCATAGCAATCCAATGGTGTCGGCTATTTGCCCCAAATCAAGGTGTGAACAGTTTTTTCGATTTGAAATGATTTGTGTTGAGCCAGGCTTGACTTCAATGAAAGACCAACATCTTGCCTATAATGCGAACACGATCCCCAGGAGTGTTGGCTTGTGAGCGAGACCGATCTGGATGTGGCCGCTGCGCTGGATGCGGTGGGAGGAGACGCCGAATTGCTGGCTCAGGTGATGCAAGTGTTTCTGCAGACGGCGCCGCCATTATGGGTAAACCTGGCAAGTTCCGATGTCAGCGATGATGACGCGTTGCAGTTGGCGCATCGGCTCAAAGGGGGCGCCGCTAGTATCGGTGCGTTGCGTCTGGCAGCGTGCGCTGCAGAGATCGAGCAGTGCATCAGGTTTTTGCAGGACAAGGAATGGCGGCATTTGCAGCCACAATTGCAGCAGATCGGTGAACGCGCCAGGGTATGCGTCAGCGGGTATTTGTCAAAGCGTTGAAAACGGGCTTAAATTGAGGCGGGGCGTGCTATCCATGCAGCCAAGGAGAACTCTATGAATATGACAGTACGGCGTGCGATCGTACTGGCGGTAATTGTTGGCTTGCTGATTCCATCGGCAATCATCGGCTTTTTTACCCTGCAAGGACAGCGTAATGCTTTGACCGAGCAGCTGAAAAAAGATCATGTACGCCTCACGGATATTCTCGTATTGGGGATGCAGGAGCCTTTGTGGAATCTCAGCGCCGACGCAGGCATGCCGCTGCTGAATTCGATTATGGATGACGACCGGGTGGTGCGGGTGATGGTAACTGACCCGGCACTGGGCGTTTTTCTGCAGGCGGAACGGCCCGAGCGCCGTCGCGGCCAGTTATTTCAGCAACGTAAAACGGTGGTGTATCAGGGCAGTGAAATCGGTCAGGTGATGGTGGAAATGGACAGCGGCATGCTGGAAGCGATGCTGGCCAATGACCGCAACAAATTGCTGTTGACCCTGGCCGGGCAGTTGCTGGTCAGCCTGGCGCTGATCGTGGTGCTGATGCAGGCACGTATCGTGCGGCCCTTGTTGCGTTTGATTCAGGATTCGCAGCGACTGGCCTTGCGCGAACTGGATCAGCCCTTCGTCTGGGAGGCGCGCGATGAAATGGGGGCGCTCGGCCGTAGTCTGGAAACCACGCGGCAGTCGTTGCAAACCCTGTTTGGCGAGCTGGAAAACAAGAATCGCGCGCTGGAAAGTGATATTGCCGTGCGCAAGCAGGTAGAAAACCAGTTGCGTGTCAGCGAAGAACGCTATCGGCGCCTGGTTGAATCCACCCGCGTGATTCCGTGGGAAGCGCAGGCCGGCACCTGGCGCTTCAGCTATGTTGGCCCGCAGGCGGAAACCCTGCTCGGCTATCCTTTGTCGATGTGGTATCAGGAAGGCTTTCTCACCAGTTATCTGCACCCAGAATACCGCCATCTCGCCTACCAGATTTTCGGCGATAGCCAGCCCGATCAGACCGAGCGCGAGTTTGAATGCAAGCTGCTGGCTGCCGATGGCCGCAGTGTCTGGGTTTCGATGCTGGCTTCGGTATTGCAGGGCAAAGGTGGCGAGCGTTACCTGCAGGGCTATTTCATCGATGTCACCAGCCGCAAGAAAGTGGAAGAGGAACTGATCCACTATCGCAGCCACCTGGAGGATCTGGTGCAGGCACGCACCGCGGAGCTGGCATCGGCCAACAATGAACTACAGGCTTTCAGTTACTCCGTGTCGCATGACTTGCGCGCACCGCTACGTACCGTGGACGGATTTGGTCAGGCGCTGATTGAGGATTACGCCGACAAGCTCGACGAGCAAGGGCGTGACTACATCAACCGCATGCGCCGTGCCACGCAGCGCATGGGCGAGCTGATCGACACGCTGCTGAATCTGGCACGCCTGGCGCGCAGCGAGATGCATTGCGAGATCCTCAGTCTGTCTCTGCTGGTGCAGACTATCCTCGAAGAGCTGCGGCTTAACGAGCCAGAGCGCAATGTCAAAGTGATTGTTGCGCCGGATGTGTTTGTGCACGCCGATGGCAAATTGCTGCGTTCTGCTGTGTACAACCTGATTTCCAATGCCTGGAAGTTCACCGCCAAAACAGATAGCCCGTGCATTGAATTTGGGGTGAAGGATAGTGCCGGCAATCCGGTTTATTTCATTCGTGACAACGGCGCCGGATTCGATATGTCGCTTGCCGGCAAGCTGTTTGGCGCCTTCCAGCGTCTGCACACGGTGCATGAGTTTGAAGGCGTCGGGGTGGGGCTGGCGACGGCGCAGCGTATTATCCACCGTCACCGTGGTGAAATCTGGGCCGAGGCTGAGCCGGGCAAGGGCGCAACCTTCTTCTTTACCTTGGGCACCAGTGCCGAGTCGATGGAAAACGGCGCACCACTTGTACCTGAAACCACCGCATAAGCCGCGGCGTGACGCGAATAAAAAAGCAGCAGGCTTAGGCCTGCTGCTTTTTTTGTGCGCGTTTACAGCTTCTGCTTAGCCGACCAGTTGTTCCATCTGCAGCATGAACACAAAACCGTCGCCACCGCTGGTTTCCAGCCAGGTAAACGGCAGTTCGGGGAAGGCGGCTTCCAGTTCCTCGCGGTTATGGCCGATTTCAACAATCAACAGACCGTGCGGGGTGAGGAAACGCGGTGCAGCAGCAATGATTTCACGCACCGCGTCCAGCCCGTCATCGCCCGATGCCAGCGCCAGCTCTGGTTCCGCCAGGTATTCCGGCGGCAGTTCTTGCATTGACGGTGCGTTGACGTACGGCGGGTTGCTGATAATCAGGTCATATTGCCGACCCGCCAGCTGCGTATACAGGTCTGACTGGATCAGCTCGATGCGATCTTGCAAGCCGTAATCGTCAACGTTGCGCTGTGCAACTTCCAGCGCCTCGGGAGACAGATCGACAGCATCCACGCTGGCATCGGGGAAGGCCTCCGCCATCAGGATCGCCAGGCAGCCGGAGCCGGTGCACATATCGAGCGCGGTGTGTACCAGTTCCGGATATTCCACCCACGGTTGCAGTTGTTCGCGCAGCAGTTCCGAAATGAACGAGCGCGGCACGATTACCCGCTCGTCCACGTAAAAACGATATTCGCCCAGCCAGGCTTCGTTGGTCAGATACGCTGCCGGTTTGCGTGTTTCCACACGGCTGCGCAATATTTCGACGACAGCCTGAATTTCCTGCGGCAACAGGCGGGCATCGAGAAAAGGTTCAAGACGATCAACCGGCAACTTGAGCGTATGCAGGATCAGGTAGGCCGCTTCGTCATAGGCGTTTTGCGTGCCGTGGCCATAAAACAGGCTCGCCTCTTCAAAGCGGCTGACGGCGAAACGCAGCAGGTCGCGTACGGTTAACAGGTGTTGTGGGGCGTGTTCAAACATGAGCGGTCTCCAAGAATGGCGCAATTATACCTTGCCCCTGTTGTTGGCAACGAATAACACCGCCAGGCAGATCAGCGGCATTGCCAATAGCTCGTTGATGCCGAGCGATTCCCCGGCAAACGCCCACCCCAGCAACACGGCAATCGGCGGATTGACGTAGGCATAGCTGCTGGCCAGCGCCGGGCGCACGGTGTTCAACAGGTAAAAGAATGCGCTGTAGGCGAGAATCGAACCGAACACCACCAGATACAGCAGGGCGGCCCACGCTGCGCTATCTGGCATCTGCTGCAACTGCTCGCCGTGCAGCAGGCTAAGTAGCGTCAGTTGTCCACCCGCCAGCAACATTTGTGTCGCCACCGACATCGGCCCTGCGGGCATCTCCAGGCGGCGCATCCAGACCGAGGCAAACGCCCACGACAGCGAAGCCAATACCAGCAGTACCGCACCTTGCGGGCTGGCGCGCAGTTGCTGCCCGGTGCTCAGCCAGACGACGCCCAGCAGGCCGATGCTGATCCCCAACCATTCGCGGCGGCTGGGGCGCGCACCCCAGATCCAGGCTGCGAGCACGGTCAGCAAGGGCACCAGCCCCACCACCAGCGCGGCGACACCGGACGAGACGGTTTTTTCGGCATAAGTAACCGAGCCGTTGGCAATGGTCAGCATCATGCCGCCAATCAGCGCTGCGTTGCGCCACTGAATGCGGCTCGGGCTGGCGACGCCACGCAGCCTCAGCCACAGATACATGCTGCCGCCGGCCAGCAGGAAACGTAGCGCCGCCAGCATCAGCGGCGGAAAGGATTCCACGCCGATGCGAATAGCGAGATAGGTGGAGCCCCAGACCAGATAGGTGACCAGCAGCGACAGAGCAAGTTTGAAACGATCGGCAGGCATGGGGCGGATGTTGGCGGCAATGGTGTCGATTATACGGATGAATTTCCGTTACGCTGTTTTGGCGGTCGCAACAAACAGCCAGAACGTGTAAAATGGCCGGTTTTACTTTGTTGATCAAGGTATTCGGAAAAAACATGGCACGCTACGACGACATTCTTGAATTTGAACCCAATCTGACCGGCAATGGCCTGCGTATCGGCATCGTCATGAGTCGTTTCAATACCGACGTGTGCGAAGGCCTGCTGGCTGCCTGTACCGCCCGCCTGAGCGCGCTCGGCGTAGCCAGCAAGGATATGCTGATTGCCACCGTGCCGGGTGCACTGGAAGTGCCGCTGACTTTGCAGCGCATGGCCGAAAGTGGCAAGTTTGATGGTCTGGTGGCGCTGGGCGCCATCATCCGTGGCGAAACCTACCATTTTGAAGTGGTTTCCAACGAATCGGCCGGCGGCATTACTGCCGTGCAACTGGAAACCGGCGTACCGATCGCCAATGCCATCCTGACCACTGAAAACGATGATCAGGCGCTGGTGCGCATGCAGGTTAAAGGCGCAGAAGCCGCTGATTGCGTGGTGGAAATGATCAACCTGCTGGAAAAACTCAAATAATGAAAAGCGCACGACGCAAAGCCCGCGAATTTGCGGTACAGGGGCTGTACCAATGGCAGATGGCGCAGGATACGCCTGCGCGCATCGAGCAGAATCTGGCGGAAAACCAGGGTTTCACCAAGTGTGATATCTCCCTGTTGCGCACCACGCTGTATGGCGCGATCAAACATGTGGATACGCTGAAGCCAGCGCTGGAACCCTATCTGGATCGCGGCTGGGATGAAGTCAGCCCGGTAGAGCGTGGCGTGTTGCTGGTGGCCGCGTTTGAACTGGTGCATATGCCGGAAACACCTTACCCCGTGATCATCAACGAAGCCATCGAACTGTCGAAGACATTCGGCGGCAATGAAGGCCACAAGTTCATCAATGGCGTGCTGGACAAGTTTGTTGCCCAGGTGCGCGCTACCGAAGTGAATGCCGCACGCTCCCAGCGTGGCGGCCGCAGCGACGCATCGGCCTGATGCCGCTGGTTCAGGGCCGCCGTTCCGGCGGCCTTGTCAATTTCCCGCAGTAAAGCAGTAAACAAATCCCAGGTTATACCAGCCATGCAGCAGGATGGGGCTGAGCAGGCCCCGGTGGCGTTGGTAGAAATAGCCGAATACCAGCGATGGCAGTAGCACCGCCAGCGCCAGCAAAAGGTTATGGCGCCACAGGTGCGCCGCCGCAAATAACAGGCTGGCAATCAGATTGGCCGGGCTGATGGCCCAGTTGGCGCCGTGTGGCAGGCGTTGCTGCAAGCTGTGCTGCAGCCAGCCACGAAACAGGATTTCTTCCAGCGGTGGATATACCAGCACCGCCAGCAGCAGTGGCAGCGGGTGTTGCAATGGCCAGTGCGGATTGAAATGCGCTGGCGCCAGCCAGGGCCAGAGTGCCAGCCAGGTGATGGGGCCTGCCAGCCATGCCAGCTGGAACTGCCGATCAGAAAATGGATTCATGCGGCAGATGATAGCAAGGGTGAAAGTCGTCGGCTGCTTGAGTTGAAATCAAGCAAGCCTGCTGTTGCTCGCCGGATAAATCGCCGCATTGCCGAGTTGCCGTGCGCGTTTTTTCAGCTCCAGGCTGCGTTTGTCCAGTACCTGCACAAAACTCTGGCCGGGCATTTCCAGTGTGTCCACCAGCTGTCGGGCAAAACGTTTATCGTCGGCGCTGCTGCGCAAGGGCCAGCGCTTGCGCTCGACCAGCAACACATACAGGGAACGATCGGCAAAGTGCTGCACTTGTTTGCGGGTCAGCCAGGCACGACGGATATCGGGGTGGTGCGACAGCTGCGCTTGCAGGTGCGCCAGCTGCGCCGGGCGCAGGTCGTGGGCGATCAGGGTGTCGCCGACATTCACCGAAATCCGTTCCGCCAGTGCCCGATCTTCCAGTGCCGCACGCTCGCAGGCAATCTGGTAATAACTCTCGGCCTCGGCGCTGCGATTGTGTTGTTGCAGAAAATCGTACGCCAGCCGGCAGCAGGGAATGATGGCCTTGTTGTCGTAACGCATCGCGTTTTCCAGTAGCGCCAGACCAGCAGTGTCTCCCGCCGCCAGTAGCAGGCGGCCGGCGGCAAAACAGCTGGGGGCGTGTTCCGGATGTTGCGCGACAATTTGCCGATATTGCTCGCAGGCGGCGGCTGCATCGCCCAGTTCTTCGGTCAGCCGGGCGCGGCGGAACGCATCATCCAGGCTGATGCGGCCGCTTTGCAATTGCTGTTCCAGTTGCTGTAACTGTTGCTGTGCGTCACGAATCTGCTGGTGGCGCTGTTGCCATTCCGGGCGAATCTGTCGGAGCCAGGCCTGATCCAGTTGCTGGCTCAGACGCGTCAGCTCCGGGCCAAGCAGTACTTGCGCCGCACTGAGACGGAAAGGCCTGGGCAGGCGCGGAAAGCAGCCCAGTTGCTCCAGTCGTTCGCGCAATGATGGGTGGCTTTCGCTACTGTGATTGTTTTCCGCCAGTGCTTGTTCCAGCCACTGTTCGCCAGGAGCTTCGGCAAACCCCAGCGACAGCGCCAGCCGCATCTGGCTGTAGGGCGCCGCGTCCGGGGCGGGGCGTTCGATGGCCTGTTGCATCAGGCGTGGCCAGAAGTGTTGCTGCAGGAAGCGTGCTTTCAGTTGCAGTGACACCAGCGCATCGGCGGCGTCTTCCTTGCCGGCCACGCGCACCGATGCCTGATCGGCGAGAAACTCCTGCTGTCGCGCCAGAGCCCGCGTATAGGCGCTGAAGTAGGGCTCGTAACGGGCAACAAATACCGCCAGCCATTGCTTGGCCCACGGATGGCCACTTTGCAGGCTGCGGTGGATTTGTTCCCATGCCTGGCGCAGGAAGAAAATCCAGTTGGCGCTGAGGCGATGGCCATGCACCATGTGCCCCAGCTCATGCGCCAGCACTGCTGCCAGCTGTTTGGTTGACAGCCCCTGCAACAGCGGCAGGCCAATCTGCAGGGCATAACGCTGCGGCCCGAACGGGCCATAGATTGGCTGGCATACCAGGTTGGCCTGAAACTGGTCAGTGAGCAGCACTTGTTGCAGCGGGCTGCGGATTTTCAGTTTGCGGCGGATTTTCTTGATCAGCCGGAATAGTTCCGGCACATCCTGCTCGGTCAGCGCAATCCCTGCTACCGGGGTGTTTTCCACCCACAACAACAGGTGCGCCAGATACAGGCTCAAGCCCAACGGCAGCAGCCATTGCCAGATCGCGCCGCCAGGGTATTCGGCAATGCCTGCCAGTTGCGCCAGCCAGAACAGCCCGGCAAACAGTGCCGACAGCAACAGCAATAACAACAGTGGCCCGAGCGCCGCCAGCGCCATCACTTTGGCGTGATAGCGCAATGGTTGCTCCGAAGCCTCGACTTCCAGGCGCGCGGCGAGGGCGGCATAGGCATCGAGGCGGAATTTGTTGCTGGCTGAATTGTTCATTTGAAACAAAATCATAACACTGGAGTATATGCAAATGGCAAGTTATTAGAGTTGTAGCTCCAGCGCAAGTTCCGTACATCGTAATAATTCCCCGCTAAAATGGTCCGCTACTCAATTTGCGGGCAATGTGCATGTATACCGTTTTCGATCAGCAGATGATGGCGCGGGCCTTGCAGCTGGCGCACCAAGGGCTTCACAGCACCATGCCTAATCCACGTGTCGGCTGCGTTATCGCGCGTGATGGCCAGGTTCTGGGGGAAGGTTTCACCCAGCCGGCAGGTCAGGATCATGCCGAAGTGCAGGCGCTCAAGGCTTGCCAGTCCGCGGGCCGCGAAACCTCGGGGGCGACCGCCTATGTGACGCTCGAACCTTGCAGCCATTTTGGTCGCACTCCGCCGTGTGCCAATGCCTTGCTGCAGGCCGGCATCAAGCGCGTGGTGGCGGCGATGGTTGATCCGAATCCACTGGTGGCGGGCAAGGGGCTGGCGCTGCTGGCCGAGCAGGGGGTGGAAACCTCATCCGGTCTGATGGCTGCCGAAGCGCGTGAGCTGAACATCGGCTTTGTCTCGCGCATGGAGCGCGGCCGCCCGTGGCTGCGTCTGAAACTGGCATCCAGCCTGGATGGCAAAACCGCTTTGCTGAATGGCGAATCGAAATGGATTACCGGCGAAGCCGCGCGCACCGATGTGCACCGCTGGCGTGCGCGTAGTTGCGCCATGCTCACTGGCATCGGTACGGTGTTGGCCGATGATCCGGAAATGAATGTGCGGTATGTTGAAAGCCCGCGCCAGCCGCAGCGTATCGTGATCGATTCGCGGCTGCGCGTGCCGTCTGGCGCGCGCATCATTGCGCCCGGCACGCTGGTGGTATGTGGAGAGGCCGACATGAGCCGTGCCGATGCGCTACGCGAGCGCGGTGCCGAAGTGCTGGCATTGCCAAGCGAGCGCGGCAGTGTTGATCTGGCTGCACTGCTGCCGGTGCTGGCGCAGCGTCAGTACAACGAGGTGATGGTCGAAGCCGGTGCGCGTCTGGCGGGCGCCTGGCTGCAACGCGGGCTGGTCGATGAATTGTTGCTGTACCAGGCACCGGTGTTGATGGGCGATCAGGCTCGCGGGCTGGTGGATTGGCCGGCACTGACTTCGATGCAGCAAAAGCAGGCATTGCAACTGCGCGACATGCGCATGGTGGGCCAGGATATCCGCATGATCCTGCGCCCGGCATGAGCCGCTTCAAGGATCATTTTTCCGCCGCTGCCAGCGATTACGCACGCTTTCGGCCAGGCTATCCGCCGCAGTTGTTCGAGTGGCTGACCAGTCTTTGCCCGCAACGGCAACTGGCGCTGGATGTCGCCACCGGCAACGGCCAGGCAGCAGTGGCGCTGGCGCAATATTTCGAGCAGGTGATCGCCAGCGATGCCAGTGCCGCGCAGCTGGCGCAGGCCATGCCTGCCGCAAATATCGACTACCGCTGCGAACCGGCCGAGCGCAGCAGTCTGCCGGATGCCTCGGTGGATTTGCTGGTGGTGGCGCAGGCGCTGCACTGGTTCGATCTGCCGGCGTTTTATGCCGAAGCGCAGCGGCTGCTCAAGCCAAATGGGGTGATTGCCGTCTGGTGTTATGGCCAGTTGCAGGGCGATGCCGCCGTCAACGCGATTCTGTCCCGTTATTACCACGACGTCGTTGGCCCCTTCTGGCCACCGGAGCGCGCCTGGCTGGAGCAGGGCTATGCCAGCCTGGATTGGCCGTTTGCGCCACTGGCCGAGCAACACGAGTTTGCGCTGAGCGTGGAATGGGATCTGCCACAACTGCTGGGTTATCTTGGCACCTGGTCGGCCACGCGCCAGTATCAGCAGCAGCACGGCCACGATCCGCGCAGCTTGATCGACGCCGATTTGCGCCAGGCCTGGGGCGATGCCGACAAACGCACCATCCGCTGGCCCTTGTCACTGCGTGTTGGCCGTAAAGTGACGGATGAGCCAAGCTCCTGAGCACGCTATAATGCGTTTTTCCCTCAAATAGCGAAGACCTGCACATGTTCACCGGCATCATTCAGACTCTCGGCCATATTTCGCATCTGGAAGCCCGTGGTGGCGACGTGCGCCTGACCATCAAGGCGCCGGGCCTGGATTTCTCCGACGTTCAGCTGGGTGACAGCATCGCCTGTAACGGCGTGTGCCTGACCGCAATCGAACTGACTGGCGACAGCTTTGTTGTCGATGTCTCGCGCGAAACCCTGAATTGCACCGTGGGGCTGGATCAGCCGGGCAAGGAAGTGAACCTGGAAAAGGCGCTGCGCCTGGCTGACCGCCTTGGCGGCCATCTGGTTTCCGGCCATGTGGATGGCGTGGGTGAAGTGGTGTCGTTCGACCCGATCGACGACTGTTTCGAGCTGGTGATTGCCGCGCCGGCTGCGCTGGCCAAATATATTGCCGCCAAGGGCTCGATCACCGTCAACGGCGTCAGCCTCACCACCAACCGCGTTGATGGCGTCAAATTCAGCATCAACCTGATTCCGCACACCATCCAGCAAACCACCTTGAAACACCTCAAGGCCGGCAGCCCGGTGAATCTGGAAGTCGACCTGATCGCGCGTTACGTCGAGCGCATGCTGGGCGAACGAGCCTGAGATGTTCAGCGGCAACTATCCGCAACTGATGGCGGAATACAATCGCTGGATGAACCAGAAGCTGTATGCCGCCTGTGCGCAGCTGGACGATGCCGCTCGTAAACAGGATCGCGCAGCCTTTTTCGGCTCGATTCACAATACCCTGAATCACCTGTTGTGGGGCGATGGTGCCTGGCTGCAGCGATTCACCGGCCACGAATATCCCACCGCGCCGATTGGCGAGCCGCTCTACGACAATTTTGAGCAAATGCAGCAGGCGCGGGCCAAGCTCGACGACGATATCGTTGCCTGGGCTGCAACACTCGATCAGGCGTGGCTGGATCAGCCACTGACCTGGACCAGCAAGCTGTATGGCTTTACCCAGACCAATCCACGCTGGGTTCTGGTCACCCAGATGTTTAACCACCAAACCCACCATCGTGGGCAGATTACAACTATGCTGAGCCAGGCAGGCATTGATATCGGCGTGACCGATCTGCCACTGCTGCCGGCCATCAACAGCTGACAAGGATTTCCATGAGCAACCCAGCCATTTCCCCGATCCAGGACATCATCGCCGACATCCGTGCCGGCAAGATGGTGATTCTGGTTGACGACGAAGATCGCGAAAACGAAGGCGACCTGATCATCGCCGCTGACTACGTGACTCCGGAAGCGATCAACTTCATGGCCAAATACGGCCGTGGCCTGATCTGCCTGACACTGACGCGTGAACGCTGCCAGCAGCTGGATCTGCCGCTGATGGTGACGCGTAACGGCACCTCCTATGGCACCAACTTCACCGTTTCGATCGAAGCTGCCGAAGGTGTTTCCACCGGCATCTCCGCCGCCGACCGTGCGCGCACCGTGCGCGTGGCCGTTGCCAAACATGCCAAGGCCGAAGACCTGGTGCAGCCGGGCCACATTTTCCCGCTCAAGGCGCAGGATGGCGGCGTGCTGGTGCGCGCCGGCCACACCGAAGCCGGTTGTGATCTGGGCACCCTGGCTGGCCTGACCCCGGCCTCGGTGATCTGCGAAATCATGAACGATGACGGCACCATGGCGCGCCTGCCGGAGCTGCTCAAGTTTGCCGAAGAGCACAACCTGAAAATCGGCACCATTGCCGACCTGATCCAGTATCGCCATCAGCACGAAAAGCTGGTCGAGCGCGTGGTCGAGCGCAAGCTGCAGACCGCACACGGCGAATTCGATCTGATCGTCTACCGCGACCTGACCGCCAACAGCCTGCAACTGGCGCTGGTGAAAGGTGATATCAAGGCTGGCGAAGAAGTGCTGGTGCGGGTGCACGAGCCGGTGTCGATCATGGATTTGCTCGACGCTTCGGATAAAACCCACTCCTGGGGCGTGTCGCAAGCCATGCAGAAAATCAGCGAAGTCGGCAAGGGCGTCATCATCCTGCTGCACCGCCCGGAAACCACCGAAGACCTGCTGGCCAAGCTGCTGCCAAACAAGGAACAGCCAAAGCAGAAGTGGGACCTGCGCAACTACGGCATCGGCGCGCAAATCCTGCGTGACCTGAACGTCACGCGCATGATGGTGATGGCGCCGGAGCGCAAGATGCCGAGCATGATTGGCTTTGACTTGCAGCTGGTGGGGAATGTGTTGCCGGAGTAAGCTTCTGCCGCGAGGCTGTGTGCTAATAAAATAGGCCCTGTGTGGGCCTGTTTTGTTTAAAGTGACGTGTATTTAACGTTGAATTCTATGACTGTCTACGCCTACGATCTGACTGAGATCCTGCCTCGTATATCTGGCCCAATTCGAGAAATTCTGGATGCCGAATTGAAGCTTGGAAACTCCATTCAAGAAATGTCCATGCGATGGCCGATGAAGCAGGCAAATGTTTGGTTGACTAAACGCTTTCACGGAGATTATCAATCTGCATATCCAAATCTTCGGTACACCTACTTGGGTGATCCAAAGAATTGGATTGAAGAATATGTTGATTCAGAACGCGAGATTTTGTTGGCCGTATGTGGTTCTGCTCGTATTTAACTTTTCCGCCGCGTG
>JAXMFR010000014.1:0-63844 GCA_046347685.1 Chitinivorax sp.
GGGGGGCGCCTGTTTGCGTGCCCGCAAGGGATTGATGCCATACCAGCGCTGAAAGGAGCGGGTGAAGGCACTTTGCGAAGTGTAACCGAGAATTTCGGCGATATCGACAATCGGCAGAGCGGACTGCTGCAGGTATTTCAGCGCCAGATCGGCGCGCACCTGATCGCGCAGATCCTGCACGTTGGTGCCCGCTGCCGCCAGATCGCGCTGCAGCGTGCGGGTTGAGCAACCCAGTGCTTGCGCCAGCGCTGGCAGGCTGCAGCGGAAAAACGGCAACATGTCGCGCAGCAGCTTTTCGGTTTGCAGCGCGATGTCGGGTCGGGCTTGCTGTTGTAGTTGCTGCAGCAATTGCTGGCATTGCTGCTTGCCGTCGATCAGCGGCTGTTGCAGGGTGGCCTGATCAAAGTGCACGGCGTTGCGCTCCTGATTGAAAAACAGGTTGGTGCCGAAAATCTGCCGGTGCCAATCCAGATCGCCGGGGGGGGGCGTGGCGCAGTTGCACCGCCTTGGGGTGCCAGCGTGGGCCGCAATGGCGGCGGATTTCGCGGCACAGCAGGCCTAGCCCAAGCTCGATGGTGTGCCGATCTCGTGGGTTGACGCCACTGGCCAGGCTGTAACACAAGGCCACGCCGTAGCTGCCATGCTCCAGGCTGACCTGTGCGCCGCTGGTGACATGCTGAAAGAACTGCTCCAGTTGTTGCAGCAGGGTGCGGATATCCGGCGCGCACTGTGCCAGTTGCCACAGCGGGCCGATCACCGCCAGTGTTTGCCGACAGGCCAGTTGCAGGCCGAAGCTGTCGCAGCGGCAGTGCTCGGCGGCCGATTCAAACAGCTCAACCACTGCTTGTGCCGGCAACGGCAGCTCGGGTTGTTGTAACGCCGCAACACTGATGCCGGCATGGGCAAATGCCGCCTCGACATTGCCGCCAAGATCGGCAATCAGTTGGTCTACCGCTAATAATGCGCTACTGCGAGCCCACTTGCCTGACATGGCTGCTGACATCCTGTTATTTGATCTGCGGCAGAAGGTAGAAGATTTGGCGCGAAATATCAAATTTAACCCTGTTGCTAGCGTTAGATTTAATTGATTCGGTGCTGTAACGCCCACCAGAGCTAAAACGACAGCCATTCCAAGGAGAAAATCATGCGTCTATCCACCCCCAAATTGTTGATGTCTCTGGCTGTGCTGGCACTGGCCTTTCAGAGTTACGCTGGCGGTATCTATTTGTATGAAACCGGCACCGAAGACGTTGGCCTGGCCAACGCCGGTGTGGCTGCTCGGGCGCAGGATGCCAGCACTGTGGTCAGCAATCCGGCGGGTATGACGCAACTGTCGGGTAACCAGATGTTGCTGGCAGGGCAGATGCTGTACGGCGATTTGCCGTATACGCCGGAGCGCCCCAATCTCAAGGGCTCTGACCCGGTGGTTGGCTGGTTACCGGGCGGCAGTGCTTACTATAGCCACAGCCTGAGCAACGATCTGAAACTGGGCGTGGGCTTTTATGGCAATTTTGGCCTGAGCCTGGATTTTGATTCGGACTGGGCGGGGCGCACGCTGGTGAAGCAGGCGACGATGATGGGCCTGACGCTGCAGCCGGCAGTCGGCTATCGCGTCAACGATCAGCTATCGCTGGGGGCGGGTCTGGGTATCAATTACGGCATTTTTGAACTGACCCGTGACAACTTTGTTGGTGGTGGCGAATCCAGCCAGAAGGATCACGACTGGGCGACCAATCTGCGCCTGGGCGCGACCTTTGCACCTGCGTCGGCTACCCGCCTGGGTGTGACGTATGCCAGCAAGGTGGATTACAAATTTGCCGTGGATAAAACTGGCAGCGTGCCGATCACCGGCAATAGCTGGTCCTTACCGGTGGGGCTGGGCGTAGCGGCGCCGCAGCAGTTGATGTTCAGCGGCGTGCAGCGTATCGACAGCAAACTCAGCCTGCTCGGCAATATCGGCTGGCAGGACTGGAGCCAGTTCAGCGATATGGATATCAATGCTGGCAATGTCAGCGGTAGCTCGCCTTTGCAGTTGCAGGATAGCTGGCACTTTGCCGTGGGCGCGCAATACCAGTTGCAGCCGGCGACGCGCCTGAATGCCGGTATCGCTTTCGATAACAGCATGTACAAGGACAACAACCAGATTTCGCTGACCATGCCGACTGCGGATTCGTGGCGGTTTGGCGTGGGTATCCAACAGCAACTGGATAACAAAGCCTCGCTCGGCGCATCGTTCGAATACCTCGACAGCAAGAACGCCTGCGCGCAAAGCCCGGCGATCTTGGCCGGCTGCTATAACAATCCGAAGATGTACTTTATGGCGGTGAACTACGGTTACCGTTTCTAAAACGTGAGCTGGACTTGCCAGGCAGCCCTTTGCCCCGCTTGGGGCTGCTGATTTGATCGGGCGGCAGCCCGCTCTATGATTGGCTCGCAGCCCGGCTGCGGGCCGCTACTGTATTGGTTTCTGGACGATTAATGAATCAAGACTCTGCATCCGTGGTGCAAGGCGTGCATCTGATGGCCAAGCCGGTGGGCCCGGTGTGCAATCTCGATTGCAGCTATTGCTTCTATCTGGAGAAAGAGGCGCTATTCCCGCCGCGCGAGCGCTTTTCGATGAGCGACGAAGTGCTGCGTGCCTATATCCAGCAGAACATCGACAACGAACCGAGCCCGGAAGTGCTGTTTACCTGGCAGGGCGGCGAGCCGATGTTGCGCGGCCTGGATTTCTACAAAAAGGCCTGGGCCTGGCAGCAGCAGCTGGCTGGGGGCAAAACCATCCGCAACGCGCTGCAGACCAATGGCGTGCTGCTGGACGATGAGTGGTGCGCGTTTCTCGCCGAAGCCGGTTTCATGGTTGGCCTGAGCCTGGATGGCCCGCGCGAGTTGCACGATGCCTACCGGGTGGACAAGCAGGGGCGTCCGACGTTTGACGCGGTGATGGCCGGCCTGCAATTGCTACAGCGTTATCAGGTGGAATTCAACGTGCTGGTGACGGTGAGCCAGGCGGTTGCACAGCAGCCGCTGGCGGTGTACCGCTTTCTCAAGCAGCAGGGAGTGACGCACATCCAGTTCAACCCGGTGGTAGAGCGTGCGCCGACGAGCGAGGACGTGTCGCTTGGCCTGACCTTTGCCGAGCCGCCCAAAGTCGGCCGCGTCAGTCTCAGCCGCTCGGCGTTGAGCGTCACGCCACACACGGTGGCGCCGGAGGCCTATGGTGATTTTCTGATCGCCATTTTTGATGAGTGGGTGCGCCACGACGTGGGCAGCATCTACGTGATGAATTTTGAGTGGGCGCTGGCGGCGTGGCTGCAATTGCCGGCCACCGTCTGCCTGTTTGCCGAGAATTGTGGCCGGGCATTGATCGTTGAGCACAACGGCGATGTCTATTCATGCGACCACTTCATGTACCCCGATTACCGGCTGGGCAATCTGCAGCAGGACAACCCGATGGCCATGGCCAATTCGCCGCAGCAGCAGGCGTTTGGCCAGGCCAAATCGGCCAGCCTGCCGGCGTATTGCCGCAGTTGCGATTATCGCGCGGCCTGCCATGGTGAATGTCCGAAGAACCGTTTTGCGACGACGCCGGATGGCGAGGCAGGGCTGAATTACCTGTGTGCCGGTTACAAGAAATATTTCCGCCATATCGCCCCGGCGATGAATGGCATGGTCAAGCTGATCAGCCATGATCAGCCGGCCTCGCTGATCATGGAAGCCTTTAATGGCCCACTGGTGATCAAGTTGCCAGACCCCGTGAAATAGGCAAGGCCAGCGCAATTTTGTGTGCAGTAAACCGAGTATTTAACCGAAAGGAGCATTTCATGCTGACTTCCAATTCCAGGGCCGCGTCGGTAGCGGGGGCCTTGCTCGCCAGTTCGGTGTCGATGGCTGGCACCAGCGACGGCATGGACCGTACCGCGTTGCCGATTCATCCTCCCAAGGTGCCCACCTACACCGAGCTGGATGTGCGTAATGTGCAAAAGCCCGAGTATTTTGAGGTGAAAGCACCGCAAGGTGCGCCGAATGTATTGATCGTTTTGATCGACGATATGGGTTTCGGCATCCCCAGCACCTTTGGCGGCCCGGCAAAAATGCCGACCATGGACCAGCTGGCCAATAACGGCTTGCGTTACAACCGGTTTCACACCACCGCAATCAGTTCGGCAACGCGTGCTGCATTGCTGAGTGGCCGCAATCATCACGTCAACAATATGGGCTCGATCACCGAGACTGCCACCAGCTTTCCCGGCAACACCGGCCAGCGGCCGCCAGACGTGGCATCGGTGGCGGCAATGTTGCGTTACAACGGCTACAGCACCGCCCATTTCGGCAAGAACCACGAAACCGCCGCCTGGGAAGTCAGCCCTTCCGGCCCGACCGACCGCTGGCCGACCCGTTCCGGTTTCGACAAGTTCTACGGCTTTATGGGTGGCGAAACCAACCAGTGGGCACCGCTGATTTATGACGGCATGACCCCGGTGGAGCTGCCGCAGGACCCGAACTACCACTTCACCGTCGACATGACCAACAAGGCCATCGAGTGGATTGGCTTTCAGAAGGCGATGACGCCGAACAAGCCGTTTTTCATGTATTACGCACCGGGTGCCACACATGCGCCGCACCACGTGCCGAAAGACTGGATTGCCAAATACAAGGGCCAGTTCGACCAAGGCTGGGACAAGCTGCGCGAAGAAACCCTGGCGCGCCAGATCAAGCTCGGCGTGGTGCCGCCGGGTACCAAACTGCCGCCTAAACCCGCAGCCATCAAGGATTGGGACAAACTTCCGGAAGACGAGAAGAAATTGTTCGCGCACCAGATGGAGGTGTATGCCGCTTTTGCCGAGCATACTGACCACGAAATCGGCCGCCTGGTTGACTCGCTGCGCGAAATGGGCGAACTCGACAACACGCTGATCTTCTTCATCGCCGGTGACAATGGCACCAGCGCCGAAGGTGGTCAAAACGGCATGTTCAGCGAAATGACCTATTTCAATGGCGTTACCGAAAAGGTGCCTGACTTGCTCAAGCACATGGACCACTGGGGAGATCCCTACACCTATCCGCACATGGCTGCAGGCTGGGCGGTGGCGGGCGATACACCATTTGCCTGGACCAAGCAGGTGGCATCGGACTTTGGCGGCACGCGTAACGGTATGGTGGTGCACTGGCCGCAGAAAGTGAAAGCCCACGGCGAAGTGCGCAGCCAGTTCTCGCATGTGATCGACGTTGTGCCGACCATTCTCGAAGCGGCCGGTCTGCCGCAGCCCAAATCGGTGGATGGCATTGTGCAAACGCCGATCCAAGGCAAGAGCCTGATGGCGAGCTTTAGCGATCCGAAAGCGAATGCCCGCGATACCCAGTATTTCGAAGTTTTTGGCAACCGCGCCATTTACAAGGATGGCTGGTTTGCACGCACCATTCACCGTGCTGCGTGGGAGCGTGAGCCGCGCGCCAAGCTGCTGGACGATGTGTGGGAGTTGTACGACAGCAATGTTGACTTCTCGTTGAGCAAGGACCTGGCCAAATCCAACCCGGCCAAGCTCAAGGAACTGCAGAAGCTGTTCATGAGCGAAGCCAGCAAGAACCATGTGTTGCCGATTGACGATCGCAGTATCGAGCGCGTGAGTCCTCTGTTGGCAGGGCGCCCGGATTTGATGGCAGGCCGTACTTCGCTGACCTTGCGTGACGGCATGCGCGATATCTCCGAACACGCCTTCCTCAACATCAAGAACACATCGAAAACCATTACTGCCGACGTGGATGTACCGGCGGGCGGCGGCAATGGCGTGATTCTGGCGCAGGGTGGGCGTTTTGGTGGCTGGAGCCTGTATATCAAGGATGGCAAGCCAAGCTACAGCTACAACTTCCTCGGCATGCAACGCTTTACCATTGCCTCGAACGAAGTCCTGCCGGCGGGTAAATCCACGGTGCGCTTCGAGTTTGCCTACGATGGCGGTGGCCTGGGTAAAGGCGGGCAGGGTACGCTGCTGGTGAACGGCAAGAAAGTCGCCAGTGGTCGTATCGAACACACGCAAGCGATGATTTTCTCTGCTGACGAAACTGCTGATGTGGGCATGGATAACGCCACGCCGGTGGTGGAAGACTACGGCCTATATCGTGGCGTGTTTAATGGCAAGGTGCTGAAAGTGACCGTCGAAATCCCGCCGCCGGCAAAGCCTGCAGCACCGGCCAAGGCTAGTGCACCGGCTGCGAAACATGCCGACAAGGTGGCGGCAGTCGATATGCGCTGAGCGCGCTTGCGCCTGATTAGTCGGCGGATATTCCCTGGCGGGAGTATCCGCCGATTTTTTTGGCTTACGATTGCGAGGCGTACCGCTGGACGTCAGCAATCCAGGTTTACAGCCTGACCCGGAAACAACTGCCCCTGGGCAACAATGGCTGCACGCTGATCTGCCAGCCCTGGTGTTCACAGATCCGCTTCACCAGTGACAGCCCCAGCCCCAGCCCCTCACCGCGCGCCTGCGGGCCGCGCACAAAAGGCTGGAAGATGCGTTCCTGTTGTTCCGGTGGAATGCCGGAGCCGCTGTCTTCCACCCGCAAGCCACCGTTCTCCAGCACCAGATGCACATGCCCCTGTTCGGTGTAGTGCAGGGCGTTACGCAGCAGGTTGGCGATGACTGTTGCCAGCAAGGTCTGGTTGTAGTGCCCATGGTCCTCGCCTTCGCTGCGGCAGACGAAGTCCAGGCCTTTTTCACGCATCAAGGGTGCCCATTGCGCGGTTTGCTGTTCGGCAAGCTGCGCCAGCGTGGCGCTGGCAGCCGGCTGGTTGTTGTCGCCGCGGCTCAGCTGCAGGAAGGTTTGCACCAGCGCCTGCATTTCTGCCGATGCCCGCTCGATACGCTGCAGTTGCTGTTGTTGGCGTGCGTCCAGCGGAGCCTGCTGCAGCAGCTCGCAAGAGCTGGCAATCACCATCAGCGGTGTGCGCAATTCATGGCTGACATCGCTGGTAAATAGCCGCTCGCGCTCCAGTGTCTGGCGCAGCTGCCCGAGCGTGGCATCAAATGCCGCCGCCAGCTGGCCCACTTCGTCGTCCTGATATTGCTGCGCCATCGGCGCTGCCAGTGGATCAAGCTGATCGAGATCGCCGACTTGCTGCGCCAGACGGCTGATTGGCGCGGTGACCTTTTTTGCCATCAGCCAGCCCAGTCCCCAGGCACCGAGCACCGTCAGGATGAAGCCCGCCAGCACCACATCGAACAACACCTGTTCGCGGGCCTCGAATTCTTGCTGATTCTGTACCAGCAGATAACGTTTGCCGGCTTGTTCATAGGTGTAGATATAAGCCGATTTGTCGCCGTCTTCGACTTCGGTGAAGCCTTCCTCCACGCCAGAAAAAGCCGGCGGAATCGCGTATTGCGGCAGATGCGAGGCATAGAAGCGGGTGTTGGCATCCAGCTGTGGCGGGCGACCTTGTGGCAAGTCTTCCTGTAACACGTGTTTCAGCTCGCGATACAGTTCTTCCGAAACAAAGTGTTGTTCGATCACATGCACCACGGCGATGATGCTGAGCGAAAACGCGCCGCTGACCAGGATGGTCAGCAGCACAAAGGCAATCACAATACGCCGCGCAAAACTGGGCTTAGGCCTCATGTTCGTCTTCCGCAAGACGATAACCTACGCCATGCAGGGTATGCAGCAGTGGCGTGGTGAAGGGTTTGTCGATTACCTGGCGCAATTGGTGCACATGGCTGCGCAGGCTGTCGCTGTCCGGGCAGTCGTCGCCCCACAATGCGTCTTCCAGCACTTCGCGGCGCACCACCGCCGGGCTTTTGCGCATCAGGATTTCCAGCAGCTTCATCCCCAGCGGGTTGAGTTTCAGCGTTTGCCCGGCACGGCTGATATGCAGGGTGTCGAGGTCGTAAACCAGATCCGCGACTTTCAGCTGGCGTTTGCGGCTGCCTTGGCTGCGCCGCAGGATGGCTTCGATCCGCGCCGCCAGCTCCGACAGCGCAAACGGCTTGATCAGATAATCGTCGGCGCCGGCATTCAGCCCCTGCAGGCGGTGTTCGAGCGTGTCGCGCGCGGTCAGCATCAGGATTGGCACTTCGTTGTGCGCATCTTCGCGCAGACGTTTGCAGACCTGGTAGCCATCGATACCGGGCAGCATGATATCGAGCACGATCAGGTCATAGTGGCCGGTGCTGGCCAGGTGCAGGCCGCTCAGGCCATCCTGCGCGCAGTCCACGCTGTAGCCCTTGAGCTGCAGGTAGTCGAGCACGTTGGCAAGGATGTCACGGTTGTCTTCAATCACCAGAATGCGCATGCAATTACCTTAGAACACTCAATTTCACGAATTTTTCACACTACCTTGACGCGCGCCTCACGCGTCGATCGGCAGACTGCGGCGGCTAAGAGCCTATCCCAGTAGGCTCCAAACTTGCCGGCTTGCGGTCGGGCGGTGCTCGCGGTCCTCATGTACTCCAGTACACTCCGGCCGCTGCGCTCCGGCCTCCCGCAATCCAGCTGCGTTATGAGCCTACTGAGATAGGCTCTTATTTCACAGGATCATACGATGCCTCAGCTGCATTACGCACAACTCCGTTATCTGTCGATTATCGCCATTGCCTGGTTCAGCGTGTTTTTTCTCACCCGCAGCGTGTTGCTGGCCACGCATTGGGCGGATGCCGACATCGGGCTGACAGGCTTGCTGGGCGTGTATGGCGTGGGGCTGATTTATGATTTCAGTTTTCTGCTGTATGCCTGCCTGCCGCTGGCGATCTATCTGCTGTTGTGTCCGGCCGGGCTGTGGCAGCGGCAATGGCACCAGCGGCTGTTGCTGGGGGTGCTGAGCATCAGTTTGTTTGTGATGCTGTTTGTTGCGGTGGCCGAGTGGCTGTTCTGGGATGAATTCGGCGTGCGCTTCAACTTCATCGCGGTGGACTATCTGGTCTACTCGAAAGAGGTTGTCAACAATATCCTCGAATCCTACCCGATCTACCCGCTACTGGCGGCGCTCGCGGCAGTGGCGATTGTGGTTACCGTACTGTTCCGTAACCGGGTGGCGGCGGCGCTGACCGCACCGCAGCTGGCGCGTTCGCAGTCATGGCTGGGGCTGCTTGTGGTGCTGCTGCTGGCGGTGATCAACAGCGCCACCATCGGCCAGGGTTTCCCGCGTGGCCTGGGCGGCAATGCCTATCAGCGCGAGCTGGCCAGCAACGGCCCGTTCCAGTTCTTTTCTGCGTTTCGCAATAACGAGCTGGATTACGCCCAGTTTTATGCCACGCTGCCGGATCGGGATGTGGCAACCCTGCTGCGCGACGAAGTGAAGGAGCCGAATGCCCGCTTTGTTGGTCACGATGCCGAAGACATTCGCCGCGTGATCGATAACCCGGGCCAGATGCAGCGTCACAATGTGGTACTGGTGACCATTGAAAGCCTGAGCGCGATCTACCTCGGCAGCTTTGGCAACGAACGTGGCCTGACACCGAATCTGGACGAACTGCGCAAGCACAGCATGGTGTTCAGCAACTTCTATGCAACCGGCAACCGCACCGATCGTGGCCTGGAGGCCATCACCCTGTCGATTCCGCCGACGCCGGGGCGCTCCATCGTCAAGCGTATCGGCCGCGAATCGGGTTATGCCAGCCTCGGCCAGCAGTTTGCCGCCAAGGGTTACGACAGCGTGTTCATGTACGGCGGGCGTGGCTACTTCGACAATATGAACGCGTTTTTTGGCGGCAATGGCTATCGCATTGTCGATCAGAGCAGCGTGGATGAGGCGGATATCCACTTCAAGAACGCCTGGGGCATGGCAGATGAAGACTTGTACCAGCAGACACTGAAAGTAGCCGATGCTGACTTTGCCGCCGGCAAGCCGTTTTTCCTGCAGCTGATGACTACCTCCAATCATCGCCCGTATACCTATCCGCAGGGGCGCATCGATATTCCATCCGGCTCTGGCCGCGATGGTGCGGTCAAATATACCGATTACGCGATTGGTCAGTTCCTGGCGCAAGCGCGGCAGAAGCCGTGGTTCAAAGACACCGTGTTCATTTTTGTTGCCGATCACACTGCCGGTAGCGCCGGCAAGGAAGATCTGCCGGTGGACAATTACCACATCCCGCTGTTCGTTTACGCGCCGGAGCTGATCAAGCCGCGTGAAGTGGCAACGATTACCAGCCAGATCGATCTGGCGCCGACTTTGCTTGGCCTGCTGAATTTCGACTACACCTCGACCTTCTTCGGTCGCAATGTGCTGCGCGACGATGCAGCGCCGGGAAGGGCGTTGATCGGCAATTACCAGCATCTGGGGATTTTTGACGGCAAGAATCTGGCCATCCTCAGCCCGCGCCGCGCGATGCGCCGTCATGATGATGCGCTGGGCGCCAGCCACGAACTGGCGGTGGATACACGTGATCCGCTACTGCGTCGCGATATTGCCTACTTCCAGGGTGCCAGCCACGCCTTCCGCAATGGCCTGATTGCCTGGCGGCAGGATGCAACCACCAGACTCAGCCAGCGCTGAGTGTGGCTGCGCGATTTCGGACAGATAAGCTGACAATCACAGCGGGGCGCAGGTCCCGCTGTTTTTATTGCGGCAAGCCGGCATCCTGCCCATGTGATTCCGTGCCGGCTTCGTCGATGATCTGCCAGGCATACATCAGGCTGGTTTCGGCAAATTCCTCACCATTCTCCATGTCCCGCCACCAGGCACGTTGCTGGTCGTCGACGCCAAGGTATTGCCAGCTGCGTATCTCACCGCTGCACAACTGGATGCGATAGATGTTAAGGGGGGTCAATCGATGATCCCTTTTGCTTGCAGTGCTGTCCGTGTCAGGCTGAGTCGCAGCGGCAGTTGCGCCGCATCATGGATGTCAATATTGGTGGCGAAGAACCACACGTCCCTGGCGGTTTCCACGTAACCGACATACCAGCCCACCTGCGGGCTGGCACTGCTGGCCCAGCCGGTTTTGGCATAAAGCCGGTAAGCCGGTGTCTGCTCGGCGAGCATGATTTGCCGCAGCGTATCGTAACTGTGCGCACTGAAGGGCAGCTGGCGCTGGTAGACCTGTTTCAGGAAAGTGATCTGCTCCTGCGCGCTGATCTGCAACGATCCGTCCAGCCAGAAGCGGGTGTGGTCGAATGGTTCGCGCAGCTCACCGTAATGTGCCTGACGCAGATAGTGTCGATATCTGTCGGCGCCAATCTCCGTTGCCATCTGCTGATAACACCAGACACACGAAACCTTGAAGGCACTGGCCAGGGTCTGATCCCGGTTCCAGTCGCTGATGGCGTGTTGCTTGCCATCCCAGTGCAGTACCGTGTCCTTGTCGCTGACGACTTTTTCCTCGAGCGCAATCAGCGTGTTGAAAATCTTGAAGGTCGAGGCCACTGGCAGGCGCTGCCCGGCGCGTTTGGAATTGTGAACGAAGGACTGGCTGCCGTTCAGCGTGCTGATCACCATCGTGCCGCTGAGTTGATGCTGCGCAAACAGACGGGCGAGGGTGGCATCGTCAGACCATGCCGGCAATGCGTACAACAGGCTGAAACAGCACAACAGGAATCTGCTCATGAGAATGATCCAGGGTTCGGCGCTGCGAATTCGCGGCCTGATAGTGGATGGTTGTTGTATTTTTACCACGTTTAACCGAGTGGATGGCAGAAATGCCGCATTGGGCGCAATGCGCCTGCTCTTTGTGCCGCCGCTCCCTATCCTTGTTAATGGCCATGATTTTTATGCCGTCTGGCGTATATAAGAAACGGCTAATTGGCTTCTGTGGCCGATTAGCGCGCAATTCGGGGGGGGCAAGCATCGCCGTAATATAGTATTGTTATGCTTAATCTCGGGGCGGCGTATGTCTGCCGCAAATCCCGTTAATACCGGTTGCGAAATGAGGGAGAGAATAATGATGCGTACCCACGTGCTGCTGGGCCTGTCAGTGTTGTCAGTGCTGTCGGCTTGCTCCAATGAAAAGCCACAGGCCAAGGGCCCGAATGCGGTGGATGTGATGGTGATGACAGTGCAGCCGACTGATGCACCGGCCCGCTTCCAGTTTGTTGGCCAGACAGAGAGTTCACAGCAGGTGGAAATTCGCGCGCGGGTGTCGGGCTTCCTCGAACGCCGGGTGTATCAGGAAGGCTCCTCGGTCAAGGCCGGGCAGGTGTTGTTTGAAATCGACAAGAAACCTTTCCTGGCGCAGTTACAGGCAGCCAAGGCTGAGTTGGCACAACAGCAGGCCCGTTTGCTGGTGGCCAAGCAGAATCTGGCGCGGGTGAAGCCGCTGGCGCAGGAAAACGCGCTGTCGCAAAAAGATCTGGACGATGCCACTGGCCAGGAACAAGGCGCCGCTGCCGCAGTGGAAGCGGCCAAGGCCAATGTGATCAACGCCGAACTGAATCTCGGCTATTGCACCATTACCTCGCCGGTAAGCGGCCTGTCTTCCTTCGCCAAATTGCAGGATGGCACCTACGTCGATCCGCAGAACAGCCTGTTGACCTACGTTGCCAAGCTGGACCCGATGCGTGTCAATTTCAGCCTGTCGGAAAACGAAGCGCTGCGCTTTAAAGAGCAGATAGCCAAGAAAAAGCTGACCGCGCCGAAAGAAGACAAATGGGAAGTGGAAGTGCTGCTGGCTGATGGTTCGGTATATCCGCAACGCGGTCGCCTGACGTTCTCTGATGCATCGTTTACCGAAGATACCGGTACTTTCCTGGTTCGTGCCGAAGTGGCCAATCCGAACGGTGCACTGCGCCCGGGGCAGTTTGTTCGCGTCAACCTGCTGGGCGCAACCCGTCCTGGCAGTTTCGTGGTGCCGTAACGTGCATTACAACAGGGGCCGCGTGGCGAGTTTGTTTGGGTGCTCGGCAAGGAAGGCAAGGCCGAGCCGCGCATGGTGCAGACTGGGGAATGGCTGGGCCAGTCCTGGTCGATCAGCAGCGGCTTGCGCGCAGGTGAAAAAATCATTGTTGATGGTACGGTAAAACTGGCGCCTGGCGTGCCGGTGAAAGTGCTGGGTGAGGCTCAGGTAATGCCGGATTCTGCTGCGGCTGGTGCCGCTGCTGCTGTGACTCCGGCCGCAGCGGGCAAAGGGGCTGCTCCGGCTGCCGCAGCCCCGGCTGCTGCAGCTGACAAACCGGTTGCGCTGAACGCTGGCGAGCTGATGGGTAAGGTGTATTTCGAGCGCAACAGTGCGGTGATCAGCACCGATGGTGCGCAGATGGTTGCCAACGTGGCAGCACGCTTGCTGGCATCAGGCGAGCAAAAAGTTGCCATCAGTGGCTACACCGATCAGCGCGGCAGCAGCAAGCGTAATCAGGAACTGGCAGAAGAGCGCGCCAAAGCGGTGAAGAGTGCCCTGCTGGTTGCCGGCGTCAAAGAAGCCCAGATCGAGTTGCGCCAGCCGACCAGTATTACCGGTGGCGAGCAACGTGAAGAAGCGCGCCGCGTTGAGCTGGTGCTGGCAAGTCGGGGCTGAGGCAAATCATGAAATTCTCCCATTTCTTCATTGATCGGCCGATTTTCTCGTCGGTGATCTCGATCGTGATTGTCATCGCCG
Source organism: Chitinivorax sp. (assembly GCA_046347685.1). Classification (GTDB taxonomy): domain Bacteria; phylum Pseudomonadota; class Gammaproteobacteria; order Burkholderiales; family SCOH01; genus CALMFQ01. Next base: position 13,518 of record JAXMFR010000014.1, read on the forward strand.
GCCTGGTGGCAATGTTCAATCTGCCGATTGCACAGTTTCCCAACATCACGCCGCCTACCGTTACGGTAAGTGCCACCTACCCGGGCGCCAGCTCGGAAGTGCTGGCACAGAACGTCGCCGCGCCGATCGAGCAGCAGGTGAACGGCGCCGACAACATGATGTACATGTATTCGACCAGTTCCTCGACCGGTAACCTGACGCTGACCACCTTCTTCGAAATCGGTACCGATCCGTCGCTGGCGCAGGTGGACGTGCAGAACCGGGTGAATCTGGCGCTGCCGCAATTGCCGGATTCGGTGCAGAAGCAGGGCGTGTCGGTACAGAAACGCTCCAGCGCGTTCATGATGGTGATTGCACTGCATTCGCCGGATAACAGCTTTGATCCGACCTACGTCGCCAACTACGCCAACCTGTATGTACTGGATGCAATCAAACGCATTCTCGGCGCCAACCAGGCACAGATCATCGGCGTACCGGATTACGCGATGCGTATCTGGCTGGGGCCGGATCGCATGGCCAGCCTCGGCATTACCGTTACCGACGTGCAGAATGCGGTAGCGGCACAGAACCAGCAGTTCTCGGCTGGTAGTATCGGCAAGTCGCCCACCAATGGCATGGTCGAACTGACCTTTTCCGGTGGCGACCAAGGGCCGCATGACCGGAACTGAACCAGTTTGACAACATCATCACCGCGTGCCAAGAAGCGGCGATGCGTCGATCGTGCGCATCAAGGACATCGGCCATGCTGAGCTGGGACAGAAGGATTATTTCGGTGCGCACCGTTACAATGGCAAACCGGCCACCATGATTGCGATTTATCAGCAATCCGGTGCCAATGCGCTGGACGTGCAAAAGCAGGTTCTGTCGACGTTGACTCGCCTGAAAAAGAGTTTTCCGCCGGGGCTGGATTATCTGATTGCACTGATTACCACGCCGTTCGTGATCGACTCGATCAACGAAGTGATCCACACTCCTTCTTCGAAGCGGTATTGCTGGTAGTGATCGTGGTCTACATCTTCCTGCAGAGTTTCCGCGCCACGCTGGTGCCGATTCTCGCGGTGCCGAAACATCATCGGCGCCTTCATCGCCATGACTGCATTCGGCTTCTCGATCAATATGCTCACCATGTTTGCGATGGTGCTGGCAATCGGGATTGTGGTGGACGATGCGATCGTGGTGGTGGAAAACGTCGAACGTAACATGACCGAGTTCAAGATGTCGCCAAAAGATGCGGCGAAAGCGGGCGATGGACGAGGTGAGCGGCCCGGTGGTGGCGATCGTGCTGGTGCTGTGCGCGGTGTTTGTTCCAGCATTCCTGTCGGGGATTACCGGCCAGCTGTACAAGCAGTTTGCGCGACCATTGCCGTTTCGGTGGTGTTCTCCGCCTGGTGGCATTGACCTTGTCGCCCGCGTTGTCGGCAATTCTTCTCGCCGCAGCACCACGAGAAAAAGGGCTTCTTCAAGTGGTTCAACCAGAAGTTCGATGCTTTGACCCGTGGCTACGGCAACTTGTCGAAAATGATGATTCGCCGTTCTTTCCTCGGCCTGATCCTGATCGGCGGCATGATGGTGCTGACGGTGGGCGGCTTCAAGAAAGTGCCGGGCTCGTTTCTGCCGGTAGAAGATCAGGGCTATCTGTTTGGTGCGGTGATCATGCCGGATGCGGCTTCGCTGGATCGTACCGAAGCGCTGACCGCCAAGGCACGCGATTATCTGGCCAAAGACCGTGCCGTGCATTCGGTGGCCGAAGTGGGTGGCTATAGTTTGATCGATGGCCAGATCAAGTCCAATGCCTCGGTGCTATTCATTTCCTGAAGGGAGTTTCCGGAGCGTTTGGGACGCGGCGCCGACAGGGTGATTGCCGATGCCCGCGCCGGCTTGCCAAATATACCGAAGGCGTGATCGTGCCGTTGAATCCGCCGTCGATTCCTGGCCTCGGTACTACAGGTGGCTTTGAATTCTGGCTGCAGAGCACCGGCGATGCCAATCTGCAGAAGCTGGAGGAAGTCACCCGCGCCATCATTGCCAAAGCCAAGATGCGCCCAGAGCTGGCCGGTGTGAGTTCGCTGATCAACACCCGCTCGCGGCAGTTGCTGGCAGGATGTGGATCGTGAACGCGCCGAGACCCAGGGCGTGGCGGTGCAGGACGTGTATTCGGCACTGCAAACCATGTTCGGCTCGCTGTATGTCAGCCAGTTTCCGAAAAACAGCCGCTTGTTCCAGGTGATCCTGCAGGCGGAACCGAGCTACCGGACACGCCCGGAAGACATGGAAACGCTGTACGTGCGTAACAAAGCCGGCAAGATGGTGCCGATCAAAGCGGTGACCACCACGCGTTACGTGACTGGCGCCGATATCGTGACCCGCTTCAACAACTTCCCGGCAGCCAAGATTACCGGCGATGCCGCACCGGGCTACAGCTCGGGTCAGGCCATTGCTGCAATCGAAGAAGTAGCCAAGGAAGTGATGCCGTCTGACTTTGCCTACGAGTGGAGCGGCCAGGCGTATGAAGAGAAAAAAGCCGGATCAACCGCAGCGCTGGTGTTCGCGTTTGCGCTGGTGATGGTGTTCCTGATCCTGGCCGCACAGTACGAAAAATGGTCTTTGCCGCTGGGCGTGTTGCTGGCGGTGCCGTTTGCGTTGTTTGGCGCGATTGTTGCGATCATGCTGCGTGGCACCGAAAACGACGTGTATTTCCAGATCGGCCTGACGGTGCTGATTGCACTGGCAGCGAAAAACGCCATCCTGATTTTCGAGTTCGCCGTGGAAATCCGCGAGCATGAAGGCCTCTCGCCGTACGAAGCGGCAATCAAGGCGGCCGAGCTGCGTCTGCGGCCGATCATCATGACCTCGCTGGCGTTCATTCTCGGTTGTATCCCGCTGGCGATTGCCACCGGCGCATCGTCGGCCAGTCGCCATTCGCTTGGCACCGGTGTGATCGGCGGCATGTTGGGCGCCACCGTGATCGCGATTTTCGTCATCCCGATGTTCTACTGGGCGCTGGAAACCTTCTCCGATCGCGGCAAGAAATCTGAGCCCGTCGCCGAACACGCTGCCGAGAAGGAGGAGCAGGTATGAAACGTACACTTCTGAGTCTGCTGCTGGCATCGCTGGCAGCGTGCAGTGTCGGCCCCGATTACCAGCGCCCGGCGCTGGATACGCCAACCGGCTACCGCAGTAGCCACCAGTCTGCGGCCGATCTGGCCAATGGCGCCTGGTGGCAGCAGTTGCAGGACCCGACGCTGAACCAGCTGGTTGACGAAGGTCTGCAGCAGAATCTTGACCTGCGCGCTGCCGCAGCGCGGGTGGATGCCTACTACGGCCAGCTGGGCGTGACCCGTTCGCAATATTTCCCGCAAGTGGGTGTGGGGCTGGATGGTAGCCGCAACAAGGCATCGGAGCGCACCAACAGCCCGGCGCCGGCCAATAATCCGTTTAATAGCGTGCAGGCACTGGGCTTTGTCAGCTGGGAGCTGGACTTGTTTGGCCGGATTCGTCGTCTGAGCGAAGCCGCGCAGGCCGAGCTGGCTGCCAGTGAAGAAGGGCGCCGCGCCGCTGCGCTGGGTGTGGCTTCGTCGGTAGCCAGCGGTTATGTATCGCTGCGTGCGCTCGACAAACAGCTGGAAATCAGCCGTGCCACCGCCCAGAGCCGGATGGATGCGTTGACGCTGTTTGAAAAACGCTTCAAGGGTGGCGTGATTTCCGCCATCGAGCTGAACCAGGCGCAATCGGAAGCCGCTACCGCACAAGCGGCAGTGCCGGAATACGAACGCCAGGTGGCATTGCAGGAGCATGCACTATCACTGCTGCTGGGCCGCAATCCGGGGCCGATCGCACGTGGCAAGAGCATTGATGCGCTGGCCTTGCCTGCCGTGCCGGCCGGGCTGCCCTCGGAATTGCTGGAACGCCGCCCCGACGTGCTCTCTGCCGAGCAGACACTGATTGCCGCCAATGCCCGTATCGGCGCGGCCAAGGCGCTGTATTTCCCGACCCTGAGCCTGACTGGTTCGGGTGGCGTGGCCAGCACTTCGCTCAACAACCTGATGAGTAATCCGGCATCGGTATGGAACGTCGGTGCCTCGCTGAGCGCGCCGATCTTCACCGCCGGCGCGATCAGCGGTCAGGTGGAAGTGGCCAAGGCACAGCAGCAGGCAGCCTTGCTCAGTTATCAGCAAACCGTGCAAAACGCCTTCAAGGAAGTCGAAGACGGTCTGGTCAACAGCTACAAGGGCCGCGACAAGATCGACGCTCAGCAGAAACAGGTGGTTGCCTTGCGCAGCTATGCCAAGTTTGCGCGGATGCGTTACGAGGGCGGGTATTCGAGTTATCTGGAGGTGCTGGATGCCGAGCGCAGCCTGTTTAACGCCGAGCTCGACTTTACCCGTACCCAGAACGACAACTTCGTGCGCCTGATCAGCTTGTATAAGGCGCTGGGCGGCGGTTGGCCCGAGGCAGAGAAACTGGCGCCGAAGCCGACGCTGGCAAGCAACAAGCAATAACCTGGCAGTCAAATTGCACAAAGGCTGAACCTGGCAGGTGGAAGCAAGCGTTCCACCTGCCATTTTTTCGTGTTGGCTTCTCTGTGCTCGGTGGGGGCCTACATCTGATACTGTAATTGCAGCAGCCAGGTACGTCCCGGCAGCGGGTAGTCACCGGGAATATTGCCCGGAGATGGTGTTGGATCGTAGCTCTGCTTGTCGAACAGGTTGCGTAACTTGAGCGCCAGTCCGAGTGGTTGAGCATTGTCGATGGGCCGCTGCAGTGTCAGGTCCAGCGTGCCATAGTTGGCCGGGGCCGTGCGTGTGTCGTCGGCCGCGCGTTCGCGTCCTGCTACCAGATTGGCGCCGGCCTGCAGTTGCCAGCCTTCAGGCAATTGCCAGTCGGCAATCAGCCGCAGCAGGTGCCGTGGTGCGTCTGCAGGCTCTCGCTGGGTAACCGATTCTTCTGCCCTCTGCCATGCGTAGTTGCCTGATAGCCGCAGTCGCGCACTGGCTTGCCAGCTGCTTTCCAGTTCCAGGCCATGGCCGGTCTGGCTGCCGCTGTTTTGCGCGGTTTTGCCGGTAGTCGGGTCGGCGTTGGTAACAAAGCGGATCATGTCGTGAATCTGATAGCGAAACAGGTTGCCATTCACACGCCAGCTGGGCGTCGCTTGCCAGATGAGCGCCAGCTCGGTGGTGCCGATGGTTTCCGGCTGCAGGTTCGGGTTGCCGGTGGCAACCGGATTGTTCACACCATACAGTTCAATAAATGACGGCGCGCGAAACGCCTGACCATACAGCAGCTTGGCTGTGACGTTATACGCTGCCTCCCATACCAGCGCGGCGCGGGGATTGGTTGTTCCGCCAAAATCGGAATAGTTGTCGTGCCGCAGGCCTGCCGTCAGTTGCCAATCATTGGCCAGGTGCCATTCGTCCTGCACATAGGCAAAGCGCAAATCGCGTGAGTGGGTGCCCATAAAGGCGCCGGCGCCTGCAGGTTGTAGCGGGCCGATGGGCAGCGGCGCATAGCCGCGGTTCGGGATGTAAACAAAGCGGAAATTCTTCTCGGACTCGTATTCATTGATTGCTTCACGCCGGAAACCCGCGCCCAGCTTGATTTGATGGCGCGACCAGTGTTCCAGCAGCAAGCCCGCTTCCACTCCTGACACCTGCTCGTCACGGTTGGCGCTGGCAAGCATGCCCTGTGGGTAAACGCTGTAGCCATTTTGCAGCAGATGCAGTGGATTGGAATTCACCCGCCGCTGGCTGTATTGCAGCCCCACGCTCAACTCCGCGCCAGGCAGCAGGCTGCGGTTGTGCCAGTTGAGGTCGGTGTTGAACTGGGTGGCAGCAACATCGGCTTCCGGGTCGAGCACCTCGTTGACGCCGAGATTGATTTTCTGGTGATAGTTCTGGCGATATCCCAGCCGCCATTGCCAATCCTGCAGTTGCAGATCCAGTTGCCCTTGCAGTTGCCGCTCGGGATGTGTCATCGGCCCCGGTGCGCGTGAGGTGGGTTTGCCGCTGGCCTGATCCAGCCGGGTTTGCAGGTCGGCGTTGATGATTTCGTCCGGCCCATCGGTGCGGGCCATGCGCAGATAGGCCGCAACCGAGACCGGGCCGAGCTGGCCGCCATGCTGCAGCCAGGCATCGGCGCCTTGATAGGATTCAACGCGCCCGCCGACGATGGTACCGTCGATGTCTGCCGCAGTTTTGGTGATGATGTTGATCACGCCGGAAAACGCATCGGCGCCATACAGCGCCGAGCCGGGGCCACGAATGATTTCGATGCGCTGGATCTGATCGACGGGCAGCGTGCCCTGCATGTCGCCACGATTGCCGAGATAGGGGCTGCGTTGTGGCACGCCGTTATACATCATCAGCACTTGCGGGTTATAGCGGTTATGGTTGATGCCACGAATGATGTAGGAGACATCAGCCTGCTGGCCACGGGCAACGTACAAGCCTGGCACCCACTGCAGAATTTCGTCGAGGCTGGATGCCCCATTGCGGGCAATGTCTTGGGCGGTGATGACACTGGCCACCGCCGGTGCCCGGCTCAATAGCTGGCGCTGGCCGGTGGCGATACTGACGGTAGGTTGTTCGCCGAATGCCTGCATCAATTCCTGGTCGAGCACCACCTCTGCCATTGCCGGCAGGGCAACAAACAGCAGCGTCAAGGGCGCAATGTTCCAAGACAGGGGCTTCACCTGGATATGTCCGTGTGCAGATAACCTGTTTCTTTTTAGCCCCGCCAGCGCCCGAGTGACTAGTGTTTTGCGATTCAGGAAGGCGATGCCGGGGTAATCGTGAACGCCTCGCCGGTGCTGAAAAACACCCCGCCAGCCTGATAATGAATGGTGCGCCGATCGGCAGCTGAATCTTGCCAGTGGCCATTCACAAACACGTCCGGTGCGGCCCAGGCAGCCACCACTTCAGCCAGAAACAGGTCATAACGTTGCTGTACCTGTGGCTCGTCGAGAATGCGGCATTCGAGCCAGGCAACGCAGCCATCCAGCAGCGGCGCACCAAGCTCGCTAGCGGCGTGGCTGGCCAGATTCAGCTCGGCAAATTTGTCGTGCTCGTGGCCGCTAAGCGAGCCCACCGCCAAGGTCTGGCTGGCAAAGCTGCGGCACGGGATGTTGAGCGCAAACTCGCCACTGGCTTCAATCAGCTCGCGGGTCAGTGTGTTGCGATCAATCACCAGCGCCACTTTCGGCGGATCGAAATCCAGCGGCATGGCCCACGATGCCGCCATCACATTGCGCTTGCCGTTGGCAGCGCTGGACACCAGCGTTACCGGGCCATGGTTGAGCAGGCGGTAGGCTTTGGTCAGCGGTACGGGCTGTTTGTTTGACGACATCATGTTGCTCTTGATTGGCAAAGCGGCGATTGTAACCCCCCGCCGTCAATCATCGTCGCCATGTTTGCGGCGCCGCTCGCGCTTTTGCCTTTGCTCACCCTTGCCATCGCCCAACGGGCCACGGATATCGTGTTCGTCGGCATTACGGTGGCATTCCACGCAGTTGTCGAACTTGCGGATCCCTTCTTCGATATGCTCGCGGCGGATGTTTTCCGGCGTGTGCTCGTGGCAGCCATAGCAGGTAAAGCGGCTGTAGTCGTTGCGTACGTGGCAGGTGACACATTCGGTGTTATGGTCGCGGTCGAGTTCAAAAAAGCGGTCATGGTCGAAAGTGGCCGGGGTCCATTTCTCCTGGCTATGGCATTGCGAGCAATTGCCGCTGATCTGTTTGTGCAGCGCATCTTTTGGCGACTGATGGCAACTCTGGCACTGTTCACGGGTGGCCGGTTGTAGCAGCGCATGCTTGAAGCGCCCCTGCTGGTGGTAGCGTTTTACTCCTGCATGGTCGCTGTGGCAGGCCATGCAATCCTGGCTTTGCAGCTTCTGGTGGAACGGCGTTTTGCTCAGCGGTTTGACGACAGGCTTGCCCTGTGTGTTAACGATGCCAATCTCGGCCGGTTTGTGGCAGCTGATGCAACGCTCGGCGCTGGCGCCCTGCAGCGGCGCGTGGCAGGCAAAGCAGTCGTTTTCCAGTTGCTGGTGGCCGGGGATCAACTTGCCGGGGCTGACGGTGAGATTGGGGAACACAAACACCAGCACGGTCAGCACGATCAGGTTGATCGCCAATACCAACTTTACGATTGGTTTCATGCCCAGCCCCAGAACAAAAAGATGCTGACGATATGCCCCAGCGACAACACCGCGAACACAATGAAAATCGGGATATGCACCTTGCGCCACTGTGCCATTGCACCCAGCGTCACCGAATCCCAGTACACCGCCTGTTCCACCTCGGTTTTTGACAGGCCACGCAGCTGGTAAGACTCGCGTTGCCCCTGCACATGCTGGCGTGAACGTTCCAGCAATATCTTGCCGACCATGCCGCTGACAACGTTGACGCTCATGGCGATGGTCGCCAGCCACGGTAGGATGGTGTTGAAATGCACCCCGGCGTGGATTAACACCAGCAGCGAGCCGAGCCAGGCGCCAAACTCATGCCAGTTGAGCAGGCTGCGGGTGTTGCCGGCGCTGATGTATTTGCGCTTGCGCAGCGAATAGGTGAGCGAGGCGATGATCAGCAAAATGCCGGGAATGCCCAGATAACGCCCGACCCACACCAGATTGAAACGGTGCAGGACAACATCACCGGCCATGGTGGCCGCCGCCAGCAGGCCAAGGGCGAGCGAGAAGGGCAAGACTTGTTTGCGCCAGAGCGTGCTCATGATCAGGCCTCCAGCGTCAGGCTGGTTTTGGGAACGCAGACGCACAGCAGGCAATTGCCCGGCTCCGGATCGAAACCCGGCGTCTGCCGATAACTCACTTCGCCGCTACGGATGGTTGTCTGGCAGCAACCGCAGCCACCGGCGCGGCAACCCGATTCGACGGCAATGCCATTGGCCTCGGCAAAATCCAGCAGGCTGCCCGCAGATGCCTGCCAGGTCAGTTGTTTGCCAGAGCGGGCGAAGTTGACCAGGATTGCCTCTGCGCTTGTTGCTGGTTCGGCCTCTGCGGCTTCTGGCTGAGGCGCGTTGCGCCGCTTGATGGATGCCGGGCCGAACGCTTCGTAATGAATCTGGCTGTCACCCACGCCCCAATCCTCCAGCGCCGCCACCATGCTTTGCATCATCGGGCCGGGGCCGCAGATGTAGTAATGGAAGGGCTTCAGCGGCAACAACTGGCGCAGCAGCTGGATATCCACCCGGCCGTGATGCTGGAAATCCTGCCCCGGCTGATCGCCCGGCAACGGGTTGCTGAAACACAGCTGTAAATGGAACTGCGGATGTTGCGCCGCCAGCTGTCGCAATTGCGGCGCCATTACCAGTTCCTGGCTGTTGCGCACGCCGTAGAACAGCCACACCTCGCGTTGCGGCTGCTCGGCCAGCAGCCAGTTAAGCATGCTCAACATCGGCGTGATGCCGATGCCGCCGCCAATCAGCACTACCGGCGCGTTGCTCTGATCGATGTGGAAATGCCCGGATGGCGCGCGCACTTGCAGCGTGCTGCCGACGGTCACCTGATCGTGAAAATAGTTGGAACCCGAGCCGGCTGGCAGGCCCGAATCGGGCGGTGCCGGCACGCGTTTGATCGACACCCGGTAATGCTCCGCCTGCGGTGCATCTGACAGGGAATAACAGCGCACGATTGGATTGCCGCTATCCAGCGGCAACTGAAACGTGAGGAACTGCCCCGGCAGAAATGGCGGCAGCGGCTTGCCATCTTCCGGCACCAGATAAAACGAACATACCGAGCGCAAGCCATCCTCGAATTCCTTGCGCGCTACCCGGAAACTGCGATAACCACTCCAGGCTGCGCTGCCGCTGGCGGGTGTCGTCTGCTGGGTGGGCAGGGGCGGCAACACCTGATCGCGGGTGTGCCAGCGCAACTGGCGATATTCCTGCCAATGGCGCCAGAAACTGACGCTCAGCCACAGCGCCAGCTGCAGGCTGACGGCAGCAGCAATCCACAAGGACAAGGAAAGCACAGTCATTGTTCTGACCTTTTCGACGGGCGGCCCGAAGCAAGGGGGGCCGGGTTGCCCTGGCTAGCTGTTAACGAACGGGGGATTCATTCAGTCTAGCCCTATCCGGACGGCCCGGGGGCGAAGCGGGCTTGATCCGGATCAAGTGAAATTGCGTTGGCAACAAGACAACCCGACCCGGTTCTTACTCTGCCAGCGTTGGCTTAAGGCCTGCTTAACTGTAGCGAACGTGAGCTTATGGCTTGATTTCAATCAAGCGAAAGTGGTTTTGTATTGCATTGCTGGCTGTCGCGCAATGCTGGATTTGTTAAATGATTTCAGTTGCTTGGCATGGCGTTGGTGGCCGAGAAGGTGCCTGTTGCGACAATTTGCCACATTCCGCGATGCACAGTGGGCTTTTACCATCGGCGCATTTTTTGATGTCCGGAAAGTTGATCATGTTGCGCCGTAGCCCATTGTTTATTGCCGTTCTCTCCTGCTATCCCTTGCTTGCTCATGCCGCTGATATCGTTGATCTCGATCCGCTGGTGGTGACCGCCACCCGTATGTCCGAGCCGCTAACCTCGGTGGAATCTGCAAAAAGCCCACGCCAGCCCGTGCCGGCGCAAGATGGTGCCGATTACCTGAAAACCGTCCCTGGTTTTTCGGTGATCCGCAAAGGTGGTACTGACGGCGACCCGGTGCTGCGCGGCATGGCCGGTTCGCGCCTGAATATCCTGCTCGATGGTGAGCAGATTCTCGGTGGCTGTGGCGGCCGTATGGATCCGCCCACTGCTTATGTTTTCCCTGAAGCTTACGACCGCATCACAGTAATCAAGGGCCCGCAAACCGTATCCCATGGGCCAGGCAATTCAGCAGGTACGGTGATGTTCGAACGCGAACAGAAGCGCTTTAGCCAGCCGGGCTGGAGTTTCTACGGCAGCCTGCTGGGCGGAAGCTTTGGCCGCAACGACGAAGTGATCGATGCGCGGGTTGGCAATCAGTTGCTGGATGGCCGGATTGCTGCCACCCGCAGCGATATGAATGATTACAAGGATGGCAGCGGCAACAGCATCCATTCGGCCTACACCCGCTGGAGTGCCAATGCTGTTGTGGGCTGGAACGTCAATGCGAGCACCCGCTTCGAATTGAGCGGCGCCAAGAGTGACGGCGAGGCAGCGTATGCCGATCGCAGTGTGGATGGCAGCAAGTTTGCCCGCGACAATCTTGGCCTGAAGCTGGATATGCGCAAGCCGATGGCGAATGTGGAGCGTATCGAGGCGCAGTTGTTCCACAACTACATCGATCACATCATGGATAATTACACGTTACGCCAATTCACGCCGACTATGATGAGCCCGCAGCCGGCGTCGATGAATCCGGATCGGCTGACCACCGGTGGCCGTTTTGCGCTGACACTGGCGCCAGCCAAGGAAACCGAGCTGAAACTGGGGCTGGATCAGCAATCGAATATCCACACCAACCGCATGACCATGATGGCCTGGAGCCAGCCGGTGGGCGGCCTGGCGCGGGTAGAGGATGCCAACTTCGACCAGCTGGGCCTGTTTGGTGAGCTGACGCAATATCTGTCACCGGCCAGCCGGGTGATTGCCGGTGCCCGCGCCGACCGCTGGCATGCAGAAGACAAACGCAGCAGCATTAGCACCAGCATGATGAGCAGCAGCCCCAACCCGACGGCAGGCGAACAGCGCAGCGATACGTTGCCGAGTGCGTTTGCCCGCTACGAGCAGGATGTCAGCGATGGCCAGATCACGCTGTTTGGCGGCCTGGGCCAGGTGCAGCGTTTTCCCGATTACTGGGAGCTGATCAGCAAGGAAGCCACCGATTCGCTGAGCGCTTTCAACACCAAGCCGGAAAAAACCACCCAGATCGATGCCGGTCTCACCGGCCAATGGCAGGGCAACCGCGTCGGCCTGTCGGCATTTGCCAGCCGCGTCAGCGATTTCATCCTGATCCAGTCCAATTACGCCAAACCGGGCATGATGGGCAGCACCCGTTACACCACTGTCAGCCGTAACGTCGATGCCTCGACCTGGGGTTTTGAAGCCAATGCTGGGCGCAGCCTGATGCGTGACCTGAATCTGGATGCGACGCTGGCCTATGTGCGCGGCGAAAACCGCAGCGATGATCTGCCGCTGGCGCAATTGCCGCCGCTGGAGGCGCGGCTGGCGCTGAATTACGACAACAAGGTCTGGTCGCTAGGCGGCTTGTGGCGCATGGTGGCGGCGCAGGATCGCATTGCCGAGAATCAGGGCAATATCGCCGGCCAGGACATCGGCACCAGCGCCGGCTTTGGCGTGTTGTCGCTCAACGGCGGCTGGAAGGTGAACAAGTCACTGCAGCTCACCGCCGGCATCGACAACCTGTTCGACAAGACCTACGCCGAACATATCAGCCGCAACGCCGCCGCCATTCCCGGCTATGCGCTGCAGACCTCCCAGGTTAACGAGCCGGGCCGCAATCTGTGGGCCAAGCTGACGCTGGCGCTGCAATAATCAGGGACATCCGGGGCAGGGCTGCAGGCCGCGCTGGTATTGCTCTGCAGCCTGGCCTGCAGGGCAATGGGGATGCGGCTCGCAGGCCGGTGTTTATTTGCCGGACGGGGAGATCTGACGCAAGGCGGCATCGGCGTTGTCGGCGCCGATATAACGGGTATAAATGTTGCGCAACGTGCCATCGTCGCGCATCGACTGCAGCAGCTTGCGCCAGCCATCGATTTGCTCCGGCGAGAAATGCTTGCGCGAGAGGATCACGCTGGCTTTTATGGTGGGGTGATGTGTGGCCAGATCGACGATCTGCAGCTTGTCGATCTGCAAGCCTGGCAGATATCGCAGGTAGACCAGCGGATGGGTGATCGCTGCCTGGATACGCTTTTTCTGCAGCCATTCCAGCAATTGCGGCATATCCCGCGCCTCTACTACCTGGCCTTGCTGGCGCAGGTAATCCACCGCGCTGTCGTAGGGCTCGCCATGTTTGAACGAGCGGACCACGCCAACCCGCAGATTTCGCTGGAGCAATTCGTCGACACTGGCCGGCGCATTGCCTTCGCCGTTGTAAAGCAGCCGCGCGCGCACCGCGATATAGGGAATGAAGGCAGCAAACTGATTGCGCGCATCGGTTTCGATGCCGTTGCCGGCCATTTCCAGTGCGCCTTGCTCTAGCTCCTGCCAGATGCGCGAACGCGGTTTGACTGTCTGGTTAAACGGGCAGCCGCTGCGGCGCGCCAATTCAGCAACCAGATCAACGTCGATACCGCCGTCTTCGCTGTAGAAGTAGCCAAAATTATGATGGGCAAACTGGATTTTCTGGTTCGGTGGGCAGAGTGTGTCTGCCTGCGCCAGCAAGGAAATCAGGGATGTGGACAAGCACGCTACCGTACGCCAGGCTGTCATGATCCTTGCCCCCTCAATGAAAATTCATCGATGTTTCATCTGTTTATAGCTGTCGTCATCAGCTCCGGCCAGTAAAGTGGGGCAGCTGCTGCAGCAGTAAACGTCGGCAAACGCAGTCGCTCAGGGTCTGGGCATCTTGCTTTGCAGTTCGGAGACAAAACCGCGGTCGATAGCGCCACGATGCGGTGTTCTTTCCGCCAGTTTGATTTTTTTCCATGCTTCGGCGTAGTTGCCAACGTAAAACAGTGTGATCGCCCAGTTCTGCAAGTTCAGCGTGTGGTCGGGGTTGCTGGCGTAGAGCGCGGCAAAGCGGGCAAATGCGTCATTCAGCATGTTTTCGTCGTGATTTTCTGCACCGGCCTGGCCCAGTGTCTTGGCATAGTCCACGGCAAAGTCGATGTCGTTGCCAATGAGTTTTTCTGCTTCGGCAAATAGCTCCAGCGATTTGGCCTGGTGGTGGCTCATGCCTTGCTGTGCTGCCATGCCCCAGATTGCGTTGCCATTTTTGTTGTCGAGCAGCCACGCCTGATTAAAGCGCCGCATCGCATCCTGTGGCTTGTCCTGGCGCAGCAGTTGCCAGCCGCGCACGGCGTAGTACTGGCTGGCCTGGTTGCGATTACCTTTGTAGTACTCGTCGATGCCTTCCAGAAATTTGGCGTCGGCGGCAAGCTGCGCCTCGTCTTTGGTGACCAGACCATATTTGGGGTCGAGTGAAATATCCCAGGCGTGGGCAGTGCTGCAGCCAATGCTCAGCAGGCTCGCCAGGCAAACGGCGCGAAGTATGGACATGGTGCCTCCGAAAGGTGGGTGGCAGACAAGGTGACCGGAGAAATTTAATAGTAGTGGCTGCCGACGGCACGATAAAGTGTTGATGCTGAGGTGTGCTGCTGCCGCGTGTGCAGCGCCGGACATGCCTTGATAGTCGCTCAGGCCTGATTCGCGAATTGTTTCAGCAGCTCCATCGCAAGCCCTGGCGTGGCATTCAGTTCGCCCAGGTTGAAGCCTCGTTCCAGAAACGGGGTGAAATGCGGGTGTTTCGCCACATCGTCTTGGTTCAGCTGATGAAAGCCCATTGCCCACTGGGCAAACTCGCGTTCGTTGATCGGTTCCTGCTGCAGGGTGTAAATACTGTGATGGCGAGGGTCAGCGGCGATACGGCGCATGGTTTCCGTTACCGCGGCCTCACTGCCTTCCAGTACCTGGATGAACGAGCCCTTGGCATACAACAGCATGCCACTCAGCTTGTTCTGGTTGTTGTGCCGAATGGATGCGTCGAGAACCTTCAGTAGTTCACTCTGCTCCAGTTCCTGATGTGCGCTGCTGACATAGATCAGCTGCACCAGTTGCCGCTGCGGCGCCTGTTCCTCCGGGTCATCCAGATACAATCCACGAATCCGCTGCAGCTCGGGAGTCAGTTCGATAAACAGTTTCACCAGTGCTGGATCAAACGCCTTGCCCGACTGCTCTGCAATGAAGGCAATCGCTTTTTCCTCCGGCCAGGGCTCCTTGTAGGGGCGCTTGCTGAGCAGGGCATCAAATACATCGCAAATCGCTGCGATGCGGCCTTCGATTGGAATGGCTTCACCGGCCAGGCCATACGGATAGCCGTGGCCATCCCAGCGTTCGTGATGGGCCAGCGCCACCAGCCGCGCCATTGCCAGCAGATCGGATTTGTGTTCGCCGATGATTGCTGCGCCGATTTCCACATGGCGCTGCATGGTGGCCCATTCGTCGCTGTCAAGTTTGCCCGGTTTCAGCAGAATATGGTCGGGAATGCCGATTTTGCCGATATCGTGCATCGGCGCCGCCAGTTGCAGCAATTCGGCCCGCTGCGGCGACAGACCGGCGGCAATCGCCAGCTTGTGGCAGCAGGAGCTCATGCGCATCACGTGCATGCCGGTTTCGTTGTCACGGTATTCCGCCGCTCGCCCGAGGCGACGAATGATTTCGATGCGGGTTTGTTCCAGCTCGCGGGTGCGCTCGCGCACCTTCTGCTCCAGCGATTGTGTGTAGTTGTGCAAGGTCAGGTGATTGCGCACACGCTGTTTGACGATGGCCGGATGGCAGGGTTTGTGCAGGTAATCAACTGCGCCTAAGCGGAGTCCGATTTCCTCATCGCTGACATCTGCCTTGGAGGTGAGGAAAATCACCGGGATGTTGGCTGTCTCTGCTGCGCCCTTCAGTGCCTGGCATACCTCGTAGCCGCTCATGCCGGGCATCATCACATCCAGCAGGATCAACCCGGGTTTGGGTTTCTCGCGGGCCGCCAAAAGCGCATCCGGGCCGTTGGTGGCAAAAGTCACGCGATAGTCCTGGCGCAGAATTTCCGCCAGGATACTGATGTTCTCCGGCATATCGTCGACGATAAGGATGGTTTCTCGCGTTACCTGGTTCATGATGGTGCGTGTTGCCTTAATCCTGCCTGATTTGCCAAATCCTTGATAAATGTGCCAGCGCTCGCGAAGTCCAGTCGGGCGATTGCATCGTCCAGTTCTTGCAGCGAGCCGCCGCTGCCGAGCCAAGCTGCAAGCAGCGCCCGAATCTCGGCATATTGAGCGATGGCTTCCGTATCCCGTTGTTGCAGCAATGGCAGGAACGCAGCCAGCCTGTTGCTGAGCTGGGCCGGCTCGATTTGCTGCGGCGCACTGGGTGGCATAGGCTGCTGCTGGTGTGCCTGGAGTTTGCCAATCCCGGCGAGCACAGATTCAAGTTCGCTCATCAGCTCGTCCAACAGCACTCTGATTCGATCCTGCTGGTGGCTTTTGATTGCACTTTCCAGCGCGCCGGCTTTTTCCTGCAGCTTGCCTGCGCCAAGTGTGCCGGCCATGCCCTTCATCGAGTGTGCCTGCAATTCCGCGTTATGCCAGTCTGCCGCAGCGATGGCTTGCCGCATTGCCTTACCAAAACCATTGTCGTATTTGGCTTGAAACATGGCCAGCAATTTCAGATACAGCGGCATTTTTCCGTTGGCGTAAATGAGCCCGGTGGCAATGTCGATTCCCGGTAACGGTGGCAGCTCGCGCCCATTGTCCCGCGCCGCTGGCACGGCCGCTGCCGACGGCTGTGGCAGTGTGCCAGACGGCAGGGGGGAGGGCGATAACCAGGTCAGTAATTTCCGCTGCAGTACCTCGGCGGCCACCGGTTTGGCAATGAAGTCGTTCATGCCGGCCGCTTCACAGGCGAGTTTGTCATCGTGAAAGGCATTCGCCGTCATCGCCAGAATCGGCGTCGCTGCCGAGTCCGGCAGGGCGCGGATGGCACGGGTGGCACCAAAACCATCCAGTCGCGGCATCTGGATATCCATCAGGATCAGATCGTAGGTTTTTGCCCCGGCTTTTTCTACGGCCTCGATGCCATCGTGCGCAATGTCGACTTCCAGTCCGAGTGCATGCAGCATTTCCTGCGCCACTTCGCAATTCAGCTCGTTGTCCTCGGCCAGCAAGACCTGAGCCCCTTGGAACAGACGTTTCAGCTCGTCTTCTTGCAGCGGTCCTCCCGGGAGGGTTTGTTCCGGCATGCGGGTGCTGTCACCTCGTTGCAGTTGCACGCTAAACCAGAACAGGCTGCCTTTGCCTTCGCGGCTGCTGGCACCGGCGTCGCCGCCCATCAGCGCGGCAATTTTGCGGGTAATCGCCAGCCCCAGTCCTGTGCCGCCATAACTCCGGGTGGTGGAGCTGTCGGCCTGTTCAAAACTTTCAAACAGCCTTGGCAGGATGTCGGCGTTGATGCCGATGCCGCTGTCTTCCACCTCAAAGCGCAACGTTGCCCGTTGTTCATCGAGTGCGATGACCCGGATACGGATGACAATCTGGCCTGCTGCGGTAAATTTGATCGCATTGCTGACATAGTTGAGCAGCGCCTGCTGCAGCCGTGTGGCGTCACCGCTCAGGCCGGACGGCATCGGCTCGATTTCGCTCAGCAGCGACAAGTTTTTCTCGCTGGCACGCTCATGCAGCATCGATTCAACATTGGCAACAATCGTTTCGATGCGAATCGGTTTGTTTTCCAGTTGCAGTTTGTCGGCTTCGATTTTCGACAGATCCAGCACATCGTTGATGACGTTCAGCAGGTGTTTGCCGGCTTCCATGATCTTGCGGATTTTTTCGGTTTGCCATGGATCATTGCTGCGCCGTAGCAGCAGCCCCCCCAGCCCGAGGATGGCATTCATCGGGGTTCGGATCTCGTGGCTCATATTGGCGAGAAATGCTGATTTGGCTTTGGCCGAGGCCTCGGCCGCTTCTTTTGCCTGGCGTAGCGCCAGTTCCATGGTCTTGCGTTGGGTCAGGTCGATATGGGTGCCGACTGCGCGCAACGGTGTGCCGTCAACATCGCGCTCTACGACCTGGCCGCGGCTGAGTATCCATTTGTAGCTGCCATCCTTGCACCTCATCCGGAATTCGATTTCGTAATTCCCCTCGGCCTGCAGCCTTATCCGGGCACGGTTGAGAATGTCCTGGCTATCGTCAGGGTGCAACAGATTGACGAAGCAGGTTTCGACGTGATTACCCAGCTCTCCCGGCTGATAACCCAGCATCTGGCAGTAGGCCGGGCTCACATAGGTGAGGCCGGTCTGCAGGAGCCAGTCCCAGATACCGTCGCGGGTGGCGGCCATGGCAAACTCGTAGCGCTGCTCGCTGGCCTTGACCGCCGCCATGGCGCTGGCGACTTCGGCTGTGCGTTGTTCCACCAATACTTGCAGGTGTGCCTGGTGCTGCGCCAGTTGTTCTTCTGCCTGCTTGCGTCCGGTGATGTCGTGGGCAATGCCGAGTACGCCAATGATTTCGCCGTTGGCGGAATACATCGGTGTTTTGGTGGTTTCAAACAGCCCGTGATAACCGCCAATCGCAAATGTCAGCCATTCCTCGTTGCGCAGCGCCTGCCCGGCGTGAATTGCAGCCAGATCGTTCTTGCGGAAAAAGTCAGCCAGATCCTTGTCCACGAAGTCGTAATCGGTTTTACCGAGAATGACTTCTTCACGGGCGCCATACAGTTGTTCGAACGCGGCATTGCAGGAGAGGTAGACGCCATGCTGATCCTTGAGCCAGACCAGATCTGGGATGGTGGTGACCAGCGTTTTGAGATGCGCCTTTTTCCGCTCCAGTTCCAGAAACGGCGCCTGAAAGCCGGAAACGAACAGCGCCCGGTAAATCATCAGGTACGCCAGCGCTTTGTAGACATGCCCCAGCAGGTTGAAGATATCGGTCACATCGGCATACAGCGTGAAGAACATTTCTGCCAGCGCCTGCACGCAGGCAGCCACGCCCAGCCAGATCTGGTCATCGTTGCCAGCCTTGCGCTGGCGGGCAATGATGATGCCGCCCGCAGTCAGATACAGCGCCGCAACCAGATATTCCGCCCCCACCTTGATACCCGTCAGGCCCTGGCCGGCAATAAAGGTGCGCGGTAGCCAGTCGGCGCGGCCAAGAGCGACCCACCATACCAGTGCGATTGTTGATAACGCCGCCAGCAGCGCGCCATAACAGGCACCCTGCGACCAGCGTCGGGGTGATGTCAGCGCAACGCTGAGCAATACCGTCGCGGCAACATAACGCCCGGCGAGCCAGAAATTGATGGCTTTTTCCGCTCCACTGGGCGTCACCAGTTCGGGCATGCCGGCGTAGGACAGCGTATGCCCGAAATCGATCAGGCACACCGCGAGAAAGCCACAGCCGAGCAGGATCGCATGGCTGTTGTCGGGCCGCGTGCGCTGGTTCCAGGCGATGGCAAAAACCATGGCCGAAATCACGATGGCGACAAACTCAAGAAAGGTATGTAGCGGCAGATAACTGGCCGGAGTGGAAAAAAACTTGATTGCTGGCAGCCATTGGCCGGCAAGCAGCAGACCGGTGAGGGCTGCCAGCAAGGGAAACGGGGAGATGCGCGGTTTGCCCTGCGGCAAGCTGATTGTGTTGTTTGTCTGCGTCGTCATGGATTAAAAATAGCCGGGCCGCCCAGTCTCTGCCGTGGATTGTGCTATCGCCGCCAGCCTGTTTGCCTGCTGATTGCGGGCCGCATTGCTCAGCGTCAATCATGGGCACGCCTGCTTCTGTATCGACCCTGATACAAAGCCGCTACACGCAGCGCATGCCAATCCGCTAGTCTGTAAACATCAAAAAGTGTTGGAGCAGGGCATGACGCCGATTCGGGTGTTGCTGGTGGATGACGACAGCGAAATTCGCGAGCTGCTCGGCGACTATCTGCGCGGCTATGGCATCGAGGCCACGGCGGTGGCCGATGGCACGGCAATGCGCCAGGCGTTTGCTCCGGGGCGCTTCGATCTGGTGATTCTCGATCTGATGCTGCCGGGCGAAGATGGCATTTCGCTCTGCCGGGCGCTGCGGGCGCAGAGCGATGTGCCGATCATCATGCTCACCGCACGCGGCGAGGCGGCGGATCGGGTGCTGGGGCTGGAGATCGGTGCCGACGACTATGTGGTCAAGCCGTTTGATCCGCGTGAGCTGGTGGCACGCATCCGTAGCCTGTTGCGGCGGAGTGCCGGCGCGAATGGCCCGGCTGATGCCGGCGAGGCGAATGGTGGCGACGTCATCCACTTTGAAAACTGGCGCGTGAATCGCGTTACCCGCCAGCTGACCGATCCGCACGGCCTGCTGATTCCGCTTTCCAACGCCGAATTCCGCCTGTTGTGGGTGTTTCTCGAACGCCCGCGCCGGCTGCTAACGCGCGACCAATTGCTGGACGCCGCGCGTGGCCGGGCCGCCGAGGCCTTTGACCGCAGCATCGACCTGCTGGTGTCGCGGCTGCGGCAAAAACTCAACGACGACCCGAAAGCGCCCACCTTGCTGAAAACCGTGCGTGGCGAGGGTTATCTGTTCGACGCGAAGGTACACAAATGAGCCGCTTGCAACGCCTGTTACCGGATTCGATGTTTGGCCGGCTGTTTGCGCTGGTGCTGGTGGCGATGCTGGTGAGCCAGTTGCTGACCGGCATGCTGGTGCTGAAGTTTTTTGCCGGCCCGCCAAAACACCACGGACCGCCGCCTGCCGAATGGCAGCAGGGCCCGCAGGATATGCCGCCACCGGATTCGGCTCTTGATCCAGCAATGGGAGAGGGGCCTGCAGGTGAATTCCGCCCCGGCCCACCCCCCGATCGCGAGATGCCACGCCGCCCGCCACCCGAGCTATGGATAGCGCAAGTGCTGCAGTTTGGCGCGGTAATGCTGGCCCTGTGGTTTGGCACCCGCCAGCTGGTGAAGCCCGTGGCGCAATTGGCTGAGGCTGCCGGCCGTCTGGGTGACAACCTGAGCAGTCCTCCGCTGGCAGAAACCGGCCCGCTGGAAGCCCGCGCGGCGGCACGCGGCTTTAATCGGATGCAGGAGCAAATTCGCCAGCAACTGGAAGAACGCGGCCGTTTTCTCGCCGCCGTCTCTCATGATTTGCGTACACCGCTGACGCGCATGCGGCTGCGTGCCACCCGGCTGGCAGAATCTCCGGATCGCGACAAGCTGCAGGCTGATATCGACGAAATGGCCAATATGCTCGACGCCACGCTCAGTTATCTGCGTGGCGCAGCGCAGAGTGAAAGCTGGCAGATGCTGGATGTACAGGCCTTGCTGGAAACACTGGCGGAGGATGCGCAGGAAGCCGGGCAGCAGGTCAGCGTATCCGGCCAGGCCGCGCCGCTGCTGGCCTTGCCCGGTGCGCTGCGGCGCTGTGTCAGCAACTTGCTCGACAACGCGATTCAATATGGTCAGCGCGCGGATACCACCTTGATCGATAGCGCCGAGCAACTGGTGATCGACATTGCCGACCGTGGGCCGGGCATTCCGGAAAACCGTATTCATGCTGTATTCGAGCCGTTTGTGCGGCTGGAAGAATCACGCAGTCGCCACAGCGGTGGCGTTGGTCTGGGCTTGTCGATTGCACGCGAGCTGGCGCTGCAGCACGGGGGGCAACTGAGCCTGCACAACCGCCCCGAGGGCGGCTTGCTGGCGCGACTGGTGCTGCCGCGCCGTTGATGTGTCAGCGCTGATACAAACTGCTGATTCGCCCGATACACGGCCGGCTTAATCTGCAAGCTCCAAACCAATGGAGTGAGCACAGATGACAACAATCAACAGCATCGGTGGCGGCATGCCGGCAATCGGCGGCTACGGCATGGGCGGCGCCATGCGCGGCATGAAACGGCCTGACGCCAGTGAAGTGGCGAGCCAGGTATTCAGCAAGCTGGACACCAAAAATCAGGGGTATCTGGAAAAAAGCGATTTTGTCAGCGCGCTGCAAACCCTCGACCAGAGCGGCGCCAGCAAAAGCAGCAGTAGCAGTGCCAGTGCAGACGACCTGTTCAGCGCGCTGGACAGCGATGGTGACGGCAAAATCACCAAGTCGGAACTGACCGACACGCTGAAACAGGTGGAACAGCAACTGGATCAGCAGTTTCAGCAGATGCGTATGCAGGGCGGCATGCAGGCCGGCGGCATGCCTCCGCCACCGCCGCCGCAAGATGATCAGGGCCTGAGCAAGGACGAGCTGACCACCCGCGCCAGCGAAGTCAGCAGCAGTGATAGCCAGCAGGCAGATTTCCTCAACAGCGTCGCCGAGTCTTTCGAAAAGGCCGATGCCAATCAGGATGGCAAGGTCACTTTCAAAGAGGCGATGGATTTCAAAAACAGCCAGCAGGCCACATCCGGCCAGAGCAACGCCGGCAGCGATAGCACCACCAACAGCCAGAGCAGCAACACACTGCTCAGCGATGCCATCAGTCAGCGCATCCTGCAGCTGATCTCGGCTTATGGCTTGGGTGGACAAGAACAACACGGCAACAGCGCGGCCAGCGTGCTGGTCAGCGCCTGATAAGAAAAGCCATCAACCATGCGAGATCACCAGCAACAATTGGCCTGTGCCGAGCGCCGCAAGGTGCTTGGCGCTTTTGGCTCGATGGGCGCCTTGTCCCTGTTGGGCTGCAATGCGTCCGATTCCGGCAGCGACAACAACACGGCGGCTGCAACGACCAGCAGTAGTACAGGCACAAGCAGCACCACAGCCGGCACCACCAGCAGCACCAGTACTGCGTCCAGCGTTAACACGGCCAGCAATAGCAACCTCAGCGGCTGTGTGCTGATCCCCGAAGAAACGCAGGGGCCGTATCCGCTTAACCTCAGCGCCAATGCCAGTTATTTCCGCCAGGACATCACCGAGGGCAAAAACGGTATTCCACTCAAGCTGAAGCTGACACTGCTCAACGTCGGCAACAAATGTACGCCGGTGAGCAACGCGCGGGTGGATATCTGGCATTGCGACAAGGATGGTGTCTATTCCGGCTACAACCAGCCCGGTGCCAATACGGTAGGGCAAACTTTCTGCCGTGGTATCCAGCTATCCGATGCCAACGGCCAGGTGACGTTTAGCACCATCTACCCCGGCTGGTATGCGGGCCGGATTACCCACATCCACTTTCAGGTGTATCTCAACAACGGCCTGGTGGCGACCTCGCAAGTCGCGTTTCCGGAAGTGATCACCCAGGCCGTCTACAACACCAGTCTCTACCTTGCCAAAGGTCAGAACACCTCGGTGCGCAGCTTCGCCGCCGACAATGTGTTCGCCGACGGCACCACCTACCAGATGTGCAGCATCGCCACCAATTCGGCCACCGGTGGCTACGACGCCGAACTCACCGTCGGCATTTACGCCTGATCCGCCTTGCCGCCGCTTGCCTTGCGGCGGGCGGCGGCTGTCACGATACCGAGACCGGCGAGCAACATCGCCCAGGTTTCCGGTTCCGGTACGGGGCTGATGCTGAGCTGGTAGGTCTGGCCAACCTTGGCGCTACCGTCCAGAAACAGGTAATAGTCCTGATCTGGCGTGGCGTTGAAACTGAGTGTGCCGTGGTTGCTGATTTGCAGCAGTGTTTGTCGGTTGGCCAGCAACACACTCAACTGGTCATTGGTCGGGTTATTGCTGCCATAGGGGCTGCGCCAACCATCGAAGGTGAGATTGGGCGTAAGGGTGACGCGATATTGCCCTTGCAGCGCGCCCAGCGCAAAACCAAACAGGCTGCTTTCGCTGTCGAATGTTAGCGGCGAACCGACGCTCAGTGGTGTGGTGGTAGTTTGAACCCAGCCGCCGACGCATTCCTCCCCTGCCAGGCAGGATGTATCCAGTGCTGGAGGGGCTATGGCCCGGCTGATCTCGAAACTTTCGGTGTATGAGTTACAAGAGCAAATGAACCAGGATGCATGTGCCAGGGAGGGTAATAGCAAGGTGGCGGCGATTGCCGTATTTTTGGCGCTGCGATGCAAAAAACTGGACATAGTGAGCAGGCTCCGTCTGATGTGAATTTGACCGACATTGCCCGCCACTATCAAAGTGTTTACTTGGCCCGTCAAATTGATCGTTAGATCAGGATAGAAGCGTTTAACTCAGCGCTAATGCTTGCTGGTATTGAATCTCAAGCAGTGCAGCGGTGGCGGCCTCAACTGCAAAAGCC
Organism: Chitinivorax sp.; assembly: GCA_046347685.1. GTDB lineage: Bacteria > Pseudomonadota > Gammaproteobacteria > Burkholderiales > SCOH01 > CALMFQ01. The sequence continues at coordinate 37,332 of JAXMFR010000014.1, forward strand.
GCCCTTAGACCCTGCTGCTCGGAGTGCCCCGAAGAATGTGCTGCCAGTCTTCGGCGTTGCCGTTCCTGGCTGCATCGGTATCAGTTATACCTGTCCTGGTTTGCCTCGACGTTGGCGCTGCGCAACTACTGCGACAATCCCCAGCCCCGCCAGCAACATCGCCCAGGTTTCCGGTTCCGGCACCGCAGCCAGGCTGAGTTGATAGTTTTGCCCCTGGCGCAACTGGCCATTCAGCATCACGTAATAACTGTCGCCCGCAGCGGCGTTAAAGCTCAATTGCCCTTGCTGGCTGCTGCCGATGATCTGGCGCTGGTTGGCTAGCACCAGTTGCAGTTCGTCCACCGCCGGCACGCTACCCGGCACGATGAAGCTGGGCGAGATGCGCAGCGAATATTGGCCGCTCAGCCCTGCGCCAAGTGAAAAACTCGGCAGTGGCTGGCTGGGGTCCAGGCCTAGCGGGTTGCCGATGCCAAGCTGGACGTTGTTCCATTGTGTCCAGGGGGTGAGGCCGCAGAGTGGGTCGACCAGGCAGGGCAGGCCGGGCAGCCCGAAAAAAGCGTGGGCACTGCTGGGGGCCAGCAGGGCGGTGCCGAGGGCGGTGGCCGCAGCGAGGCGGCACAAGGTGGTGTTCATGGGCAAGGGCCTTGGATGTGGATGTCGATTTGGCCCTTACTATTCCGCCGTTCGGCAATTTATGTCAAATGGATGATTTTATGCGGATGTTTGTTCGGCGCCGCTGCTGATGCGTGCAAACGCCGAGTGATTGTGGATCGACTCGTAGTTTTCCACCTCGATGCTGTAGCGACTGATGCGCGGCTCGCGCTGCAGGGCCTGTGCCACATCGCGCACCAGGTCTTCGACAAATTTAGGGTTGTCGTAGGCGCGTTCGGTGACGTGTTTTTCGTCCACCCGTTTCAGCAGGCCATAAACCTGGCAGGAGGCGTTGTCTTCGGCCAGCGCCACTTGTTCTTCTATGCTCAGCGCTGCATTCAGGGTCGCGTCGATGCGGATGTGCGAACGCTGGTTGTGCGCACCGTAAGCGGAAATCTGCTTGGAGCAGGGGCAGAGGCTGGTCGCGGCCACTTGCAGCTTCTGCGCAAAACTGACGCGGCCATCGCTGCTGATCTCGCAGCGCCACCCGACATTGACATCCAGCAAACTGCTCACACCTGACACCGGCGCCGCTTTGCGGATGAAATAAGGGAAACGTGCTTCGATGGCACCGCTAATGGCTTGCAAGCGCTGCAACATGTGTCGCGTCAGTTCGATAAACCCCGCCTGATCCAGCGCGGCGGCTGGTTGTTCCAGCAATTCGATAAAACGCGACATATGCGTGCCCTTGACCTCGGCCGGCAGCGCCACGCTCAGGCTCCAGTCGGCGATAGTGGCGTGTTCCATCGCGCCGGAGCGGATGTTCAGCGGATAACGGATCGCTTTGATGCCGACTGCCTGAATCGGCAACTGGCGCAGGTCGGCTTGCGACTGGATGTCGGGCAGGGTGAAAACGTGTGGGGCGTTCATGGCTGAGTTCCTCGATAGTTTTTTTGGGGGGGGCTATTCGGCGTGCAGAGTGCGCAGATAGGCGATCAGGTCGGCGCGATCCTGTGCTTTGGGCACCGCGTAATTCATTTTCTGGCCGGGCGCGACTTGTTCCGGCTTGGCCAGCCAGCGGTCAAGATTGGCCGCAGTCCAGTTCAATTTCAGTTTGCGCAGCGCCGGGCTGTAGGCGAAATCGGCGACACTGCTGGCCTTGCGCCCGAACACGCCGCGATGCGCCGGGCCGGCGAGGCTGACGTCCACCGAATGGCAGGCGATACATTGCTGCTGGTAAAGCTGCTGGCCGCGTAGTGCGTCGCCGGCGGCGAAGGCTTGGCTGTTGCTGAGTAGCAGCGCACACAGGGTTATCAGTTTGTGCATGTTGGAGCTCCTTAAAGTTTTGAGCGCTAACGCGCGGATGTATTTCAGCGGGAGTTCGTCCCGCAGCCGAGATACTTTCTTTTGCTTAGCCAAAATAAGGTATCCAAAGAAAAGGCGACCCGACGTTCACGCCCTTCGCTAAGCGGCAAAGCCGCTAAGCTCTGGGGCAGCCTGCGCTTCCTCCGCAAGGGAGAAAGCCAGTTCTAAGCGCCAAGGCGCTAAGAACTTGGCTTTTCACCTGAAGCGGCGGCTGCGGAACTCGCCAGCCACTGCGCGTCTGGCTCAAACAGTCCTCGCGGACATCCCCGCATTGCGTTGCGATGTTCGGCGCTCTCGACGGGAGCCCGTTCGTGGTGGTGCAAGCGGTAGAGGACTTCGATTCGTTATTTTTACGTTGGGCTGCAAGCCGCTCTGCCATTGGCTTACAGCCTTGCCTGCAGGCCAATGGCAGAGCGGCTCGCAGCATGTAGGGTGGGTTAGCCCGCGGGGCGTAACCCACCGGGTAAGGGCAACTCGTTGCCCACCTCTTATCCAGCAATCAACCGCCGAAATACATCGCCTTCGGCAAAGCCTGCCCCAGTGCATTATTCAGAATCGCCCAGTGCGCCACTTCGTCCGCCATGATCTGCCCGGCCACCTTGCTCAGGCTGCTGTCCTTGAACGATGGCAGCACGCTGAGGTAGGCGTTGCTGGCACCCAGCTCCAGCGATAAAGCCAGCCTCAGGATGTCTTCCTGCGATTTCAGCGATGCGGCGTTGAGCGCCTTGGCGTAGACCTCCAACGGTTTTTCGTTGACCGGTGTGCCGCCTAGCTGGGTGATGGCTTTGGCCAGCAGGTCGCGGTGAATCTTGTGGTCGTCCTTGAATTTCAGAGCGATATCCAGCACCGGCTTTTGCAGCAGGCCACTTGTGGCACCGAGGGTGTAGGCGTTGATGCCCTGGTGTTCCAGCCCTAGCGCCACGTTGAGGATGCCGATATCGCCCGCGTGTGGTTCAGCGGCACCTTTGGCGACGCTGGCGGCCGCGGCAGGATTACCCGCAAGTAACAACATCGCGCCTGCCGAGAGGGTGGCAGTGGATGTGCCGCGTAAAAAGGCGCGGCGATCAAAATTGTGGTTCAACAGTTGTTGCAACATGAGGTTTCTCCCGAATCAAGTTTGAGCAAAGCGGAGGGGGATCCCGCCGCAAGAGCTTCTGCGCGCTGAAGTGGAATCCATCTTAAACCACTTTAAACAATAAAAACATAAAAAAATGTAAAAAGTATTTTTAGACCGGCAAAGTGTAGAATTAGCCTCATCAGTCGGGAGCAGGCGAGCCCGATATTCGGGAGAACAAACATGCTGGAAATGTTGGGTGCGCGGCAGAAAGACCTGCTCGGGCTACTGCTGAAAAACAAGGCGGGCATGACTGCCGACGAGCTGGCGGAGCAACTGGCGATTACCCGCAACGCGGTGCGCCAGCATCTGGCGGCGCTGGAAAACGAGCGGCTGCTGCAAAAGGGCGACACCCGTGCTTCGGGCGGGCGGCCACAGCAGTTGTATGTGCTCACCGACAAGGGCTACGAATGTTTTCCGCGCCAATATGCGTGGCTGGCGCAGTTGCTGGTGGCATCGCTGCAAGAGCTGATGGGGCAGCAGGGGCTGGATCAACATCTGCAGGCGCTGGGTGAAAAAGTGGCACAACAGTTGTTGCAACAACACGGCAATGCGCTGGCCGACCCGGCGCAACGCGTGTTGGTGCTGACTGGCCTGATGCAGCAACTTGGCTATAACGCACGTCAGCCCGAGTCTGCCGCGGCGGAGTTGGTGATCGAGGCCGACAACTGCGTGTTTCATGAGCTGGCGGCAAAAAATCCGCATATCTGCCAGTTTGATCTGGCGCTGCTGGCCACATTCAGCGGCAGCCCGGTGGAGCTTCAACAATGTATGGCCAAACACGACCACATCTGCCGCTTTCGTTTTGGCGGCAAGGAGGGGGCATGATGCAACTGGCGTGGTTGTATCTGATTCTGGCCGGGCTGTTTGAAATCGCCTGGCCGATAGGTCTGAAACTGGCGCAAAGCAGTCAGTACCGGGTGCTTGGCATTATTGCTGCGCTGCTGGGGATGGGTATTAGCGGCTGGTTGCTATGGCTGGCGCAGAAGCAGATTCCGCTCGGCACCTCGTACGCGGTGTGGACCGGCATTGGCGCCGCTGGTACGTTTCTGGTGGGCATCGTGTTTTTTGGCGATGCCAGCAGTTTGGGACGATATCTGGGCGTGTTGCTGATTATTTCCGGCGTGGTGGTGCTGAAACTGAGCCATTAAACCTGCCGCGACTTATCCAGCGCAGCGTTGATATCCAAATGGCATGCAATTTCCAGTCTATATTTTTGATTTTTAAAGAAAATCGTTGTGTTTCGACCGATGGTCAGTATAATCGGCGGCTGCGTGCGCCTTGCCAATCAGCGCACCGCTCTTTTTCTCGCACCGTGATCTGTTGATCCCTCACGCTGTCTGCCTCGATTGGTGTCGCCGCGCGCGACAGGCCGTCGCAGGAAAATACTTTGTCTACTGAAATGACTTTTGCCAGCCTTGGGCTGTTGCAACCGATCTCGCTCGCCATTGCCGAAGCGGGCTACACCACACCGACTCCGATCCAGGCTCAGGCGATTCCGCTGGTGCTCAAGGGCGGTGATTTGCTGGCTGCTGCGCAGACCGGCACCGGCAAGACTGCCGGCTTTACCTTGCCGATCCTGCATCTGCTTGCCAGCAATCCGAAACAGGGCATGGCGCCGGGCCGTCCGCGCTGCCTGATTCTGACGCCAACCCGCGAACTCGCGGCGCAGGTGGAAGAGTCGGTGCAAACCTATGGCAAACATCTGCCGCTGAAATCGATGGTGATGTTTGGTGGCGTCAATATCAATCCGCAAACCAAACAATTACGTCGTCCGCTGGATATCCTGGTGGCCACACCGGGGCGCCTGCTGGATCACGTCGGCCAGAAAACGCTGGATTTGTCCGGCGTGGAAATCCTGGTGCTGGACGAAGCCGACCGCATGCTCGACATGGGCTTCATCCGCGACATCCGCAAGATTCTCGCACTGTTGCCGGCGAAACGGCAGAACCTGCTGTTCTCGGCCACTTTCTCCGACGAGATCAAGGCGCTGGCCGATGGCCTGCTGGACAACCCGGGTTGTGTCGAAGTGGCGCGCCGCAACACCACTTCCGAGCTGGTACAGCAAACCGTACATCTGGTGCCGCAGGCGCACAAGCGCGATCTGCTCAGCCATCTGATCCGCCAGCACGACTGGAAACAGGTGCTGGTGTTCACCCGCACCAAACACGGCGCCAACCGTCTGGCCGAAAAACTCGGCAAGGATGGTATTCCAGCTGCGGCGATTCACGGCAACAAGAGTCAGAACGCCCGCACCAAGGCATTGGCCGATTTCAAGGATGGCAGCCTGCCGGTGCTGGTTGCTACTGATATTGCCGCACGGGGTCTGGACATCGACCAACTGCCGCAGGTGGTGAATTTCGAGCTGCCGAATGTGCCGGAAGATTACGTGCATCGTATCGGCCGTACTGGCCGCGCTGGCGCAACCGGCGCTGCGGTATCGCTGGTGGATAGTGAAGAAATCAAGTTGCTGAACGGTATCGAAAAGCTGATCAAGCGTCCGATCGAACGCGTCAAGGCCGAGGGCTTTGTGCCGCCGAGCCGTGCCGCCATCGAGGCCGACGCCAAAAGTGATGAGCGCCCGCCGATGCGTAAGGGCGGTGGCCGCAATCAGCAGCGCCAGGCTCAGCCTGCAGCAGAGCGCAGTGCCCAGGGCAAACCGCGCCAGGCGCCTCAGGGGCAGCCACGCCAGCCAGGCCAGGCGCAGCCGCGTGCCGCTGGCAATGGCGGGCGGCCGCAGCAAGGCCAGCCGCGCAGCCAGTCGCGCGCCAGCGGGGAGGTCAACGGCAATGTGCTTTCACAACGCAGCGGTCGAGAGGTAAACGGCAATGTCGCTGCACCGCGTTCGACAAACCAGCAGCCCCGGCAAACCAGCCGCCCGGCCAATCAGCCAGCTGGCCGTTCGCAGCAGGCGCGGCCGCAAGCAGCGCTGTTCTCACCCAAGGGCGGCGCAGGTCGCGCTTGAGTATTGTGATGCCGCAAGTAACAGGGGCTCAGGCCCCTGTTTTTTTGCCTGCAATTTGCCCTGCCATGGTGCACCGGGCCGCCGGCAAATCCTGATGTTGTTGTTTTTATGCCCAATTTTTTGCTGGCACGTGCTTTGCTAAAGCTGCTGTAACAGGCTTGCGCTAATGCTGGTCTGGTTTATGCAAACGCGGAGCCAACCATGTCGATTCACGTCGCACTGCAACACATCACCCATTATCGCTACGATCGCCCCGTCAACCTGTCGCCGCAGGTGATCCGCCTGCGCCCGGCGCCGCATTGCCGTACGCCGATCGTCTCTTATTCATTGCGTATCGAGCCGGGTGAGCATTTCATCAACTGGCAGCAAGACCCGTTCTCCAACCATATGGCGCGTGCGGTGTTTCCGGAGAAGGTCAACGAATTCAAACTGGTGGTGGATCTGGTCGCGGAAATGTCGGTCTACAACCCGTTTGATTTTTTCCTCGAACCGGCTGCCGAAACCTTTCCTTTTAGCTACGAGGCGCGGCTTCTGCACGATCTGGCGCCGTATCTGGCGAAAGACCCGTTGACGCCGCTGTTGCAGGACTACATTGCCGGCATCGACACCAAGCCGTGTGGCACCACCAACTTTCTGGTGACGTTGAACCAGAAACTGCAGCAGGACGTGTCGTACCTGATCCGCATGGAGCCCGGGGTGCAGACGCCGGAACAGACCCTGAAGCTACGCTCCGGCTCCTGTCGCGATTCGGCGTGGCTGCTGGTGCAGGTGTTGCGGCATCTGGGGCTGGCGGCGCGCTTTGTCTCGGGTTATCTGATCCAGTTGACGCCGGATGTGAAAGCGCTGGAAGGGCCGGTTGGCGCATCCCACGACTTTACCGATCTGCACGCCTGGTGCGAGGTATACCTGCCCGGTGCCGGCTGGATCGGCCTCGATCCGACCTCGGGGCTGCTGGCAGGCGAGGGGCATCTGCCGGTGGCTTGTTCGCCAGAGCCAAGCAGTGCTGCGCCGGTATCTGGCGGAGTGGATAAATGCGAAGTGACGTTTGAACACAGCATGCAGGTATCGCGGGTGCTGGAGTCGCCACGTGTGACCAAGCCCTATAGCGAACAACAATGGCATGAGGTGCTCCAGCTCGGGCAGCAGATTGATGCTGATCTGAGCGCAATGGACGTGCGCCTGACCATGGGCGGCGAACCCACCTTTGTCGCTGCGGAAGACCGTGATGGCGAGGAATGGAACACGGCAGCGATGGGGCCGAACAAGCGCCGCTACGCCATCCAGCTGCTGCAAAAGCTGCGGGATCGTTATGGCGCCAACGGCTTTCTGCATTTTGGCCAGGGCAAATGGTATCCCGGCGAACAATTGCCCCGCTGGGCCTTGTCCGCCTATTGGCGCGCCGATGGCGAGCCATGCTGGCTGGACCCCTATCTGTTTGCCGATGAGCAACAGCCGCAGCACTACACCGAACGTGATGCTTTGCGCTTCATCCGTTTGCTGAGCGCCAAGCTCGGCGTCAGCGACGAATTTCTGGTGCCCGGCTATGAAGACGCCTGGTATTACCTGTGGCGCGAGCGCCGGCTGCCGGTCAACGTCGATCCGCACGACGCGCGGCTGGATGACGAGCTGGAACGTGCCCGGCTGCGCAAGGTGTTTGATCAGGGGCTGGACAAGGTGGTGGGATACGCCTTGCCACTGCAGCGTGATCCGCTGGGCGGCATCAACGGCAATGCCTGGGTCAGCGGGCGCTGGTTTCTGCGTGATGAGCGGATGTACCTGATTCCGGGTGATTCACCGATGGGCTATCGCTTGCCGCTGGACTCCCTGCCGTGGGTGAGCAAGGGCGATTATCCCTGGCAGTTCGATCAAGACCCGTTTGCCGAACGCAGCGCCTTGCCGACTGCTGCGGCCTTGCGGGCACAATATCCGCATGCCAAACCGGCGGCGGCCGCGCTGACCTTGCACGCTGCCGGGCAGACGCCGCCGGCCCGATTCGAATCGGCCAGACACATCGTTCGCTCCAGCCTGTGTGTCGAGACCCGCAATGGCCATCTGTATGTGTTCCTGCCGCCGCTGACGCAGCTCGACGACTATCTCGATCTGCTGGCTGCGCTAGAGTCGACGGCTGCTGAATTGAAGCTGCAGATCATTCTTGAAGGTTATCCGCCGCCGCGCGACCCGCGGCTGAAGGTGTTGCAGGTGACACCGGATCCCGGAGTGATCGAAGTCAACATCCACCCGGCCAGCAACTGGGATGAGCTGGTCGATCACACCGAGTTTCTGTATCAGGCCGCGCACGAAACCCGGCTCTCGAGCGAAAAATTCATGCTTGATGGCCGCCATTCTGGCACCGGTGGCGGCAACCACATCGTGCTCGGCGGTGCCACCGCGGCCGACAGTCCATTTTTGCGGCGACCGGATCTGCTGGCCAGCCTGATTGCCTACTGGCACAACCATCCTTCTTTGTCCTACCTGTTCTCCGGCCTGTTTATCGGCCCCACCAGCCAGGCGCCACGGGTGGACGAGGCGCGCAACGACTCCTTGTATGAACTGGAGATCGCCTTTGGTGAACTGCGCAAGCAGCTTGATCAACACGGCGAAAACGTACCGCCATGGCTGATCGACCGGCTGCTGCGCAATCTGCTGATCGACGTTACCGGCAACACGCATCGCGCCGAATTCTGTATCGACAAGCTGTATTCGCCGGATGGCCCGACTGGCCGGCTGGGCCTGCTGGAGCTGCGGGCGTTTGAAATGCCGCCGCATGCACGCATGAGCCTGACGCAACAATTACTGCTGCGGGCTCTGGTGGCACGCTTCTGGAAAACGCCGTATCGCGCCAGACTGACGCGCTGGGGCACCGAGCTGCATGATCGCTTCATGTTGCCAAGCTTTGTGCGCATGGATTTCGAAGACGTATTGAGCGAGCTGGCAGACGCTGGCTACGAGTTTGATCCGGGCTGGTTTGATGCGCATTTCGAGTTCCGCTTCCCGCATCTGGGCGAGCTGTCGGTCAAGGGCATGCACCTCGACCTGCGCCATGCGCTTGAGCCCTGGCATGTGATGGGCGAGGAGGGCGGTGCCGGTGGCACGGTGCGTTATGTCGATTCGTCGGTCGAGCGGCTGGAGCTGCGCATCAACGGCCTCAACGCCAATCGCTACAGCATCACCGCCAACGGCCAGCCGCTGCCACTGCAGCCCACCGGACGGGTTGGCGAATATGTTGCCGGTGTGCGTTACCGCGCCTGGCAGCCGTCGTCGGCGCTGCATCCCACCATTGGCGTCGATGCGCCGCTGACTTTCGATATCGTCGATACCTGGATGCAACGCTCGCTGGGCGGCTGCCAGTATCATGTGGCGCATCCCGGTGGCCGCAACTACGCAACCTTCCCGATCAATGCTTACGAGGCAGAGAGCCGCCGGCTGGCGCGTTTCTTCCGCATGGGGCATACGCCGGGCAAGGTAGCGGCGGCACTGGCGCCCGCCAGCCTGGATTATCCGTTCACACTGGATCTGCGTCGCCAGGCTGAATAAGGGCGTTGCGCTGCAGGGCCCGCCCAGAATGGCTTGCAGCCTGGTCTGCAAGGCAATCGGGCCGGGCTTTGCAGAGCAGGTATAAAATGAATGATCGATTAGCTGTGGCTGCAGGAGTTTGCCATCGACCCCAATCTTGAATTTAGCCTTGATGGCAGTGGTGATGCGGCCAGCCAGATAGCACGGCTGGCGTTGCCGGCACGCGCCGGCCACTACGATGAAATGGTCGATGGCCAGCAATTGCGCGCACCGTGGCGGCAGTTTTTCGGCTTTCTCGGCGCGGATGCTGCCACAGGCCTCAATCGCCATCAGGACGATGCGCGCCGGCAGATTCGCGACAATGGCGTCAGCTACAACGTCTACGCCGATGCCTCGGGGCCGTCCCGGCCGTGGCCACTGGGGATTCTGCCGATGCTGATCGGCGCCGACGAATGGGCGCAGATCGAAGCCGGTGTGGCGCAACGCGCGGCGCTGCTGAACGCCATGGCGCGGGATATCTACGCCGGGCAAAGCCTGTTGCAACAGGGGCTGCTGCCGCCTGCGCTGGTTTACGGCCACCCTGGCTATCTGCGTGCGCTGTCGGGCTTCTGTCCGCCTGCCGGCATCTTCAGCCATATCGCCGCCTTTGATCTGGCGCGTGCTGCCGATGGCCGCTGGTGGGTGGTGGCGCAGCGCACGCAGGTGCCTTCCGGTCTGGGTTATGCGCTGGAAAACCGCCTGATTGTCTCGCGCCTGTTTTCACCGGCATTTCGCGAGATGCGGGTGCAGCATCTGGCGCGCAGTTTCAACTGCCTGCTGGGTACGCTGGCACAGCACAGCCGGGTGTTGCCGGGTGAACGCTTTCAGACGGTGCTGCTGACCCCCGGGCGCTATAACGAAACCTATTTTGAGCACGCTTATCTGGCGCGCTATCTGGGCGTGCCACTGGTGGAGGGCAGCGATCTGACCGTGCGCGATGATCGCCTCTATCTGAAAACCCTGGCCGGGCTTGAGCCGGTGCATGCGCTGCTGCGGCGGCTGGACGATGAATATTGCGATCCGCTGGAGTTGCGCAGCGATTCGGCGCTGGGTGTGCCGGGCCTGCTGGCGGCGGCGCGTGCCGGCAATCTGCTGTTGGCGAATGCGCTGGGCACCGGTTGGCTCGAATCGCCGGCGCTGCATGGCTTTCTGCCGGCGATAGCGCGCCAGTTGCTGGGGCAGGATTTGCTGCTGCCATCCTTGCCCTCGTGGTGGTGTGGCGAGCAGGCGGCGCTGGATGATGCGCTGGTCGATCTGTCGCAGCACGTGCTCAAGCCCAGCTACCCGACGGCAGATTTTGAACCGGTGATTTTCGCCGGGCTGGATGCCGGCGCGCTGCAACAATGGCGCCAGCGCATTGCTGCCGATCCGCAGCGCTATACCTTGCAGGACTATCTGCCGCTGTCGCAAACCCCGGTGTGGGAGGAGCGCCACCTGTTACCGCGCAGTTGCATGTTGCGGGTGTTTGCCATGGCCGATGGCATGGGGGGCTGGCAGGTGCTGCCGGGCGGCCTTGGGCGCACCGCCGGCGGCGATCGCGACGTGGTCTCCATTCAGCGCGGGGGCAGCAGCACCGATGTCTGGGTGCTGACCGATGGCGAAGTCGATTCCTTTTCCTTGTTGCCGCAAAAGATTGCACCGGAAGACCTGCAGCGCAAGCAGCGGGTTGTCTCCAGCCGCGCTGGCGAAAACCTGTTCTGGCTCGGGCGTTATAGCGAGCGCGCCGAATATGGGGTGCGCCTGGCGCGGCAGCTGTTGCAACAGCTGAATGGTGATGCCGCCAACGATTCCGGCTGGTGCCGTCTGGCGCTGCAGCTGTGCCAGCTCAACGGTCTGGTGCCGTTTGGCACGCCGTCGCCGCTGGAACATGCCGGCATTTTCGAACGCACGCTGCTCGCCGGTTTGGGCGATGTGAGCGCTGCAGCCAGCGTGGCTTTTAATCTGCAGGCCATCAGCCGTGCCGCCGGACAGATTCGCGAGCGGCTGTCGCCAGAGCATGCACGTCTGGCTTTGCAGCCGGGACGGCAGTTCCGCGCCCGTCTGGCGCAAATGGCTCAGGTGGGGCGTTATTCCGCCACCGAAGCGCTGGCGTTGTTAGACAGCCTGGCGCTGGAGCTGGCGGCACTGGCCGGCGAGCAGAGTGACCGCATGACGCGCGACGATGGCTGGCGCATGTTGACACTGGGGCGGCAACTGGAGCGCCTCTGGTTGATGAGTAACACGCTGGATCAGGCGCTGCAGCAGGGCGAGCCGCAGGGTGAGGCGTTCGAGCTGCTGCTGGCGCAGTTTGACTGCAGCATGACCTACCGTTCGCTGTATCAGCGCCAGCAGGAGCTGCCGCCGCTACTGGATTTGCTGCTGCTGGAACCGAATATCCCGCGTTCGCTGGCCTGCATCCTGCCCTTGCTGCGGCAAGCCTTATCGCAGTTGCCGCCGGTCGTGGGCACCTCCACCGGGCTCGCGCGCCTGCTACCCGAGGCCTGCCCCGATTTGCCGCAGCTGTGTTGCATCGATGCTCAGGGCAGGTTTGCCGTTGCCCTGCAGTGGCTGCGGCAGGGCAGCGCTGCCGCAAGCGAGATCTGCGCCCGCCTCGGGCAGCTGTATTTCAGCCACGCGGCAGCGTTGCAAAGCGCAGAAACGAGTTGATGCGATGAGCCAGCCTTTGACCCTGCAATTGCTGCACGACACGCGTTATGACTATGACGCAGCCGTGGCCATCAGCCAGCATCTGGCCTGGCTGCAGCCACTGTCGAATCAGCGGCAGTTGCTGGAACAGTTTGCACTGGAGATCGAACCGGCACCGCCTTCCTTGTCGCTGGAGCGTGATCATTTCGGCAATCTGCGCCACCGCTTTGCGCTGTATCAGCCCCATACTTATCTGCAGGTGCGTGCGCAGAGCCTGATTACCCTGCTGCCGCAAGCCCTTGCCCGGCCGCAGGAGAGCATCGGCTGGCAGAGCCTGTGCCGGCAACTGGCGTATCAAGCCGGTGTGGCGGTCGACGATGCGGTGCAATTTGTTTTTGCTTCACCGCGCATTCCCTTGCTGCCCGAGCTGCAGCGTTATGCACGCGACTGTTTTGATGCTGACACCACGGTCTTGCAAGGTGCGATCCGACTGATGCAGCGTATCCATGGCGATTTTCTGTATGCGCCAGATGCGACCGAAGCCTCCACCCCCATCCTGCAGGCATTTCACCAGCGCGCCGGGGTCTGCCAGGATTTCGCGCAGATCATGATTGGCTGCCTGCGCTCACTGGGTCTACCGGCGCGTTATGTCAGCGGATATTTGCTGACGCAGCCAGCCCCCGGCTGTGAGCGTTTGGTGGGCGCCGATGCTTCACACGCCTGGGTTTCCGTCTATTGTCCGCCGCTTGGCTGGGTTGACCTCGACCCCACCAATAATCTGCTGCCGCAGCAAACACATGTCACGCTCGCCATCGGCCGCGATTTTTCCGATGTCACGCCTTTGCGTGGGGTGTTGCAGGGCTGTGCCGGGCATCGTCTGAGCGTCGCCGTTACACTGGCACCGCTGGCAGAAAGCGCCTTGCCAGCACCCCTTGCAGCAACTGAGTGATGGGCCCGGCTAAATGCCGGCAGAGCTTGTCTGGCCTGCCTTGCAGCCATTTTAGTGGGCACCGGCAGCGAAAAAATATATATCAGCGACTAGGAATGTCTATGACGATGGGGTAAACTGGTTAGAGTTTTTATTCCAAATAACATCATAATAAAAGTGGTCGAGAAAATGGGGAAATCGGGGACAAAAAAGCCGGCGCGTAGCGCGGTCATCAATCGGCTGGTGTGGCTGGCGCTGGTGGTAACAATTCTCGGGGCATTGTTGCTGATGCTCGGGCAATATCGCGCAGATCGGGTCAGTGGGCCGCGTCTGGCGGCTGCCGATCAGGTCGGGCGGATCTACATCATCAGTGACCGCACCGTGTATGTGTTTGACGAAGGCGGCGTGCGCCGTGAAACCATTGCACTGAGCAGATTCGGCATCAGCAACGATGTCAGCGATTTTGTGCCGATGCCGGATGGCGACTGGCTGCTGGCCGATGCCTACAGCGGTGACATCAAACGCTGCAACCCGCGTGGCGGAGAGTGCCTGCTGCTCTCGGACCGCATCGCAGCGCGTATCGGCAAACTCAAGCCGCCGGTGCGCCTGAGCCTGGATCAGCAGCGGCAGCGTATTTTTATTGCCGATGGCGGCAATCATCGCCTGGTGGCATTGCGATTGAACGGCGATGTGCTGGATACCAGCACGCCCGGTGCCGACCCATTCAAATCCCCGGCGCAGATTCTGGCAGATGGCAACCGTTTGCTGGTGGCGGATTCGCATAACCGGCGCCTGGCCGAAGTTTCGCTGGTGGGCGATCGTTTTGGTGCAGTGCGCACCTTTGCCTACGCCGAAACCCCGCTGTCGCACGCCGGGCAGGCCCATCCGGTAGGCTTTCTGCATCGTGCCAATGGCTCCTATATCCTGATTAACGCCAATTCTTCCGGCCGCCATGGCGATCTGATCGAATATGGCGCGGCCGGTGAACCACTGCGCGTGTTGCCGGATTACGGCGCGCCGGCTACCAGCCATCTGTCGCTGTGGGGCGTGTGGCAGATTTTCGATAATTACCTGCTGGGCTGGGAGTCCGATCCGCAAAGCCTGGTGGAGGTGGAAGACAAATTGGTGGTGGCTGATCCGAGCCTGATGCAGGTGAACGCGCAGAACAATATCGGTGGCGAGTGGCAGGCGTTTGGCGATCCGGCATTCCTGGCCGACCTGCAGGATCTGGCCGGCCTCAAGCGGGGCTGGCTGCGCTGGCGACAGTTTGGCAGCGGCTTGCTGCTGCTGGGGCTGGGGCTGGGCTTGTTGGCGATTTCCCGCGGCTTGTGGATCGAGCGCTCGCAGCCGGATGTGCCGACACAATTGATCACGCGTTTTGCCGCGCCGACCATGATGCTGGTGAATGGCGTGCACTGGATCGAATCCGACAGCAGCACGCGCCGTTTTGCGGCGCAGGTGCTGATGTCGACTGCCGTGCTGTCGTTGTTGTTCGCCGCTGGCGTGGTGATTTCGCTGATCTGGGGCAACAACCCGGAATCACGTGCCGACTGGTGGCCGTTGTGGCTGCCGCTGGCGACCATGTCTGGTGCCGCTCTGGCCTACTGGTTGCTGCGCCGTTTCAGCGCTTACCGTATTGGCACTGACGGCCACGTGTTGTACGTGATGGAGCCAAACGGCATCCAGCGCAGCATTGCCCTCACCAATGTGCGCTACACCCCGCACCGCATCTGGGTGGGCAGCCGCTGGATGACTTACCGTACGCCAGTGGGTGAATTGTTCAAGCGGCGCGAGCTGCGGCGTTATGTGTTTTCGCTGTTGCCGGCGTCGGCACGCATGAACGAATGGGAAGCCGCGCAGGAAGTGCTGCAGGTGACGCTGGCGCATCATCCCTGGTTGCGCTGGGCGGTGCCGCTGTCGGCGATTGCATTGCTGGGCGTGATGCTGGCGCACTGATTCCCGTTGCTGAGCCAACATCGAGGCTGAATCGATACCGGATTTGTGGTATCTGTTCAGCCTTGTCCATTTCCGAGTTGTGCCGTGTCCAAACCCGTCATCTCCATCGAATATTGCACCCAATGCCGCTGGCTGTTGCGCGCCGCCTGGACCATGCAGGAATTGCTGACCACCTTTGAAGACGAACTCGGCGGCGTGACCTTGATTCCCGGCACCGGCGGCATTTTCCGTGTGATGCTTGGCGAGCAGCTGTTATGGGATCGCAAGCAGCAGGGCGGTTTTCCTGAATTGAAAACGCTGAAACAGATTGTCCGCGACAGCATCGCCCCGGATCGGCCGCTGGGCCATAGCGATAATCCGGCGAGCCGGGCGGTGGAGCCGGATGCCTGAGCGGTAGCGTCTGCTGCCGCTGAGCTGCCCTACAAGGCAATACTAGCGTGCCTTGCAGCCTAGCCTGCAACCCAATGCCAGAGTGGCTTGCAGGGCAGGTTCCGTTACCTTGGACGGCGCCGATTCGCGAATCCTGCTCCCTGCCTGCTAAAATAGCGTTTTCCCCGCAGTGCGCTCCCCATGACAACTCTGGTAGTGGTTCGCAAGAACAATACAGTAGCGATTGCCGGTGATAGCCAATCCACTTTTGGCGATACCCGGCTGGGCGCCAGTTACGACTGCGCCTCGAACAAGATTTTCCAGATTGGTGAGGCCTATCTGGGCATTTCCGGCAGCGCCGCGCACGATCTGGTGCTGCAGGCGGCCTTGAAAAAATACAAAAAAGCCAAATTTGACAGCCGTGTGGCGATATTCGAAACCTTTCGCGGCCTGCACCCGATCCTCAAGGAGCAGTTTTATCTGAAGCCCGACGAGGAAGAAGACGATCCTTACGAATCGAGCCAGATGACAGTGCTGCTGGCTTCGTCCGGCGGCATTTTCGGCGTCTATTCGATGCGCGAGGTGTATGCCTTTGAAAAGTTCTGGGCGATTGGCTCCGGCCGCGACTACGCCATTGGCGCCATGCACGCAGTCTGGGATCAATACGATAATCCCGCCGATATCGCCCGCATTGGCGTTGAGGCCGGCTGTCAGTTCGACATCAACTCATCCTTGCCGATGACTCTATATACCGTGCCAATGGCGCAACCCTCTGGAGAATAACCATGGCCGATAGCCTGTTACGTTTTTTGTTTGACCAGGCGCCGGTGCGTGGCGAATGTGTCAGCCTCGACACCACTTGGCGTGAAGTGCTCGACCGCCACGACTATCCGCCGGTGCTGCAGTCCTTGCTGGGCGAGTTGATGGCTGCTGCGGCGCTGCTCTCGGCAACACTCAAGTTCGATGGCTCCTTGATCATGCAGTTGCACGGCACCGGTGTGCTCAAACTGCTGGTGGTGGAATGCACTGCAGATCTGGGCATGCGTGCAACCGCCAAGTGGGACGGCGAGATTCGCCCGCAACCGCTGCGCGATCTGCTCGGCCACGGCAAGTTTGTCATCACGCTCGACCCGGAAACCGGCCAGCAGCCGTATCAGGGCATTGTGGCGCTGGAAGGCGACAGCGTGGCGGCGATTCTCGAAGGTTACATGGCGCGCTCCGAACAGCTGGAAACCCGCTTCTGGCTTGCCGCCAATCAGGATCGCGCCACTGGCCTGCTGCTGCAGAAACTACCGGATGGGCATGGTGATCCGGACGCATGGGATCGCACGCAGATGCTGGCATCCACGCTCAATCCGCCGGAGCAGCTGTCGATCAGTCTGGAAGATATGTTGCACCGCCTGTTCCACGAAGAAGAGCTGCGTCTGCTAAGCGAAACCGGCACCGTGTTCCGTTGCTCCTGCTCGCGCGAGCGGGTGGCGAACATGCTGAAAATGCTCGGCCAGCAGGAAGTCAACGAGACACTGGCAGAGCAGGGGCGCATCGAGGTGAAATGCGAATTCTGTAACACTGCCTATGACTTCGACCCGGTGGACGCGCGCCAGCTGTTTGTGGGCGATGGTACCCTCAGCGAGCCGGGCCATACCCGCCATTGATGGTGGCGGCCCCAAACAAAAAGCCCGGTCATGCCGGGCTTTTTTTGTATTTTGGTAACGTTTAGCGTGGCAAGGTATCCAGCCAGAACTCCAGCCCCTGGGCGTTCAGCTCCAGATCGAGTTCCAGTGCCTGCAGAATCTCCTCGCGAGACTGGTTGTTGCCGCGTTGTTGCAGGCGATGCAGTACATAGTGGAGCAGTTCATCGCGCAACAGGCGATGGCGCGCATGACCGGCATCCTGCACCCGTTGAGCCAGCTCGACGAAAGCATCCAGACATTCATGCAGGTCTGCTGCCAGCTCCACGACATTGTCGACGCGACCGTAGTGGGTCAGGTAAACGCAACTGGGTTGCAGCGCGACGATGCGCTCGATCGAGGCGTGTGCCGCTTCCGGATCGAATTGTGGTGGCGAGGTGGAGGGGAAGACGAACGGTAAGCCATCGCCCAGCTGCACTGCGCGGTAGGACAAACCAAAGGTGTCACCGGTAAATACGCCGTTGCTTTTTTTGTCGTAAATGCTGTGGTGATGCTTGGCGTGGCCGGGAGTGTCGAGAAACACCAGTTCGCGGCCATTCAACAGCACCGATTCGTTGTCCTGCATGGCCCGAACCCGGCTGGCTTCCACCGGCAGCAATTGGCCATAACTGCGCGCCATTTCCACTTCGCCATACACCGAGCTGGCACTGGCATAAAGAATACGCGGGTCGATCATGTGGCGTGCGCCACGCGGGTGCAGCAGCAGCGTGGCATTGGGCAGTTTTTGCATCAACTGGCCGGTGCCGCCGGCATGATCCAGATGTACATGGGTCAGAATCAGATATTGCACTTGCTCTGGTGCAATCCCTTTGCTTTCCAGCGCGCGCAGCAATAGCGGCACCGAATAACTGGTGCCGCAATCGATCAGCGCTGCCTGGTCGCCCTCGATAATCAGGTGCGACGAGGCGAAATGAGCCGTTTTGTATTCGACATCGATGGTGCTGATCCCAAATGGGTGATCGATGACCGGTCCGGTATTTATCTGCATTTCCGCATTCTAGCTCAGGCGCCGGTGGGCGCACCCGAGTATTGCAAAACAAACCGTCAATTGTGCATTGCAGCGACGGGTTTGGCTATGAATTTCTCGGGTTTTTCCCTGTTAAAAATAATATGACGATGGCAATCGCATGAATTTTATGTGGAAAACCGCTGGTCAATTAGTCAATCAAACGATTGTTTGAATTTTTCTTGCGCTTTCGTCTGAATGACGGTAATTTAGATTTCAGAAACATAACCAATATGTTGCAGCGCAATATAGACGCTGACCGGGATCGGTTCTGTTGTGTACCAATAGTTGTTCAGCCGCCTCGCGCCGCACCAGCAAGAGGCCACCTGAGCATTGAAATCCAAGTGTGTTTAGGAGACTTTGTCGATGGCTACATATAAAGCGCCTCTGCGCGACATGCAGTTTGTACTGAATGAAGTGCTGGATGTGGAAAAAACCCTGGCAACGCTGCCGGGTTACGAAGAAGTAACGCAAGACGTGATGGCTCAGTACCTGGAAGCTGGCGCACAGTTTGCTGAAAACGAACTGGCTCCGCTGAACCGCGCTGCCGACGAAGAAGGCTGTACCTTCAATAACGGCGAAGTGACCACGCCGAAAGGTTTCAAGGAAGCTTACAACCAGTTCTGCGAACTGGGCTTCACCGCATTCGACTGCGATCCGGCTTATGGCGGTTCGGGTCTGCCGCAAGTGCTGGGTTTCTCGATCATGGAAATGCAGACTTCGGCCAACGTTGCCTGGTCGATGTACCCTGGCCTGTCGCATGGCGCCTACAGCGCGATCCATGCTCACGGCGAACAGTGGATGAAAGACCTGTATCTGCCGAAGATCGTTGCCGGTACCTGGTCGGGCACCATGTGTCTGACCGAACCGCATTGCGGCACTGACTTGGGCCTGCTGAAAACCAAGGCAGAACCGAACGGCGACGGCTCCTACAGCATCACCGGCACCAAGATTTTCATTTCGGCTGGCGAACACGACCTGACCGAAAACATCTGCCACCTGGTTCTGGCTCGTCTGCCGGACAGCCCGAAAGACATCAAAGGTATTTCGCTGTTCATCGTGCCGAAATTCCTGCCGGACGCCAATGGCAACCCGGGCGCACGCAACCCGGTTGCTTGTGGCTCGCTGGAACACAAGATGGGCATCAAGGCCAACGCCACTGCCGTGATCAATCTGGACGGCGCCAAAGGCTGGCTGGTTGGTGAAGTGAACAAGGGCATGGCTTGTATGTTCACCATGATGAACGCCGCCCGTCTGGGTTGCGGTATGCAAGGTCTGGGCATCGGCGAAGCCGCATTCCAGAACGCCGTGATCTACGCTCGTGACCGCGTGCAAATGCGTGCTCTGTCCGGCGCCAAGCGCCCGGAACTGGCTGCTGACCCGATCATCGTGCATCCGGACGTACGCCGCATGCTGCTGACTGGCAAGGCCTACACCGAAGCCGGTCGTGCTTTTGCTTCGTGGCTGGCACTGCAACTGGATATCGAAAAGAAATCCACCGACGAACTGGCTCGCCAGGAAGCCGGCGAAATGGTTGCGCTGCTGACGCCGATCGCCAAAGCCTTCATGACCGACAACGGTTCGATCATCGCCAATCTGTCGCAACAGGTTTACGGCGGTCACGGTTTTATCCGTGAGTGGGGCATGGAACAGTACGTACGTGACGTACGTATTTCGCAGATCTACGAAGGCACCAACGGTATTCAGGCGCTTGACCTGATCGGCCGTAAGGTTCTGCTGGATCAAGGCCAGAAACTGCGCAAGTTCACCAAGCAGATCCACAAGTTCTGCGAAGCGAACAAAGACGACGCTGCAATGAAGGAATTCGTTGAGCCGATCGCCGCGCTGATGAAAGAACTGGGCGACATCACCATGCAGATCGGTATGCAGTCGATGATGAACAAAGACGAAGCCGGTTCGGCTGCCGTTGACTACCTGCGCCTGTTGGGCCACTTGGTATTCGGCTACTTCTGGGCACAAATGGTCAAGGTATCGCTGGCCAAGGTTAACGGCGACGACGCCAAGTTCTACAAGTCGAAGATTGCCACCGCACGCTTCTACTTCGGTCGTCTGTTCACTGAAACCGCAACCCTGAAGCTGAACCTGAAGTCGGGTTCCAAAGCGGTAATGGAAATCGAAGAAGACGCATTCGTGTTCTAATTTCCCGCCGTTTTCAACGGTTGATGATGCCCACAACTCCGGTTGTGGGCATTTTTATTTGTACCGGGTTGACCAGTGGCCTTGGCTGTTCGATGATGCTGCTGCTTACATTTTCCTTGCGGGTGAAGATTCATGGGCACGATCAAGAGCGACCAGGATTGGCAGCAGGAGCTGACGCCAGAGCAATACCGGATAACCCGTCAGTGTGGCACCGAGCCACCCTTTTCCGGCAAGTTTTATCACCATCACGAAACGGGTACTTATTGCTGCATCTGTTGCCATGCGCCGTTGTTCCGTTCCAGCGAGAAATACGAATCCGGCAGTGGCTGGCCAAGTTTCTGGGCCGGCATTGATCGCACTGCGATTCGGGAGCTGCAGGACCACAGCCACGGCATGCTGCGGGTGGAGATTCGCTGTGCTGCCTGTGATGCGCATCTGGGGCATGTGTTTCCAGATGGGCCGCAGCCGACGGGGTTACGGTATTGCGTCAATTCCTTGTCGCTGGATTTTTTGCCCGCAGATGCTGCGGGCCCTGACGCACAATAAACAATAAGGTTGGTAATGAAAAAAACCATATTTACGACGGGTTTGCTGTTGCTGCTGGGTGTCAGCAGCGTCGCTAACGCCGCACCACGGGCGACAGTCGGCCTGGTGTTGGGCGGTGGTGGTGCCAGGGGCTTGGCGCACGTTGGCGTGCTCAAGGTGCTGGAGCAGAATCGGGTGCCGATCGACTGTATCACCGGCACCAGCATGGGGGCGCTGGTAGGGGGGGTAGTGGCAACCGGCATGCCGGTCGATGAGATCGAACAACGGGTGCGCGGGGCCGATTGGGATTCGTTTTTTTCCAACCGTATCGGCCGTCAGGAGGAGGTGTTCGTACGCAAGGAAGACGACCGCCTGAATACCATCGATTTACGTATCCCGGCGCGCAACGGCAGCATTGGTCTTCCCAAAGGTGCGGTACGCACGCAGAAGATCGAATTGTTTATCCGCGAGCTGACGCAAAGCCTGGCGCCGGAAAGTTTTGATACCTTGCCGATACCGTTTCGCGCCATGGGCACCAATCTGGAAACCGGCGAATTGATCGAATTCGATCGCGGCGATCTGGCGGTGGCGATGCGCGCTTCGATGTCGGTGCCCGGCCTGTTCGAGCCAGTGGAAACCGGCGGCCACATCGTGGTGGATGGTGGCCTGGCGCGTAATATTCCGGTGGAAAATGCCCGAGCGCTGTGCAAGCCGGATGTGGTGATTGTGGTCAACGTCGGCACGCCGCCATTAAAGCGCGAGGAGATGAATTCGGTGCTGGGCATTACCCAGCAAATGGTCGATGTCGGCATCAATAACAACGTCAAGCAGCAGCTGGCGACATTGACGCCAAAAGACATCCTGATTGTGCCGCAATTGGGTGAGCTGGGGGCCGGTGATTTCAACCGCAATGCAGAATTTATCCCGCTGGGTGAAAAGGCTGCACAGGCGGCATTACCGCAGTTGAAGGCGCTGTCGCTGTCAGAGGCTGATTACGCCGCTTACAAGAGCGAGCGTAATAAGCGTCGTATTCCCCGTGGCAACATCGATGAAATCCGCATCGCAACACTGCACACGGTTAACCCGAAACTGGTGGAGGCGATGGTGAGCCAGCCACTCGGTCAGCCGCTGGATCAGCCGAAATTGCATCACGATTTGCTGCAGTTGTATGGCCGCGGTGATTTTGACCGGATTGACTATGGTTTGAGCAAGGAAGACAGCAAGCAGATATTGCAGTTGTTTCCGTTTGAAAAATCTGCCGGGCCAGACGAAATCCATCTCGGTTTGCGGGTGCAGAGCGAGGTTGGCGCAACTACCCAGTTTGACCTTTCCGCCGCCTATTACAAAACCTGGGCGAACAGTTGGGGCGCGATCTGGAAAACGCATGCGGATATCGGCAGCAATCCCTATCTGATGACTGAATGGTATCAGCCACTCGATTACAACAGTCCATGGTTTGTTGCCCCCTTCTATAGCTACTCCCGTACTACCGACGATGTCTACATCCCCGGTAGCGACCAACTGATTGCGCAATATATTTACACCCGCCGGGCAGTGGGCGCGCACCTCGGTTATTCACTGGGTGAATGGGGCGAGATTCGTACCGGGCCGGTATGGTCGCAGGCCACTTATCATCGCCACGTCGGCGACCCAGCGCTGCCGGACGATGATGGCAAAAACGGTGGCTGGCACGCCAAGCTGCTGTTTGACAAGGTAGATAACGCCAAATTTCCCAACAATGGCGTAACCGGCAATATCAAGGCTTATTGGGCGCGGCGCAGCTTTAATGCGGATGAAAACTACGAGAAATATTCGGCTGACTGGCTGGGCGCCTACAATGTGCGCGGCAATGTCATGTCGGTGGTGCTGCGCGGCGGCGACGGGCGCAATTTGCCGTATTTCGAGTGGTTTCGCATGGGCGGGCTGTTCAATATGACGGGTTATCACCAGGACGAATTTGCCGGTGATTCCTATGTGTATGGCCGTCTGGGTTACGCCCATCGCTGGAATTCACCCTACACCAACGGCGTGTACGGCGGCATCATGGCCGAAGCTGGTAATACCTGGTTGCCGCAGCAAAAACGCAGCAGCCAGGACCTAAAATATTCGGCTACTTTGTATGTTGGTGCCGACACCCTGATGGGCCCGGTGTATCTTGGCTACGGTCAGGCCGAAGCTGGCCGGCGTGCGTTTTATCTGCTGATTGGTTCATCTGATCTGAACATGCGCCGCTAAAGCGTTGTCTTATCTGTGCCAAGAAAAAAGCCCCTGAATCAGGGGCTTTTTTTCGCGTAACAAACGGACTGTTGAACATGTCCGTTTTGAGGGCCTTATTCCGGCAGGCTTTGCAGCGCGTACATGGCTTTCAGCAGCGGTGTTGGTTCCCCCAGGCCGCCCAACCAGCGGCGGTAGATTTCCGCCACGTCGCCGCTGCGATACAGACGTGCCAGTGCCTTGTCTACCACCAGCTGGAATTCCGGATCGCCGTAGCGCGATACCAGACCCATTGGTTCGTAGGAGAACACCACGTCGGCCAGTGCAAAGGCGGTGCCGTTGCGGTCGCTCAAGGCGCTGGCGATCAGCACGGTGCGGTCGGCGGCGTAGGCGTCGATCTGGCCGGTACGCAGCAGGCTGAAACCGTCTTCGTGGTTTTTCACTTCCAGCACTTTGGTGCTGAGCTGGTTCTGGTTGACGACCTGCTTCACCGCTTTTTCGGTGGTGGTGCCGGGCAATACGCCGATGGTACGACCATTCAGATCGCCGTTGTTGCTGTAGTTGGAGCCGGCCTTGGTCAGCAGCGAGGCGCCGTCGATGAAGGTGGTGAGGCTGAACGACACGTCTTGCATGCGGCTCAGGGTTTTGGTCGAGGTGGCGCATTCGAGATCGATTTCACGCTTTTTCAGCGCCTCGAAACGATTGCTGCTGGTCACCGGTTTCCATTCGATTTTCAGCGTCGACAGCTTCAGCTCGTCACGAACCGAATTGGCCACGCGCTGGCACAGTTCCACGCTATAGCCCGCCTGTTTGCCATCGCCGCCGGTAAACGAAAACGGCGGAGCAGACTCGCGAAAGCCGAGCTTGATGGTTTGTGTCTTCTTGATCTGCGCCAGCGTGGTTTCATCCTTGGCCGCCAGCGCCGGGGTGGTGCTCAGTGCCGCGAGCAGCGTGGCCGCCAGCAGCGTAGTGGTGCGTTGCATTGTTTTTTCTCCCTGATGTTGATTTGAACTGCGGTTCGATTATAGGTTGTCTGGCGTTGTGTGGCGCGATGGCGGAAAAATATCCGCATATTCGCCCGGCCCTGCAGGCCGCGCCGGTATTGACTTGCAGGCCGGCCTGCGAGCCAATGGCAGCGTGCCTTGCAGGGCATGTTTGCACGCGGCGTAACATCTGTTTGCCGGGTGACGGTTTTTACCAGCCGCTTTGAATTATCATGTCATTGAGCGGGCACAGCTCTCACAAGAAAATAGCATCACCCCGACATGACAGATTAGTTCCGGCCGCCACATCAAGCGAGCCGGGCAGGATTAAGGAGAACAGTATGTCCGAGGCATTCATCTACGATGCCATTCGTACCCCGCGCGGCAAGGGCAAGAAAGACGGCGCCCTGCACGAGGTCAAACCGATCACTTTGCTCACCGGCCTGATGCAGGCGCTGACCGAGCGCAATCACAATTTCAATACCGTACACATCGACGATGTGGTGCTTGGCTGTGTCACCCCGGTGGGTGACCAGGGCGCCGACATCGCCAAGACTGCGGCACTGGCTGCCGGCTGGGACTGGAACGCAGCAGGTGTGCAGATCAACCGTTTCTGCGCTTCCGGGTTGGAAGCAGTGAATCTGGCCGCACAGAAAGTGCGCTCCGGCTGGGAGCATCTGGTGGTGGCTGGCGGCGTCGAATCGATGTCTCGGGTGCCGATGGCATCGGACGGCGGTGCCTGGGCGCTCGATCCGCACACCAATCTGGATGTCGATTTTGTGCCGCAGGGCATTGGTGCCGACCTGATCGCCACCATCGAAGGTTTCGATCGCCAGACGGTTGACCAGTTTGCCGTTGAATCGCAAGCCAAGGCTGCTGCTGCGCGCGCTGCCGGCTATTTCAACAAATCGATCATCCCGGTGCGTGACCAGAATGGCCTGACCATTCTTGCCGAAGACGAGTTCATCAAACCCGGCACTTCGCTGGAAACCCTGGCTAAGCTCAACCCTTCGTTCGAGATGATGGGGCAGATGGGTTTTGATGCCGTGGCGCTGATGAAATATCCGATGGTGGAACGCATCCATCACGTGCACCATGCCGGCAACGCATCCGGCATCGTTGATGGCGCGGCGCTGGTGCTGATCGGCTCGGAACAGAAGGGCAACGAACTCGGCCTCAAGCCGCGTGCACGTATCGTTTCGGTGGCGCTGTGCGGTACCGATCCGACCATCATGCTCACCGGCCCGGCGCCGGCTGCAAAAAAAGCACTGGCCAAAGTGCACCTGAAGCCGGAAGACATCGATCTGTTTGAAGTCAACGAGGCCTTCGCTTCCGTCGTGTTGCGTTTCATGAAAGAGCTGAACGTGCCGGCGGAAAAGGTCAACGTCAATGGCGGCGCGATCGCCATGGGCCACCCGCTGGGCGCAACCGGCGCAATGATTCTCGGCACGCTGCTGGATGAACTGGAACGTCGCCAGCTGAAACGCGGCATGGCCACACTGTGTGTGGGCGGCGGCATGGGTATTGCCACCATTATCGAGCGCGTGTGAGCCGGGGAGACTTCAATATGACTAACGCTATTTCCTATCAGATCGACGCCGACAAGATCGTCACCCTGACCATCGACATGCCGGGCCAGTCGGCCAACACCATGAATGCCGCCTATCGCGAAGCAATGGGCGAAACCATTAACCGCCTGGAAGCAGACAAAGCCGACATCGCCGGCGTGATCCTGACTTCGGGCAAATCCACCTTTTTTGCCGGTGGTGATCTGAACGAGCTGGTGCAGGCGCAGCCGGAGCACGCCGAAGCATTTTTCCAGATGGTGGAAACCATCAAGGGCCAGCTGCGCCGGCTGGAAAAACTTGGCAAGCCGGTGGTAGCTGCCATCAACGGCGCAGCACTCGGTGGTGGTTTTGAAATTGCGCTGGCCTGCCAGCGTCGTATTTGCCTGAGCAACAGCAAGATTCAGCTTGGCCTGCCGGAAGTAACGCTGGGCCTGCTGCCGGGCGGCGGCGGTGTCACCCGTCTGGTGCGCCTGCTCGGTTTGCAAGCGGCGTTCCCGTTCCTGATGGAAGGCAAGCGCGTGCGCCCGCAGGCGGCACTGGAAGCCGGCCTGATCCACGAGCTGGCGGATACGCCGGAAGAGATGCTGGCCAAGGCGCGCGCCTGGATTCTTGCCAACCCCAACGCCAAACAGCCGTGGGATGCCGACGGCTACAAAATGCCGGGTGGCACGCCGAGCACGCCCAAAGTGGCGCAGATGCTGGCGATTGCCCCGGCGATGCTGCGTGCCAAAACCAGCGGCTGTTATCCGGCGCCGGAAGCAATCATGTCCGCCGCCGTTGAGGGCGCACAGGTCGATTTCGACACCGCCAGCCGCATCGAGTCGCGTTATTTCGTCAAGCTGGCAACCGGCCAGATCGCCAAGAACATGATTGGCAGCTTCTGGTTCCAGCTCAACGAAAT
>JAXMFR010000015.1:0-61135 GCA_046347685.1 Chitinivorax sp.
AGTGTCATTACTGGGCGGGGGGCGATGGTGGTTGGTGAAAAATGTGGGCTAGGTCGAGCCGGATTTCCAGACGCTCGCCTGCCGGCCGCAAAGAGCCCAAGTCTCCCAGATCAACGAAAGCGGGCATCGGTGCGTCGGCATCCATCGCGTGGCTCTCGATCGCGCCGCCAAGCAGACTTCGCCAGCGATACAAACTCGCAGCACTGATCTCTTCCTGCTCGCAGAATGCCGCTACACTCAAGCCACTGGCCGCGAAACGCGACAGTAGCTCGCTCCATTCACTTGCGCTACGCCGTTGCCGACGTGCCTGTTCTCTTCTGGCCATTGCCTGCTGCTCTCTTATGAAAATAGTCAGGGAGCAATTCTCCGCATCATGCGGGCGTAGACAACAACGCCGACTACTTACCGGTTACGGTCAATCTGCGGGTTGCAGTGTTCCGGCGCAAGGATAGCCTCGCAAACTGGGATGGGGAGCGGTTTTTCAATGTGGAAAAAATCGGCATTCCGCACGATTATCTGGTACTGAAGCACAAGCTGAGTGGCTACCCGATCAAGGTGGATGAGAACAATTTCAACGCTGAGCAGCAATTGCACAAACTGCGGGCCAAACGCTTTGATCTGATGATCACCCATCCGGAATACCTCGCCCAATCACAGGGCAGGTTCAGTGAGTCAGCAGCGGAGATCGAAATGCTGCCGCAGCTGTTTCTGAATGCCCAGATTTACCTGGTGTTTTCACGAGAATCGGACAAAACACAGCAGCTGGCGCCAGCACTCTGGCAGTCGCTCCGCAAACTGAATGAAAGTGGTGAATCCTTGCGCTTATTGCAACAAGCGAAAAACCAACCCTTTCAGCAATAAAAACGGCCCGCATGCGGGCCGTTCTGGTTTGAGCGTCAGCGAGTTATTTGCCGCCCGTCACAGTATGCAAAATCAGGCCGTCGTGACCAACAATCCAGGCAGTGTCGTTGTCCCGCACCACAATCGTGGTCAGCAGGCTCAGGTAGACAGCTGAAGCATCTTCGGTGGTGCGCCGCGACTGATCCACCCAGGTCACACCGGCATCGCTGGTTTTACGGATGGTGCCACCGTCACCTACAACCCACATATTGTTTGCGTCAAACAGGTGTAGCGACATCAATTCAAACGAAGCCATGCCCATTCTTGTCCAGCCAACACCAGCATTAGTGGTCTTCCACAGGTTGCCGCCCGAAGCAGCGATCAACAGGGTATTGGCATCCAGCGCACGTATCGCATTAAAACGGGCATTGGCTACTGGAATATTGCCATTAGCCGACCAGCTGGCACCGCCATCACTTGTGTGCAGGACAACGCCACTGGTATTGCGCGACGGCTTTGTCGCAGCATCGCCACCCACCACCCAAACATTGCCGCTTCCCAGCGCCACACCGCCATTCAGATCGATGCTCACGCCCGAAGCCTGTGGCGTCCAGGTTGTACCGCCATCAGCGGTATAAAGGATGACGCCGTTGACGCCCACCGCCCAGGCAGTGTTGGCATCGGCCACAATCAGCGCGTTCAGATTACTCGTGACACCTGAGACCTGGCCCCCCCAAGTACTGCCACCATCGCTGGTCTTGAGAATACGCCCGGCGTTGCCAACGACCCAGACAGTATTGGCATCCAGTACCGCCACGCTGTTTAATGCATCGCTTACACCGCTGCTTTGCTGCACCCAGTTGGAACCGCCATCAGTGGTTTTAAGGATCGTGCCCCCGCCGCCAACTGCCCACAAGGTCGAAGCATCGGCCGCAGCGGCAGAATTCAAGTTGAGCAGCACACCAGAATTCAGCGCCAACCAGTTCGCACCTGCATCGGTTGATTTTCGGAGCGTTCCACTGTTACCTGCAACAAACAAGGTATTGGCATCGAGCAGATCTAGACCGTACAGGGTGTTGCTGGTGCCTGAATTCACCGCTGACCAGGTTGTCCCACCGTCGCTCGTTCGATACAACTTGCCATCGGCCGCCGTCAACCAGGCATTTGCCGCATCCAAGGCAACCACCCGATTGAGCATTTCATTACTGGCGGCAGACTGTGTGACCCATGTAATACCACCGTCGTTGCTTTTCCGCACCAAGCCGTTCAGGGCGCCGGCCCCCGCATGAGCACCGGAAATCCAGACGGTATTGATATCGACCGCATATACGGAACGGAAATAGTCTTCACTGGCGGTATGTTGCGCTACCCAGCTGGTACCACCGTCAAAACTACGCAGAATCGTACCAGCAACTCCGACCGCCCAGATATTGTTAGCGTCGATTGCATGCACGGCGGTCAAAGAGTCTTGCACGCCGCTATTCATTCTCTGCCAGCTTGCGCCACCATCGCTGGTTTTCAGAATCACGCCTTCGGAGCCGACCGCCCACGCGGTATTAGCATCCAGCAACGCAAGGGCTTGAAGCGACACAGACGCACCGGACGACTGAGGAAGCCAGTTCTGCCCGCCATTCGACGTTTTCAGAATCACACCATTGTCACCGACGGTCCAAGCCGTATTGGCGTCCAAGGCGCGTAATGCGTTGAGCGTGGAAGAGGTTCCGGTGTATTGGTTGAGCCATGTAAGACCAGCATTTGTCGTACGGACGACGGTGCCATTCAGACCCACAGCCCAGCCACTATTGTTGTCCGCCATATCAATGGCATTGAGCTGGTAACGCGTCGGCAACGGATTCTGCATGCACCAGCCCTGCCCGGCCATTACACCGACACACGGCCGCCCGTTCACCGACGAAAAGTCAACCACCGCCAGCGTGGCAGTCGCAATGCTGCTGGCGCCCATTTCATCGGTTACCGTGACCTTGACCGTATACTGGCCAACAACAGGGTAAGAATGCGTCGGAGCATTATCAGTGCTGGTCTGGCCATCGCCAAAATCCCACAGATAGGTGAGATTATCGCCATCGGGATCACTGCTCGACACTGCAAACGGAATCATTTCACCCACCGGCTGGTGCTCACCGACATTGATTACCGGCGAGCTCGGCGCGCGGTTATCCACCACCTGTACCGAACCGGAAGCTGACGCAGTGCCGCCATCACCATTATCGACGCTCACCGTGACGACATAATTGCCATTGCTGGCATAGCTATGGCTCGCCGTGCTACCGCCTGAAAGCACCGTGCCGTCGCCAAAATCCCACTGATAATTGAGTGGTTTGTTGGCCGGATCACTGCCATTTGCAGTAAAACTGATATTTTTGTTATTACGGCTGGAAACATTGGCAGGGTTCAGCGTCACACTGGGATTGCGCACTGCGACGCTGATGGTCTGCGATGTATGCGCGCTATTGCCTTTACCATCCGTGACATTTAACACTGCCACATAACTATTGGCAGCCGTATATTTATGCGTAGCCGGACTGCCGCTGCCGGAGGTGCCGTCACCAAAGTCCCAGCTGTAGTTCAAGCCAGAGGCGAGTGGAGTGAAAGTGACGGTTCCCCCCACTGCGGCATTTTTGTCTGGGCTGTAGCTAAAACGGGCATCAAGCCGCGCAGTGCCGGCCACCACCAGCGTGGTACTGGCGGTAGCAATCACGCCTTTGGAATCGCTGCACTTGGCCTGCACCGTATAGCTGCCAGCCGCAGCATAGCGGTGGGTCGGTGAAATTGCATTGCTGACCGCGCCGTCGCCGAACGTCCAGGAACGGGTCACGCCAGTGCCGGTGCACCGTACAATAAAGTTGACATCTTCATTGATCAGCGGCTGTCGCGGATTGGCGATCAACTCTGTGGCAGTTGGAGGCGGATTCGCTGAGTCCTCCCCCGCTAACGGCCCAACCGGGTCGTTGCAGCCGGATAACACCAATACAGTAAGCAGCCCGACAAACACCGGGCGCAGCCATCCCTGATAGTTTCCCACTTATACAGTCTCCGTTAACGTAACACGTCACACGTTCTTAACGACGTTAGGACATCGGGAGATTGTATCAAGTTCCAAGCCAATGGCATTAAAAAAGTAGATAGCCGCACGGATTGCTTATGCAATGCGGCGCTAACAACAAGGCAAAACTAGGAAAACGCCGCAAGCATGGTGGCGCATTTGTGTGAAAAATCGCCTTAATGCGGCAGGTGCAGCCAGTCCAGCAGGCGCTCGGCGCCGGCGATCTGCAACAGCAAATGCGGGAAAAACAGCAGGATGTAGACACCGGCAATCCCGAACAACAACACCAGGTGCCAGAACAGGCTTTGTGGACGCAGCACTCCCCAATAACGCATGGTGAGGAACATCAGGTCTTTCTGGTGCTCGGCCATGCGCTGGTATTTGCGCACGATTTGCACTGCAAGGTAGGCCAGATAACCACCCGAAAGCGAAACAAAAGCAATACGAAAGGTGGAGAACAGATCAATCTGACTGGCAGCAACGCGGTGATAGCCCAGTGACACTGCTGCCACACCGAGCGACGCCAGCACTGCGATCAGCACGTTGACCAACAAGCGCCGACGCTCCCGCGCCAGATCCTGCTGCCGCCGGATGAAAAACGAGTCCACCTCGCTTTTCATGTATTCGACTTTTTCTTCCACCAGCGCCGCAAACTCGCCCTTGGCGGTCTGCACCCGGGCATCCAGCATGCTGCCGAAACGGTCGGCGGCATAATCCACCAGCTCACGCACATCGTTTTTGGTAAACGAGCGCTGGTTCGATAACTCCTGCGAAATCTTGTCGAGCTTGGTATCGATTTCACGGCTGCCTTCGCGCAAAACATCGCGCAACTCGGCGCCCGCCTTGTCGATGCCCTGCTCGATCACGCCCGAGAGTTTTTCCGCCGCGTGCTCCACCGAGCCTTCCAGGCGGCCACCAGCATAATCCAGCTTGCGTTCAACCCAGCCCATGATCACTCCCTGTTGAATCAGGCCTTCTTGCCCATGCGTCCTTCTGTGCCCTTGATCAAGCCGGCAATGTTTTGATGGTGACGCGAAATCAGCAAGAGCGAAATGATCAGCACAGCCAGCCGCGAGGGCATATCAGGCATCAGCCACCAGGCAAAGATGGGAGCGGCGACGCCAGCAGCCAACGCACCGGTGGAAGAAATGCGCGTCGCCAGCACCGTGGCCAGCCAGACAAGCAGCGTAAACAACCCGAGCAAAGGCTGCAGCACAAACAGCACGCCGGCGGCAGTGGCCACCCCCTTGCCGCCGACAAAGCGGAAGAACACCGGCCACATATGCCCCACCACCACCGCGACTGCCACAGCAGCAATGCCCAGCGAACTCATCTGAGAAGGATCAATCAGGCGCGCCAGCCAAACAGCCAGCACGCCTTTCAGCGCATCACCCAGCAGCGTCAGCACAGCGGCAATCTTGCGGCCGCTGCGCAGCACGTTGGTAGCACCGGGGTTTTTCGAGCCATAAGTCCGCGGATCGTCCAGACCGAAACCCTTGCTGACGATGACGGCAAACGACACCGAGCCAAGCAGGTATGCAGCAACAACACACGCAATTTCTACCGCGGACATGGCATTTCCACTAGAATTCGATGCTTTCGATTGTAAGGGAATAATGTTGTCCGCAACACTGCGACAACGTTACCCAGACGCATGGATATCATTTTTCTGCACGAAGTCCGTATCGACACCCTGATCGGGGTCTACGAATGGGAGCGGCAAGCGCCACAGACCCTGCAACTGGATATGGAACTCGGCATTCCTGACAGCCGCGCCTGCCAGACCGACAATATCGCCGACACCATTGACTATGGCGTGGTGGTGGAGCGGCTGCGCGAAACCCTGGCGGAGCAGCATTTTCTGCTGCTGGAAGCACTGGCGGAACATATCGCCCACATCATCATGAACGAATTTCACTCACCCTGGGTGAAACTGAGCGTGGCCAAGCTGGGCATGCTGCGCGGCGTGAAGCGGGTTGGCGTCACCATCGAACGCGGCAAGCGCGCTTAACCGGGCGGCAACACCCGCCCCTATTGGCTTGCAGCCCTGGCTGCAAGCCACACCAGGATTGGTCTGCAGCTTGGCAAGCTCATAGGGAAGCATTGCCATGCTGCAAGCACACCGGTAGCACGATGCAGATCTACGGTAACGTGCCCTTCCGCCGCAGCACACACCCCGCAAATACAGCACCACCCAGGTTAGCGGCTCGGCTTGGCCTCAGCTGGCGGTGGCAAGCCAGCACACTTGGGGCACGACGCATGCCATAAACGTGCTACCTCGCCATTTTTGAGCATGTGCGCCAACGCTCCATCCAGAGACTGTTGTAATTGTGCATCATTGTGTGCCATGGCAATCGCCACCGGCGAAGCGGGAGACTGGGTACGTTGCAGCGGGCGAATATTCAAGCCATCTTGCTGCGCCAGATGGTAGGCCACGGCATCCGGCATGATTACGGCCGCCACCTCCCCGTCTTGCAGCAGCGACATCGATTGCTGCTTGCTGGGCATCTGCCGCATGCGGATCTGCTGGCGAATGCCCAACTGCTCCAGCTCGTGCTCGATGGCCGAGTCACGATCACCGGCAATGATCTTGCCGACCAGATCGGACAATGTTGTCAGCGTGGTATTGTCCTGACGTACAAAAACATTGATCTGCCGCTGATAATAAGGGCGCGTGAAGGCAAACCACTTTTGCCGCGCCGGGCTGATCTCCATGCCGGCAACGCAATCCAGCTTGCCCAGCCGGGCCCACGCCACCACATCATCCCA
The DNA here is from genome assembly GCA_046347685.1 of Chitinivorax sp. GTDB lineage: Bacteria > Pseudomonadota > Gammaproteobacteria > Burkholderiales > SCOH01 > CALMFQ01. The sequence continues at coordinate 6,674 of JAXMFR010000015.1, forward strand.
GCGCCCGGCAACCAGCTCCAGCGGTTGATCCAGCTGTTTTGCCAGTTTTTGCAACAAAACCACGTCAAAGCCGGCTGGCCGGCCGTTTTCCTGATACTGAAACGGCGGATATCCTTCGGCGTAACCGCAGCGCAATGCCCAGGCCGGCAGAGCCAGCAGCATACCGAGCGCGACTGCAACGTTATGCCAAGGCTTCAAGCTGGGCATTGTTACTCCTAGAGTTTGAAACGCATCGACAAATCAACCGCCTGAATATCCTTGGTCAGGCCGCCGATGGAAATCCGGTCAACACCCGTGGCGGCGATCCCGGCAACAGTTTCCAGATTCACCCCGCCAGAGGCTTCCAGCTCGGCACGGCCAGCCGTCAACGCCACCGCCTCGGCCATCTGCTCATTGCTCATATTGTCCAGCAGGATCAGCTTGGCACCGGCATCCAGCGCGCGGCGCAGTTCGTCAAGATTTTCCACTTCAATCTGGATACTCACGCCCGGTTTGGCCAGCGCCTGCGCCTGCGTCATCACCGCCTCAATCGACCCGGCAGCCATGATGTGGTTTTCCTTGATCAGGATGCCATCAAACAGACCCATACGCTGATTGTAGCCACCGCCCACAGTGACCGCGTATTTGAGCGCATGGCGCAGACCCGGCAAGGTTTTGCGGGTATCCATGATCTTGGCACGCGTGCCTTTGGCGGCATCAACAAAGGTTTTGGTCTTGCTGGCCACGGCCGACAAGGTCTGCAGAAAATTCAGCGCACTGCGCTCGGCTGTCAGCAAGGCGCGCGCCGGGCCGCTGATTTCGCACAACAACTGGTTGGCTTCGACCTCTTCGCCCTCTTTCGCCAGCCAGAAAACCTCTACCGATGGATCAACCTGACGGAAACACTCGTTGAACCAAGCGGTGCCACACAGCACTGCCGCCTGGCGCGAAATCACCGTAGCCGTGCCGCGATGACCGGCGGCAATCAGTTGCGCGGTCAGGTCGCCGTCGCCCACATCTTCAGCCAGCGCCGTGGCCACATTGGCGGAAATGATATCGCTCAGATTCATGCTGCTCCCATCAAGGCTAGTTAACTGCGGCGATTATACCTTTTGGGCGATTAAAAAATGTGCTGATTCGCGCTATTGAAACCACAAAAACCCTCCCCACCTAAGGCACATCCAGTTATTTCTTGCAGGGGAGCACACGAATGCGTTTCGACAAACTCACCACCAAATTCCAGCAAGCCTTTGCCGACGCGCAAAGCCTGGCCTTGGCCAACGACAACAGCTACATCGAAGCACCACATCTGCTGCTGGCGATGGCCAACGATGCCGAAGGTGGCGTGCCGTCGCTGTTGCAGCGTGCCGGCGTGAATATTCCGCCGCTGAAAAAAGGCCTGGACGACGCGATCAAACGCCTGCCGCAAGTGCAAGGCACTGGCGGTGACATCAATGTATCGCGTGAACTGAACAACCTGCTGAACCTGACCGACAAGCTGGCGACCAAACGCGGCGACCAGTTCATTGCCTCCGAGCTGTTTCTGCTCGCCTTGCTGGAAGACAAAGGCGACACCAGCCGCCTGCTGAAAGAATGTGGCGGCAGCAAACAGGCGCTGGAAGCGGCAATCGACGCGGTGCGTGGCGGCGAGAATGTCGGCAGCCAGGATGCCGAAGGCCAGCGCGAAGCACTGAAGAAATTCACCCTTGACCTGACCGAACGTGCGCGTCAGGGCAAGCTCGACCCGGTGATCGGCCGCGACGATGAAATCCGTCGCGCCATCCAGGTATTGCAGCGCCGCACCAAGAACAACCCGGTGCTGATCGGCGAACCGGGCGTGGGTAAAACCGCGATTGTCGAAGGCCTGGCGCAGCGTATCGTCAACGGCGAAGTGCCGGATTCGCTGAAACACAAGCGGGTATTGGTGCTGGACATGGCCGCCCTGCTGGCTGGCGCGAAATATCGCGGCGAATTTGAAGAACGCCTGAAGGCGGTGCTCAACGATCTGGCCAAGGATGAAGGCAACACCATCGTCTTCATCGACGAAATCCACACCATGGTCGGCGCCGGCAAGGCCGAAGGCGCAATGGACGCCGGCAATATGCTGAAACCGGCGCTGGCACGCGGCGAACTGCATTGCCTGGGCGCCACCACGCTCGACGAATACCGCAAATACATCGAGAAAGATGCCGCTCTGGAACGCCGCTTCCAGAAAGTGCTGGTGGACGAGCCGAGCGTCGAGGCCACCATCGCCATCCTGCGCGGACTGCAGGAGAAATACGAAATCCACCACGGCGTCGATATCACCGACCCGGCGATTGTTGCTGCGGCTGAGCTTAGCCACCGTTACATCACCGACCGCTTTTTGCCGGACAAGGCAATCGACCTGATCGACGAAGCAGCCGCACGCATCAAGATGGAAATCGACTCCAAACCGGAGGTGATGGACAAACTCGACCGCCGCCTGATCCAGCTGAAAATCGAACGCGAAGCGGTGAAAAAGGAAAAAGACGAAGCCAGCCAGAAACGCCTGGGCCTGATCGAAACCGGAATCGGCACGCTGGAGAAGGAATACGCCGATCTGGAGGAAATCTGGAAAGCCGAAAAATCGCAGGTGCTCGGCGCGCAGACCATCCGTGAACAGCTCGACAAATTGAAGAACGAAATGGACGAAGCCAAGCGCAGCGGCAACTGGCAGAAGATGTCGGAAATCCAGTACGGCCAATTGCCGCAACTGGAGGCACAACTGAAGCGGGCAGAAGCCAGCGAAGGCAGCCAGCAGAAAAACAAGCTGCTGCGCACCCAGGTGGGCGCCGAAGAAATCGCCGAAGTGGTCAGCCGTGCGACCGGCATCCCGGTGAGCAAAATGATGCAGGGCGAGCGCGAAAAACTGCTGCAGATGGAAAACGTACTGCACCAGCGCGTGGTCGGCCAGGATGAAGCGGTGACGCTGGTGTCCGACGCCATTCGCCGTTCGCGTTCCGGCCTGGGTGATCCGAACCGGCCGTACGGCTCGTTCCTGTTCCTCGGCCCCACCGGCGTCGGCAAAACCGAGCTGTGCAAAACGCTGGCGACCTTCCTGTTCGATTCGGAAGAACACCTGATCCGCATCGACATGAGCGAATTCATGGAAAAGCATTCGGTGGCCCGCCTGATCGGCGCGCCTCCGGGCTATGTCGGCTATGAAGAAGGCGGCTATCTGACCGAAGCCGTGCGCCGCAAGCCGTATAGCGTGATCCTGCTGGACGAGGTGGAAAAAGCCCATCCGGACGTGTTCAACGTGTTGCTGCAAGTGCTGGACGAAGGCCGCCTCACCGACGGCCAGGGCCGCACCGTCGACTTCAAGAACACCGTGATCGTGATGACCTCCAACCTCGGCAGCCAGATGATCCAGCAAATGGCCGGCGACGATTATCAGGTAGTGAAACTGGCGGTGATGGCGGAAGTGAAGAGCTACTTCCGCCCCGAACTGATCAACCGCATCGACGAAGTGGTGGTGTTCCACGCCCTGGGCGAAGCGCACATCAAGTCGATTGCCAAGATCCAGATGAGCAGCCTGATCAAACGTGTGGCGGCAATGGAAATGAGCCTGGAAGTCACCGACGCCGCGCTCGGCCAGATCGCCGACGCCGGCTTCGACCCGGTCTACGGCGCCCGTCCGCTGAAACGCGCGATCCAGAGCGAAATCGAAAACCCGCTGGCGAAAGAAATCCTCTCCGGCAGGTTTGCCGCCAAGGAAACGATTGTGGTCGATGCCGCAGACGGCCGGATCGTGTTCCGCAAACAGACTTGACGTTTTTCCGGTGTTTTTCTCCCAGCTTGCGGCGATCGGATGATCGCCGCTTTTTTTGCCGGGCTGCGAGGCAATACTGGAGCGGCTTGCAGGCCGGGCTGAGAGGCAATGGCAGAGCGGGCTGCAGGGCGATCAAATCAGTTCAGGCAAAACAGAACACGTTACAACCCCGCCAGCACCACCCGGCTGCGCCCTTGCTGCTTGGCCAGATACATGGCGTTGTCGGCATTGTTGATCAGGCTATCGATCGAATCGCCGCGGTGGAGTTGGGCGACGCCGATGGATACGGTGACCGACAGCGGGGATTCATAGGCAGGAGCGAATGGATGTTGTGCCAGATGCTGGCAGATGCGCTCTGCCAGTTCATGCGCGCCGTGCAAGGGTGTTTCCGGCAGCAGCAGCAAAAACTCTTCGCCGCCCACTCTGACCAGCGAATCGGTTTTGCGCAAATGGCGCGAGATTTGCTCGGCAACCCACTGCAAGGCGCTATCCCCCACCAGATGGCCATGCCGGTCGTTGATGAGCTTGAAATGATCGACATCCAGCATGCAGGCGCAATAAGGGCGCTGGTGGCGCTGGGCCAGCTCCAGTACCTGCGGCAGATGGCGCAGCAACCAGCGGCGGTTGTAGAGGCCGGTGAGCGGGTCGCGGTCTGCCGACTCCTGCAACTGGGCCGACAGTTGCCTTTGCCGGTCGCGCATGCGGGTGATTTCACCGCAGATGGCAACAAAGGCGCCGAGCATCAGGCTCAGTCCACCCCAGTGCACCACCTCCACCACCGGGCTGTTGAGTCCACTGGCAAGCTCCACCGTCAGCAGCATCAGCCCGTAGCCGGCAATGGCAAACAACGCCAGACGCAGCAGTTGTTTTTGCTGCAGCTGGAAGCAGCCGAAAATCAGTGGGGCCAGCAAACCCAGGGACACGGTGGGCCGCAACGAGGCGCTGGCGCCCCCGGTAAAAATCAGTGTTGAAACAATCGCCAGCAACATCTGCGGCACAGTCAGCGAGGGGTCGGCATAACGATTGTTGCGGCCGGTGGCGAACTGCCAATACAACAGCAGGTTGCCAAGCGTTGCCATCAGGACAAAAGTAGCCGAGGCAAATGGTGCCATCTGCCCTTGCCGCCAGCCATACAGTACAAACGGCACACCGACGACGTAAAAACTCGATGCCATCAGCCAGCGACGGATGCGTAGCTTCTGGCGTGGCAAGTAGCCGTACTGGCCGGTTGTCTCACTGGCACTCACGGATTACACGTTCCTGTAGAAAAACAATTCATGCAAGGCCCTGGCAAATAATGCACTCAACGCAGGGCCATTCGAAATCCCCCTACATCAACATGCAATTGATTACTTATTCACTATTGCCTTTTTATCTGCACAACACAAGTCCGATAAGGCTTTGTCATAACAGGGGAAACGGAGGAAGACGAGGCAACACCGATGTTCTTGCCGGCCATCGGCACACACCGCCTTCACACAACCAATCACCGACGATAAAACAGGCACGACAAGGAAGTCCGTTTTCAATACAGATGCGATCTGCCGGCAATTTTGGGGAAATTTTCCTATGATCAGTAATGTTTGCCCGCCTTGACTGATTCATGCCGACTTCTTTTGACCGCCCCTTCGATTTCTCGCGCCAGCGCTTGCTGGGTTTAACCCTTTGTGGCCTGACCGCCTTGGCACTCAGTGCCTGCGGCGGCGGCAGTGGCCCGAGCCCGTTCCCCAGCAGCACGGTGACGGCGCCGACAGGCACCGACACGCCGACCATCGGCATGAGCATCAGTAGCTCGACCGTGACTGCAGATCAGTCTGTAACGGTTTCTGCGCTATTGAAGGACAAATCCGGCAAGGCGATGCCAGGACAAGTGCTGAAATTTTCGGTAGACGCCGCACTGGGGACGCTGTCCCCAAGTAGCGGCACCGTGCTGACGGATATGAACGGCATCGCCAAAATACAGTTGACTGCCGCCAGCATCAGCGCCAGTGGCGCTGGTTATGTCACAGCCGCGATCAAGCTGAGTGATACCGACATTTCTCAGTCAATCGGCTTTCAGCTTGGCAGCACCAGCCTGACTCTCGGGCCGCTAACGCTGGGCAGTAACAGCATTGCCGCTTACGCCACCACCAATGTCAGTGCGCCGGTTCTGGTTAATGGCACCCCCAGCACCACGCCGCTGGTGGTCAACTTCAGCTCCACCTGCAGCCAGAGCGGCAAGGCCAGCATTGATGCCAGTGTCAGCAGTATCAACGGCGTCGCGACTGCGACCTACACCGACAAGGGTTGCGCGGCACAAGACATCATCACGGCCAGCATCATTGGCGGCCAGAGTAGCCAGCAAGCTGCGATCACTCTGGGCGCTCCGGCGGCAACCTCATTGCAATACGCATCCATCAGCCCGGCCGATGGCGTGATCACGCTCAAGGGGTATGGCACGGCTGCACGGCCGGAAGCCGCGCAGGTGAAATTCAAGCTGGTAGACGCTCAAGGCGCGGGGCTGTCGGGCCGGACCGTACAGTTCAGCCTCAGCACCACGGCCGGCGGCATTCGCTTCGACAATCAGCAAACAAGCACGACTGCGCAGACTAACGGAGCCGGCGAGGTTACGGTGACGGTACTGGCTGGCACGCTGCCAACGCCGGTGCGGGTTGTCGCAACCGAGGTCAGCAGCAGCCTTTCCACGCAATCCAGCGGCCTGTCGATTTCCTCGGGCTTCCCGGATCAGGACAGCATTTCGCTCGCGCTGGCGGCGTTCAATATTGCCGGCTGGAACGTTGACAATGTGGAAAACAAAATCACGCTGTCCATGGCCGATCATTTCAACAACCCGGTGCCAGATGGCACTGCGGTGACCGTAGTTGCCAGTGGTGGACGGGTAGGAAGCGGCACCAGTGGCGAATGTCGCACAGTCAACAGTACCTGCACGGTAAGTTTCTTTACCCAATCACCGCAGCCGAAAAACGGCAGAGTGCAGCTGACCGCCTATGTAGTTGGCGAAGAAAGCTTTACTGACCTAAATGGCAACAACGTTGTCGATTCCATCAACGAAATGCGTGACATCAACTACCCCAACCCTGGCAGCACCGATGTTGGAGAGGCATTTATCGACATCGATGAAAATGGCACCTTTAGCAATGGCATTGACATCCCGATCGACTTCAACGGCAATGGCGTTTACGACGGGCCAGATGGCCAATATAACGGCACCTTGTGCAACAGCAGTACTTTCAACGGTTGCAGCAGCCGCAAGTTCATGCATGCGTTCGCGCAGTCGGTTGTCATTCTGTCCTCAACCGAGGCACCAACTCTCGAGTTAGTGAGCTATACAGCCCCCAATTATGCGTCCCTGAGCTCGCCCATCACTGTCGCATGCGGATCCAGTACCACGGCCGCGGTATATCTACGCGACAAACGAGGAAATATATTGCCATTCGGCAGCGAGGTCAGTTTTGCGCTGGAAGGTACCGATAGTGGGCAATTCTCGTTAGGCGCGCCGACAACGCAGAAAGTACCTAACGCGGCTATGCCCATCAACGCCAGGGTTCCCTTCCAGAGTGTTTTCCCACTCTCGGTAAAGGGTGCATCCATTGACAGTTGCAAGGCAAATGTCAGTGCCGAAATTGCGGTCACGGTCAAAGCCCGTCTCGCAGGTGGCGAATTCAATGAATACACCTTCAAGGGGATTGCGGTTCAGACTCCCTGAGCCTGCCCTAGCCGCCATGATCAATGCAGGCCAGGAAACTGGCCAGCATTGACTGGCGGTATTGCTTCCTTCCTGGATCAGCGATTGTGGTCGCTTTCATCCACGCCAAACAACAGCTCTTTCAGCACTTTGAGCTGATCGCGCATTTCTGCAGCCTTTTCGAACTCCAGATTGCGCGCGGCAGTGAGCATTTCCTTTTCCACTCGCTTGACCTCCTTGGTCAGCTCCTTCTCGCCCAGCACATCGTATTTAGCCTGCTTCTGCGCGGCCTTGAGTTTTTCGTGGGCTTCCTCGACGTTGTAAACGCCGTCGATGATGTCCTTGATGCGTTTGTTGACACTTCTCGGGGTGATGCCGTGCTCGGCGTTGAAGGCGATCTGCTTGGCGCGGCGGCGTTCGGTCTCGTCGATGGCGCGACGCATCGAGTTGGTAATCTTGTCAGCATAGAGAATCGCCGTGCCATTGAGATGGCGCGCGGCACGGCCGATGGTCTGGATCAGGCTGCGCTCGCTGCGCAGGAAGCGCTCCTTGTCGGCATCGAGAATCGCCACCAGTGACACCTCGGGGATATCCAGCCCTTCGCGCAGCAGGTTGATGCCGACCAGCACGTCGAATTCGCCCAGGCGCAGGTCGCGAATGATTTCCACCCTTTCCACCGTATCGATATCCGAATGCAGGTAGCGCACCTTGACGCCGTGCTCGCCGAAATATTCAGTCAGGTCTTCGGCCATGCGTTTGGTCAGCGTGGTTACCGGCACCCGTTCGCCGACTTTCACCCGCTCGTTGATTTCCGACAGCAGATCGTCGACCTGCGTCGCCACCGGACGGATGTCAATCTGCGGGTCGACCAGCCCGGTCGGCCGCACCACCTGCTCGGCCACCTGCGACTGGTGCGTGGCTTCGTAGTCGGCCGGGGTGGCGGAGACAAACACGGTTTGCGGCATCAGCTTTTCGAATTCCTCGAACTTCAGCGGCCGGTTGTCCATTGCACTCGGCAGGCGGAAGCCGTACATCACCAGGTTTTCCTTGCGCGCCCGGTCTCCCTTATACATGCCGCCCACTTGCGGCACGGTGACGTGCGATTCGTCGATGATCATCAGGCTGTTGCGCGGCAGGTAATCGATCAGCGTTGGTGGCGGCTCGCCCGGCGCGTGGCCGGAAAAATGCCGCGAGTAGTTCTCGATGCCTTTGCAGAAGCCCATTTCATTGAGCATTTCCAGATCGAAGCGGGTGCGTTGCTCCAGTCGCTGCGCTTCAACCAGCTTCATTTCCTTGTGGTAATACGCGAGCCGTTCGGTCAACTCGGCCTTAATGGTTTCGATAGCGCGCAGCACGGTGGCACGCGGCGTCACATAGTGGCTGGATGGAAACACCGTGAAGCGCCCTACCCGCTGTTTGACGTGGCCAGTCAGCGGGTCAAACAAGGCCAGCGATTCGATCTCGTCATCGAACAGCGAAATGCGCAGCGCCAGCTCGGCATTCTCCGCCGGGAAGATGTCGATCACGTCACCCTTGACCCGGAACACACCACGCTTGAATTCCAGCTCATTGCGCTCGTATTGCATCGTCGTCAGGCGGGTGATGATGTCGCGCTGCGCTTTTTTCTCACCCTCGCACAGGTGCAGAATCATCTGGTGATAGTCGCTCGGATCACCGATACCGTAAATCGCCGACACGGTGGCGACGATAATCACATCCGGCCGTTCCAGCAACGCCTTGGTGGCAGACAGCCGCATCTGCTCTATGTGTTCGTTGATGCTCGAATCCTTCTCGATGAACAGATCGCGGCTGGGGACGTATGCTTCCGGCTGATAGTAGTCGTAATACGAGACAAAATATTCGACTGCGTTCTCCGGGAAGAACTCGCGCATCTCGGCATACAGCTGCGCTGCCAGCGTCTTGTTTGGCGCCATCACAATTGCCGGGCGCCCGGTGCGGGCGATGACGTTGGCCATGGTGTAGGTCTTGCCGGAGCCAGTCACCCCCAGCAGCGTCTGGTACATCAAGCCGTCATTGATGCCTTCAACCAGCGTATCAATCGCGGTTGGCTGGTCGCCGGCTGGCGGAAACGGCTGGTGCAGCTTGTACGGACTATCGGGAAAGGTCACAACCACGGTATCGGGCCAGTCGGGCAAAAAAGCCATTCTACCAAGGCTGGGGCGACTATGATGAATGAGGATATGATTAGGGCGGGTCGAAACTGGCCCACATAGAATGTATTGGCAGGAAGGAACACCATGGGGATTTTTACGCGGCTTCGCAGCTTGTTCGGCAACACGACGACGGCAGCGCCGCCCGAACCCGAGCAGGTCGCGCAGGAAACCTCGGCCGCAGCGCAGCCAGCCATCGCCAGCGAGCGACGGGCAACGCAACGGATCGATGCCCGCAAAGGCACCCGGGCGCTGATCATTGACGACTCGGCCACGGTAGTGGCTGCACTGGGCAAAATCCTGCGCAGCGCCGGCTATTTGACGCTGGAAGCGCTGGATGCGGAAACCGGTGTGGTGATGGCACGCACCGAGCAGCCAGACATCATTTTCCTCGATATTGTGCTACCCGGCATGAACGGCTTTGAAGCACTGCGCCTGATGCGCCGGGACAGCCAGACAGCCAGCATCCCGATCATCATGATCAGCGGCAACGAAGCGGCAACCGAGCAGTTTTACGCCAACCGTATCGGCGCGGACGACTTCATGAAAAAGCCATTTTCACGCTATGAGGTTTTCAGTCGTATTGAGCGGCTACTGGACAGTGAACTGATCCCGCGACGCAAGAGCAACGAAAAAGCACCGCAGCCGCAATAAAAAAACCCCCGCCGCAGCGGGGATTTTTTTATTGTCAGGGCATTAACTGGCCTGGCGCAACGGCAGGCGATCCACACGCCAGCCACCATTATTGAGCCATTGCAGGAACGGCTTGGGTGGCAATGGCCGGGAAATATGGTAGCCCTGCACCAGATCGCAACCGAAGGCCCGCAGACGATTGTAGGCCATTTCGCTTTCCACCCCTTCCGCCACGGCCTGCAAACGCAAGTCATGCGCCATGTTGATGGTGGTGCGCACAATCACGTCTTCGCCGCCTTTGCGATCCATGTCGAAAATGAATCCCTTGTCGATTTTCAACTCGGAAATCGGCAACTGGCTCAGATACGCCAGCGAAGAATAGCCCACACCAAAATCGTCAACCGAGATGCGGATGCCGGAACGATGGATGGCGGTCAACACGCGCAATGCTGCATCGCGGTCTTCCATCATTGCCGTTTCCGTCACTTCCAGCGTCAGCCAGTTGGGCGATACACCGTAGCGCTGCAGCAGGTCCAGTATCTGCTCGCCGAAATTGGCCTCACGCAGATTGCGTGCGGAAATGTTGATCGACACACCAATCTGGATACCCTGCCGATGCCAGCCGGCCATTTCCTTCACCGCGCGCTCGACCACCCAGCGTGTCAGCGGCTTGATCAAGCCGGTTTGTTCCGCCAGCGGCACAAACTGATCCGGGGTAACGAAACCATGCAGCGGATGGTGCCAGCGCAATAACGCCTCGGCGCCAACCACGGAGCCGGTGCGAATGTTCACCTTGGGCTGGAAATACAGCTCCAGTTGCTCGGCATTGAGTGCATCGCGCAGATCGCCCATCAAGGTCAGGCGGCGAGCGCTGTATGGATTGAGGCCAGAGGAATAGATTGCCACGCCGGTTTCGTTTTTCTGCGCCACCTCAACGGCAATTTCGGCATAACGCAGCAGCGAATCAAATTCGTCGCCATGATGCGGAAACAAGGCAATGCCAAGCAAAGCGCCGATATCCAGCGACATGTCCATATAGCGGAATGGCTCGCGCATACCGTTGATCAGCTGTTCGGCATCATGATGAATCGACTCCGCGGAATCGATTTCCGCCACAATGGCGTAACTGACGCCCTCGATATTGGCGCAATGGAAGCTGCCCCGCCCCCGGTCGCCGCGTTCGATCGGCAGAGAGCCCGGCATATCCACCGCCAGTCGCTGCAGGCGTTTGACAATGTTCTGCAACAAACCATCGCCGATCTGATGGCCGAGGGTGTTATTGATTTCGTGGAAATTCTTCAGATGCACCATCACCACCGCAGCCGAGCGGCCACGGGCGCGAATGTCAGCCAGCAGATCGCTACCGACCACTTGCAGCATCACCCGATTGGGCACGCCGGTCAGACGGTCATGCACCGACTGGTACAACATGCGCGACTCGGCCTGCTGCCGATGCTGCGCTTCGTTGAGCGCCCGCTGCTGCGCCTGGAAACGCGCACGTTTCTCACCATTGATGCGGTCGGCCAGCGCATAGGACAAGACGATCACTTCGAACATTGAACCAAGCTGGATACCGTATTCGGTAAACCAGGTGCGTGGCAGCACGCCAAATTTGTTCAATGTCAGCATGCCAATGCCAAACAGGAAGCTGCCCCACGCGGCAACAAAATACCAGCCGCTGCGCTCGCCCTTGCTGGCCACCAGCAAACCGGCAACAAACGAGGTTAGCGCAATCACCAGCGCCAGGAATACAGCAACACGAATCATCAGGCTGTATGGCAGGAACAGGGAGGCCACCATTACGCCGAACACCAGTATGGCCATCACCTTCAATCCACGCGACAAGCGTGGCAAATGTTTATGCAATAACAGGAAATGCTCAGTGAACAAGGCCACACACAACACCGAGGCGGCAACCAGGAAGGCCATGCTCTTATCTTGCCACCACACCGAGTGTGGCCAGAGGAACTGATAACCAAAGCCATGCAGGGTCATCAGCATGGTGGTAAACACCATCACATACGCGGAATAAAACGCATAGCTGCGCTCTCGGATACTGAACAGGATGAACAGGTTATACAGCAGCATCACCGCCATCATGCCGACGTAGGCCGCCTGCAACATGTTGTGGCGCTGGTCCTGTTCGATGAAGGCAGAGGTACGCCACAAGGTAACCGGAACCTGGATGGTGCCAGTGGAGGCAACTCGCATCCAGATGCGGGTTTTGCCAGGCTTGTCGAGCATCAACGGAAACAGGAAATAACGATGATCAATCGGGCGGATGGAAAATGGCTCGTGATCTCCGGTATGGAATGCCCGGGTGATTTTGCCATTCGCTTCGAAATAGACGTCAACCGAATCCAGCAAGGGATAAGCAACTTCCAGAATCCATGGCTCAGGCAGGATGCTGGCGTGATCAACATCGACGTAAAACCAGAAATTCGACAGGCTGTAACCAAAGTTAGGCACTTTGGCATTCACCGGCTTCCACGGTAAGGTCTGGAACTTTGCCGGATCCAGCAACTGATCGATGCTGAGGGTTTTGCCACGGTCTTCGATGAAATGCAGCGACGAACCCAACGGGTATTCGGATTGATGCGCCAGCAGCTTCAGATCGCCAGCCTGGGCCACGCCAAGCAACAGCGTCGCCAGCAACAGGCAACTGGAAACCGACCGCCGCAACGCCCGCTTGCCGGCCAGACATGACATCCATAAATCGATCAAAAAGGCGGGCAACATTATCTGCACATCAGGATATTTAGTTATTAATAGGTTAAAGCGGGCCTTGCCCGCAAGTTTCAGTCATGACTAAACATGACTAGCGAATATTTATCGGCAGAAAATCCGCAAAATTTAGTCTCAAGGGCAACGGCAAACACTGCTTGGCAGGCGCCAGCAGCATATCGGCCACGCGTTGCAGCCGGCGCTGACCGGGCATTGAATGCTGCAAAGCAAAATTAGGTGACAAAAATGCACGAATTTCTGTGACTTCCGGGTTAAAATCGAAGTTTTGTCGCCCCACAAGGGCCACCGTCAACCTACCGATTTTCAAGGAATGTCGCCGTGGAACTGTCGAACCGCGTAAATGCCATCAAGGAATCCCCTACCCTTGCCATCACCGCCAAAGCCGGCAAACTCAAAGCCGAAGGCAAGGACGTGATTGCGCTCGCCGCTGGCGAGCCTGACTTCGATACCCCGCAGCACATCAAAGATGCGGCCATCGAAGCCATCAACAAAGGCTTTACCAAATACACTCCGGTTTCCGGCACACCTGGTCTGAAAGCCGCCATCGTCGCCAAATTCAAGCGCGACAACGGCGTTGAATACAAGCCGAGCCAGATTCTGGTTTCGGTCGGCGGCAAGCAGAGCTTCTTCAATCTGTGCCAGGCATTCATCAATCCGGGCGACGAAGTGATCGTTCCGGCCCCTTACTGGGTGAGCTACCCGGACATCGTCATCATTGCTGACGGCAAGCCGGTGATTGTTGAATGTGGTATCGAACAGGGTTTCAAACTGACCCCGGCACAGCTGGAAGCCGCGATCACCCCAAAAACCAAGATGCTGGTGTTGAACAGCCCGTCCAACCCGACTGGCGCGGTTTACACCCTGGAAGAGCTGAAAGCACTGGGCGAAGTCCTGAAAAAACATCCGAAGATCCTGATCGCATCGGATGACATGTACGAACACGTGATGCTGGGCGACACCAAGTTCTTCAACATCCTCAATGCCTGCCCGGAACTGTACGACCAGACCATCCTGCTGAACGGCGTATCGAAAGCCTACTCGATGACCGGCTGGCGTATCGGCTACGCCGGCGGCCCGGAAAAGCTGATCAAGGCGATGGAAAACGTGCAGTCGCAGTCGACTTCCAACCCGACCTCGATTTCGCAGGTTGCCGCAGAAGCGGCACTGAACGGTAGCCAGGATTGCATCAAGCCGATGCTGGAAGCATTCAATGCGCGTCAGAAATTCGTGGTTGACGCGTTCAACGCCATTCCGGGCCTGAAGTGCCTGGTTGCCGGCGGCGCGTTCTACGCCTTCGTTGACGCCCGCGACGCAATCAAGCGCCTGGCCGCTGCCGGCACCATCCCTGCCGCTACCGATCTGGCACTGGGCAACTACCTGCTGGAACAGTTCATGGTGGCAGTGGTACCGGGCTCGGCATTCGGTTCGGAAGGCTACTTCCGCATCTCCTTCGCCACCAGCATGCAGAATCTGGAAAAAGCACTGGCACGTATCGCCGAAGCGCTGGCGTAAGCCAGACTGCTGCGGCTTGCCCGCCAGCGCCCACAATGCCAGTCAGTTCGCTGACTGGCATTTTTATTAGCGGCACGCTGCGCGCGGCTCTGCTAGCGGCCTGCAGCCTGCTCCACAAGGCAATAGGGATGCGGCCCGTGGCAGGGCAAGTCGATCAGCCCCGGATGAATCCGCAACCTGCCTGCACCCTTTCGCACGCAAAAACTGATGACAACTGAACGCCCCCTCCACAGCGCGCCCGGCAAACGTGCAATTGACCTCAACCATTACGCCAGGGCAGACATCTTGCGGGCTTTTCTCACCCGGCAGATGCCGCAGTTCAGCACCACCTGCGAAGTAAACGTAACCGGTATCAAACGTGGCGCCGAAGCTGCGGGCGTACCCTTCTTCATCGCCATCAGTTATGCCATAAGCCGGGCCGTCAACGAAGTGCCGGAGTTCCGCCAGCGCATGGTGGATGGCGTGCTGTATGAATTCGAGCGTATTGATCCCGGCTACACCGTAGCGCGTGACAACGATCTGTTCTCGTTCTGTGATTCGGTTTATTTCCAGGATTTTGCCCAGTACCGGGCTGCGGCGCAGGCGAGCATGGAAGCGGTCAAAAGCGAACCGGATCTGAGCGTGGGCGAGAAACACCACATGTTTTTCATCACCAGCATCCCCTGGTTCAGTTTTACCGCTTTCACCCATCCCTACGACCCGGTGTACGCCTTCATCCCGATCATCACCCTGGGCAAACTGATCGAGCGTGGCGACACCCTGAGCATGCCGGTTGCAGTGCAGGTGCATCACGGCGTGATCGACGGTTTGCACGTTGGACGTTTTTACTCAGCGTTAAGTGATTTGAGCGCCAGGGTGAACGACTGGTTAAGCTAGCAAGGCCCCGACCAACAGGCGAGTACTGTCGCAGGACACAGAGCGTCAGATCGTGCCAGCGAGTGTTACCGCAACAATTGCAAAACACTATTGGGTAAGGTGTTGGCTTGCGCCAGCATTGCCATGCCAGCTTGCTGCAACACTTGGGCACTGCTCAGCGCAGCCGTTTCAGCCGCAAAGTCGGCGTCACGAATGCGGCTCCTGGCAGCCGACAGGTTCTCCCCGGACGAACTCAGCATGCCCATGGTGCTTTCCAGGCGACTCTGGACTGCCCCCATGCGGCTGCGGTAACGATTGATTTGCTCCAACACGACATCCGCCCGCAACATTGTTTCCGTAGCGTGGTCGAAGCTGGTTACGTCAGCACTGGCAATACTGCCAGTGACCGGCAATACCGTCGTACCATTGGCAAAGCCCGCCGTTTCAACGGTGCCGCCCATGCTCACATCTGCGTTTGACTGCAGCGTGATCTGGCCCCGAAACGTCTGCGTCTGGTTGACCGATGCACTATTGAATACGTTCTGGGCCAGCTCACTGAACACAGTGCGAATCTGCCCATCAAGTGGCGGCACGCCAGAGGCATCGACGCCGGAAAACGATTCGGAGATGACAATATTGCGACCATCACTCGCCTCCAGCTTGAAATTGCCTTTGCCGTCAATGGATGCGATGACGCCGGTTTTGTCCTGATAACTATTGATCGACTGAACGGCCTGCTCCAGGCTAAGCCCGGAATTACTGGCAGCAACACTCGTCGCCAGCGTCCTGGAGAGGTTTTCGTTGAAACCCAGCACACTGACGCCATTGATAGTTAACGAATAACTTGCCGTACCCGTTGCCGCGCCATTGGGCGACCAGAATGCGAGAAAATTGGTGGCACTGCCGCCGCCCGTGGTTCCGAACGCCAGACTGGTTGCAGCCTTGGCGCTAACACCTTGCAGGCTGGCAGCGTTGATCGCAGCCGCTTTAGCGTATGCAGAAGTGGCATCTTGATAGCTTGGGGCAGAGCTGCCGACATAGTTGCTGGACGCCCCGATATTGGTGCCGTTGAGGCTGAAATTCGCTCCGTTGAATGCCGTGCTACTGACGCCGGCATATACACCCGTCGGTGCCGCCGCATAGCTATTGGCGCCACTGACAGTCACATTTGCATTCGTCGCAATTCTGGCGGTGCCATTTACGGCCGCAGCAGAGGTCAGATCATTACCGACGCTATTCGCCCCGGCCTGATACACCATGGCACCAATTGCCGTGCTCCGAAAACTGGTACCCAAGCCTGAAGAAACCATCTGATTGGCGTTGGCACCCACCTGAAAATCAACGCCGCCGGTACTACCGTCCAGCAGATTCATTCCGTTGAACTGGGTGCTTGTCGCAATGCGATCAAGCTCGGACACCAGTTGCGATACCTCACCCTGAAGTGCTTGCCGATCCCATAAGGAGTTGGTGGCATTGGCCGCCTGCACACTCAGCTCCCGAATACGCTGCACAATATTGCTGGCCTGCCCCAATGCACCTTCAACCGTCTGCACCAACGACACACCATCGTTCGCATTGCGTCGTGCCTGTGCCAGGCCACGAATCTGGGCAGTCATACGTTCGCTGATGGCAGAGCCGGCCGCATCGTCACGGGCCGCATTTATACGCAGCCACGATGACAGGCGCGCCAAGGCGACACTCAATCCAGACGTCGATTTATCCAGATTGCGTTTCGCCGACAGGGAAGGAATATTACTGGCTAGCGTCAACATATTGATCCGGCCCTTTGATGTTTTAACCCGCCGCATATTTGACGACCGGGTCCTGAAAATAGGCTCTGACACGTTCCGGGGATTGCTTCAACTGCATCATGTGTTCGTTGGCCGCTTCGCGCAGTTTCGCTTTGGTACGTACCGGCGCCCGCTTGCCCATGGCCTGTTTGAGATCCGCATTTAAGCGCTCCTCCGGGTTCAGCTCTGGGCTGTAGCTGGGCAGGTAGAACACCTCCATTTGCGCGGTGTGTTCAGCCAGCCATGCTTTGACCGGCTTGCTGTGGTGCACGCGCAGATTGTCCAGAATCAGGAATACCTTGCGCTTGGCCTCCTTGGGGAGGCCAGAAATTCAATCAGCCGATCCGCATTGAATGCCTCGTCGATGATCAGCCAGCACGTCTTGCCCTGATTGGTGGCGGTGGCAATCATGGACAGCTTTTGCCGCGTGCCACCCACGGCATAGGCAACGGGCGTCTTGCCTGCGGGTGCGTAGCTACGGCCGCGTACATCGGTATTCACCAGCGCGGTTTCGTCCCCCCAGTGGATTTCCCCGCCTTCTGCGGCAGCTGTACGCCGATGGCCGGATAGTGTTCGTCCAGCCATTGCCGTACCGCTTCGGGGCGCTGCTCATAGGCTTTCTTGATGGGCTTTTATGGTGTGAACCCCAGCGTTTGAGCCATTTTCCGACGGTGCGCACACCCAATTCGATCCCGTATTCACGCCGGATCAGTTCGCCAACAGCGGCGCGGCTCCACAGATAGAAATCCATCTTCAACTGCTCGGGGCGACTGTCGCAAATGATGCGGCGAATCGCGGCTTCCTGATCGGCGCTGAGCCGTCGGCCTTCACCGTGCTTTGTGGCCACGTGCCGCCGGTTTGATGGCGAGCCGGCCGCCTGCTCGAACAGCTTGATGGTGTTGCGTACTGTCGGATAACTGAGCCCTGACAGTTCGACGATCTGCATGATGCCAAGCTTGCGTTTATGCAGACGCACGACTTGCTTGCGGCGTTCGTGCAGTTGTTCCAGAGATTGTTTACGAGCGTCTTCTTTATCCATGCACAATAGACCACGCCTCGACAGAAAGATTCAAACTTCCGAGGGCCGGATCAATAGGAATTTATCGGCTACGAAATGAAATATCCGCTGCAACATCAATCCTGCACTCACCGGCTAGTTTATGAATGTTTTCAGCATCAGCTAAGGCCTTTCAAGCATCGGGCTGTTAGGCATCTGCCACTATTCACAGGGCATATTTTTAACGCATTGCCGCTCAGAGGAAAAACCTGCCAGAGCGGTGCTGACTCCCAAAAAAGAGCCCGCGAACAAGCAAAAACAACGCTTCAGCAACGCTTCCAGCAACAGTGGAGTAGTGCATTCGGGGCTGATATCGTGCAAACTTCGCTGATCTTTAGTGATTTTTCTCGGCTGAATCACAAATATTTTGTGATTCAGCGTTTCTGACCACATTTACATTAGCAAGCACTAATGAACGTACTCCTCGCCTTATCCCGTGGCATTGACCGCTGCAACTTAACGATCGGCCGCCTGAGTGCTTGGCTGATCCTGTTGATGGTGCTGATCAGCGCCGGCAATGCCGTGGTGCGCAAAGCCTTCGACCACAGCTCCAACGCCTGGCTGGAAATCCAGTGGTATCTGTTCTCGGCGGTGTTTCTGCTCGGCGCCGGTTACACCCTGTTGCGCAACGAGCACATCCGCATCGACATCGTCAGCAGCCGGCTTTCACCCAAGACACGCGCCTGGATCGACGTTCTCGGCACGCTGCTGTTTCTGCTGCCGATGGTTGGCATCATGCTGTATTACGGCTGGCCGATTTTTGCCGAAGCCTGGCGCAGTCAGGAATATTCATCCGACCCCGGCGGGCTGATCCGCTGGCCGGTGTTTGCACTGATTCCCACCGGCTTTGCCTTGCTGGCCTTGCAAGGCGTGTCGGAATTGATCAAACGCATCGCTGTGCTGCGCGGCATTCCGGTCAACCTTGCCGAGCAGGCACAGGAGCCACGCTGATGCAGGAATACCTCGCCCCGCTCATGTTTGGCAGCCTGATCCTGTTCTTGCTGATCGGTTACCCGGTTGCCTTTGCCCTGTCTGCCGTCGGCCTGCTGTTTGGCTGGATCGGCATTGAATACGGCCTGCTGTCGCCAGCGCTGCTGCAGGCCTTGCCGCGTCAGGTTTACGACATCATGAAAAACGACACGCTGCTGGCGGTGCCATTTTTCACCTTCATGGGCCTGATCCTGGAGCGCTCCGGCATGGCCGAAGACATGCTGCAGACCATCGGCCAGCTGTTCGGCCGGGTGCGCGGCGGCATTGCCTACGCAGTGATTTTTGTCGGCGCTTTGCTGGCCGCCACCACTGGCGTGGTTGCCGCATCGGTGATCTCGATGGGGCTGATTTCACTGCCGGTGATGCTGCGCTACGGCTACGACAAGCGCCTGGCTGCGGGTGTGATTGCCGCATCCGGCACGCTGGCACAGATCATTCCGCCATCGCTGGTGTTGATTGTGCTGGCTGACCAGCTAGGCACCTCGGTCGGTGACATGTACGCAGGCGCGATGTTGCCGGGGCTGCTGCTCACCGGGCTGTACGTGCTGTTTGTGCTGGCAATGTCGATCTTCCGCCCCAACAGCGTGCCGGCCTTGCCGCCCGAGGCGCGCACCCTGCAAGGATGGGCGCTGGCACGCAAGGTGGTATTTGCCCTGCTGCCGCCGCTGCTGCTGATTTTTCTGGTGCTGGGCACGATTGCTTTTGTGCCGCATTACAAGGATGGCCAATGGGTGTTTGAAGGCATTGCCACCCCCACCGAAGCCGGTGCCATGGGTGCGGTAGGCGCCTTGCTGCTGGCGCTGGCCAACGGCAGACTGAAACTGGATCTGCTGAAGCAGGCGATGGATTCAACACTGAAGTTGACCACCTTTGTAGTGTTCATCTTGATTGGTGCGCGCGTGTTCCGCATTGCCTTCCTGGGCGTGAATGGCGACCTGTGGGTGGAATCGTGGCTGACAGCGTTGCCCGGCGGCGTGGTTGGCTTCTTGCTGGCGGTGAATCTGCTGGTATTCGTGCTGGCGTTTTTCCTCGACTTTTTCGAAATCAGCTTCATCCTGGTGCCGCTGGTGGCGCCAGTGGCGCACAAGCTGGGCATCGATCTGGTATGGTTCGGCGTGTTGCTGGGGATCAATATGCAGACCTCGTTCATGCACCCGCCATTTGGCTTTGCGCTGTTCTACCTGCGCAGCGTGGCGCCGGCCGAGGTCAAGAGCCGCGATATCTACTGGGGTGCGGTGCCGTTCGTGCTGATCCAGATTGTGATGATCGGCATTGTGCTGGCGTTTCCGGGTCTAATCAGCGCACCGGTGAAGGCAGCGCCAACCGCCGCCCCTCCGCCAGCAGCAATCCAGCCAACCAGCAATGCACCGGCCGGAGACGACGCGGTGCGGTTGCTGGAGCAGCTATCCCAACAGTCAGATGCGCCAGCGCGATAAATGCGGCCTGGCGGCGCTGGTGTTGCTGGCGGGGCTTTGCCTGTGGCTGACAACTCAACCGGAATACCGGCCGGCGCTAGCATTCTATCCGCACACGCCGGCGCCGCAGCCGTGGCGCTGGCTCAGCGCACATCTGCTGCATCTGAACGCGACCCATCTGTGGCTGAATCTGCTGGCGGCAGCAGTGTTGACGCTGTTGGCATGGCAGCGGCAAAAACTTGCGCTGCTTTTGCCAGTGTTATTGCTGTCGGCATTGGCGGTGGATCTCGGCCTGCTGTTGGAAACGCCGGTGAATTGGTATGTGGGCTTATCCGGCGCGTTACACGGCATGTTTGCTTGGCTGGTGCTGGATCAGGGATTGGCCGCGCCACGCCGCGATTGGCCGTGGTTGCTGTCTTGGCTACTGGGCGCCATCAAGATTCGGTACGATCTGCACAGCCAAACCCAGTGGCTGGGTATCGTCAGCGTACCGCAAGCCCATCTCTACGGCTTTATCGGCGGCACGCTGCTGGCCTTGCTGTGTTATTTGCGCCAGCGGCGATAAGACAGACCAAGTAGCCCGGCCAGCCCAAGCAAGCTGGCCAGATCCAACGCCCCGCCTCCGCCACTGTCGCCCGGCAGCGCCAGAGTTGTCGGCATGGTGGTGTTGCTGCCGCTGCCGGCTTCATTATTACCACTATTGCTGCCACCACTGTTGCTGGAGCCACCGCTGTTGCCCCTTTACCGCCGCTAGACCCAGTACCGCCGGCGGCAACGCTGAATACAGCTGGCAGCGTCAACCCGGCCAGCATCATCGGTCACCACCAGGCTCACAGTCATGGTGCCGCCGTCGTTGTGCGGCGTCACTGTATAAAGCAGTCCACTGATATTTGCTGATGCTGTGACCGCCGGAGCTGACTGCACTTGGCATCCAGCGTCAGCTTGCCCGGCGCTCATCAAGCCCTTGACGCTAAAACCCACGATTGGCCGCAATGCCTCGTTGACAGCACCCAAGGCATTCAACAGACCGGCGCCGCCGGTACGGGTGGTGCAATTGCATTGGCCCTCCTTGCTGCTTTTACCGTCCGGCTTCACCACCGGGCAGGTCGGCAGCTGCTGTCACGCACAAATGGCTTTGCCATTTTTCAGCCGCGTCATCAGCTGAATCGGGGTGGCTGCGGATGCACCGACGCGCCACATCAAGCCCGCCACACCGGCAGCGCGGCTAATGGCGTGGCAATAATTGCCGACCGTGATTTCGTTAGCTGACCGGTATAGATGTCTGTGCGGCGTAAATTGACCATCGTTGCTGGTGGTGTAGAAAGAAACAGGCAGGTGCCGGTTTCGTTGACGCAATTGCCGGCCGGTGCGCTGATGCCGACCTGGCTGCCGTAACTTCTGCTTAGCCAACCTTGTTGCCTTCATGCCGCCCCGGCCCGCAGCCAGCACGTTCGGGCAGTTGCCCGGCTCTTCCACCGGCCCGGTGCTGTTGCCGCCGGCGGCCTGCCAAAGCACCGGCAAGCCAACGTCCGCCACCCGAATCGGAAAATGCGCGGCTGCAACTATTCTGGCCCACGCACACTTCAAGGCTGAGAGGTTGATGATTTTGGCCGGATGGGGATTGAGCGGCGCGCCCTTCGATACCAGCCGCCCAGCGCATCGCCGCGATGATGTCCGAATCGCGGCCGCCGCGTTGCCCAGCGCCCGCACCGGTACGCAAATCCCAGCCAACGCCGCGATGCTGCCGGTGGCGTTGGTGCCCTGCACGCGGCAACGATGCCGGCCACACCTTGGTGCCGTGCCAAGAGCTGTTAACCGGCGTATTGCCATTGCTGCCGGCGCCGCAGCCGGACAGATCAGCGGTCGCAAGATCCGCACGCCTGCTGTCGCCTGATGGTAGCAAACGATTGGCCAAGTCCGGATGGCCGGCGCGAATGCCGGTATCGATCACCGCAACATTAACCACCGGGCTGCCGATGGTAAGTCCACGCAGCCAATGCGTTGATCGCCGTTGCGAATTCTGCGAATGCCACTGCTGACCGAACAAGGCATCGTTTGGCACGACGCGGATTTTCTTCAGTCGATCCGGCTGCGCGTATTCGACTTCCGGCTGTTGTGCCAACTTCGCCGCCAGCTCGTCGGAGCTAAGTTCACCCGCCATACCTGCATGCGCGGCCCCAGCTCGCAGCTGCTGCGAATCTTGACCACGGCGATACGCGCCATGCTTCTCTGCCCGATCCGCCGCCAGCGCCTGTTTCATCGCCAGCGCCGCGTCACTGCGCAATTTAACAATAACGCGCGCCTCGGGTTGCGCTACCGCCGGCAATGCCATTAGTGACGACAGGAGCGCCAGCACTACGCCGGCGGTTTATTCTTCGAGAAACGCATTCGCATGTTTATCACTCACGCTACAATCTCGCACCAGTTGGCACACTAAAACCCGCCCGTGACTACTGACAAGTAAAATATTGTAAAAATCCGTGATTCAAGTAACAAAAACGACACACGAGGAGAAACCATGCAACGTCGTCACTTCCTGCAACACGCTGGGCCACCCGGCTGGCGTAGCCACGCTGGCCACTGGGGCACAGGCAGCAGAGGGTAATCAAAATTTCGTGGAAGCTGGCATCCAGTTATCAAAGGAAACCTGGACACCATTTACGGTGCTGCCGAGCTGATGGCCAACCGGGTACGCCGCGATGACCAACGGCGCGTTCGACATCCGCGTCTGTATGCCGGTGGCGAGCTGGTTCAGGAGCTGCAGGGTGGCGATGCGGTTAAGGATGGCACGGTGCAATGCGGCCATTCGGCAAGTTATTACTACGTTGGCAAGAACAAGGCTTTGCCTTTGATACCACCGTGCCGTTCGTCTTACCGCACACGCCAGCAGAACGCGTGGATGTACTACGGTGGCGGCACGCGCGCTGCTGCGCCAGGCCCGCAAGGACTACAACATCATCAACTTCCCGGGTGGCAATACCGGCGTAACCCAGCGTGACCGTGAAGAAGGGTGTCCAGCGGCGAAATTCTGTCGCGCCTCGGGGTAGTGCCGCAGACGCTGGCAGGGGCGATATTTACCCGGCGCTGGAAAAAAGGCACGATTGACGCAACCGAATGGAGTTGTACCTACGATATTGACGAAAAACTCGGCTTTCTGGAGTTGCCAAGCATTACTACTACCCTGGTTTCTGGAACCGGGCCCGACGCTGAGTTTCTACGTCAACCTCAACGAATGGAACAAACTGCCGAAAAGCTACCAGGCAGCGCTGCCGGAGTCGGCGATGGCCGAAATAATGAAATGATGCTGGCAACCTACGATGCCAAGAACCCGCCTGCCCTGCTGCGACTATTGCAGCAAGGGTAAAGCTGCACCAGTTCCCGGCGGATATCCTGGCAGAAGCGCAAAAGCAGGCATTTGCGCTTTACGAGGAAAAAGCGGCGAAAAACCCGGCATTCAAAAAAATCTACACCTCCTGGGCAGCCTTCCGCAAGCAGCAACATGCCTGGTTCAGTCTGGCAGAGCGCGCCATGGAAAACGCCATGCAACGCTGCCAGCAAAGGTAAATAAGCCGCGTAGCCGGACGCCTGTTCTCAAGCCATTGCGAACAGGCGTTCCCATTGCGAAGCATTACGCTACTCACCATTGATGCCCGGCATCTCAGTGGCTAGCGGCTTTTTCCTTGTCAGCCTTGCCGGCACCGGCTCTGCCGGCGGGCTTGTCTTCTTTGGCGCCAGCATCAGCTTCCTTCGCTGGGTCCGGCTTGTCCGCCAGCCCCAGACATCGCCGCAGATTGTCGCGCGGCGCGCGCCTTGTCGCAGACAAATCACACTTGCCGGCCAGATTGCCGGTCAGGCCAACAGCACCTGAGCGCCCAACTGCAGCACCGTTAACTGCCCTGCCCGCCTGCTCGGTCAATGCCTTGCGATCAGCCTCCAACTACTGCGCCTTCTCCTTCTCCAGCGCGGCGCGCGTTCATCGCCAACAGCGCTCGCCGGCCAGCAGGTCGCGGATCAGCTGCTGGGGTTTTCCCGGATTTGCCGGAAGCATGGCTTTCTGCGTCGGCAGGCTTGTTGTCTCGGCAGCGGGTTTTTCCGGCGTGGCGCTGTGCTCCGGCAACCACAATTTATCGGACGCAGCAGCGTGCGGCTCCGTTAGCTCGGCGGCCGCCTTCGCTTTTCTGCCTGATGCGTTTCGGTTACGGCGGCAGGCGCTGCCGTCGGCGGATGTTTGGCAGATTTTTTACCAGCACTTACCACCAGCAATAACACCAAAAGAAACGGCAACCCAGTAGCAGCACTGATGCGGCAACCGGCACAATTTTCAGAGGCGAATCAAGCCAGGCGCAGCGGATCGCTGCCGGCCTGAGTAACGGTACTTTCTTCGGCAGCAGGCGCAGCGACCGATTCGGCCGCTGTATCCTCCAGAGCCGGCCATTCTGATTGTACCGCGTCAGGGCAGGGGCGCTTTGCGAAAACGAGCCAGCTTGTTCAGCAATGACACCTTGGCGGCTGCGGAAAGTTCGTCGCCAGACTCACCGGGTGCCGCTGCTGCGGGAGTTTCGTGCGGAAACGGCTCAACAAGCGCTGCGAAAGCAAAACGCCCGGCGGGCGCTGCATCGGTAGTGGTAGGCTCAAGTGATCGGCATGCATATCTTCATCGGCTGGATTGCCAGGCTCTTTTCACTATCGGCACAAAGCCCCGGGCAATCAAGCCAATGAAAGAAAAATCAGTGTCCAGCCAGCATGGTCTAAGCCCCGAGAAACTGCCATGACTTGTCGGCATTCACCCGACCCATGCAGCGCCTTGATCAGCACATCGGCCAGCGGCATGGTTTCCAGCCCCTTATAGGACAAACCCGGCCCGCCGGAAAGCACCTGATCGGGCGGCAGCGCTGAATCCACAGGTGGCGGATGGCGATGGCCGCACCAAAGCCAGCCGCCAGCAAATCAAGGCGTAGACCAAGGCCACCACGGCGGCCAGGATTGTGCAAGCCCAGCCAGCAACATCACCACACACGAGGCAATCACGCCAAGCCAGTGCAACATACTGCAAGGGGCGCGCGCATGGCTCCAGCAACTGAACATATTATTGCACATACAGGGCATAAGCAATCAGCGCAGCACACGGCAAAAGCTTTGCGCCAGCAGATAACTGCTACGACGTGGAGAATCAGGGACCGGCGGGGATATAAATCAAAACTCGTCTTCTTCAATGGATCGGGAACGATGTAGCGTATTGTCGCGGATGCGGCGGCTCATCGTCATCACTCAAGGCGCACCAGCGCATGCACTTCTTCACGCAGCTGGCTGACCTCGTGCGCAATGACTGGATATCGCGGTGCATCTCGCGCCGCAAGCGTTTTCATCGGCACCGATCAGGATCGAGCGATCGAACCGGTCAAGGCGCAATCATGCTGTAGCCAGCCAGCACCAGAAATACGGAAAACACCCGGGAAATCGGCGTGGTCGGCACCGGAGTCGCCATATCCTGCGGTAGCGGCGGTGGTAAATGCCAGCCACACCCCTTCACCGAGCTGATCGATAGGTTCGACCAGATAAGAAAATGGCGCCCCCACCAGCATGGTGATACCCCCCCAAAGGCAAAAATGTACGAGAGGCCATCGGGGGAGAACAAACGCCACACCGACGTCACCATCCGCAATACCATCATCCGACACGGCAGACGTAGCCGGATAGCCGCGACCCATTCGGTACCGGCGCCAGGAATGCGGTACGCGTAGGCCTAATGATGAAGACATCCACCCAGTTGTAGATCAGGTACAAGCTGCGTTTGCCGCGTCACGCGCGCAACATCAGCAGCAATTCCATGCTGAAGGCGAGCAGAATGAAGGCATCCACCACGGCACCGACCTGATGCGGCAGTGGCGAGGCAGCCACCTCTTCGAGGGTAGTGAGCAGGAATGGCCAGCACCGACACCAGCAACATCAGCAGTGCAGCCCATGCGCTCCCGCTCGGCATGTGTGCATTATCGTGCGGCGGCACACCGGCCACCGTGACCCGAAAATCGATAGCCAACGTACTGTCCTGATTCTTTTCGCTGCAATAAAACACGCCGCCCGGCCACCTCTGCGACCCGCGCTGATTGTCGCATGGCCGTCGATGGGCGCCAATCTTGGCCTGTGGCGAAAGCTGCCCAGAATCTATTCAGTTGACCAGCACCACGTGGCTCGGCCCCATGTTGGTCGTCGCGAGACGTCCCAGAAAAATCCAGCACCTCGTCACGGCGCGCCATGGTGTCGTTATAGCCAAGCCGGATCAATTCCCGGCAATAAGATTTCTCGAACAGCAGATGGCTATTGTGGCCAGCGCTGGGCCGCGCCGGCGCATGCCACCCGAAGTCACTGCGCTGCACTCCCCAGCAGAAAGCGCATGGTCGGCGGAAAATCCTTGCTGCAATGGCGTGCGGCGATCTGATCCAGTTCCTGCGACGGATAAATGACACGAACCTCAATCGGACGCGGTGGCAGATTAGCCTCCCTCCCGGGCATCACAGGATCAGCTGCACTGTACACGATTCACCCGCAACAGACGCCAGATCCACCTCCAGTCCGTCCAGAAATGCGCTGTTGAGCACCAGCCCCAGCACCTGCGCCAGCGATGGATATTCTGCCGTTTTCACGCGCGGCGGCTCAACCGTCGGGCTGCGGCTCATGCCGATCACCAGCACTTTCTCTGCGCCCAGATGCAAGGAAGGACTGACCGGTGCCGTCTGGCGAATTGAACCATCGCCGAAATATTCGCGGTGCAGTTTGACTGCGGGGAACACCAGCGGAATCGCCGATGACGCCATCAGGTGATCCACCGTAATTTTTGCCTGCACCCCGATTCGTTGCACCCGGTTCCAGCCATCCAGATGCGATTGCCCCTGAAAAAATGCGATGTTCTGGCCTGATGTGTAACCGGATGCGGAAATGCTCAATGCCTCCAGCAGGCCGGATTGAATTGCCTGATCCAGCTTATCGGCATCGAACACTTTTTCCAGCAGACGGCGTAACGGCGCGTTATCCAGCAGCGAACGCGGGTTGTAGCGCCCGAAACCACCAAACACAATGGCTGCAATCCAGTGCCAGGCATTCCGCGAAACGGATACAAAATCTGCGTGATAGATATCCTCGCAACGCAGATTTTTCCAGAGATACTCCAGCCGGCACACCGATTTGCGAAAATGACGCGGATCCATCGCCAACCCGGCGGCGTTGAAAGCCCCGGCCGAAGTGCCGCAGATGATCTGGAACGGGCTGACGGCGTCTTTCGGCAACAGATGAGCAATCGCACGCAACACACCAACCTGATACGCTGCCCGCGCACCACCTCCTGCCAGCACCAACCCGGTTCTTCCAGACGGTGGCGGCACCTCCAGCCGGTCGTTGTTGGCCACCATGACTGCCTCCTTGACTGCGCGTCCCCAGTTTCAGCTTAGGCATTCCGCATAAAAAATAAACAAAAACAGATGTGCGGATGCAGCATGCCGATCAGCGCGACAGACAACAAAAAGGCAGCCCCTCGGGCTGCCCATGGATGGCTGGAATAGTACGGCTCAACGCACGTCGTTTTCGCGCACTTCCACCGATCCGGTCTGGATGAAACGATGGGCATCGAGCGCAGACTCCATTGGAATTTCCTCCATTGGCATATGCCCAACACCATCGTAGAAGCGGTATTGCGCCTGAGGCAACACCTGCAGCCAACGCAGGGCGATCGACATCGGCACCCATGGGTCTTCCTTGCCCCACATCAGCAAGGTCGGCATGCTGATTTTTTCCACTCCCGCGGAGTCTTGCTTGGCGCCTTCGATCATCGCACGGAACACCCGCAACATGGCCTGACGGTTACCGGGACGCAAGGTAAGATCATAGTAGCGATCCACCAGCTCATCCGTCACCATGCCCTGATTAGCGAACACCCGGCGCAAATTGGCCGACACCAGAAAGCGCGGCGAATACTGGGTACCGATACTATCGGCACCAGGCCAGTTGGCCATTTTCACCACCAGCGGCACATCCTGCTTGAAAGCTGGCGCATCCAGCAGAATCAAGCGATCAACCTGCTCCGGATGAGCAATCGCATAGTTCCAGGCAATAAAGCCCCCCAGCGAATTGCCTGCCAGGGTGATTTTCTCCTTCACATCGAGCTTTTTCAGCAGCTGCTCGATGATGCGCACGTAGGTTTCAGCCTGGTATTCGCCACTGGCCAGCGGTCCAGTCAGGCCAAATCCGGGCACGTCGAAGCGGATAATGCGATATTGATCACCGATATAGGTCTGCCAGCCATCCCAGGTATGCAACGATGAAACCATGCCGTGCACCAGCACCAGCGGCTGCCCCTTCCCCTGATCGCGGTAATGCACCATGGTGCCGTCGATATCCATGAAGCGCGAATACTGGTTGGTGTAACGCTGTTTCAGTGTTTCCAGCGGAATATCCGGCGTTGCCATGCTCTGACAACCCGTCAGTTGCAGCGACAACACCGTCAGCACACTGATCAGGGCCAAGCTCAGCCATTGCCGGGAACGCCCGCCGCGCTGTTGCATCTCACGCCACATCCAAAATTGCTTCACCTGCATTCTCCAGCCGATTGTTATCTGCAAAACACTGCTTAATTCGGCGCGCGGGATCAAGGCACAAGCCCGTGCGGCCACCAATCAGCGTTTTCTTCCGCAGCCGCTTCTGCCGGCAACGATATGATTAAAGTAATGATTCTACTATATCTGCTGCCCCCGGCCTCAAACGACACCGCAGTACAAACGGCGGCGGTGTCGCAGCCCGCATTGCGGCTTGTTATAGTCAACCCAATTGACCCTGAAAGCGCCACGCATGTTTGATTTTGACCAGCCGATGAATCGTTATGCCAGCGGCAGCATCAAATGGCAGAAATATGCCGGCCGCGACATCCTGCCAATGTGGGTGGCCGATATGGACTTTGCCGCCCCGCCAGCGGTGATCGGGGCGCTGCAACAGCATTTGCAGCAAGGCGATCTGGGTTATGCACACCCGCCTGCCACTTTGGCAGCGCAAGTTGCCGATTTCATCGCTGCAACCCATGGCTGGCGCATCGACCCGGACTGGATCGTCTGGCTGCCGGGGCTGGTTTGCGGCCTCAATCTGGCTTGCCGCGCCTTTGGCGCCGCCGGTGTCGCGACCTTAACCCCCGTCTATCCGCCGTTTCTGAGCGCGCCACAACTGGCCGGGCAAACGCTGACACGCATCGACATGCTGGATATCGGCAACGGCTGGCAGATCGATTTTGCGCAACTGCGCGCCAGATTACGTCCACAACAGCTATTACTGTTATGTAATCCACACAACCCGGTGGGCCGCGCCTACAAACGAGAAGAACTGCAGAAGCTGGCACAGCTGGCTGCAGAATTCGAGCTGACGATCTGTTCCGATGAAATTCATGCCGATCTGGTGCTGGACACCGAACGGCCCCACCTGCCGATTGCCGCTCTGGATGCCGACACCGGCAAACGCACCCTGACCCTGATGGCACCCAGCAAAACCTTCAATATGCCCGGCCTGGGCAGTGCCTTCGCCATTGCCGAGAGCCCGGCCATCAGGGCTCGCCTGAAACAAGTCATGGCCGGCATCGTCCCCCATCCAAACAGTCTGGCCTGGCCGGCAATGGCAGCGGCCTACCAACATAGCCGCGACTGGCGTCTGGCGCTGCTCGATTACCTGCGCGGCAACCGCGATCTGTTGCAACAGGCGATAGCCGCGCTGCCGCCGCTGAAAATGCACCATGTGCAGGCTACATATCTGGCCTGGATAGACTGCCGCGCACTCGGCGGCAATCCGCAAGCGTATTTTGAAGCACACGGGCTGGGCCTGTCGGACGGGGCTGATTTTGGCGCCCCAGGCTTTGTCCGCCTGAATTTCGGATGCCGCCGCGAATTGTTGCAACAAGCCATCACACGCCTGCAACAAGCGTTGAAATCAGCCAACTGGCCGATGACAAACGATTGCCTATAATCCAGAAAACTCCTGGATTGCCGCCATGCCCAATTCCACGCCCGAGATCATGCCGCCACTGCACATCCTGCTGGTTGAAGACAACCAGGCACAGGCAGCCCAATTTGCCGATGCGCTGACGCATCAAGGTCATCGAGTGGTTCAGGCACACAGCGGCGAGGCAGCGCTGGCGCTGTTACGGGAATCCCCGCCTGATCTGCTGCTGATGGATGTATTGTTGCCGGATATGGACGGGTTTGCCGCAATCCGCCAGATCAAGACATTGCAGGACGAGCGCTGGATTCCGGTCATTATCCTCACCACACTCGACAACGACAGCAACCTGATCAAGGCGCTCGAAGCCGGGGCCGACGACTATCTGCTCAAGCCAATTAATTTCAATGTATTGCAGGCCAAGATTCGCTCAATGCAGCGAATTGCGCTACTGCAATATGAAGCCCAGGACTTGGCACTCAGCCACGGCACCACGCTCGACAATCTGGTCGACGGTGTAATGGTGCTGGATACTGATTTGCGGATTGAGTCGGCCAACCCGGCGATTTTCCGGATTTTTGGCTACGAACAGCAGCAGCTGCAGGGCCAACCCGCCATCCAGTTGTGGCCTGAACCGCTGCGCGACAATTTTGTGCAACTCAGCCTGGAACTGATCATCAACAGCGGCCCGCGCGCCTTTTGTCACGATGGCCAGACCAGTGGCCAGCGCTGCAATGGTGAAATTTTTCCGATGGAAATCGGCATCAGCATTGTCACCCTGCACAGCGGCAGCCGCATGATTTGTACCGTACGCGACATCACCGAGCGCAAACGCACCGAAACCGCGTTGCGACAACAGGCGCAAATCATTGACCAGACTCACGATTCGATTATCGCCATTTCACAGAATGGCCAGATCGAAAGCTGGAACCACGGCTCGGAACGACTCTACGGCTATAACGCAGAGTCAAGGCTGGGCACGCCGCTGACAGCCTTGTTCAGTCAACACACGGAACAGCTGCGTTATGTGTTGCAAACCGGCTTGCGGCAAAACGAAAAAATCGAACTTGAACTGACCGCGATCACCGCCGACGGCCAGCAACGTGATATCAGCCTGAGTCTGTCGGCGCGCTTTAATGCTGCTGGCGAACCAGCCGGATTTATTGGCTATTCACTGGATATTTCCGAACTGAAAGAAGCCCAGCGCAAACTGGAATACCTCGCCAGCCACGACCAGCTGACCCGCATTCCCAACCGCTACCTGTTCAACGACCGGCTGCACCAGGCACTGCACAAGGCACGCCGCAATCTGCACAAACTGGCAGTCCTGCTTCTTGATCTGGATGGATTCAAGCAGATCAACGATCACTTTGGCCATGACGCTGGCGATGAAGTGTTGTTATGCGTTGCCGAACGCATGACCCAATTATTCCGCCGCAGCGACAGCATTGCCCGTTTTGGTGGCGACGAATTTGCTGTTTTGCTGGAAGAAGCCGATCAGCTGGAATTGATCGAAATGCTCGCCAACCGCCTGATTGCCGCGATCAACCAGCCGATTCCGCTACGCAGCGGGCATCAGGTTCAGGTGGGCGCCAGCGTGGGTATTGCACTCTATCCGCTGGACGGAGCCACAGCCGAAGGATTGTTGCAGCACGCAGACCTGGCGATGTACAAGGCCAAAGAACAGGGTAAAAACAACTATCAGTTTCTGCGCGATCAACACGAACTGCTGCACTACCAGCAGCTACACGCACACTGATGGCAAAAAGCAACAAGGGCGCCGCGGCGCCCTTGTTGCTTTCACGAATGCCCAATCTAATTAGTCGAGCACCATGATTGCATCGGCTTCTACCAGACCCGCACGCGGCAGGCTGGCAACGCCAACGGCGGCGCGCGCCGGGAACGGCTCGGTGAAATATTGCGCCATGATTTCGTTGAACTTGGCGAAATTACCCAGATCGGTGAGAAATGCATTGAGCTTGACGATATCCGCCAGCGAGCCGCCAGCAGCCTCGCACACCGCTTTCAGGTTTTTGAATACCTGATGCGTCTGCGCTTCGAACCCGTCCTGCATCTGCATGCTGGCAGGGTCTAGGCCGATCTGGCCGGACAGAAACACCGCCGAGCCAGCGCGGATCGCCTGCGAATAAGTACCAATGGCAGCCGGCGCGCCAGTAGTGGAAACAACGTGTTTGGTCGACATCATCACTCCTTGAGGAACATTTGCAGCAAATCGTTGAGAAAACGCTGGCCTTGCAGCGTCGGTCGAATCTTGTCGTGGCGCAGTTCCAGCAGGCCATCCCGCTCGGCCTGCGCCAGTACTGGCTCGATTGTAGCCAGTTGCACGCCGCTGCGCTCGGCAAACAATCCAGGCTCAAAGCCGTCGGTCAGTCGTAGCGCATTCATCATGAACTCGAACGGCAGATCATCCAGCCCCACCTGGTTTTCATTTTGCACCGGCGCGCCGGCCGCTACCTGCCGCAGATATTGCGCCGGCTGTTTGTAACGCATCTGGCGGATGATACGGTCGTGAAATGACAGTTTGGAATGGGCCCCGGCACCAATACCGAGATAATCGCCAAACTGCCAGTAATTCAGATTATGCCGGGCAAAACGCCCCGGCTGGGCGAATGCCGAGGTTTCGTAATGCACAAAACCGGCACCGTCCAGTTCGGCCTCGATCATTTCCTGCATGTCTGCCGACAATTCCTCGTCTGGCAGATTGGGTGGCTGGCTGTAGAAGAGCGTGTTCGGTTCCAGCGTCAGGTGATACGCCGACAAATGCGTCGAACGACAATCGATGGCCCGGCGAATATCCTGCTGTGCCTGCTGCAGATTTTGCTGCGGCAAGGCGTACATCAGATCCAGATTGAAATTGTCGAAATGCCGGTGGGCAATCTCCACCGCCCGCAGCGCTTCGCTGTCGTTATGGATGCGCCCGAGCCGCTGCAGCATCTGAGCATCAAAGCTCTGAATACCGATCGACAAGCGGTTGATGCCGGCAGCGCGGTAATCGCGAAACTTGTCCGCCTCAAAGGTGCCGGGATTGGCTTCCAGCGTGATTTCGGCGTCGACGGCAAAATTCAGCCGGGCACGCAGCGCGCACAATAAACGGTCGATTTCAGCAGCGGAAAACAGACTCGGCGTGCCGCCACCAAAAAATACCGTCAGCACCCGCCTGCCCCAGATCAGCGGCAGCGCCGACTCCAGATCACGGATCAAGGCGTCGACATAGTCACTTTCCGGCACCGCCGCTTTCGCCTCATGCGAATTGAAGTCGCAATACGGGCATTTGCGCACACACCACGGAATATGGATGTACAGCGACAACGGCGGCAGCGCCTGCAGGCGCCATCCGGACGAACCGGGCAAGATGGAAACGGTGGCCATGGGCAGCTTCAACAACAGAAAACGCCGCCATTATCGTTGTTTTCGCCGACGCTGGCGCGGCAAACACCAAACATCAACCACAAATATCGCTGCAAGCCGCAACAGGACTTGACTGGGCGAAAGTCATCGGCTAAAAAAGCAAGCTAGAATACTAGCTCTATTTTTTGTGTTTCTGCGGCGCGTATTCGACACATTTCCATTATCAATACAGCAGAGAGGGACAGCAGTCATGGCAACAGGTACCGTGAAATGGTTCAACGACTCGAAAGGGTTTGGCTTCATTACCCCCGATGGCGGCGGTGAAGACGTTTTTGCCCATTTCTCGACCATTCAGAGCAAGGGTTTCAAAACCCTCAAAGAAGGCCAGCGCGTGGTGTTTGACGTGGTCGCCGGCCCCAAGGGCCAACAGGCCAGCAACATCCAGCCGCAGGCCTGATCTCCTGCTGTTCCGCCAGAGCGCCCGATCTTCCCTGCTTGCAGGGCAAGATCGGGCGCTCTGTTATTCTCCGGCGACTACCGCCAGCGTGCGCGAACGATAATCGCGCCGATACAACACAATCACCACCGAAGTTGTCACCAGCAGGAACAACAGCGGCTGGATCAACCAGGTCAGCGCCGCCAGCGCAAAATAATAGGCGCGCACGCCACGGTTGAAGTCATCACCGGCAAACGAATTGATCAGCCCGGCCTTGCGCACATAGGATTGCTGCTCCGCTTCGCTGGCCCCCGGCAACGGCGCACCGCCGATCAGGATCGACAGCAGGTTGAACTGCCGTAACGACCAGGTGAACTTGAAATAGGCATAGACAAAAATTGCCAGCAACAACAGCAACTTGAGTTCCCACATTGACTTGGTTTCGGGGCGAAAGAACGACAAGGTGGATGCCACCGAAATCACCCGATCAGTGGTGCCCATCAGCGCCAGAATACCGGCGATGATATAAATGGTGGTCGAGGCAAAAAACGACACGCTGCTGACCAGATTGCCGATCAGCGAGGAATCCATGATGCGATTCTCCCGATGCAGCATGGTTGCCATCCACTGCAAGCGGTAGCCATGCACCACGTTGACCAGCCCTTTGCGCTCGCCTCCGGTACGGTCGGCGTACCAGCCATAAGCAAACCAGCACACGGCAAACCATGCCAATGCCATGAAATCAATCATATCAATTTCGTGCAAAATACTCATATCTTGTTTTAATTCATAAATTTACAAAATCACCCAAACGAAAGAATCGTGTTTTCTGGCGGACAGGGCAGGCTGGAGCGTGTATAATCCCGCCAAAAATTTATTTTGCAGTACCGGAACGTCGCCAGACTGTCGTTTCGGGGATAACCGTTTTGCATCATGCAACAGTTATGTCCGTCACGCAAAAGAAGGGTTCGGCGATTAGGCGATGCGATATTCGCACACCACGTTCCTTCGTCTTTTACTTGAAGGAGATCGTTTCATGGCATCATCGACTTCGGCCGGTAACCGTCCGATTAATGCCCCGGCTTACGTCAAAAACACCCGCCTGCTTCAGTGGGTTCAGCAAATGGTGGATCTGTGCGAACCTGAAGCCATCCACTGGTGTGATGGATCGCAGGAAGAATACGATTCGCTGTGCAGCCAGATGGTCGACACCGGCATGCTGATCAAGCTGAATCAGGAAAAACGCGCCAACAGCTACCTCGCCCGTTCCGACCCCTCCGATGTTGCCCGTGTAGAAGACCGCACTTTCATCTGTTCCAAAGACAAAGTAGATGCCGGCCCGAACAATAACTGGGTTGATCCGGCTGAAATGCGTGAAACCATGAACAATCTGTTCAAGGGTTGCATGCATGGTCGCACCATGTACATCGTGCCGTTCTCGATGGGCCCGCTGGGCAGCCCGATTGCCCATATCGGCGTCGAGATCAGCGATTCGCCGTACGTTGCCGTGTCGATGCGCACCATGACCCGCATGGGCAAAGCTGTTTACGACGTACTGGGTACCGATGGCGAATTTGTTCCGTGCGTACACACCGTTGGCGCACCGCTGGCCAATGGCGAAAAAGACGTCGCATGGCCGTGCAACAAGGAAACCAAATACATCGTTCACTATCCGGAAACCCGCGAAATCTGGTCCTACGGTTCGGGCTACGGTGGCAATGCGCTGCTGGGCAAGAAGTGCTTCGCGCTGCGTATTGCTTCGACCATGGGCCGCGATCAGGGCTGGCTGGCTGAACACATGCTGATTCTTGGCGTGGAAAGCCCGAAAGGCGAAAAAACCTACGTTGCAGCGGCATTCCCGTCGGCTTGCGGCAAAACCAACTTCGCCATGCTGATTCCGCCGAAGTCGCACGACGGCTGGAAAATCACCACCATCGGTGACGATATCGCCTGGATCAAACCGGGTGCCGACGGCAAGTTCTACGCGATCAACCCTGAAGCCGGTTTCTTCGGTGTCGCCCCGGGCACATCGGAAAAAACCAACTTCAACGCCATGGCCACACTGAAAGAAAACATCATTTTCACCAACGTCGCACTGACCGACGATGGCGATGTATGGTGGGAAGGCATGAGCAAGCAGGCTCCGGATCATCTGGTTGACTGGCAGGGCAAGGACTGGACGCCGGAAATCGCCAAGGAAACCGGCCGCAAGGCAGCGCACCCGAACGCCCGCTTTACCGCACCGGCTGCGCAGTGCCCGTCGATCGATTCGGCCTGGGAAGATCCGGCTGGCGTGCCGATCTCGGCATTCATCTTCGGTGGCCGTCGCGCTGCTGCAGTGCCGCTGGTGGTAGAAGCATTCAACTGGAACTATGGCGTGTACATGGCTGCCACCATGGGCTCGGAAACCACCGCTGCCGCCATGGGCAAGCAGGGTGAAACCCGCCGCGATCCGTTTGCGATGCTGCCGTTCTGTGGCTACCACATGGGCGATTACTTCAACCACTGGCTGCAGATGGGTCACGTCATCGACAACCCGCCGAAGATCTTCTGCGTCAACTGGTTCCGCACCAACGAAAAAGGCGAGTTTGTATGGCCAGGTTTCGGTGACAACATGCGTGTTCTGGAGTGGATCGTTAATCGTTGCAAGGGTCAGGCCCCGGCCAAGCAGACCGCACTGGGCTGGATGCCGAGCTACGAAGACATCGACTGGACTGGTCTGGACTTCAGCAAGGAACAGTTCCAGCAAGTGACTTCGATCGACACTGAACTGTGGAAGAAAGAGCTGGAAGACCACGGCGAACTGTTCCAGAAACTGCAGGAACGCCTGCCGAAGGCACTGGTGCTGAAGCGCGAGCTGATGCAGCTGAGCCTGTGGCGCTAAGCCCGGCTTAATGCCAACAAAAAACGGAGCGATTCGCTCCGTTTTTTTATTGCCTGACGCAAGCAAGCAGTGGTGCGTCAGGCAGACAACTGGCGTTTACTTCCAGATACGTTCCTTGTCCTGCTGTTCGGCGCCACCTTCGATGCGTGTTGCAATCACTTTGGCGGTTTCGCCCACACTGTGCGTCAGCGCACGCGCCAGGTCATAAAAACCACCAATACACTGATCCTGCACCTTCTGCACGCTCGATACCATTTCATCCAGCGGCTTGACCATTCTGACCGCTTCAAACGGCTTGGCCGCGAGCGAGCGATGCACACCTTCAACCGTGCTTGCGCCTTTTTCCACGGTATTCTGAATAAAATCAACGATACCAACCAGTTTTCCCATACTTGATCCTTTCGTCAGGCAACGGCAAATTGTGCGAATCTGGCAATACAATATAAGCATTCACTTTACACCCAGCAGCCAGCGGGCGCCAGCACATGGCGCAAGCGCGGCTCCCCGCAGAAAGTGCAGCGTGATCGACAACCTGTTCAGCCATTTACCCGATACCCCGCCGGCCCAGGAGCAATTTCAAACCCTGTTGCAACAGCCGGGCCTGTGCATCGAACGCATCGTTTCGTTTGGCCACGCCAGCCCGCCGGATTTCTGGTATCAACAGCCGCAGGCCGAATGGGTGCTGCTGCTCAGCGGCAGCGCCAGCCTGCGCTTTGCCGACGAAACGCAGGCGCGCCAGCTCAGGCCGGGTGATTTCGTGCAGATTGCCGCGCAACGGCGGCACCGCGTGGATGCCACAGCCAGCGACCAAGCCAGCGTCTGGCTGGCGATTCACTACCCTGCCGACAATAATGGAGAGCCGCAATGAAAAACCCTTATGCCAGCCCTGCACCGCCCGACAGCGAGCTGCAGCAAAAAGCCCGCAAGCTGGCCGCCTGGCACGAACAGGAAGCGATGGCCTGCGAACATGCCGCCAGCCTCAGCCGCGATGGTGCAGAAAAACAACGCCTGCAACAACAGGCCGTCTGGCACCGGGAAACCGCACAGGCCTGGCGCGAGCTGGACAAGGCCAATCCGCAACCAGTGCAAGGCGGGTTTTCGGCGCAGGGTTGAAACGAAGGCCGACGGCTAAATAAATCAGCGCCGAGCCACGACTTTCTTGGGTCGACTGAAAATCCGACTGACAAGCATCAACATACATCGCCACAAGCCAATACTGGCGCGGCCCGCAGCCTTGCCTGCGGGGCAATGGCAGAGCGGCTTGCAGGCAAGGCGGCAGGCTTCGGCGCTTTAGGCAAACTCAACCACGCAGTTTCCCGCCCCGCCCCCGCTATCTATCACCAAAAATAATCAGCAACTATGGCAACGGCATTTGATAAACTGCCACCTGCTGCAACGCAGCATTGGCCCGCATGGCCGATTGCCGCTGCAAATGCCTGTTGATACAGCCGCAGCCCACTTTTCCCGTCTTGCGCTCCCTCTTCCGCCTGCTAAGCGGCGGGAAAGCCAAACGCAAGCCATACGTTTCTGATTCAGGAGCTCAGCATGACCAACCCTGCCCCGATGCCAGGCCTGTTGCGCCGCATTCCGCTGGCGATTGCCACTTTTTTCAGCATCATCGCCAGCGGCGAATTCGCCGCGCGCATCCAGAACCTTAACCTTGCGCCAGCGCAGCCGCAGCCAGCTCCGCAACCGGCGCCGGCTGCCGCCCCTGCTCCGGCGCCCGCACCGGTATTCCGCGAGGCCACGCCAGATGCTGCGCTGCAACTGCTCGGCCTGCTGCAGCGCGATGCGCGGCTGATCGACTTTACCCAGGAAGACCTGGGTGGCTACACCGATGCCGATATCGGCGCTGCCGCGCGCCTGGTGCATGAAGGTTGCGCCAAGGTGCTGCGCGAGCATTTCGAGATCGTGCCGATCCGCAAGGAAAGCGAAGGCAATCGCATTGAGCTGGCGGCCGGTTTTAACGCCGCCGAAATTCGCCTGACCGGCAACGTGGTCGGCCAGCCGCCGTTCCGTGGCACGCTCAGCCATCGCGGCTGGAAAGTGGACGAAGTGCGCCTGCCCAAACTGGCGGAAGGCCACAGCGCAGCCATCATCGCCCCGGCCGAGGTGGAGCTATGAGCGACGCACGTTACGCCATTGGCGTCGATCTCGGCACCACGCATTGTGCGGTGTCGTATGTCGACATCAGCAGCAGTGACGGTGAAAACACCGAACACGGCCTGCTACGCATTCCGCAGCTGACCGCGCCGGGCGAAGTCGAAGCCCAGCCGCTGCTGCCTTCGTTCCTCTATCTGCCGCACGCCGACGAAATGGCCGAGGGTGATCTGAACCTGCCGTGGGCAGCGCAAAGTGCATTTGCCGTCGGCAGCTTGGCACGCAATCGTGGCGCCACCACGCCGATCCGTCTGGTTTCCAGCGCCAAGAGCTGGTTGTGCCATCCGGGCGTGGATCGCCGCGCCGCGATTCTGCCCAACGAAGCACCGGAAGAAGTCAGCCGCATTTCGCCGCTGACTGCGTCGATCCGCTACCTGGAACATCTGCGGGCAGCGTGGGATCACGCCCATCCGGATGCGCCGTTCAGCGAACAGGACATCACCGTCACCATCCCCGCCTCGTTCGACCCCGGCGCGCGTGAGTTGACCGCCGAAGCCGCGCGCAGCGCCGGTTATCAGTCGCTGACGCTGCTGGAAGAGCCGCAGGCCGCGCTCTACAACTGGATTCAGAACAGCCGTGGCAACTGGCGCAAGCAGGTCAAGCCGGGCGACATCATTCTGGTAGTGGATGTCGGCGGTGGCACCAGCGATTTTTCGCTGATTGCGGTGGTTGAACGCGAAGGCAATCTGGAACTGCATCGCGTTGCCGTGGGCGAGCACATTCTGCTCGGCGGCGACAATATGGATCTGACACTGGCGCACGTGGTGGCCCGCAAGCTGGCGGCAGAAGACAAGCGCCTCGACCCGTGGCAGATGCGCGCCCTCACCTACGCCTGCCGCAGCGCCAAAGAGACCTTGCTGAGCGATCCGGATGCCGAGAGCGTGCCGATTGTGGTGCCCAGCCGGGGCTCGAAGCTGATCGGCGGCAGCATTCGCACCGAACTTACCCGCGCCGAAGTCAGCTCGACCATTCTGGAAGGCTTCTTCCCGCGTGTGACTGCCGATGCCCGCCCGGTGCAGCGCCAGCGCGCCGGCCTGACGCAAATCGGCCTGCCCTACGCGCAGGATGCAGCCATCACCCGCCACCTGGCTGCCTTCCTCGGCAAGCAGGTAGATGCCACCAGTGAGCTGGAGCAATTCGAAGCCGCCAGCAACGCCAGCTTCCTGCACCCGACTGCGGTGCTGTTCAACGGCGGCGTGTTCAAGGCGCAAGTGCTGGCCGAGCGCGTGATCGACACCCTCAATGACTGGCTGGCAGCCGAAGATGCCGCCCCGGCGCGGGTGCTCACCGGCTCCGATCTGGATCTGGCGGTGGCCAGCGGCGCAGCTTATTACGGTTATGTGCGCCGTGGCCGTGGCGTGCGTATTCGTGGCGGCACGGCACGCGCATTTTACGTGGCGGTTGAGTCGGCCATGCCGGCCATCCCCGGCATGGAGCCACCGATCGAAGCGCTGTGTGTCGCGCCGTTCGGCCTGGAAGAAGGCACCGAAGCCGAGCTGGCCGAGCAGCAATTCGGCCTGCGGGTAGGCGAGCCGGTGCAGTTCCGTTTCTTTGGCTCGTCGGTGCGGCGCCACGACAGCATCGGCACCTTCCTCGACTTCTGGACCGACGAAGAGCTGCAAGAGCTGAATGCGATCGAACTGGCACTGCCGGCCACCGGCCGCATCCCTGGCGAAGTGGTGCAGGTGCGACTGAACGCACGCATCACCGAAGCCGGCACGCTGGAACTGGAAGCCCTGCCGCAGGACGGCACCGAACGCTGGAAAATCGAGTTTGATGTACGGGCCGGCAACTGAGGTCTGACACCAGATTTGCCAGCAGCAACAGGCCCCGCAGCGCAGGCAGACGGGGCCTTGTTTTTTACTGCAAAGGCTCAACGCAGGCAACGTACCTCCCTCCCCCTAGACGGGGGAGGGTTGGGGAGAGGGTGATCAGCTGCGCCCCCTCCCCCCCCCCCCGCCCTCTCCTGCAAGGGGAGAGGGAGTCGACATTGGCCCATTTGTGCCAACGAGCGACGCCCGGCTAAAGACGTCGGTCAGGTATAGTTATAACTTGTTGCTATCACGTCAGACCCCATGAAAACCTCCGCGCAATACCAAGTCGGCATCGACCTCGGCACCACCAACACCGTGGTCGCCTACGCCAAAATCGGCAGCAGCGAGATCCAGCTGTTCGACATCGAACAGCTGGTGGCGCCGGGTGAAGTCGCACCACGGCCGCTGCTGCCT
Source organism: Chitinivorax sp. (assembly GCA_046347685.1). Lineage (GTDB taxonomy): Bacteria > Pseudomonadota > Gammaproteobacteria > Burkholderiales > SCOH01 > CALMFQ01. The sequence goes on from JAXMFR010000015.1 coordinate 48,339, forward strand.
TCACTGCGTTTTCACGCCACGCAGGGCGAGCTGGCGGCGGCAGACATGGCCTTGCCCTGGGCCGAAGCGGATGCGACGCAGCCGGTGGTGTTTGGCCGCTGGGCTCGCCAGCTCGGCGCACAGGTGCCGGGGCGGCTGGTCACCAGTGCCAAAAGCTGGCTGTCGCATTCCGCGGTCGACCGCACGGCGGCTATCCTGCCCTGGGGTACAGCCGACGACGTGGCGAAAATCTCGCCGCTGGATGCCAGCGCCAGTTATCTCGGCTACGTGCGCGCCGCGTGGAATCACGCCTTCCCCAAAGCACCGCTGGAACAGCAGGATATCGTGCTCACCGTGCCGGCCTCGTTCGATGAAGGGGCACGTGCGTTAACAGTGCAGGCAGCGCGCCAGGCCGGTCTGCCAAAACTGCGGCTGCTGGAAGAACCCCAAGCCGCGTGTTACGACTGGCTGTTCCGCCATCAGGCCACGTTGAATGAAGAACTGGCCGAGAGCAAACTGCTGCTGGTGTGCGACGTTGGCGGCGGCACCACCGACCTGAGCCTGATCCAGATCGAGCTGAAAGACGGCCAGCCGCAGCTGAAGCGCATTGGCGTTGGCAACCACCTGATGCTGGGTGGCGACAATATGGACCTGGCGCTGGCGCATCTGGTGGAACGCCGCCTCAACCCCGACGGCAGCGCCGCCGCCCTCTCCGCCGGCCGCCTGTCGCAACTGATCGAACGCTGCCGTGCCGCCAAAGAACAACTGCTGGCCGCCGATGCGCCGGAGCAGGTGCTGGTGACGTTGCTTGGCAGCGGCTCGAAACTGATCGGCGGCAGCCGCTCGGCCGAGCTGACGCGCGCCGAAGTGGCGCAGCTGGTGGTAGATGGCTTTTTTCCACTGGTATCGGCGCACGACACCGCCAAGCAAAAACGCAGCGGGCTGGTGGAATTTGGCCTGCCCTACGCCAGCGATCCCGCCGTCACTCGCCACATCGCCAGCTTTTTGCAGCAACACCACGATGCCGCAGCCGCCGCGCTCGGCAGCGACGACGACGCTCCGGCAATCCCCGACACCTTGCTGCTCAACGGAGGCGTATTCCGCGCTGCTGCACTCAGCCAGCGCCTGAGCGAGACACTCGGCAACTGGCGCGGCGCACCGTTGAAGCAGCTGCACAACCACAACCCGGATACCGCCGTGGCCTGCGGCGCAGTGGCCTATGCGCTGGCGAGCAAAGGCAAGGCGCCGCGCATCAGCGGCGGCTCGGCACGCAGTTATTTTCTGCTGCTGGAAGGTGACGGCGACAACGGCCACCAGGCGTTGTGCCTGCTGCCGCGCGGCAGCGAGCCGGGGCAAGAAATCACCCTCAGCCAGCGCAGCTTTGCACTGCGGCTGGGGCAGCCGGTGCGCTTTCACCTGTTATCCAGCATTGCCGATGGCAACGGCCAGCCGCCCACCGCCGGCGAGCTGATCGACATCGACGCCGGCGAATTCCTGCGCCTGCCGCCGATTGCCACCGTGCTGCAAGCCAGCAACAGCGGTGGCCGTGGCGAAATCCCGGTGCAACTCGCTACCTCGCTCACCGAAGTTGGCACACTGGCGATTGCCTGCGTTGATCTCACCAACCCGGCACAACGCTGGTCGCTGGAATTCCAGCTGCGCGGCCACAGCGGCGTGCCGCAAACCACGCTGACGGAAGAAGCGCCGCACCCGCACCTGAGCGATGCGGTGGAAAAAATCGACCGCGTTTTCGGCAACCGCGCCAAAGATGTCGCCGCGAGCGAAACCAAACAATTACGTGCGACGCTGGAACGCCTGCTGGGCAAACGCGAGACCTGGCCAACGCCGCTGCTGCGGCAATTGTTCGACGTACTGCTGCAACGCGCCAAGGGCCGCCGCCGCTCGGCCGAACACGAACGACTGTGGCTGAATCTGGCCGGCTATTGCCTGCGCCCCGGCTACGGCTACCCGCTTGACGACTGGCGCATCGAACAACTCTGGGCACTGTTCGAGCCCGGCGTGCAATACCGCAACGACACAAAAGTCTGCAGCGAATGGTGGACCTTGTGGCGGCGCGTCGCCGGGGGCCTGCCGCAAACCGCGCAACTGCGGTTGCTGGACGACTTCGCGCTGATCCTCGACAACAACAAGGACGAAATCCGCAAACGCGCCATCCCGCCAGTGAAAGGCAGCGAAGACGACATGGTGCGCCTCGCCGCCTCGCTGGAACGCGCCCCGGCCAACTACAAACTGGAAATCGGCAACTGGCTGATGAGCCAGATCGCCAAAGGCAGCGGCGACCTGCAACGCCACCTGTGGGCCATCGGCCGCCTCGGCGCGCGCCAGCCCTTCTACGGCAGCGCCCACGACGTGATCCCCGCCGAAGCAGTGGCCGACTGGCTGTTTACCCTGCTGGAGCAGGACTGGAAAAAACTCGAACCCGCCGCCTTCGCCGCTGCCCACCTCAGCCGCCGCAGCGGCGACCGCAACCGCGACATGCCCGACGAAATCCGCGAAGTGGTAATCGAACGCCTGTTAGCCAGCAAACTCGCCCCAGCCTGGGCGCAAATGGTCAGTCAAGTGGTCGAACTCGATAATGCCAGCGTGCAACAGGCACTCGGCGAATCGCTGCCGCCGGGGTTGAAGTTGTTGGGGTGATGCTGGAAAGCGGTAAGGCTGCAGAGCTCGTGGATATTGGGCTGCAGGCTAGACTGGGAGGCAATAGGGATGCGGGTTGTGGCGGTGGGGAGGGTTAACTGCCGCAGGCATAACCCACCGGATCAATGTGGCAAAGATGAGGTTGAAGCGCGCGCGTAAAAATACTGCATTTTTACCCGCCCTAACCGGCTGGCCAAGTTGCCTTGCGGCAAAGAACCGGAGCCATCATTCGCCCCGGCTCAAAGCAGGATGCAATCGAAGTTTCGTTTTTCCCAGCCTCTATGCGACAAGCCAGCGGCTATGGCAAAAAAGCCCCAACCAAGAAGAAACTAGGGCAAAAAAGACCCGACAAAGTCGCGACAAAATTGTTTTTCTTTGAAAAAACATTAGCGTCAATAGGCTAAACAGCAAGAGATACTACCGGCATATATTTTGCTTAGTACTGCGACATCTAAAAATCTTGAAAAGGCGTAGCCGCGCTGCAAAGTGGAGATGAAGGGTTCTCCGGTCCACGGTAACTCGTTCGAGCGTTCGGCACTAACATCACGCGCCAAATTCTCCAATTAGATTGATGCGCCTCCTGTAAACAGGTGCGACTCAACCACAAATATTTATCAATAAACACATGACTTAATTAAGAAAAAGGATCAACCATGCAAAAACGCACTGAAACCAATATTTGGCTGCGGCGAGTGGTTCTCATGGGCTACGCCATGACGTTGGCGGGATGCCTAAATTCAAATGGTGGAGGAACGGTGAATAGTAGTTCTGGGGCGACAGTACCCTCGCCCAGCCCATCGATAAATGCACTATCTCCATCATCCATTGTGTCAACCATTGCCGGCGATCCGACTCGCCACACAACCGTTGACGGACAAGGGAATGCGGCAGGCTTTGTATACGCGGAGGGAATAGCTATCGACGTAATTGGCAATCTCTATGTGGCAGATTCAGTTGGCAGCGTTATACGCAAAATTACCCCGACAGGCAACGTAACTACCATTGCCGGGGACGGCGCCATCTTTCAAGGACAAATTGATGCCGCAGGAACAGCTGCCAGATTTGCATATCCGATGGGAATCGCCGTTGACAGTTCCGGTAATATCTTTGTCTCGGACGATGTGACCATCCGCAAAATCACCCCAACTGGAGTCGTCACTACCTTTGCAGGAGCATATCAGCAACGCGGTTCAAACGACGGACAAGGAACTGCCGCACGTTTTGGCTCAAGCAATTCGCCGGCTCATCTGACAATCGACAAGCAGGACAATCTGTATATTGCTGACGGCGCTTGCATTAGGAAAATAACATCCTCTGCACTTGTGAGTACCATCGCCGGCCAATGTGGTACCCAGGGCAATATTGATGGCAACACCTTATCTGCACGTTTTAATCAACTACATGGGATTACCATTGATACCGCAGGTAATCTGTATGCGAGTGAAATTATTCTGAAAACTATCCGCAAAATCTCGTCACAGGGTATTGTTACAACAATTGCCGGAGCCGCTGGACAATCAGGAAGTACTGATGGGTTGGGCGCCAGCGCTCAATTCACTTTGCCTGAAGGGCTTGCAGTTGATGCCTTGGGTAACCTTTTGGTCGCAGACTCCACCGCCGATACCATTCGTATGATTACCCCCGCCGGCCAAGTCAGCACTATTGCGGGGGCCGCCAGTCCAGTATTTACCCCCGGTACACCAAACATGACCAATAAAGGCAATGCAGGATCAGTGGATGGCCCCGGCAGTAATGCGCGGTTTTATTTTCCAATAAGCGTCGTTTTTGACAACAACGGCAACCTCTATGTAGTTGACAGGAACAATCATACCATCAGAAAAATCAGCGCATAGTTAGGTTGCTGGATGTTTGGGTGTATGGCGAGTCTCTGTCATGACCGTCGTTCACTAAAAAAGACGAAAGGTAAGGCCGTAAGGCGCAATCTGTAAGGTGCAGTCGAAGCCAAGTATGGTGGGTAAGATTTGCCCACCGAAACACAGCAGAAGAGGAGATGTCGCGTGGGCAACAAGTTACCCACCCTACTCCTTGACCAAAGGCCAATCCAACGCAAGGTTGTAAAACGCAATCCACCGCTTACAATCGAAACGCAGCGCATTGCACCGCCGCATCGCCGTTGCCAGGCGGATGATTTAAGATCACCCCATGCACCTGTCCTGCGTCTGCTTGGCTTGCGATTTCATTTCTACTCCGACGAGGGTAAGGAGCCACCGCACATTCACGTTGATGCCGGCGACAGCGAATGCAAGTTCTGGCTTGATCCAATTCAGCTGGCAAGCAACCACGGCGTAGCGCCGGTGACGATCCGCAAGATTGAACGGCTGGTCTATGAACATCAGGCGCTGTTTCTGGAGAAATATCGTGAATTCCACGGCAACTAAAACCGAAGCACTCGCCACCCGCGTGTGGGTTGAAGGGCGCATGGTCTTTGTCGAACTCACCGACGGCCGCCAGATCGGCTTCCCTGCCGACCGCTTCCGCATACTCAGCCAGGCCAGCGACGAAGCATTGCAACAGGTGCAACTACGCCTGAATGGTTATGCGCTGCGTTGGGAAAATCTGGATGAAGACCTGACGATTCAGGGCATTATCGAAGGCCGTTTTCAGTTACCGCTGCCAGTGAAACAGGCGGCATAACAACCGTAACCTGGCGCGTGGGCAACAGCTTGCCCACGCCCCCCTGCACCCCGCTCCCCTATTGCCCCACAGCCCGGCCTGCAGCCCAATCCCGTTGCGCCTCGCAGGCCAGCGCTTTTTATCCCTCTGCCCATTGCCTTGAATTTTTGCCGCCGCTAAGCTGGGCGGCGGTGCGGGCCTGTGGCGGTTGGGTGGGATAGCGGGCGGGCATCGGGACAAACAACACTGGAGTGGACATGAACAACAATAACGATACCTCCGGCCTGTCGCGCCGGAATTTTCTGCAATTGGCTTCGGCCGGTGCCACGGCGCTGGGGCTGGGTGGCGCGGGTGCGGCGCAGGCTGCGGCGGCCAAATCGGGCGCCAAGCCGGCAGCAGCGGCGCATGGGCCTTACAACATTCTGTTCATCCTCACCGATCAGGAGCGCTTTTTCCGCCCCGGTGAGCTGCCGGTGGGGTTTCATCTGCCGGCGCACGAGCGCTTGATGAAAAGCGGTGTGACCTTTACCAATCACCGCATCAATTCCTGTGTCTGCACGTCGTCGCGCTCGGTGTTGTACACCGGCCAGCACATCCAGCAGACCAAGATGTTCGATAACTCGAATTTTCCGTGGATCGGCAGCATGTCCACCGAGATTCCCACGCTTGGCCACATGTTGCGCGCGGCGGGGTATTACACGGCCTACAAGGGCAAGTGGCATTTGACCAAGGAGTTTGAAACCGTCAACCAGCTGGGCACGCCGAGCAAGATTTTCACGGCGGAGATGGAGGCCTACGGCTTTTCCGATTATGTCGGCATTGGCGACATCATTGCCCACCATCAGGGCGGTTATCTGCACGACGGCATTACCGCGGCGATGGCCAGCAGCTGGCTGCGCGGCAAGGGGCGTGAGCTGGCGGCGGACAACAAGCCGTGGTTCATGGCGGTGAACATGGTCAACCCGCACGATGTGATGTTTTACGACACCGACGCGCCGGGCAGCGAGCTGCAGGCATCGGGCGCGCTGACGCATGTGGTGCGCGAGCCGCGTGATCCGCTGTATGCCAAGCAGTGGCCGTTCAAGCTGCCAGCCAACCACACCCAGGCGCTGAATGCGCCGGGCCGGCCGGCTGCGCATTACGACTTTTTGCGCTCGCACGATGCGCTGGTGGGCGAAATCCCCAACGAGCTGGCACGCTGGCAGCGCCGCCACAACTATTACCTGAACTGCCTGCGCGACGTTGACCGCAATATTGCCGCGGTGCTGGCCGAGCTGGATGCGGCCGGCCTGACCGATCGCACCATCGTCATCCTCACCGCCGACCACGGCGATCTGGACGGCGCGCACCAGTTGCACGCCAAGGGCGCCACCGCCTACCGCGAGCAGAACCATGTGCCGCTGATCGTATCGCACCCGGCTTATGCCGGCGGCAAGCAGTGCCGCGCGGTGACATCGCATCTGGATCTGGCGCCGACGCTGGTATCGCTCACCGGTGTGGCGGCGGAAAAACGCGCCGATATCACCAAGGGCCTGCCGGGCAAGGATTTCTCCGGCCTGCTGGCAGCGCCGGACAAAGCCGGGCTGAACGAGGTGCGCGATGGCGTGTTGTTCAACTACAACATGTTTGCCTATCTCGATGGCGACTTCCTCTACAAGGCGGTGGCGCACATCAAGAAAGGCGGCAATCCGAAGCAGCTGAAAGAAGCCGGCATTGTGCCGGACATGAAAAAACGCGGCGCGATGCGCATGGTTTACGACGGCCGCTACGTGTTTGCGCGCTATTTTTCGCCCAAGCAGCACAACCGCCCCACCACGCTGGAAGACCTCTACCGCGTCAATGATGTCGAGCTGTTCGATACCCAGGCCGACCCGCTGGAAATGAACAATCTGGCGATGCCCGGCAAACAGCAGCAAAAAGACCTGGTGCTGGCGATGAACGACAAGCTCAACCGCCTGATCGACCGCGAAGTGGGTGAAGATCGCGGGCAGATGCTGCCGGGTGGCATTGATGCCGGCTGGGAAGTGACAGCAGAAACCATGGCGCCGTAAGCCGTGCCTACCGCCAGCCAACGGCGGCAGCGCGGCAGACTGCCAGCTTGCGCTCGGATTGCGGTCCGAGCGGCTGGCAGCAGCAAACCATAAAAAAGCATCCGGCTGCAGGGCGCATCCCCATTGCCTTGCAGCCCGGCCTGCAGGCCAATAGGGGCGCGGCTTGCAGCGCATGCCCCGACAACACTTGTCGCCACCGCCGGGCTGCGGCAAGATAGGCGTGGCGCCGCCTCTGGCGCTGTTTCCAGCCCCCCCTTCCCTGCAGCAGCGACAGCACCGGAGCACGCGCATGGCCAACGATACCCCAGCAAGCGGCGCATTAGAGCGCGCCATCAGCATCGGCAAGGATCTGTTCGCGCTGCTGCGCGATTTTTCGCTGTTTTTGCTGGCGGCCTTGTTGTTGATGTTTCCCGCCCGACTCAACGACATTCTGATGCGCGCCGGCTTTGAAGAAGGCAGCGTGGTTGGCTTTAAATGGAAATCCGGCCTGGTGGAATCGGACGAAGCGCTGAAAACCGCCAAAGCCACCATCGACGACCTGCAGCGGCAATTGAAACAGGCCAACGAGGCACTGGCTGCAGCCAAGGCAGCGGTGCCGGCCGGCGAATTGCAGCAACGTATCCAGAAGGTGGAAGACGCCGGGCGGCAGGCGGTGGCGGCATAGGCCAACGCGGTGGAAGCCACGCGCAGCACCATCAGCGCCAATGCCGCGCTGGTGGATCGCGCCCTGCAAACCATGAGCGTGCCCGGCGGCTGGGCGGTGGTGTTTGGCAGCGACACCACGCTGGCCGGCGCGCGCGACGAAATTGCCCGTGCCGGCAAGCTCGGCATCGGCAGCACCGGCATCTACGCCCGCAACAATTATTTTGCCAGCCTGGCGGTGGTGCCGAGCCGCGAGCAAGCGCAGGAATACCTGCAAATCGCCCGCGGCTTTCGCCCGGATGCCTATCTGACGCGCTTTTCCAGCTGGTGCCGGGCGCCGCAACAGCAGGATGGCTACATGAGCTGCCAAGCCACCAAATAAGCGTGATTCGCCCCCAACATGAACCCGACCTATACCCAACCCGGAAACCAGGAATTCCAGGCATGAAATACCCCCTGTTTTTCTCCCTCGCACTGCTTGCCAGCACGGTGCAGGCAGGCGGCACATTTGCCGTCGACAGCGAGTTTGTGCCGATTCGCGAGCAAATACCGGCGCTGTGGCAGGCGCTGAATGCCAGCTTTGATCTGGCCGGCAGCGGCGGCGCCAGCATGATCGGCAACAACGTCAACCCGCGCCTCGGGCATCGCCGGGTCGGCCCGTATTGTCTGCAAGGCAAACCAAAACAGCAGGAGGCAGCGCCAAGCCTGCTGTTCTGCTTTCACACCAAGTATCAATGGCTGGATGCCAAGGGCAGAAAAACCACGCTGGAGCAGGCATATGATGTGAAAGAACGCTTTGTTTCGCTGGAAATCACACCCCTGAAACCCTGACACCTGCGCCATGTTATCCCCGACCCTGCCCTTCGCTGCCAGATCCAAGCTTTCCGCCAGCCGGCTGTATCTGCTGGCGCTGTGTCTGCTGTGTTTTGCAACGCTGGCACAGGCGCAGCTACCCGGCTACCAGCCGCGTTTTGGCCGCAGCCAGCCGGTGATCGCGGTGGTGGCCGAAAACGGCTACACCGAACTGACCGATTACGTGGTGCCGTACGGTGTGTTGCGCGAATCGGGCGTGGCGCAGGTGTGGGCACTGGCAACGCAAGCCGGCCCGGTGCGGCTGTTTCCGGCGCTGCGCGTGGCGCCGCAGGCGAGTATCGCCGAATTCGACGGCCGGTTTCCGCAGGGTGCCGATGCTGTGATTGTGCCGGCGGTGCATGAGGTGAAAAACGCCGCGCTGATCAGCTGGGTGCAAAGCCAGGCGCGCAAGGGCGCGACGATTGTCGGCGTTTGCGATGGCGTGTGGGTACTGGCGCATGCCGGGCTGCTGCGCGGCAAGCAGGCGGTGGGGCACTGGTACGCGCTGGACGATCTGCAACAGCAATTTGCCGACACCCGCTGGCGCCGCGACCGGCGTTATCTAGCCGATGGCAAGGTGGTCACCACCACCGGTGTCACCGCATCAATTCCGGTTTCGCTGGCGCTGGTGGAAGCGATTGCCGGCACGCGAGCCGCGCAGCAAACCGCCACGCGGCTGGGCGCCAGCGACTGGAGCGCCCAGCACCGCAGCGAGGATTTTCAGCTGAATCGCCGCCACATGCTGACTGCAGCCGGCAACTGGCTGGCGTTCTGGACACATCAGGATATCGGCATCCAGATAGCCGATGGCGTGGACGAAATTGCGCTGGCGCTGGCGGCAGATGCCTGGTCGCGCACCTATCGCTCCAGCGCGTTTGCCCTGCCGCGCGCCGGGCAAAACGTGCAATCGCGGCGCGGCTTGCTGTTGCTGGGCGATACCGCCAAGGTGGAACGCACGCTGCAACTGAACCCCGCGCTGCTGCCCACGGCGACGCTGGATGACAGCCTGCGGCAGATAGCCGCCTGGTATGGCCCGGCCACGGCGGCGTTTGTGGCACTGCAAATGGAATACCCCGATCACTGACATCCGCTGTGCGGCGCACGGCAACTTTACGGAGAACATCCATGCAACGCTGGCTCTGGCCATTTCTGGCACTACTGTTGTCGTCCTGCACCAGCATTCCCGACGGTCTGCAGGCGGTGACACCGTTCGAGTTGCAACGTTATCTCGGCCGCTGGTACGAAATTGCGCGGCTTGATCATTCGTTTGAACGTGGTCTGAGCCAAGTCACCGCGGATTACAGCCTGCGGGATGATGGCGGCGTGCGCGTGATCAATCGCGGCTATTCCGCGGCAAACAAAGAATGGAAACAGGCCGAAGGCAAAGCCTACTTTGTTGGCCCGGCCGATCGCGGCCACCTCAAGGTGTCGTTCTTCGGCCCGTTTTACGGCACCTATGTGGTGCTGGAGCTGGATCAGGCCGGTTATCAGTATTCCTTGATCTGCGGCCCGGATCGCTCCTACCTGTGGATTCTGGCGCGCACCCCAAGCTTGCCGCCGGAAGTGAAACAGCGCCTGCTGGACAAGGCCGCCGCGCTGGGTTTTGATACCAGCCAGCTGTTATTTGTCGATCAACAAGCGCGCCCGGCCGGAGAATGAAACATGTTGGCAGCTGCAGATATCCTGCCGATCAGCAATAACAAAGCGATTGCGACGCTGCTTGAGACATGCCGGCTGCCAGCGACGGATGCTGTGGCGTCAGAGTCGATGCTGTTTTTCGGCATCAGCCAGCAGGGGCAATTGCAAGCACTGGTGGGGCTGGAACTTGGCAACGGCTGCGCCTTGCTGCGCTCGCTGGCTGTAGCCCCGGCACTCCGCCGCCAAGGGCTGGGGCGTTTGCTGTTGCAGCATGCCGAGCAACACGCACGCCGGCTTGGCATCGGCACGCTGTATCTGCTCACCACCGATGCCAGCGGCTATTTTCAGCAATATGCTTATCAAGCCTGCGCCAGGGAGCACGCGCCGCAAACGATCCGTGGCACCAGGCAGTTTCAGCAACTGTGCCCGGCCAGCGCGCAATTGATGAGCAAAAACATTCAAGACTGATGCAATGAACCCGATGATGGAAACCAAAATCCCGCCGCCGATTATCGCCCTGCTGCACGCGGCGCTGATGTACGGCATCGACCAGATCTGGCCACAACAATGGCTGGCGCCGCCACTGGCGCTGCTGGCCGGCGTGCTGCTGGCCAGCCCGGGGATCTTGCTCGACGGCATCGGCGTCTGGCAGTTTCTACGCGCCCGTACCACGATCAATCCGCTGCGGCCGCAGCGCAGCAGTGCCCTGGTCACCGGCGGCCTGTACCATATCAGCCGCAACCCGATGTATCTCGGCATGTTGCTGCTGTTGTGTGGCTGGTGCGTGTATCTGGCCAACCTGCTGGCGCTTGCCGTGTTGCCCTTGTTTGTCTTCACGATCAACCGCCTGCAAATCCAGCCGGAAGAACGCATCCTGCGGCAATTGTTCGGCCAGCCCTACCTCGATTATTGCCAGCGCGTACGTCGCTGGCTGTAATCGGTAAAATGCGCGGCACTTTGTTGCTGGACGCCAGTCATATCCCGCAGGCACAATCACCCGCAGCCTGCCGGCAGCGCTGAAAGCGGCGCCGGGCAAGGACTTTGCGGGCCTGGCCGCATTATTCAATCTGCATGAATTTTCTGTTTCAACGGATATTTTCGTGTAGAATTTAGAGTAATCATTCTTATTTTTTCGAGTATGAACAATATGAACAACGTTAACCGCACATTTTCACGTGGTTTCACCCTGCTGGAACTGCTGATTGCGCTGGTCATCATCGGCCTGCTGGTGGGCGTGGTGGCCCCCAATCTGTTCAAGAACGTCGGCAAATCGGAAATCACCACCGCCAAGCAGCAGATCGAATCGCTGTCGAAAGCCATCGACCAGTATCGCCTCGATACCGGCCACTTCCCCAGCACCGAGCAGGGCCTGGCAGCACTCAACCAGAAACCCGCCGACGAACCGAAATGGAACGGCCCGTATCTGAAGAAAGAAGCGCCGCTCGATCCTTGGGGCAAGGCCTATATTTACAAGGCACCGGGCGAACACGCCAATGATTACGACCTGAGCTCGCTGGGCAAGGATGGCAAGCCCGGGGGAGAGGGAGAAGCCGCCGATCTCGGCAACTGGTAAGAAGTACCGCATGCTGGGGCGCTGCTTGCCAGCTTGGCATCGGGCAGTGCTCGCAATCCTCATGTACTAGAGTACATTCCGGTTGCTGCGCGCTGGCCTCCGCCAACCCGGACTGCGCATCATCCCCAGCCTGCAGCACTTCTAACAGAAGATAAATCGACAACGCGAAACCAAACCTACGGAATGCAACAGTTTGAAGTCAAAGCGCTGAAAGCCCAGTCGGTTGTAGTACTGAGACTGGATGCCGCGAGCAGCGACGATGCCCGCAACCAGGCCACCCAGCAGGGTGTGTGGGTGATCTCGGTGCACGCGCTGCGTCAGGGCTGGATGCCGGCCTGGCGCGCGCAGCGTTTTAATCTGGTGCTGTTTACGCAGGAGCTGCTGGCGCTGCTGGATGCGGGTCTGTCGCTGATCGAGGCGGTGGAAACGCTGGCGGAAAAGGCCCACGACGAAAGTCAGGACGTGCTGCGCAAGCTGACCGAATCGCTGTATCAGGGCCAGTCGCTGTCGCAGGCGTTGCAGCATTTTCCGCAGGCTTTCCCCGAGTTGTATGTTGCCAGCGTGCGTGCCTCGGAAAAAACCGGCGACATCGTGCCGACGCTGCAACGTTTCGTCACTTATCAGCAGCAGGCCGATACGATTCGCAAGCAGATCATCTCGGCGTCGATCTATCCGGCGGTGGTATTTGTGGTCGGCATTGTTTTCGCCTTGTTCCTGCTGATTTATCTGGTGCCGAAATTCAGCCGTATTTATGAAGACATGAACACCGA
>JAXMFR010000016.1:0-60708 GCA_046347685.1 Chitinivorax sp.
CCGTGGCTGCCGTCGGCGCTCGGGCGCAAGCTGGCGCAGGGGCTGTCGCGGCGCCAATGTAATGCGGTGGACACGGTGATTGCACCGTCGCGCATCATGCACGACACCTTGCGCGCTTATGGCATCCAGAGTCCCATCGAGGTGATTCCTACCGGCTTGCCGCTGGCGCAGTTTGCGCACGGCGATGGGGCGCGTTTTCGGCAGCAGCACGGCATTGCCGCCAAACGGCCGGTGGCCTTGTATGTCGGCCGCGTGGCGCACGAAAAGAATCTGCCGCTACTGCTGCAAATGATGCAGCTGCTGCGCAGCCGCCAGCCCGACTTGCTGTTGGTGATCGCCGGCGAAGGCCCTGCCCTGCCCGGCCTGCAACGCCAGGTGGAAAAACTCGGCTTGCAGCAGCAAGTGTCGTTTATTGGTTATCTGGATCGGCAAACGACGCTGATCGACTGCTACCACGCGGCAGACGTGTTTGTGTTTCCGTCACTCACCGAAACGCAGGGGCTGGTGTTATTGGAGGCGATGGCCTGTGGCGTGCCGGTAGTGGCGGTGCCGGCGATGGGCGCAGCGGAGATTGTGCTGGCGGGTCGAGGCGCACTGCCCTTGACAGCCAGCGCCAGCGCCTTTGCCGACGGCGTCGCCAGCCTGCTGTCGCAGCCGGACAAACGCCAGCGCATGGCCCAGGCCGCACGCAGCTGGGCCAATGAATGGTCGGATCAGACGACGGCGGGGAAACTACGGGATTGTTATGAGGGTTTGCTGGTGGCGAATGTTAAATCTGGCAACTACATGGCAACCAGCATCGGAGCCAAACGATAGCCAATGGGTGTGTGCTATAACGGCAGCGACATGTTCACAAACCAATATTGATAGTAGAGCGCCAAATTGCACAATTACGCCCCAGGTTTTCGCCGCACACTCTATCTGCTATTCGCATTATCAGGCTTTTCCGGACTGGTTTACGAATCCATCTGGGCGCATTACCTCAAGCTTTTTCTCGGCCACGCGGCGTATGCGCAAACCTTAGTAATCGGCATTTTTATGGGGGGCATGGCGCTCGGTGCCTGGGTTGCGGGCAAGTTCAGCAAACAGACCTTGAACCTGCTGACAGCATACGCTCTCGTAGAAGCAATCATCGGCATCGCGGCGGTTTTGTTTCACCCTATGTTTGTCCATCTGGCGCCATTCGTTTTCGAGCGTGTTCTTCCGGGCTTTGCCAGCCCCGCATTCGCCGAAAGCGTGACGTGGGGCGTTGCAGCAGCACTGATTTTGCCGCAATCGATATTACTTGGAATGACGTTTCCTCTGATGAGCACAGGACTGATTCGCTTGGCACCAAACAACACGGGCGAAACGCTGGCCTTCCTGTATTTTTCCAACAGTATCGGCGCAGCAATCGGAGTTCTGGCCTCCGGCTTCTTCCTGATTGAATGGGTTGGACTGCCCGGCACCGTTACACTGGCCGGCATTCTTAGCTTGCTGGTGGCAATAGTGGCGTGGCTGCTGGCGAAAGCAATCAGACAACCCGCCCCTGTAACCCAGGTTGGCGCGGAACCAATGAAACATACCGGTACGGCCCTGTTGCCACGCCGCTTATTGGCGATGGCAGCCATAACCGGCGCAGCATCGTTTTGTTATGAAATCGGCTGGATAAGGATGCTGAGTATGGTACTTGGCAGTTCCACACACTCATTCGAATTGATGTTATCCGCATTCATTCTCGGTTTGGCGCTTGGGGGGCTGTGGATACACAAGAAAATTGACAAAATCCATGAGCCAGCAGGGTTTCTGGGCTGGGTTCAAATTGTCATGGGTATTTTCGCCCTCGCCTCCCTACTTGTATTCGGTGCAACGTTCAACTGGATGAGCGCAGTATTGCAAGCACTTGCGCGGAGCGACGCAGGATATCTCGGGTTTACTCTTTCGAGTCATATCATCTCGCTGCTGGTCATGTTACCCGCCACATTTTGTGCAGGCATGACATTGCCACTCATGACATCGATACTCATCCAGCGCCGCTACGGCGAGCGTGCTGTTGCCAATATCTATGCTGCCAATACGATTGGAGCGATTCTAGGAATCTTGTTGGCGACCCACATTCTGATGCCATACCTCGGTCTGAAATGGGTGGTAATCGCCGGTGCGATGATGGACATCGGACTTGGGCTTTACTTTTTGTTACCAACATATTCAGCCAAACAGGCAATACCTAAACTTACCGCCATTATGGCGGGCGGTATACCACTGGCTTTTGTTTCCTCCACCGTGTCTCTGGATTTGTTGAAATTGGGGTCAGGCGTATATCGAACCGGAACAGCCGCCCTCGGCCAAGCCAATTCGGTCCTTTTCTATCGCGACGGGAAAACTGCATCCATCGCTCTGTTCGGCAGCCCGGACGGCACCGTGATGGTGAGCACCAATGGCAAACCGGATGCATCGATCAATATGGCTGGTGGTCCGCTCACTGCAGATGAAATCACCATGACGATGGCCGGAGCACTGCCCTTGGCCTATAAACCGGATGCACGAAGAGCGGCGAACATAGGTATGGGTTCTGGATTAACCACCCACACGCTCTTGTCTTACACAAGACTAGAAAAGGTGGATACCATCGAGATTGAGCCAGCAATGGTTCAGGCAGCAAAAATTGGCTTCGGGCCAAGAGTAAGCAGAGCCTTTACAGATCCCCGTAGCCAGATAGTGATCGAAGATGCAAAAACCTTTTTCGCCATCAATAACAAAAAATACGACCTAATCGTTTCGGAACCCTCCAATCCTTGGGTCAGTGGCGTTGCATCACTGTTCTCCAAAGAGTTTTACCACACCATCAATCGGCATCTGAATCACGATGGTCTCCTGGTTCAATGGATTCAGGGCTATGAAATCAATTTCAAGCTGGTCGCATCCATTCTCAATGCACTCTCGACTGAATTTGAGGACTTTGCGGTTTACCATACGGACAATGCCAACCTCTTGATCGTAGCAAAACCAAAAGGCAAGCTGGGCGGGCTATCGCCAAACATTTTCCAAGATAAACAGCTTGCGGCTGAAATGAATCAAGTCGGCATTCGATCGATTGAAGATCTTGCTGTACGAAAGCTCGGCAACAAAGCACTACTGTCGCCGCTCATGGCCATTTATGCCGCTCCCGCCAATTCTGACTACTTTCCGTATGTTGACCTCCATGCATCAAGATCCCGCTTTCTACAGCAAAACCTGATAGAACTGGCAGAGATTGGGACCGGAACACTTCCAACTCTTGAAATGCTCGGAGCACAGGAGCAAAGACAAGCTGGCCGATTGGTCACCACCGATCGCTACTTCTTCCGGACGCAACGCATCGGCAATGCCCTGGCCGCAATCCGAGGCTTATCGATATCAAATCTAGGCACAATGTCACTTGCCCAGCAACAGGCAGTGCTACTGTTACGTTCACCTGCCAGCTGTAGCGGAACATCAGAGGTAAGCCGCAACGCAATCTATACCCTGGGTAGCACGCTAACTCCATACCTTAGCGGCGCAGAACTCCGGCCGTTATGGGAGCTCTTTGAGCAAGCCCATTGCATCTCTGCAAACTCGAAAAGTGACTTGAACACCTGGGTTGAACTGTTCAAAGCCATCGGATCACGAAATGGGGAAGCCACCGCACACCACGCTAGCGAACTGTTGCATATGGCCAATGAGCTCACACTGGATGAAGAAAAACATGGTTTTCTACTTGCTGCATCCATGCTCGGCAATCTGTCCGTGGGAGACAAACAACGTGCACACGCAACTTGGGAACAATACGCGCCGGCATTGTTAAAAGGACGCAAACCAAATTTGCTACTCAAATGGATGGTGTTATTGAGCCGCCAAGGTTAGCGGCGCCCAATGACATCCTGCTGGAGACAGAAAGCGGCGGAAATTGTGCTGTAGAAAAAAGCATGCGATCAGCGCAAGCCGCAAGCGCCTGTGCCAACGAAGCCCGGATCTGGCCACGGCGGGGAGATTGCGGGATTGTTATGAAAACCTTCTGGTAAAAAATCTCCGCGCCAAAAGCCAGCTTAGCGCGCCACTGCCTGGAAATTAACCATGTGGCGATGTACCTGTCACGTTTTGGGTGCCAGGATGGCATAACATCGTACCTCGGGTGCTGGCATCAAGCATAAGAGCGATTGAAATGCCACTCCCCAAAACAAACAGGATTCCAGCAACGGCGACAGCCCTAAACTTGGATCGGCGAAAATCAAACACCGGAGCCAACGTTAGCAATAGCAAGCCAAGCAGGGAAAACCCCAGCGCCCTATCCTCATAGAGAAGGCCAAGCTTTTGATCCCCGTACCCTTGCTTGCCATCCCAAGAACAGCCCGCAGAAAACCAGTTTAGATACGCAGCAACAAAACATGACACTGCGACAACAACAAATAGGAATCCAAGCTGCCGCATTTTGTCACGACCGAGCCGATCAACCATCCGACGGCACCGTTGCCGTAGCCGGCACCCCGCGCACCACGGCAAAGGTACCGCTGGCGCGCATCACTAGTCGTTCGCCGACTTTCAAGCGGCAATCGGCAAAGCCCAGGCGCGAGCCGACGCGCAGGATTTCGACGTGCGCTTCCAGCCATTCGCCGAGTTTGGCGGGGGCGAGAAATTCCGACGAGAGATTGGCCGTCACCATCGGCAGCGGCGGATTGTGCGATTGCGACAGGTTGATGCCGAGCGCGGTGTCGGCCAGTGTCAGCAACATGCCGCCGTGGGCATTGCTGTGCAGGTTGAGGTGATGCGGCTGAATGCGCAGGCCGATCACCAGCGTGCGGCCCTGGTGGCGCGCATACAGCGGGCCGAACTGCATCACAAACGGGCTGCCGAGCGGCAACACGTGGTAGCCGGAGGGAATCTCGACTGGCTCACTCATGCGACAGCTCCAGTGGCTTTTGCCAGAACAGCGCCCTGCCCGCCTGCGGATCGAGCTGATACGGTGCAAAACCCGCCTTGCGATAGCTGGCCTGCGCGCCGAGGTTGTTTTCCAGCACTTCCAGCGTCAGCTTGCAGCAGCCGAGTTGCCGCGCAATCAGTTCGGCACGTGCCAGCAGCCGGGCGGCAATGCCGCGCTGGCGGAAATCCGGCAGCACCACAATGTCGTGGATATTCAGCAGCGGCTTGCAGGCAAAGGTGGAAAAGCCCTCCATCGCGATCAGCAAGCCGACAAACACTTCGCCCTGGTGCGCCAGCAACACGTGGGCACCGGGGCGATGCGCCAGGGCATCCGGCAAATGGCGCAACACCTCATCCGCCAGGGGCTGTCCGCCGCCCATCGGGTCTTGCGCATACACATTGAGCAAGGACACCAGCGCCTGCCGGTGTGCCAGCAGGCTCAGATCGGCAGCGATCACTTCCACAGCGGCGGCGGGCTGGCTCATTTGGCGTAGGTTTTATCCAGATAGGCGATGATGTCGGCCGATTCGAACATTTCGGTATCGGTGTTCGGGTCGATCAGGAACGGCACCTGCACCTTGCCATATTGCTTGAGAAAGGCATCGCGCTTGGTATCGGGCAGCGGGCGGTATTTGCCCGGCTTGAGGCGCATTTTCGCCGGCCCCATGTCGGCCCACTGCTGCTTGCCAAGGTTGACCAGACGATACGGTAGCTCCAGCTGACACAGGCGTTCGCGCACCAGACGGGTGTAGGGGCTGGATTCAAAGCCGTACAAAGTCAGCGGCTCTTCCGGCTCGATCGAAGGTTTGGCGTACAGATGACCGGTAAGGCGTACCGCCCAGGCCAGATTGGCGCGGATCACGCCGCTCAGCGAGGGCAGCAGCGCGCTCGGTGGCGCTTCGCCACGATACTGGTTGAACAGGTACTCAACGACGTTTTTCGCGCCACGCATGCCGTAATCGACATTCGGGTCGTACAGGAACGGCACCTGCTTGGAACCGGACAAAGCCACTAGGTCGGCAGTAAAACGGCTGCCCTTTTTCGGGCAAGGGATGATCGACACGTCGAGATTCAGCTCGGTCAACGCTTCGCGCACCAGTCGGCATTCGGCATCGTCTTCGCGGTCAAACAACATCAGCGCACGTTTTGGCGGCTGCACCTGCTTGCTGCCGCTGGTGCCACGCCAGCCGCGCACGGTAGAGGCTGCAGTGGACAGCAGCACATCGAGCAAATGGTTCATTTCCAGATATCCCAAGTGAATAATTTCGAGAATCGAACTATACCCTGCCATTAGGCAACAAAACAGCGGCCAATTGTCATTTCCCGCTTAGCGCCTGCTGACACAGGCGCAAAATCACACCAGCACCACCGACTTGATCTGTGCCCACACCGCCATGCCGGGCGCCAGTTGCAGCAGATCATGCGAACGGCGCGTGATGCGGGCGACGATTTCGCTGCCGCCGGCATCCAGCCGCACCAGTGCGTGCGCCGGATGTTCCGCTGGCGAGGTGGCCAGCACGACGGCCGGCAGACGGTTGAGAATGCTGCTGTCAGGGTGATCGTGCAGCGCCAGGCTCACGTCACGCGCATGAACCCGCACCCGCCTTGCCTGCCCCGGCAACAGGCCACTGGCCGGCACCTGCAGCGTGATGCCCGGCGCCTGTAATGTTGCCAGCTGATAATGTGCATCGATTTCAATCACCTGCGTCTGCAGCACCACGCTGATTTCGTCGGCGAATTCCGGCGGCAGATCAAAACGGCTCAGCACCTGGCTTGGTGCGCCCTGCGCCACCACCCGACCCTGCTGCAGCAATACCAGATGGTCGGCCAGCCGCACCACTTCTTCAAAGGCATGGGTGACATAAATCAGCGGGATATCCAGCTCGCGCGGCAGGTTTTCCAGATACGGCAGGATTTCCTGCTTACGGGCAAAATCCAGCGCCGCCAGCGGTTCGTCCAGCAGCAACAGCTGCGGCGAAGCGAGCAAGGCGCGGGCAATCGCCACCCGCTGCCGCTCGCCCCCCGACAAACGATGCGGCCGGCGCGCCAGCAAGTGGCCCATGCCGAGCAGATCAATCACCTGCTGCCAGCCTACGCGCCGTTGAGCAGCCGGCGTGCGCTGCCAGCCATAACGCAGATTGGCCGCCACATCCAGATGCGCAAACAGGCTCGCCTCCTGAAACACCATACCGATCTGACGTTGATGCAGCGGCACCAAGCAGTTATCGGCATCGTCCTGCCAGCATTGCTGGTTGAAGCTCAGGCGGCCGCGCGCGGCGGGTTCCAGCCCGGCAATGCAGCGCAACAGCGAGCTTTTTCCCGAGCCAGAGGGGCCAAACAGCACCGACACGCCACTGGCCGGCAGTTGCAGATCCACATCCAGAGCAAAATCGCCGTAATCGAGTGCAAAACGGGCATCGAGGCTCATGTCTGCTCCCGCTGCCGTTTGAACAGGTGCAGCGCCAGCAGCACTACAAAGCTGAACAGCAACATGCCGCCCGCCAGCCAGTGCGCCTGCGGATATTCCAGCGCCTCGACGTGATCGTAAATCTGCACCGACAACACGCGCGTGGCGCCGGGAATGTTGCCGCCGATCATCAACACCACGCCGAACTCACCCAGCGTGTGGGCAAAACTCATGATGGCAGCGGTGATGAAACCCGGCCGCGCCAGCGGCAACACCACCGAGAAAAACGCATCGAGCGGCGAGGCACGCAGGCTGGCGGCCACTTCCAGCGGCCGTGGGCCGATTGCGGCAAACGCCTGCTGCAAGGGCTGCACCGCAAACGGCAAGGAATACAGCATCGATGCCAGCAACAGCCCGCCAAAGGTAAACGGCAGCAGGCCGAGGCCCAAGGCTTGCGTCAGTTGCCCAATCCAGCCGTTTTGCCCGAGTGCCAGCAGCAGATAAAACCCGAGCACGGTTGGCGGCAGCACCAGCGGCAAGGTCACCAGCGCGCCCACAGCGGCAGCGGCCACACTGCGACTGCGTGCCAGCCACCACGCCAGCGGTGTGGCCAGCAGCAACAGCAGCAGCGTGGTCGCGCCCGCCAGCTGCAAGGACAGGCGAATCGCCGACCAGTCTTCCGGCCCGAGCAGCGCCGCCATCAGTAGCTGTAACCATAACTGCGCAGCACGGCCCTGGCGGCATCGCTACGCAGATAATTGATCAAGGCTTGCGCCGCCGGGTTGTGTTTGCCCTTTTGCAGCAGCACCGCGTCCTGGCGGATTGGCGCGTGCAGGTTTTCCGGCACCGGCCAGGCTGAACCGCTGCCCAGCTTGCCGTCGCGCCACACCTGCGACTGCGCCAGCAGCCCCAGCTGCGCATTGCCGCTGGCCACAAACTGCTGTGTCTGCGCGATGTTTTCGCCCATCACCAGCTTGCCCTGCAGCCCGTCCCACACGCCCAGCGCCTGCAGGCTCTGCTGCGCGGCACGGCCATAGGGCGCGAGCTTGGGGTTGGCAATGGCCAGCCGCTGAAACTTGCCCTGGCGCAACACCTCGCCCTTGGCATCCACGCCATCGGCACTGGCGCTCCACAACACCAGCTTGCCGATGGCGTAGCTAAAACGGCTGCCGGCCACTGCCGCGCCTTCCTGCTCCAGCTTGATCGGTGTTTCGTCGTCGGCCGCCAGCAACACATCAAACGGCGCGCCGTTCTTGATCTGTGCGTAAAACTTGCCGGTGGAGCCGCTCGACAGCAACAACTTGTGGCCGGTGGCCGCCTCAAAAGCTGGCGCCATCTGCTGCATCGGTGCCATAAAATTGGCTGCCACGGCAATCTGCGCCTGCTCCGCCAGCGCCAATGGCGAAGCCAGCAACAAACACAGCGCGATGGGTCGATTCAAGATTGAGCACCCCGGAAAAGTTGTTCACTTGGCTGTATACCGCACTCTGGCGGCGATTCCAAGCCATTGGCACGATTGACCCGAGCAGCCGGGCATCGCCCTTGCAGCAGATAAGGATTAAAATCGCTTCCCCTGCCCCACGCCTTGATCTCACCCCATGCCTTTTAGCCAACTCGGATTGATCCGCGCCCTCGCCCATTGTTTTGCCACGCCCACGCCGATTCAGGTCGGAGCGATTCCGCCGATACTGCAAGGGCGCGACGTGCTGGTGAGCGCCCCCACCGGCAGCGGCAAGACGGCTGCGTTTGGCCTGCCCTTGCTGCAGCACTGCCAGCAGCGCGGCAGCAGCCGGCCACGGGTGCTGCGCGGGCTGGTGCTGGTGCCGACCCGCGAGCTGGCGGCGCAGGTCGGCGCGGTATTGCGCGAGCTGGCGCAGGCACTGATGCCGACGCCAAAAATCGACATTGTGTTTGGTGGCGTGTCGATCAACCCGCAAATGCTGGAGCTGCGCGGCGGTGCCGACATCGTTGTCGCCACACCGGGGCGGCTGCTGGATTTGCAGCAACACAATGCACTGCAGCTGAATCAGGTGGAAATGCTGGTGCTCGACGAGGCCGACCGCTTGCTGGACATGGGCTTTGCCGAGGAGATCAACCAGATTCTTGCGCTGCTGCCGGCCAGGCGGCAAAACCTGTTTTTCTCTGCCACCTTTGCCCCGGCAGTGACGACACTGGCGCAGCAATTGCTGCACAACCCGGTGCGCGTCAGCGCCGATGCCGACGCAGAGAGCCGCCCGGACATCAGGCAACGGGTGATTCAGGTCGACGCCCACCGCCGCATCGATCTGCTGCAACATATGCTGCAGCAGGAAAACTGGTGCCAGGTGCTGGTGTTTGTTGCCACCAAGCGCGATGCCGACGAAATTGCCGACACCCTGCGCCTGGCCGGCATTGCCGCTGCGGCTTTCCACGGCGATGCGGCACAGGGAATTCGCACCCTGGTGCTGGATAATTTCAGGAGTGGCCAGCTAAGAGTGATGGTCGCCACCGACGTTGCGGCACGCGGGCTGGACATCCAGCAACTGCCGGCAGTGATCAACTACGACCTGCCGCGCTCCACCGACGACTATACCCACCGCATCGGCCGCACCGGCCGCGCGGGCGAAAGCGGGCTCGCCATCAGCCTGGTGGACGCCAGCAGCGAAGCCCATATGCGCCTGATCGAAAAACGCCAGCAACAGCGCGTGCCGCGCGAGCAGATAACCGGCTTCGAGCCGACTGAAACCACCAGCCCGGCCAGCGGCAAAGGCCCGGCAGCGGCCGATGGCGGCGGCATCAAGGGCAAACGCAAAAGCAAAAAGGACAAGCTGCGCGAAGCAGCCGCCAAGGCTGCGGCGGGCGAATAAAGCTCGGCACCACGGCCCGTGTTCGCCTCAGCCAACAGCGCACGTCCAGCCCAACATATAACCATTAAACATAAAACAATAAAAAAATAGTATTTAATGGTTATTAGCCTCATCCGGATAATCAACCCGAATCAATCACTCGGGGTCACACATGAAAATCCGCGATCTGGACCTGGGCGCCACTCCCATCAACCTGGAACACCAGCAGCTAGGCCTGCCGCCGCTGGAACTCGCTATCACGCACCCGGCGCAACACCCGGTGCTGCGCATCTTCGGCTGGCTGGCGGCGTTGCTGCTGCTGGCTGCACTCGGGTATCTGGCGCAGCAGTTGCTGCTGCATTCCGGCAGCCTGAGCCATGCCGGCGATTTGGTGCTGGCAACCCTTAACAGCCCGGTATTCTGGAGTGCCGCTGCAGTCGGCCTGTTTGCGCAAGTGGTGGACGGTGCGCTGGGCATGGCCTACGGCATCACCTCCACCACCTTTCTGCTGGCAACCGGGCAATCGCCGGCGGTGGCCAGCGCCAGTGTGCATATTGCCGAGGTGTTTACCACCGGCCTGTCCGGGCTATCGCACCTGAAGCTAAAAAACATCTGCCACAAACTGTTTCTGCGCCTGCTGCTGCCGGGCATCACTGGCGCGCTGCTGGGCGCCTATCTGGTGACCCATATCGACGGCAAGCAGCTCAAGCCGTTTATCTCGGTGTATCTGCTGCTGATGGGGCTGTATATCATCAGCAAGGTCTGGGGCCGGCTGCGTGCCGCACAGGGCGAGCCGAAACACGTCGGCAAGCTGGCACTGCTGGGCGGGTTTGTTGATTCGGTGGGCGGTGGCGGCTGGGGGCCGGTGGTGACAACCACACTGATCGGCAAGGGCCACGATCCGCGCACCACCATTGGCTCGGTCAATTTTGCCGAATTTTTCCTGGCCTTCGGCAGCGCCATCGCCTTTTCGCTGCTGATTGAAGAAGCGCCGTGGGTGGTGGTGGCCGGGCTGATCGCAGGTGGCGCGTTTGCCGCGCCATTCGCCGCCCTGCTCACCCGGCGCCTTTCCACCCGCACGTTGCTGGCGCTGGTGGGCAGCCTGATCGTGCTGGTGAGTAGCTTCAACCTCTACAAGGCGCTGCTGTAATCAGGCCATCACCACCGGGCCGCCAACCTCGATGCCTTTCTGATACGCCGGCCGCGCCAGCATGCGCTGTTGATACGCCGCCAGATGCGGATAACGGGCCCCAGCGCCGCTGCGTGCCAGCAAGGCCTCGACGGCAAAACTCATCTGAAAATCGGCCATGCTGATCTGATCGCCGGCAAACCAGGTGTGGCTGGCGAGGTGCTGGTCGATAAACTGCAGAGCAGTGTTCACATTCGGGTCGATCA
Organism: Chitinivorax sp.; assembly: GCA_046347685.1. GTDB lineage: Bacteria > Pseudomonadota > Gammaproteobacteria > Burkholderiales > SCOH01 > CALMFQ01. Next base: position 11,542 of record JAXMFR010000016.1, read on the forward strand.
ACTTGGCCAGCACCGTCTTGCACAACTGGCGCGCGATCGGCCGCACAAAAAACGGCATCGGCTGGGTGGGGATGGTGACAAACACCAGCTTCATCACCAGCCAGTTCATCAGCGAACCTTCGGCGTAGTGCATCCAGAAGCGGCATAAACGATACGCATCAGTACCCGCCGGCGGCAGCAACTGCGCCACATCGCCCTTGCCCAGATGGCCGTAGGTTTCCACCAGATATTCGATAATCGCACCGGATTCGGCAATGGTCAGATTGCCATCGGTGATCACTGGCGATTTGCCCAGCGGATGAATCGCTTTCAACTCCGGCGGCGCCAGCCGGGTTTTCTTGTCGCGTTGATAACGCTTGATTTGATATGGCACCTGCAATTCTTCCAGCAGCCAGAGAATACGCTGCGAGCGCGAGGTTTCCAGATGGTGCAGGGTCAACATGGGCAAGGCTTCCGTTTGGTTAACTGAGAAAGATTCTCAACAGAATAACAAGCTGACCGCCTGCGTCAAGCCAGGGCCAGTTTCAACAGCAGCCCCAGCACCCCACACACGCCAATCACCTGCATCACGCTGCGTTTGAAACGGAACAGAGCGACGGCCGCTGCCAGCGCAATCAGCGCCGAGATCCAGTCGAACTGGCCGGCCAGCCCCTGAGGCCATAACACGTGGTAGCCGAAAAACAGCGCGAGGTTGAGGATCACGCCAACCACGGCTGCGGTGATGGCGGTGAGCGGTGCGGTGAATTTGATGTCGTTGTGGGTCGATTCCACCAGCGGGCCACCGGCCAGAATGAACACAAACGACGGCAGGAAGGTAAACCAGGTGACCAGCGACGCCGCAACCGCGCCGGCGAGGAACAGGCTGTCGGGCCCGAACAGCGCCTTGACGTAGCCGCCCACAAAGCCGACAAACGCTACCACCATGATCAGCGGCCCCGGCGTGGTTTCGCCCAGCGCCAGGCCGTCGATCATCTGCGTTGGTGTCAGCCAGCCGAAGTGGCTGACCGCGCCCTGATAGACGTAGGGCAATACTGCATAAGCGCCGCCGAAAGTCAGCAAGGCGGCCTTGGTGAAGAACCAGCCCATTTGCGTCAGCGTGTGTTGCCAGCCGTAAGTCAATGTCAGCAATGCCATCGGCAGTGCCCACAGCACCACGCCGATCAACACCACCCGCGCCAGACGCGGCCAGCGGAATTGTGCATGTTCCGGCGTGGGTGTGTGGTCGTCAATCAAGGCCGCACCATAGGACTTTTCACCGCTGCCATGGCCGCCGCCAAGGCTAAATCTGGCCGGGGCGATGCGGCCACCGATAAATCCGATCAATGCCGCAGCGGCGACGATCAGCGGAAACGGCAGGTTGAGCGCAAAAATTGCCACAAACGAGGCGCCGGCAATGCCCCACAGCCAATTGTTCTTTAACGCCCGCGAGCCGATGCGGTGTGCCGCCTGCAGTACAATCGCCGTCACCGCCGGCTTGATGCCGTAAAACAGCCCGGCCACCAGCGTGGTCTGGCCAAAGGCGATATACAGCCACGACAAGCCAATCAGGATCAGCAACGACGGCAGCACAAACAAGCCGCCCGCAACAATGCCGCCCCAGCTGCGGTGCATCAGCCAGCCGATATAGGTGGCCAGCTGCTGTGCCTCGGGGCCGGGCAGCACCATGCAGTAATTCAGCGCGTGCAGAAAACGTCGCTCGGAAATCCAGCGGCGGCGCTCCACCAGCTCCTGATGCATGATGGCGATCTGCCCCGCAGGGCCGCCAAAGCTGATGAAGCCGAGTTTGAGCCAAAAGACAAACGCCTGCCAGAAGCTGACGCAGGCAGGCGCAAGATGAGGATTGCCATCCGGCAATTGAGGGGTAGACATGCAACAGGCTCCAGGCGCGCAATTCAAGCGGGTGGCGGGTTCAGGCCACGCCAGAGCCGTGCATACTAACGAATCACTTCGCTTCGTCAATCATTTGCCGGGTTTTGGCCTCGACTGCTTGCGCCACCTGCGCCAGTGCCGGGTCCGGCGACAAGGCCGCGAGCATCGCCGCCGGCTGGATCATGCCGATGCGGGTGGCGCCATTTTCGGTGTAAACCGAAATGCGGCACGGCAACGCCATGTTCAGGCGCATGTCGGTGGCCAACACCTTGGCGGCCTGTTGTGGATTGCACACTTCAAACACACGGCACTGCTCGGCAAATTCGAGCCCCTTGCCGCGCAGCGTGTTACCCAGATCATGCACGTGCAGCACGCCAAAGCCATTGCGTTTAACCGCTGCATCCAGATCTGCTGCAGCCTGTTCAAAAGATTTGCCGCTTTCAACGACGTAATACATGTGACGCTCCGTTCAGTGTGGGTTCGACTCAGGCATGGTGGGGCCAAGCATGGCGGCTGGCAAGCGCCGCTCACAAACGGCTCGGGCGTAACACAGCGCAGCGAAAATTGAGCTGCACGGCACTGGATCAGCCCGGCAGCAGACGTCGGATCATTGCCTGAATCTGCGCCGCCGCCAATTGCGGATGTTCCAGCGGAAACAGGTGCCCACCTTCCATCTGGCTGCAAACGATGTGGTGATGGCGCTGCATATTGTCGATGTCGAAGCGGTTGACCAGATGCGAGCCACGGCCGCCGATAAAGCCGGCTGGCACCTGCAGCTGGCGCCGGTAACGCGGATAGGTGTGTGGCAGGTGGCTGTAGATCAGGTATTCCACCTCCGGCTCGAACAGCAGCTGCACCCCGCCCTGCGGCGCCGGCTCGGTGCAGCGCAAGGCGTAGTCGTTGAGGCAATCGGGGTCGAAATCGGCAAACAGCGGCTTGCCGCGAAAATAGGCCAGTGCTTCGTCTGCCGACGGCCAGTGGCGGCGCCGTGCGCGGCAGGCACCGGCCGGGGTGATGCGGTCCATCACGCCAAAACGCTTGGCCACCGCCAGCATGGTGGATTTCATTTGGCCCATGATCGGCGAATCGAGCAGCACAATCGCCTTGAACAAATCCGGCCGCCGCAGCGCGGTGAAAAACGACAGAAAACCACCCAGCGAATGGCCGACGCCGATCACCGGCTGGTCGTAGTGTGTTTCCAGATATTCGATCAGCTGCTCGATCAGGTTCGGCCAGCAATCGGTTACCGGATAACGCGGATCGTGGCCCAGTGCGTTGATGTAGCCGATGTCGTAATGCGGCTGCAGCAGCCCGAACAGCTTCTGGTAAGCCGCACAGGGAAAGCCGTTGGCATGGGAGAAATGAATGATGTCGCGCATAATCCAGTCAAAAATCAAACGAGCGTTTGATTTTCAAAATAGCAGCCGCCCCGCGCCACAACAAGCGCAAAAAAACTCAAAGCAATTGACGATAGCGCTCACGCCGCGTTTAAAGCAGTTACAGCGAGCACGCCCATAGCCGGTACAATTCATATTTTCCCCCTGAAGCGAGCCCCATCATGTCCGAACCGATCCGCCTGGCCAAACGTTTAGCCGCACAACAGGGCATCTCGCGCAGCGCCGCCGAAGAATACATTGCCGGCGGCTGGGTGGAGGTGGATGGCAAGGTGGTGGAAGAGCCCGCATTCCGCGTCAGCGACAGCCAGCGCGTGACGCTGCGGCAAAACGCCGTGGCCGAGCCGGCGCAGATGGTCACGCTGCTGCTGCACAAACCGGCTGGTTATGATGCCAACCTCGACGGGCAAAAACCCGCCATCAAGCTGATCACGCCGGAAAACCGCGTCGCCGACGACCACTCCGGCTTCAATTTCCTCAAACGCCATCTCAACGGCCAACAGGTGTTGTGCCAGCTCGGCTTCCTCAGCAGCGGCCTGCAGGTCTACAGCCAGGATTATCGCGTGCAGCGCAAGCTGGGCAAGGAGCTGGCGCACGTCGAACAGGAATATTTCATTGACGTTGAAGGCGAGATCGCCGAACACGGCCTGAAACGCCTCAACCATGGGCTGGTACACGAAGGCGAAGCCCTGCCGCCCTGCAAGGTAAGCTGGCAAAGCGACCACCGCCTGCGCTTTGCACTGAAAAACCCGCAGCCGGGGCAAATCGAATGGATGTGTGAACAGGTCGGCCTGCAGGTAACGGCGATGAAACTGCAACGGCTGGGGCGGATTTCGGTAGCCGGGCTGCAGCCGGGGCAGTGGCGTTATCTGTATCCGGATGAGCGATTCTAAGCCCCCTGCCCTGCAAGCCGCATCCAGAGTGGCTTGCAGCCCGGCCTGCAGGGCAATAGCAGCGGGCTTTCCGGGGTTATCGATACAACGTCAATTGCGGTGGACGCGCAGTTGCAAGGGCAAGGTTTGTCCATGCAAGCCTTGGGTGCAAATCTGGCATTGCAATCAATGTATTAAGTAAGAACCACCTCCGAAGGCCGCAAAGGCAAGGGCTAAACCCGGCGCATCATTCGCGCAGTTCCTCTCGGCAACCAGATTGGCTGAAGGTTATTCAGGATGATATTCATACTTGTCGTACCGCTCGGTGTAAAACTCTTTCAGAGACAGCGGTGATTCGAATAACTCCGACCAAATTTCGTAACCATCGATGAGTTGCTCGCCATCTGTCTCATAACCAACGCGCTCAGGATGGGCTGAAACTTCACGATCCATGGCATAAGTACGCGATTCTGCTTCGGCTTTAGCGTGAGCCTCTGACCAACAGGAAGCCTCAAAGGACACCATGCGCTCTTCAAAGACATTTTTTCCATCACTCTTTACTCCGAAGTGATAGACGGTTCGAATTGCATACCAAGGCATGGGAGGCTCCTTCAAACCGTTTAACGCGGTGCTAAACGTCGCCGTTCTGCGGCGTTTCGCTTGAGCGCGGGATTAGAGATCATCGTCATCGTCATCTGCATCGGCCATGAATTCGATTGTAATACCAAGTTTTTCTTCGCTACTAAGATCCAGAAGCGCTAGCACAGTGCCGCCAACTCTTCGCAAAGCTTCTGTTGGTTCAAGAGCCTGAAGCTCGCTAACTAGTGGACGAACTCCCCCAAACGATTTTGCACGTAAGCCGCCAGTAGAAGCAGTCGGCACTGTAAAAAATACAAGCTCGCCAGCCTCTTCATCGTAATGGACGAGAATATCTTCTTTTGGGCGGAGAGTAGTCATGTTGATCCCTAAATGTTATTCAAGACGGCCAGCAGAGCAGCGCGGGCCTCCCATCAACACATCTCCCGCAACGCAGACATTATCAGCGCCTTGCGCTCAAAGGCCAATAGTAGCGCGCTTTCCAGCTCAGCTATACCACATCAATCACGCCGAGCCAGCAGTTCGCGCAGCGGTGTTGGCAGGTGGGCGCGCAGGCGTGAGGTGATGGTTTGTTCGTGGCGTTGCCAGAGGATGCCGAGGTAAATCACCGCCAGGCCGATGGCGGTGAGGATGAACGGAAACAGCATGCTGTCCTTGAACACCGAGTAGGCCAGATGGCCGACATAGGCGGCGGCGCCGATGCCACCGAATACCACGAACACCCGTCGCGACAGCGCCGCGCCGACCACGATCAGCAGCAGGTTGATGCAGAAATAGACAAACTTGTTCCACTCGCTGTCTGAATGCATCAGCGACAGGCCGCTCCAGAACGCGAGTACGCCGAACAGATAGAGCCAGAACGGATAATCGCGCTGCGAGCGGGTGCGCAGGTCGATCCAGAAAGCCAGCAGGATCATCAGCATGCCAAACCAGAGCGAAACAAAATGGCGCAGTTCCCAACTTTGGTCGAGGTCACCAAACAGAAACGGCGTCAGGTCCATGCTCATGTACCAGAGCGTGACCGCAACCGGCATGACCAGAAACGGCAGCCGATAGCGCCATAACAGCAGCGCGCCGGCGGCGAGCGTGGCCAGTTCCATCATCAGCCAGCGCCAGTCGATGTAGATGTGATATTGCCGATACACCCGGCCTTCGGCCCACCAGCCGAGGGCCAGCTGCAGGCCATACAGCGCCAGCGGCACCAGCGCCACCACAAATGCGCCGGTGATGCCGGCGGGAATCGCCAGCTGCTGTCGCTGCAGAAAATATTCCGTCAGCCACAGCCCGGCGGCGGCATAGGCAAAGGCGATAAAAAACAGCCCCCAGCCGCCAAACTGCTCCCAGCCCAGGGTCATGAACAGCGTCATGGCGCCAATCGCAATCAGGCCGCCGAGGTAATAGAGGATATGGGTGACGCGAAACGACGGCGTATCGGCCGAATGCTGCGCCAGAAAAGCCCACAGCGCATCCACCTGCTCGTGCGCGATCACCCCGCGCTGGGCTGCCTGTTCCAGCAATGCTCGTGTTAGTTTCATCAATGCCTCCACCGGTTCGGGATTACAGTGCGCCGACGACGCACTGTAATCTCCGTCAGCTTAGCCTTGATGGCCGGGCACTGCCAGCCAGCTACCAGGCAAACCAGGTCAGCCCGAGCATGGCGCTGTAGCGGATTAGCTGGCTGTATTCGGCGTTGTTGCGGCCGTGGCGCAGCGAGAGGTTGCCCCACAGTTGCAGCCGGTCGTTGAGGTCGTAGGTGCCGAGCGGCACCAGCTCGCTGCTGTGATCGTCGAGGTTGTAGCTGTAGCGCACGTTCCAGCTGTAGCGCTCGCGGGTCGGGTCCATCAGCTGCACGGCGAGGTAGTTCTGCCTTTGCTGCAGGCGCTGCGGCGCGATGCTGGCGCCGAGGCTGGCAGCGGCATACGGTGCCAGCGGGCTGGCCAGCGCTGCCTGCAGTTGCTGCACCATTTCGCCGACATTCGCCGCCTGTGCGTCGTCACGGCCGTCGCCGTAATGCAGCGCTTCCAGATTGAGGTTGATACCGCTTTCAAAGGTGTAGCCACCACCGATGAGCACGGTGGCGCTGCGCTGGCTATTGTTTTCAATCGTCCAGCCGAGTGGATTGCTGGCGGGCAACACTTGCGTCAGATTGGCGTTCTGGCCGTAGCTGCCGTCGCCGTACAGCAGCAACGCGTCGGATACCGTCCACTGGCCATAGGCACCAAAGCGCCACAGCTCGCCTTCGCGGCGGCTGGCAATCAGGCTGCCGCTGGCTTCGTTGTTGTTGAGGTCGAGCTTGAGCAGCGCCAGCTTGCGGGTCTGCGGCTCGTATTCGCGCTGATGGCCGTTGCCAAACAGGCCGGCCAGTGTCAGCGCCGCGTTGTCGGCGGGCATCCAGCTGACACGGGCGATATCGCGCCCCGGCAGCTCGCGCTGCGGCAGGTTTTTGCCGGTGCCGAGATAAAACGGATTGGACGGCGACCAGAACATCGACGGCCCCCACAACCAGATTTCGCGCCCGGCCTGCAGATACCACTGCTGCGCCGGCTTCCAGCGCAGCCAGCCTTCGTTGAGCCAGAGATCGTCGTCGCTGCTGCCGGGTGAATGCGTCAGGCCAAATCGTGGCTTGAGCGCCAGCGACAGCCCCGGCCGCTTCCATTCCAGATCCGGCCGCAGCTCCAGATCGTAACGTTCGCTGGGGATATGCGCGATGGCGTTGCCGGGGTTGAGCGGACTGTTGTCCTGCCGCTCGATATGCGTTGCCGACAGCAAGCCCTGGGCACGGCTGTTGAAGGTCCAGGGGCTTTCGTCATCGGCGTGGGCCGGGGTGGCAAGCAGCAGGCTACTCAGGCAGATACCAACGAGGCGTAGGTCGGACTTCAGTCCGACGTGGTGGTACCGGGCTGGCGCAGTTGTCGGACTGAAGTCCGACCTACATTTAGCAAGGCTGCAAGGCGCATGGATATTGGCCTGCAGGCCGGGCTGCGGGGCAATACTGGCGGTCTCTGGCGGACAGTCACTACTTTGCTCCGAAACAGTTACCACAAAGTGCGGCGCAATGATTCGCGCCAGCAGTGGCTGCAGCACGCGAAGGCAAGCCGCAGGCAGTGCGAATGCACGACAAGGCGCCGCCGACAGAGCCGAAGGTCTTGGCGAATGTAATGAGCCTAGAACTCGTGCCTCCCGCTGTGGCGGGGAAGTGATGCAGTTACTGCTGACGCGAAGCATCATTAATCAGCGCGGATGTTGAGGTTGAACATCGCGGGATCAACCTTGATCACCTTGATCGTGCCATAACTCAGCGTCGTCACCTTGCTCTTGTCGATGGCGTCGTGGATAGTCATCTTGCTGACGAAGGGGATTTTTTTGCCTTCGTGGCGGATGTCGTTGCCGTATTCAAACTCGGCAAACTTGAACAGCTTGCCCGACAGCGTGTAGAACTCGGCCTTGACGCCGACGCCACGTTTTTTCGATACCCAGTAGAGGATTTTGTCGTAAGTCACGCCCTTGTTGGCGGCGTTCAGCTCCAGCAGGTAACAGTCCTCGTCGTTGGCCGCCTCCTCTTTCAGCAGTTTGGCGTTGTAGTCGCCAGAATAATTGGTCGAGGCGACATCACCATTCGATGCCATGCCGATCAGCCGCTGCCGTGGCGACATTGGCACCGGCTTGGACAGCCCCGGGCGCACGAACCACATATTGCGGCCGAGCATCACCATCTGCTGGCCCTTGACCTTTTCCGGTGCAAGAAACTCGACCAGGCTGTTGTTGGCGTCGGCTTTCACCGTCATGCTGCGTTTTTGCTCGCCCTCTTCGTCCTTTGCGTTGAGTTCGACATTCCACATCAGCCCCGGCAGGCCGCCACCGCGTGCCATATCGGCCTGTTGCAGGATCTCTTTCGCATCCGGCGCGGCCTGGGCCGCACCAGCCAGCAGCGCCAACAGCGCCAGTGTTGATTTGATTTTCAGCATCATCTGTCCTTTATACGTGGCCGAGGGCGTCAACAATTTCGGTGCGGGCGGCGCGGCGCGCCGGCAACAAGGCGGCCAGCATCGCCACCAGCGCCAGCAACAACAGGCTGCCGAGCTGCATCTCCGGCACAAAGTTGACCCACAGTGGCACTTCGTCCGACGACGAAGGCGGGATGTAGCGGATATTGGCGGCGCGCACCGCCACCGTGCCGAGCCAGGTCAGCGCGAGGCCGGCAACACAGCCAAACAGGCCAAGCATGGCGCCTTCCACTGCAAACAGCTCCATGATCTTGCGTCGTTTCATGCCCAGTGAGCGCAGTGTGCCGATTTCACGGGTACGCTCCAGCACGCTGGTGGTCATGGTGTTGGTGATACTCATCAGCACCACGATAAACACGATGGTGAACAGGAACAGGAAGATCAGGTCGAACATGTTCTTCACCTGCTTGTAGAACATCGACAGGTCGAGCCAGGTTTTGATTTCCACATCCAGCCCGGCGGCGTTGAGCTTTTGCAGCAGGCGCTGGCGCATCACCTCGACATCATCGCGCGCCGGATCAAGCAGCACGGTGATGCGGCTTGCGCCCTGGGTATCGACCAGGCTTTGCGCATAGGCAAACGGCAGCAGCGCAAACTTGTCGTTGGTGGCGGCATTGCCGGTATTGAAAGTGTCTTGCACTTCCAGATCCAGCGCATTGGTCTGGCCTTCCAGCGTGCTGCTCATCAGCACCACCGTCTGCCCCGGTTTCACCCCCAGCAATTTGGCCAGATCGGACGACAGCAGGCCGGCATTGGGCAAATCCTTGTTCAGCATTGATGGCGGGGTGCGCACCGAGCCGGTACGGATTTTTACCGAATCCTCGGGGATTTCGCCTTCGGCAAGGAAGATGGTTGAAGCACGGCCATTCGATACCAGCCCGGCCAGCGACAGGCGCGGGCTCACCAGCCGCACCTCGGGCTCGGCGCGGATCAGCGCCGAAGCCTTGTCCAGATCGGCCTTGTTGAGCATGTATTTCTCCGGGTGCAGCTTGCCTTCGCTGTAATAACCGCGCTTGACGATGGTGAGGTGGCCAAGTGCCTCGCCGTGGATGGCGATTTTCTTGATGCCGGTGTAAACGCTGTGGATGTAGCCAGCAAACAGGTTGATCGCGGTAAAACCGATTGCCACCGCCAGCAGGGTGGTAAAGCTGCGGCGGCGGTTTTTCCAGATATTGCGGATGCCGAGTTTGAGCGAAATCATGTCTGGTCTGCATTCACCAGCTGGCCGTCGGCCAGTTTGATCAAGCGCCCAACCTTGTCGATCAGGCGCGGATCGTGGGTGGAAAACAGGAAGGTGACATTGTGCCGCTGGTTCATGTCGCGCATCAGCTCGATCACCAGCTGGCTGTTTTCGGCGTCGAGGTTGGCGGTCGGTTCGTCGGCAATCACGATTTCCGGTTTGGTGACCAGGGCACGGGCAATCGCCACCCGCTGGCGCTGGCCGCCGGAGAGCAAGTCCGGCCGGCGTTGCGCGTGATCCGCCAGGCCGACTTCTGCCAGCGCATCGGCTGCCAGCTGGTTGGCTTCGGCGGCGGCCATGCCGCGAATCTGCAGCGGCAGCGCGACGTTTTCCTGTGCCGACAACACCGGCACCAGGTTGAAGTTCTGGAACACAAAGCCGATCTTGGCGTTGCGCAGCTCGGCACGTTGATCGTCGCTGAGGCGGTCCACGGGTTTGTCGTCGAGCAACACTTGGCCGGAGGATGGCGCATCGAGCATGCCGATCAGGTTCAGCAGCGAGCTTTTGCCGCTGCCGGATGGCCCCCATACCGCAGTGAATTCGCCCTGCTCGATATCGAGATCGATACCTTTCAGCGCATGCACCTCGGTCACGCCGAGGTGATAGGTTTTCTTGACGGCCCGCAGGCTGATCAGTGACATGGCATTTCTCCTCGTTTTTTCTTTATTTTTATCGGGCAACAACACACGCCCTGGCATTACATCGTCATGATGTTAAACGTCACCCGCAAGTAAATCAAACGATTTAATTCTGGGCCATAGCGTTCAAATGCGGGGCGAACCCCGCTTTAATCAGCTCAAGAAAAGGCAATCAGGCGAAGCACGGCACGGCGCACCGTGCAGCAGAGAAGGTCAGGCGGCGGGCAACAGCGGCGGCAGTTCGGACAAGGCCAGCCGACGCGCCTCGTCTGCCGGCACACCGAGCGCCCGCAGCACGAGTTCGGCACAGTCGGCGCCGGCATCACGCCAGGTACGCAGGCCTTCGCGCACCAGCAGCATCGAACTCAGCACCGATCCGGCAGCCATGCCCAGCACCGCCGGCAATTGCTCCGGGCGAAACTGAAAGCGGCCCTGCTGCATGCCGCACAGCACCTGTTCAGCCATGGTGCCGTTCAGGGTTTCATGCATCGACGCGGTACTGAAGGCAAAACGGCAAAGAAACCTGCCCCAGTCGGGCTCTTCATGAGTGCGGCGAATGAAAAAACGCACGCCGTTGGCCATGCGCTGCGCCGGGTCATCAACCGGGCCAAAGCTGGCGAGAATGCGCTGATGCATCTCGCACGCCAGCTGGTTGGCGATGACTTCAAACAACTGCTCGGGCGCCGCCAGATTGTTGTACACCGTGCCACGCGCCACGCCGGCAGCCTGAGCCAGATCGCTGACGCTGACGTGAGTAGCGCCGGTTTCGGCAAACAGCCGTAACGCTGCCTGATGAATGCGTTTCAGCACTGGGCTATCGGGATAACAAGCGGCCACAGAATCGATCCAAAGACGATGAACACGTGGCAATTTGAACACTCACGATCAAATAATGTCAACAAAGATCACTTATGGATATGAATGCATATTTATTGACAATATTGAACACGCATGTTCAAAATATGCAAACTTCATTTTCATAACCCGACCATGTCTTCAATGTCCTTATTATTTCAGCCCTTGCTGTTGCCGAACGGCGCCACCCTGCCCAACCGGATTGCCAGGGCGGCAATGGACAGCGCGCTGGCTGACGCCAATCACGCGCCGGGTAGCCGGCAGATTCGGCTGTATCAGCGCTGGGCGGACGGCGGCGCGGGGTTGATCATCACCGGCAGCGTGATGATTCAGCGGCATGCACTCAGCAGCCCGGGGTCGGCGCTGCTGGATTCGGAACGCTACCTGCCCCAGTTTGCCAAATGGGCCGGCGTCTGCCGCAGCCGTGGCGCGCAAGTGTGGATGCAGCTTGGCCACCCCGGCCGGCAGATGCTCGCAGGCATGGGTGGCGATGCCTGTGCACCATCGGCCGTCCCGCTGCAGTTGCCGGAAACCGGCATGGAGTTCGCGACACCGCGAGCCATGACGGAAGTCGAGATAGGCGAAGTGATCGCCAGCTTTGCCCGCAGTGCCTTGCTGGCGGAGCGCGCCGGCTTTGATGGGGTGCAGATTGATGCCGGCCATGGCCATTTGCTCAGCCAGTTTTTGTCGCCACTCAGCAACCAGCGTGACGATGCCTGGGGCGGCAACCTGGCCAATCGGGCGCGGCTGCTATTGGAGTCGGTGCAAGCGGTGCGCCGCCAGGTGCGGCCCGACTTTTGCGTGTCGGTCAAACTCAATTGCAGCGACTTCGTCGCCGGCGGCTTTGACAGCGAAGAGGCGGTGCAGGTGATCAATATGCTCAACCCGCTGGGCGTGGATTTGCTGGAGATCAGCGGCGGCACCTATGCCAGCCCGGCCATGTTCGGTTTGCCCGCCGACCAGTCCAGCCTGGCGCCGGAGGCCTATTTTCTAACGCAGGCAAAAGCACTGCTGGCTGCCGCCCGCATGCCACTACAATTAACCGGCGGCATCCGCAGCCAGGCCTGTGCCGAAGCAGCGCTATCACAAGGCATGGCGCTGGTGGGGCTGGCTACGGCGTTGGCACAGCAGCCGGATCTGCCGCTGCGCTGGCAGGCTGGTGTAGCAGCAGAGATTGATACCGCGACACCACCCGCAAACACGCAGCCATCGGCTGTGGCGATGCTGATGCAAACCACCGAACGCCTCGGGCAGATGGCCGCAGGCAGACAGCCACCTTCCGCCATCTCGCCACAACTGGCCATGCTTTCCAGCCAGATCCGGCTACGCAATCTGACCAGTCGCTACCGCCAATGGCTGACGCGGCAGGAAGCCTCTCGCTAAACCTTCCGGGTCTAGCCGACAGCCCGGCATGGCTGCCAGCGGTTGATGCTCTGGAGGGCACATCCGGATTGGCTTACAGCCCGGCTGCGAGGCAATACGGGCGCGCCCTGCAGACCAATGCCGGTTACATCACAAACGGGCAGCGACAAAAAATACTGGACGTTGGCGCCCCCTCCGCCAATAATGAAGCCAATTCAAACGAGCGTTTGCTTTTTATGAACCTGTATTTCCGTTTCTGGCTGATTTTGTGGCAATCGATATTCGCCAAGGCGCAGGGCTTGTTGCAGCCTTCGCGGCTGCGCTTCACGGTATTTCCTACCGATTGCGACCTGAACCTGCACCTGACCAACTCACGCTACCTGTCATTCATGGATCTGGGCCGCACCCACCTGCTGGGGCAAACCGGCCTGCTGCGGCTGGTGTTCCGCCAGCGCATTGCCTCGGTGGCGCAGGCAGTGGAAATCACCTTCTTCCGCGAAATGGCGCCGCTGTCGCGCTTTACCCTGGAAAGCCGCGTGGTCTGCTGGGATGAGCGCTACTGCTACATCCAGCACGAATTCCAGCAAAACGGCCAGCTCTGCGCCAGCGCGATGATCCGCGTGGTGTTCCTCAAAGCCGGTAAACGCCTGCCGATGGCCGAAGTCATCCAGCTGCTCGGCATCGATTTACCCTCGCCGCCCTTCCCCGAACAAATCGCCGCCTGGGCCGCGGTGTTCGAGATCAAGAAAAACAAACAGCGCTGAAATCAGCGCTGTTTTTGTTTGGAAGTTTATTTTGGATCTGGCTTTTTCAAAAGCCAAACGAAGGCAGATTTTGCTGTAAGGGCACGATTGGCGCGAAGGCAAGGCGCAGACAGTGCGAACAGCACGGCAAGCCGCAGCCGACAAAGCCAAGCGTGCCGTTACAGCAAAATCACTGGGCTAACATGCGGCGGATGACTTTGTTAAAGGGTTCTATCCAATCCCGCCCAAACTGCCCCTCACAGGCGTTGATTTCCGAAATCGTCCGCACAATCGATTTCTTGTGATATCGGTCACCACGTTCGTGGGTCATCGCTTCAAACGCGTCGATCACCGCCAGCAGCGCGGCGCCGGCGCAAATCTGCCCGGCCTTGAGCGCGAAGGGATAACCATGGCCGTCGGGGCGTTCGTGGTGTTGCAACACCATCTCTGCAGCGGCCTGCCAGCCTTGCATGCGCCGCAGGATTTCGCTGCCGATGACCGGATGGGTGCGCATTTCGCGCAGTTCCAGATCGGTGAATTTCCCGGTTTTCGACCAGATCGCTTCGCTGAGGAAGGCCATGCCGACATCGTGGGTGTAGACAGCCGCTTCCAGCTGCACCGGATCAACGCGGTTGCCGGCGACGTGATTGGTTTCCAGCGCCAGAGACAGAATCCGGTTGGTGCGCTCTTCCCAATACACGGAGCGGCGCTCGGTCATCAGCGCCAGGCGTTTGAACAATTCCAGATCCGCTTTTTGCGGGTGCTCGACGGCGCCGCCGGCAATCGGTTGAATCGACAGCGGAGGCATGCTGACAACCCCCGCCTCCGGTTTCATCGGCTCACCACTGAACAGCCCGACCACATTCGGCAAGCGCGCGTGCAACTGGGCGGAATCGAGCCGGCTGATATCGCGCAGCGCGTTGGAAATGGGCTCCAGCGCCAGCGGCACCAGCGGCAAGCCGGCTTCGGCGGCTTCCACCGCCAGGCGCGCGCGATCGACGCAGAGCAGAATCAATTCGGCAATCTGCGCGGTAAATCCGACATGCGCGGTGCGCACCGAGCCAACCAGGTCTTCCAGCGGATGCAGAAAGGCCACCATGAAATCCAGCTGGCACATGGCGGCATTGCTTTTCAGGGTGTGCAGCGAACGGAATAAGGCATGAATCTGCGCGCTGTCATCCGGCACGCGCAGCAACATATTGATCGCGCGTTCAACCTGCTGATGGGAATCACCAAATGCCTCGATGTAATCGGTGAGCGAATCGGGGTCGCGCAGACTGGCCTTGTTGAAATTGAACACATCGGGCATGAACTGATCCTGACACTGAACATGGTTGCTTTCAGTGTGGTTCATCAAACACTGGCCGACAAGGTGATTGAGTCAGGATATCAATTGTTACAGGTCAGTTTGACATACAGCCGTGGCAACACCTGCGGCAATTCGGCGGCATTGCGTACCACCACAAAGCTGCCCGAGCCAAACAGGTGTGGCAGATAATCGCCAGCCTTCTCGTCGATGGTGACACAGAACGGGGTCAGGCCCTTCTGCCGCGCTTCGTGAATCGCCACCCGCGTATCCTCAATGCCATAACGCCCCTCGTACTGATCCAGATCATTCGGCTTGCCATCGGTCAGGATCAGCAACAAGCGCCGCCCGGATTTCTGCTTGGCCAGGATCTGCGTTGACTGACGGATCGCCGCGCCCATGCGGGTGTAGAAGCCCGGTTTGATCGCCGCCAGCCGGCCGCGCACCTCGGGGTTGTAGCGCTCGTCAAAACCCTTGAGCAGGTGAAAGCGCACATTGTCGCGCCGCACCGAGGAGAAGCCGTACAAGGCAAAGCTGTCGCCGGTGGCCGACAATGCCTCGGAAAACAGGAACAGGCTGTCGCGGATGACATCGATCACACGTGCCGAATTATTGATCCAGGCATCGGTCGAGAGCGACAGATCGGCCAGCAGCAGGCAGGACAAATCGCGGTTGTGGTTGCGGAAATCCAGATACAGCCCCGGCTCGCTGACTGGCGCACCGCTGGCGCGGTCGGCGCAATACCGCATCAGCGCGTCCAGATCAACATCGCTGCCGCTATGCTGGTTGCGCAGCCGGGTGCGTTGCGGCGTCAAGGCCTGAAACTGGCGCCGCAACAGCCGTGCGGTGCGCGCCAATGGCTGCGGCAAAGCGCACGGCGGGGCATCGGCCGCCACCAGAGTTTGAATGCGACACATATCCGGCAACATGCGCTGTTTCTTGTAATGCCATTCCGGCAGCAGCGTGCCGCTTTCCAGCACCGTGTCGTCATCGGCTTCAGCCGGCAAGTCCAGATCGAAACGAATGCGGCTGGCGCTGCGCTTGTTGTCGCGTGCGACCGTCAGCTGATCGAGATCGTCGGCGGCGGATGCGGCGTCCGGATCTTCGTCATCGTCGGTGGCACGGTTGACCTTGACGAACTCCGCCCAGGAAAACAGCGCCTCGGCACGAAAGCGCAGCATGAAGCCGTTTTTGCCATCCGGCATCTCGGTGGATTCGGCCTTGCGCTTGCGCTGGGTTTCCGGCGTTTTGGCGGTGGCCTCTTCGCTTGCCTCTGCGGTTTCTTCCTGACTGCGCGCACGGCTACCGGCCGCCATCGGCGCCTCCGGGTGCAGCCACAGCGGCACCGGCTGCACCGGCTTGGGGGCCGGTGGCAGCACTTGTGGCGTGGCCGGGTCACGTAGCGCAGCACGCACCACTTCCTCGGCAGCGCGTTCGGCTGGCAGCAGTTTCGCCGGATCGCCACGTTCGATAATCAACGCCTCCACCAGTGCCTGATAACGCCCGGCCAAGCCTGGCAACGCCTGCAGCGTGGCCAGCGTGGCTTGCTGGTTGCGCGCCAGCCACGGCAAGTCGCTGGCGCAATCGTGCGCCGACAGCGCAATCAGCCACAAATACAAATCCCGGTTGAGCGCCGCTTGTGGAAACACATCCAGCTCCGCCGGCAAATACAGGCTGGCGGCGTCACGCCAGGCCAGCTCGGCCTTTTCGCCAGTGCCGGCCACACGCTGCAACCAGTTGCGCCGGGCGCCATGGCTGGTGGCAGTGCCGGCAGTGACATTCACACCGGGATCACCGCCCAGCGCACGGAAAAAGACGGGCGCCAGTTTCGCCATCTGCTCCAGCTTGACGCTGGCCTCGGGATAACCGCGATACGCCACCTTGCGGATAAAGCGGTCCCATAATTCGCCAACGTACTCTTCCATGATTCAGTGCTTTTCTGTTTCCAGTTTAATGGGGATGACCCGCGCTGCCTTGGCATCGAATGCCGCTTCGGATTCGGCCACGGCTTCATTCACCCAGCGCAGCAGCGGCCCTTGCGGGTTGGCGTCCTGGGTGTGGTTGCAGGCATCCAGACACTGGCCGCACTGCACGCAGGCGAACATCATGCGTTTGACGTTGCGCGGCTTGAGGCGCATCGGACAGACATGGTCGCAGGCGGAATAACAGCTGGCGCAGTCAGCAGCACGCTGGCGCTGAAACCCCACCACCATCGCCTTTTTGTTGCCCATCCACGCCAGGCTCTGAAACAGGCCGATGGCGCAGGCATAACGGCAGAACAGATGGCGTGCGAACATGAACTCGACAAACAGCGCAAGGCTGCCGGCAGTAAGGAAAATTGTCTGATTACGTGTCAGCGTGCCATGCCACAGATTGCTGTAGATCTCTGCCGGCGGCAGCAGGTAAGTCAGCAGCACCAGCGCCCAGAGAAAGGCAAAACCGACAACCATCGGCAACACCGCCAGCCACCAGATGGCATCATATTCAATGCTGCTGCCGTCCGGATTGCGTTGCGGCATTGTTTTGCTGTCCCACAGGCTTTGTTTGCCGATGGCGCGACGCAGGGTGTTGTTGATGGTTTCGACCACCGAAAAATGCGGGCAGAGCCAGCCACAATACAGCCGCCCCCATTTCCAGCTGACCCAGATCAGCGTGCCGCCCACCGCAAGTATCGGCAAAAAGCCGCGCCAGATAATGTTCAGCGCAGCCTGGCCGGCACCGATCTTCCCGGCAACAAAATCGTCCAGCCCCAAGGTCCAGTCAAGGCCGAACAGGATGAAATGTTTGACGGTGAGATCAAGGCGGAAAATATCCAGCACCGGTGCCAGCACAAACAGCAGAAAGAAACCGGCCTGGGTCAGCATCCGCCAGCGCTGCACCGGCCAGCCCAGCCAGCCGATGGCGCCAACACTTCCGGTGTCGGCCGGTACGCGTGGTCCGGTTGCCTGAATGGCTGCGGGGTTTACCACTGCTTGACCCCAATCACCGGATACACGAAATATTTGCCCGCCAGCGCCTGGGTGACACCCCACACACCAAACAGGATCAGCGCCGAATGGCAGCAGATGAAATACAGCAGCAGCACCATCCAGGTCCAGACGCTATGCCAGTCGCCAATGCCGACAATGATCAGACTGACAATCGCCAGCAACACGCCAGACCAGATGCAGGCACGCATCGCCTGCCGCAGATGGCAACGGGTCAAGGCGTTGTCGCTGTGCCAGTGCTGGCGGGCGATCAGCAGCAGCGCGACAAACGCCACGCCCGGCAAAACCAGCAGATTGAGCAGGAAACACAATTCAGCCTGAACCGCGACATCACGTTCCCATTCGGTTTCCATGCCCATTCTCCCCAATTCAGCGGCCAAAGCTGGCGCGCACCACTTCAAACAGCGCGGCACCGGTATCGGCGTCATCGGTCAGGGGCTCGATCAGCGCCACCTTGCAGGCGGCCACCGGATCGAAGCCGGATTTGATCAGGCTGGCGGCATACACCAGCAGGCGGGTCGATGCGGCCTCTTCCAGGTCGTGGTCCTTGAGCTGGCGGAAATGATTGACCAGCGTCACCAGCCGCTGGGCCATTGCACTGTCGATACCGGTTTCCGCCACCACCACCTGCTGCTCCACCGCTGCCGGTGGAAAGTCGAAACTCATCGCCACAAAACGCTGGCGGGTGGATGGCTTCAGGCTCTTCAGCAGGTTCTGGTAGCCTGGGTTGTAAGACACAACCAGCATGAAATCGCTCGGCGCTTGCAGCTCTTCACCGGTGCGCTCAATCGGCAGGATACGGCGGTCGTCGGTGAGCGGATGCAGCACCACGGTGGTATCCTTGCGCGCCTCGACAATCTCGTCCAAATAACAGATCGCGCCCTGGCGCACCGCGCGGGTCAGCGGGCCATCGCTCCAGTAAGTCTGGCCATCACCAATCAGGTGCCGGCCCACCAGATCGGCGGCGGTCAGGTCGTCATGACAGGAGACGGTGATCAGCGGCCGGCCGAGTTTCGCTGCCATGTGCGCCACAAAACGTGTCTTGCCACAGCCGGTTGGCCCCTTGATCAGCAAGGGCAAACGATTGCGCCAGGCGTGTTCAAATACCTCGCACTCATTGCCGACTGGCTGATAGAAGAGCGCATCCACGGGGGCAGCAGGCTGATTCACGATTTGACTTTCAGGGATGTTGATTTAGTGTGAATGAGAACATTTATCGGCCCGGACTGGCTTTGACATTGGTCAGGCTTTGCCTGTTTGCCCCTGCAAGTCATGTCGTTGCATCAAGAGGACATATAAAAAATGAAGAACCTGCTGTATTCGATGATCATCGGCCTGCTGGTGTTCGGCCTGTACCGCCTGTTTGCCGGAGGCAGTAGCAGCAGCGATATCGAGCAACGTTACCGCGAGCCGATTCTGGCTGCGCTGAAAGAAGAGTTTGCCCAGTCCAGCCCTCTGTGCGTGTATGAAGGCCCGTTTCCACGCACCATGTCGCGTGGGGAGGTCTGCCTCCAGTGCGACAAGCTGCAACGTGCCGGCCTGATCGAAAAGCGCCAGGAAGACGAGGAAAACAAAAAGTTCGATTGGGCACTCACCGAAGCGGGCATCAGCGCCTATCGCGAAGACACCGAAAGCGGCAGCAGCCGCAGCCGGCCGCGCCTGTGTTTTGGCGATGCCAGTGTCGGCAAGGTGATCGCGGCATTGCCGAGCATGAAGCTGGGCGACAGCCGCTATCTGTCGTTCAAGTATCAGGTGCGTGTCAGCAACCCGCACCCATGGCTGAAAAGCGGCCAGGTAAAAGAGCTTGGCATGGACCCGCTGGCGGCCAGTGGCGATGTGCTCGACAAGGTATATACCAACACCGCGCTGATCCCGCCGGGTGGCCATGGCATTTCTTTCGACGGCAGCTTCCGCTACGGCAAGTGGGTCAACGAGAAGTAGCCAGTGGCATGTCCGCAAGCTCGGCACAAGGATCGGGACGTGGCTGAGCGGCAATACGCACGCTGACGTCAAATTCACCCTCGGCATCGGTTTCGACGAAACCGATGCTGCGCGACTCGCCCGTCCCCCGCTGCCGCAGCCAGTAAGGCACGCCGAGATCCCGCCGGACATGGCCATTACCGGCCAGCAACACCACGTTACGATCGGCATGCTGGCTCAATACTTGCGCCATCCACACATCGCGCGCAATTTGCACCTGCACCATGCCGTCAACCATGCGCTGCGGCAGCTTGCCGCAGTGGCTGTCGATGATTTCCTTGCGCTGCGCAGCCCATAAATCGTCTGCCGGCGGCTGATCCAGACGGAAACGCGTGATGGTTGCGCCGTCCAGTGCGGCGCCATAACCCTGGCGCATCACCTTGCCGGCATCGGCGCGCGACAGATTGGCGGCCAGCAGTGGCAGGCGCTGTTGCAAGGCCAGATCGATCACCGGAGCGTACAACGACCATTGCCACTGCTGCTCGCCAGCCACGCGGCCCAGCAAACAGGCCGCATCCAGGCAGTCGCGCTGAGCCATATCGAGCAAGGCTTGTTGCTCGCGATCGAATTGTTCCAGAGCAATCGCCGGCCGCCAGCCTTGCATCACCTGTTGTTGCAACCAGGCAAAACGTTGCCGGTGCCCCTCGGGATTATCATGCACCTCACCCAGCAGCCAGACTGGCGACTGTTGCGCCGGCGCTAGCGGCAACTGGCTACAGGCGGCCAGCAACAGCCCACCCGCCAGGGTAAACAGCCTGGCGACAGCAGCGCGTTTCGCGGAAGGAGAAAAGGCAAGTTTCACAGTCAGGGATCCAATCTGAAGATCGGAATAGAAAATACAACAGGGCCGACAGTATGCCCGCCCTCAGCAGCAGAAATACAGCCCGGCAAGGCCAGCCACAATCACCCCTGGTGCTGACTATCCGCCAGATAGCTGCACAGTTGCTGCAATGCCTGGCGGGCCTGATCCAGTACTGATGCCGAGGTTGCCCAATCGCCGCTGCGAGCACTCAGCTCCAGCTGTTTCAGCGCCTTGGCCGCATCATCAGCACCAATTTGTGCCACGGTGCCCTTGAGCTTGTGCGCCACCCGCGCCAGCGCATCGCCATCCTGTGCCTGCAGCAGCGGCTGCAGTTGCGGCTCCAGTTCACGTGTCATGCCCAAAGCCAGGGCAATCACATCAGGCAAGACCTCGCGCCCCAACTGCGCCTCCAGCTCTGCCAGAGCCTGAGCAACCGACGGCAGCGCCAATGTTACGGGCTTGCTGGCAGCGGCAGGCATGGCGGCGGAATCATCACCAACAGCGCTCGGCGGAGCCTTGAACCAGCGCAGCACAATTTGCGACAGGGATTCGAAGGACACCGGCTTGGTCGCAAAATCATTCATGCCCGCAGCCAGGCAGGCATCGCGGTCTTCCTGAAAGGCATTGGCAGTCAACGCGACAATCGGGATAGCGGCAAATGCGCCAGGCAAGCTGCGAATGGCGCGTGTCGCCTGAAAGCCATCCATCACCGGCATCTGGCAATCCATCAGCACCAGGTCGAACGGCTGCGCCTGCACTTGAGCCAGCGCCTGCTCGCCGTTCTCCGCAACACTGACCTCGCAGCCCATTTGCGTCAGCATCAATTTCGCCACGCGCTGATTTAGCGGATTATCTTCCGCCAGCAACACACGCGGTTTGGCGCCCGCCAGTTGCAGGGCCAGACTGGCATCGGCATC
The DNA here is from genome assembly GCA_046347685.1 of Chitinivorax sp. GTDB lineage: Bacteria > Pseudomonadota > Gammaproteobacteria > Burkholderiales > SCOH01 > CALMFQ01. Next base: position 33,108 of record JAXMFR010000016.1, read on the forward strand.
TCGGTTGGCATCGGGAGCCTGACCAGTGAGCAATTCGCTCAGGGTATCCAGCAATGCGCGGCGACGAATCGGCCGCAATAGCTGGCGATGCTGAGCGTCGGCAATGCTGCCGTCACTGCGTTGCTCCGCATACGACATCCAGCACAGGCTACGGGTTGCCGGTGGCAGGTGCTGCAGCAAGGCGGCACGTACATCGCTATCGCGCACATCCAGCAACACTGCGGCAGCGTCGGCGCCGAGTTCCTCGGCGACCACCGCATCGTGCTGGCTCAGCAATTGCACTTGCTCGCCGAGCATGCTGCGCAACGAATCCAGCACCGGCGGGCAATCGCTTACCGCGACAAAACGCACATTGCCGAGTGCAGCGGGCAGGCTGGCCAAAACAAATCCTTCTGCCGGCTCGGCCAGGATGATTTCAAACCAGAATGTCGATCCATAGCCAGGGGTGCTATCCACGCCGATCTGACCGTTCATCGCCTCAACCAGGCGGCGACAGATCGACAAGCCCAGGCCCGTGCCACCAAAGCGCCGGGTCGTCGAGGCATCGGCCTGGGTAAACGGCTGGAACAGGCGGCTACGCGCCTCGAAATCGAGGCCGATGCCGCTGTCGATCACTTCGTAGCGCAGGCGTAAGCTGGAGCTGCTTTGCTCCAGCAAAGACAGGCGGATGCGAACCCCTCCTTGTTCGGTAAACTTGATCGCGTTGCCCACCAGATTGATGAGAATCTGCCGCAAGCGCCCCGGGTCGCCACGCATTTGCGCCGGAATCTGCGGCGCCACTTCCACAGTCAGATACAAGGCGCGGGCATCGGCCTTTTCGGCAAACAGATCAAGCACTTCATCGAGCAGATTACGCAAATCGAAATCAAGCGCCTCCAGCTCCAGGTGCCCGGCCTCGATCTTGGAATAATCCAGCAGATCGTTGATCAGACCCAACAGCGCTTCACCCGATGTCAGCACCGACGCCACGTATTCACGCTGCAGGCCATCCAGTTTCGATTGCTGCAGCAAACTGCTGAAGCCGATCACGGCATTCAGCGGGGTGCGGATTTCATGACTCATATTGGCCAGAAAATCGCTCTTGGCGCGGCTTGCAGCGAGTGCGTCGTCCTTGGTGCGCAAGATCAGCGCCTCGTGCTCGGCACGTTCCAGACCGAGCACCGCCACATGCAGGAATACATCGATATTGGCCAGATCAGCTTCACTTGGCGGCGAGAGCGGATCGAAATGGATCATCCAGCAAGCCGAAGGCAGATTGCCGGCAATACTCAGCCCCCGCGCCCAGACATGACCCAGCGCATCGCCCCCGTGTTTCGCCTGCAATGCCTGCCATTGCGCCTGTTCATTCGCCAGCGGCAGCATCACATCCTGCTCGGGCCAGGCAAACTGGCCAAACTGGCAGCTGGCCAGCCATTCGTTCCAGAACTCGCCAAGCTGCGGATGATGACAACCCAAAACAGGCTGCGGCAAATTGCGGGCGATAATGCAGCAACGCAGATTGGGAAAATAGATTTCAAAAGCCCGCGTCAGCCACGCAGCGAGATTGGCAAACGCCATGCCTGACGCCAGCCCTTCCAGCAGCTCGCTGCGCAGCTCCAGCGACGAGCGCAATTGCTGCTCGGCAGTGTGATCTTCGCCGGAACACAGCATCAGCGGCTGGCCAGATACGATATCAGGCACCAGCACGCTATTCCACGAAACCTGGCGCACCTCGCCACGCGCAGTGCGCAGATTCAATTCCTGCAATACCGGCTCTCCGGGCTCGGAGGCAAACACCTGATCGCAATAACGCTGATATTGCTCCCGCTCCTGGTCGGAAATGAGCAAATCGGCAAACGCGCACCCGAGCAGTTGTTCCGTGCTCATCTGCAAAACACTGGCCGCACGTCGGTTGGCAAGACGCACATAGCCATCCTGCCCCACCAGCAGCATCATCACTCCGGCGGTATTCAGATAACGCAGCGCCGCTTCTTTTTCTGCCATCACAGCACGTTCAGCCGACATGCGGGAAGTAACGTCGGAGAACGACGCCACCACCGCCTCCGGCTTGCCAGACTGTTCACCGAACAACGGTTGGCTATTCACCGCAATCCATACCAGAGAACCATCCCCGCGATGAATTCCCATGCGCACGTCACGCAGAGGCATGCCGGTGCGCAGCGTCACCATTGCCGGATGGTCTTCGGCGGCAAATACCGAGCCGTCTTCGTGGACAGCCTGCCAGCGCGGGTCAAATGAAGTCAGACCGAGAATCTGTTGTTCGGTCAGGCCCAAAATATCCAGTGCAGCCTGGTTGTGGCTGACAATTCTGCCATCGGCCTGCTGCAGCACGATGCCCTCGGAAAGCGCGGCAATCAGCGAGCGATTGCGCCGCTCGCTTTCCGCCAGCGATTGCTGCAGAGCTTCCAGTTCATCAACGCGTACCAGCGCCCGGTTGTGTTGCAACACGCGCTCTTGCGCCGCCAGCAGGAATTGCTCGATGGTGCGTCCCAATTCACCCACCTCGGAGGTAACACGGGATTCACGCAATAGCTGCAGCGTGTGCTGCGGATTCGATGGATCGGCCTGATGAATGGCCAAGCCCAAGCGCCGGAACGGACGGGCAACAAAATACTGGAACAAGGAAGCCAGAATCAGCGCGAGTACAAATACGCGCAGAAACTCAATCAGTGCAAATTGCAGCAACTCCGCCCAGAAATGCTCAAAGCGCCGGTGATAGTCGGGCTCAATTCGCAATTCACCCATGCTATGGCTGCCATTGGGCTCCAGCAGCACCACACTGGCAGAAGGGATATTACCGAACAACACATCCGCCAGCCCATCCAGCGATGAAGCCGGATCAGCCGGCCGCACAGCGGAGGCAAATGTTCGTCCGCGCTCGTCGAGCAGTAGCGCTCGTTGCGCAGCCCCGGTATTAACCAGACTCTGCACAATATTCTGGCCCAGCTGGCTGTTCAATTCGTAGATGGCCCGCTGTGCGGGGTCGCGCATCATTTCCACCGATGCCTGAGCAGCTTTTTGCGCCGCATGCCAGGCGCTGCGATAAACGGTATTGACCTGAAACAGAACGGAAACCAAGCCGATGACTACCGCAGCCAGCACGGCAAGCTGTATCGGATGGGCAGATAAGGAACGGAACACGGCACGCATATGGTTCTGTTGTAGAGGCTATTGGCCGAGTTATCAAACTGCGAATGCACTATGCTGAGAAGTGTTTTGCCTCAGATGGATGAGAGAGATGGCGTTCTGGCGTTTGCTGCTCTGGATGGGATTTACAATTGCAACAGCACATGCAGGAGTGGATTGTGGCGACAAACCGATCAAGCTGGCGTTCTACGAATTTGGCGTGCTGTACAACAATGGCAAGGGTATCGACAAGGATGTAGTGGATGAATTGCGCCAGCGTACCGGCTGTCGTTTTGAAACCAGTGTCTTGCCGCGTGCGCGCATCTGGCAAGACCTGGAAAACGGCTCACTGGATATGAGCGTATCCGGCATTCAAACCCCAACACGAGACAAGTTTGCCTGGTTTGCGCCATATATGGCACTGAAGAATCTTGCGGTAACCACGCCACCAGGCGCCACGCCCGAAGCCTTTCTGAATCGTGCCAACGCAAAATGGGCCGCCGTGCGGGCCTTTAAGCATGGCGAAACAGCCGACCGCTTTCTGGAGCAAATGCGGCAACAGAATCGCGTCATTGAGGTACCCGACGTCGCAGCGGCATTTGCCTTGCTGAAAGCCGGCCGGGTAGAAGGAATGTTTTCACAATCAACGGCTTATCGCTTGCACCTGCAAGCAGGCGACCTGAATGGCCGCTTTGCGCTGACCGACTGGGCCAGCCAAGAGGCATCCGTGCCTCACGCACTGATACTGAGCAAAAACCGCTTCAATGAGATTCAGGCCGAAGCATGGAATAAACAGGTCAATGAACTGGTGCGCGATGGCAGCATGTTGCATATCTTGCGTCAGCATCTGCCTGCCGACGAAGCACGGGCGCAAATGTTGCCACCACGCTAAACAAAACTCAGGCGTGCATGAACGCCAGCGACACCAGCGCGACGACCAGCACCAACCAGCCGGTGAGCATGTAATGAAACAGCCCCCCTACCTGCTTTAAGCCCATGAAGTGATCCAGCACCAGCTTTCCCTTGGTAAACGTCACCACCCCAATCAGCACCAGCGCCAACGTCCCAGGATGTGCGACTTCGCCCATTGAATACGACACCAGTGTCAGCAGCAGCAGGCCGATCCAGATCAGTGTTGCATTACGAATACTCATATCTCGGCCCTCAATGCAACACGTAAACCAGCGGAAACAACACAATCCACACCAGATCCACCATGTGCCAGTAGGAGGCACCGGTTTCCACGCCACTGTGCTCGTCGGCACTGTAGCCGCCCTTGCCCGCTTTCAAAGCCACGGCGGCAAGAATCACCATGCCGAGGATAACGTGCAGGAAATGAAAGAATGTCAGCGACAGGTAGAACATGTAAAAGGTGTTGGTCGACAATGAAATGCCTGCCGACAGCTTGGCACCGAATTCGCCAAACTTGATGAACACAAACACCAAGCCGCTGCCAAAGGCAGCCCATAACCAGCGGGCACACAGGTTCGATTGATTGTTGCGGATGGCAATCACCGCACGCACCACGAAATAGCTGCCGGTAATCAGCACGGCGGTATTGATCAATCCGGCGGTTCGGTTCAGTGTCAGCTGAGAACTGTTGAACAGTTCGACATTGTGCGACCGGGCAAAGGCATAGGCGACAAAAAAGGCACCGAAAACCAGCAACTCGGCACAGATGAAAAACCACATGGCCAAATCGCCTGGCGGCAGGCGGGAAGGTTGTTCAGTCATCAAAAACACTCGCTGAAAATGAGCCGACATTGTAACTGCCGGACATGATGCCGACCTTGACCTGGCTCAGCGCGTCAAGGGCGAACGACGAATCAGGGCTGGACGCGAATTTCGCCCTTCATGTGCGGATGCGGACCGCACTCGTAGGGGTAACGACCGGCACGTTCAAAGGTACGCTCGTGGCTTTCGCCAGGAAACAGCGGCGCCGACTCAGGCAAGTCTTCCGCCTTGAACAGCACACTGTGGTAGGTACGTTTTTCCTGATTCAGCCAATGCACCGTGTCACCCGGCTTAACGGTCAACACTTGTGGATCGAATTGCATATTGACGATACGCACTTCCAGCGTATCAGCAGCAGCGGCAGTCGCCGCCAGCAAGACAAGGCTACATAACAGCGGTTTCATGTTTGCCGTCTCCAGTATGAGAAATACCGCGCCGGCAGTTCGAAATGCAAAAAGCGGCGCCCCGCAAGGGTACGCCGCCCGTTTCAGCCAATCAAGCGCGATTATTGCTTCGCGGCGTTGATGTTGGCTTTGGCATCATCCAGGCCCAGTTTATAACCGAACGATACGTGGTGGAAGCGACCATGCGCGTAATCGTCATGCACCGCAAAACCAATGTTGTACTGCTTGCCAGGAGCCAGCGTCACGTCACCGTTAGCCGGGTTGCCAGCCAGTTTGCGGGTGAAGACAACAGTCCAGGTACCACCTGCATTCTTGCCTTCAGCCGACACCAGAGCCGAACCACCGCTCATATTGCGCGCCTCGGCCACCGAACCGTCAACCGGCTTGGCTTTTTTGCCGCTCTGCCACTGCACGATATCCATGTATTTGCCGCCGGCCACACTGCCGCCGATCAGATACTTGGTTTTCTTGTCATCCTTGGCGCCTGGCATGGTGCGTGCGTCAGCATGGCAGGTACCCCAGCAGCCGCCCTGATCAGCCAGATCAGCCTTGCCGCCGTCTTCCAGCATGAAAGCCACTTTCACCTGATTGTCCGGGTCCATCTTGTTGCCACCCGCCGAAGCTGGCGATTTGAACGACATGCGGATGTACAGGTTTTCGCCATCATTGGCCGCCTGCACGGTCACCGGAATGCTACCGGCCTTGCCCTTGATCGGGGTCGGTTCCAGTTTCTGGCCGGAAGCAATCTTGTCGCCGATCTGTGCAGCTTCTTCTTCATGGCAATCGATACAGCGTTCGCCTTTTTTCACCGCCTTGGCACCACCGTGTTCAGTGCCCTTGGTAATCCACTCCATGGCAGCAGTACCCGGGTAGAACAAGGTGATTTTCTTCGAAGGAACCTTGTCCCAGTTCGGGGCGCCTGCAAACGCAGCACCTACCGCCAGAGTCAGGGCCATGCCTGCAGCAAGTTTGAAACTCGATTTCATGAAAGACTCCTTTTGTCAGGATTGATATTGCGTACTCTCCAACCGGAACAGGGCTCCTGCCCCGTTCCAGTTCACAGCCAAGCCGTCGGAATTATTCTTCTTCCGGCATATTCTGCGGTTTGTGGTGCGCGATGCCCTTGTGGCAATCGATACAGGTTGCACCATCGCGTTGCGCATTTTCGTGCTGTTTGCGTGCCCGCTGTTTCTGCGCATCCGGATTCATGCCCTGGAAGCTGTGACAGTTGCGGCATTCGCGCGAATCGGCGGCCTTCATGCGAGCCCATTCGTGGGTTGCCAGCTCCAATCGCTTGGCTTCGAATTTTTCCCGGGTGTTGATCGTGCCGACAATCTTGCCGTAAACCTCTTTGCTGGCCTGGATCTTGCGAATGATCTTGTGGGTCCAGTCTTTCGGCACGTGGCAATCGGAGCACACCGCACGTACGCCAGTACGATTGGAATAGTGAATGGTTTGTTTGTATTCCTGATACACGTTGTCGCGCATTTCGTGACAGGAAATACAGAAATCCAGGGTATTGGTTGCTTCCATAGCAGTATTGAAACCACCCCAGAAGATAATACCGGCGATCATGCCGCCACCAAACAAGGCCAGCACCGAATATTTGGCGCTAGGCTTGCGTAGTGCAGCCAGGATACGGCCGAAGAAACCTTTTTTTGTTGTATCGCTAGACATTTGACTGCCCTCTGTAATCGGGAAAAAACCGCCCGGTCTCCCTCAAGGCCGGGCGGTTACGACATGCTTAGTAGATGTCGTGCTGGGTGTTGTAGACGTTGAACTTGCCAGTCGGGGTGATCAGTTTCGGATCTTTGATCACAGCCTTGAACTTGCGAGTCTTGTCATCCAGAACCACGATTGCCGACGGGTCGGTTTTACCTGCCCAGATCGAGAACCAGATTTCCGAACCATCTGCACTGTATTCACCCTGAACCACGCGTTTCACCGCCTTGGTATCCGGCAGGCCGGCCATTTTTGCGACGTTGATGGTTTCCGGACCTTTATCCAGGTTCTTGATGTCATACACGGTCACCGATTCTGCATTGGCGGTTTCCGGGTTCAACGGTGCATCGGCCCACAGGTTGTTCGACTTCGGATGGGTTTTCACGAACAGCGAATTGGCACCGTGGTTTTTCAGCTCTTGAACCACTTTCCAGGCGTACTGTTTGTGTTTCACCGGATCAGTACCGATCAGGGTGATCACGTCCGAACCAAGGTGGGAAGTTGCCCAAACCGGACCAAATTTCGGATGTACAAAGTTAGCGCCACGACCTGGGTGCGGTTTCGGCTTGGTATCAACCAGTGCAGCCAGCTTGCCATCCTTGGTATCAACCACGGCAACCTTGTTGGATGCATTGGCTGCAACCAGGAAGTAACGCTTGGTCGAATCCCAGCCGCCGTCATGCAGGAACTTGGCGGAGTTGATGGTGGTTTCTTTGGTGTTGTTGATGTCGGTGTAGTCAACCAGCTTGATCATGCCGGTTTCTTTCACGTTCACAACCCATTCCGGCTTGATCATCGAAGCCACGATCGAAGCTACGCGCGGTTCCGGATGGTATTCACCGTCAACAGTCATGCCGCGGGTCGATACCACTTTCTTCGGTTCCAGCGTTTGGCCATCCATGATCACGTATTGCGGCGGCCAGTAACCACCGGCAATCGCCAGCTTGTCTTCAAAGCCCTTGAACTTGGAAGTTTCCACCGAACGGGCATCCAGACCGATCTTGATGGTCGCAACCACGGTCGGTTTTTCGAACCACATATCGATCAGATCCAGCTTGCCGTCACGACCGATCACGTAAACATAACGACCGGATGCCGACAGACGCGAAATGTGCACAGCGTAACCGGTTTTAACGATACCCCAGATCTGCTTGGTGTCGCCGTCGATCAGCGCTACTTCGCCGGTATCACGCAGTGTTACCGAGAACACATTCTTCAGATTGACCTTGTTCAGTTGCTTCTTCGGGCGGTCTTCCGGCTTGATAACCAGTTTCCAGCTCTCGTTCAGCTCTTTCATGCCCCATTCCGGCGGATTATCCGGCGTCTGCATGATGTATTTCGAGATATTGGTGATCTCTTCCTTGGTCAGGATGTCTTCGAAGTTCGGCATACCACCTTCGGTACCGTAAGCAACGATTTTTTCCAGACGAGTCTGACCCAGTTTCTGGGTGTTGGCTGGCTCCAGGTTTTTACCGGTCGCACCTTTACGCAACACGCCGTGACAACCGGCACAACGTTCAAAATAAATTTTCTTGGTTGCATCCAGCGCTTCCGGAGCAACACCACCTGCGGCGGCAGGTGCCGCTTCAGCAGCAGCCAGACCACTCAGCAACGCCAATGCAATGGCGGACAAACCAAATTTCACTTTCATTTAACCCCCCGTTCGTTTGAAGGAAACCAATTGACCTTGAGCCCTATTCATACAAGGTCACCTGTTTTACGCGCCCCATTTTTGTGCCGCCCGGCTTTTCGAGCATTGACAGGTATCAAGCTTTTGTTCGCCCCTACTGCTTTTAGGGTCAACGAATTGATCAATGTCAAATTTGCTACTCACATCCGGACAGCTGTCGCCCGGCCAGCTTGTGAAAAACAACGAAGCCAGCCGTTTATTTCGCAGCGGCGGGCAGCTCCACTGGCATCAGCCCGCCATCGGGCAAGCGCCGGTAAAGCCGCACGTCACTGCGTTTCCCCTGACGAATGGTGCTGACTTTGAGTACACCATCGCGTCCGAAGACCACTTCGAAATATTCAAAATTCTTGAATACCTCTTCGATATTCATGTCTCGCCCCGGGCTCCAGGGCTTCTGCTGCGGATCAAAATTTTCAAAGAAATAAGGTGTATCGGGATCAAATGCCTGAGCCGCGGCCGACGCAGACCAACACACGGCAAGGATCAGCAGCAGGCGCTTCATTCCGCCTTGCCCCGGCCGCCATTGCTCGCACGCTGGATGGCGTCCACCACCATATCGTGCTCCTCGCCTTCCGGCGGCAGCATTTCCAGCACCTGCTGCCACTGTGTACGAGCAGCCGTGAACTGCTTCAGGCTGAACAGTGCCAAACCGCGATACCAGCCCAGTTCCACCGAATCCTTTTGCTCGGGCAGCAAAGCGTCAAAATGAGCCAGTGCCGCCTGATAATGGCGCTCTTCACCCAGCTCCAGCAGGCCGATAGCATGCTGGAAGCGCGCTTCACGGCTCTCCGGCTTCAGACGGTAGGCATTGGCCCACGCCTGACGCGCCTTTTCCTTGTCGCCAAGTGAGCCATAGGTACGCCCGGCCATCACCCAGCCGGTAAACGAATCCGGTTCACGTGCCAGCCTCTGTTCCAGTCGACTGATCATCTCGCCGATGTCCTTGGGCATGGTCGAGGCAGGTGCGGCAGGAGGATCACGCCACTGTCGACGGAACAACATGGATGCCGCCGTTGCCACTGTGGCAGCCAGCAACAAAGCTGCCAGCCAGTGCGCAGGTTCGCTCAACAGCACCGTTGATGGCGGCGGCCGATTGCCAATCTGATCAATTTGTTGCAACAAGCGCGCCAGTGCCGCCTCGCTATCTGCCAGCGGGCGCCGAGCACTGTCGTCGTCCTGCCGACCTTCCGCCTGCTCTGCACGCAAGCGCTTGATTTCTGCCACCAGGCGACGTTTTTCTGCCTGCAACTGGTGTCGCTCGGAAGCATCGTCCTCAATCCCGGCCGGCAACGGTGCCCCCGGTTTCCAGCACAATGGCCATACCAGCCAGATAACGCACACCACCAACATGGTGCCCATGATCCATAGCGGGTTCATGATTCATCCTCCGCCTGTTGCAGCTCTTTATCGATGCGCGCCCGCATTTCTGCAGGCAAGGAATCTGCGCCGGGCGACATTGGCGCAGCGTCAGGCTGCTTCCAGCGCAACAGCGTGCGCCACAATGCAAACCCTCCCGCCAGCAGCAGCACCAGAGGCAACAACCAGAGTGCGATATGGGCGCCGCTGAAACGCGGCTTCATCAGAATATAGTCGCCATATCGCTGAAATAAAAAGTCTTTTACCTGCTGCGGTGATTGTCCCTGCTGCAACTTCTCGCGGATCAGCGCGCGCATCTGTTGCGCCAGTGTTGAATTCGACTCCCACAGGGTTTCGCTCTGGCATACCGTGCAGCGCAATTCACGCGCCAGCTCGCGCGTCTGTGCATCGACTTTTGATTCCTGCACCTGATTGGCCAGACAGGCGCCAGCCAAAAGCAGCCCGGCCAGGGCTGTGCCTATTCGCATGATTTCAACTCCTTGCCGGCCAGCAATGTATCCAGCCAGCGCTTGCGCACCTTGGTTTCTTCCGCACCGGTGATCGGGCCAAACTGCTTGCAGATGATCTTGCCCTGGCGATCAATCAGGAATGTCTCGGGTACGCCATACACGCCGTAGTCAATGCCGATCTGCCCCTTGGCGTCGATGACGCTGGGAAACGCAGATCCCTTCTTCTGCAGGAAGGCACGCGCGTCTTCCGGTTGATCCTGATACACCACGCCGAGCATGGCGAAATCCGGATTGGACTGGTAATCACGCGCCAGCTTCAATAATGTGGCGTGTTCCGCAGCACATTCGGTGCACCACGACGCCCAGAAATTCAGCAACAACACCTTGCCACGGTACTGATCCAGTTTGATTTCACGGCCATCATCCAGCGCAGCAGCGGTAAAGCCGGCCGCCGGATGCCCCAACAGCACTGAAGGGATATGTCGCGGGTTGGACTGCAGACCGCGCCAGAACAAACCAATCAGCAGCAGCAAAGCCAAGGCCAGCAACCATTTCATCCAGGCTTTCATGCCTTGCCCTCCTTGCGGCGTCCATGCGACATGGCCAACAGCGTGCCCAGCCCCATGACAACAATGCCCGCCCACAGCCACTTCACCAGCGGATTGAGAAACGCCTTCACCGCCCAGGCGCCATCGGCTTCGTTGCCCAGCGCCAGATACACATCACGCCACCAGTTGTCGTTAATCGCCGCTTCGGTGGTCGGCATGCGCGAATTGCGGTACTGCCGGCGCTCGGGGTTCATAACCAGCTCACGTCCGCCGTCCAGCACCACAAAACGCCCGGTGATCGCGTCATAGTTGGCACCACGGTGCTCTTTCACACCGTCAAAGCGCACCTGATACGGGCCCAACTGAAAGCTGTCACCCGGTTTCAGCATCAGCTCCTTTTCTTCCTTGAAGGCGTTGGAGCCGATCAGGCCGAGAATCACCAGCACCACCCCGGCATGCACAATCTGTCCACCAAAACGACGCTTATTGCCCCAGATGGCCAGTGGCAGCGATGGCAACCAGCCACAACCGTCACGCTTGCGCAGGGCACGGGCCGCGCTGAGCAGGTCAACCACAATCGACAAGGCAACAAAATAAGCCAGCCCCAGCCCAACCAGTGGATACACTGCATGAATGCCGGCCAGCACACTGACAACAACGCCGATGACAGCGCCCAGAACCGGCGTCAGCATCTCGCGGCGAAAGCGCTGCAGGCTGACGGTACGCCACGGAATCAACGGGCCAATACCCATCAGCGCAGTCATCGCCAGCATCACCGGGGTAAACACGGTGTTGTAATACGGCGCACCAACAGTGACTTTGCCGCCGGTAAAGGCTTCCAGTGCCAGCGGATACAAAGTGCCGGCAAACACGGTGGCAGTTGCCACCAGGAAAAACAGATTGTTGTAGAGGAATGCCGACTCACGCGACAGCAGTGAATCAAGCCGGGATTCGGCCGACAGTTTGGAAGCCCGCAGAATCAATGCACCGAACGACAGCACCAGCACCACGGTCATGAACAGCAGGATATACATGCCGCGCGAAGGATCGGCGGCAAACGAATGCACCGACGACAACACGCCGGAACGCACCAGGAAGGTTCCCAGCAGTGACAGGGCAAAGGTCATGATGATCAGGAATACGTTCCAGACCTTGAACATGCGCCGGGTCTCCTGCACCATCACCGAATGCAGGAAAGCGGTGCCGGTCAGCCACGGCATGAACGAGGCGTTTTCCACTGGATCCCATGCCCAGTAGCCGCCCCAGCCCAGCTCGTAATACGCCCAGTACCCCCCCATGGCAATGCCGAAGGTCAGCATCAGCCAGGAGAACAAGGTCCAGCGGCGGGTGGCCTTGATCCACTCGGCGTCAGCGCGCCCTGACAGCAACGCAGCCATGGCAAACGCAAACGGGATGGTGAAACCGACATAACCCATATAGAGGAACGGCGGGTGGAACACCATGCCCGGATCCTGCAGCAGCGGGTTCAGGCCGGCACCGTCTGGCAAGCGCTCGCTGGCCATGGTGAAGGGATTCGACAAAAAGCTCACCAGGCACAGAAAGCCCGCCATCACCGCCTGCGAAATCAGCAACAGATATGGCATGGTGCGCGGGTGGGTCGACCAGTGGCGCCATGCGGCTACGGCGGCATACAGCGACAGGATCCACACCCAGAGCAGCAATGAGCCCTCATGCCCGCCCCACAGCGCGGTGGCCAGATAGAACAGCGGCAGATCGTTGCTGGAATGCGCAGCGACATAATCCAGCGCGTAATCGTGGCTGAGGAAGGCATACTCGAGAATGCCGATACTGATGCTGAGGGTGATAAACACCAGAAACACCGATTGCCGTGCCGAGCGCGCCCAGCCGGGTGATCCGCGCAATGCTGCGAGCGCTGCACCGATACCGGCCAGCGTCAGGCACAAAGCCAGGTTCAGTGCAAAATGTCCAATAGCGAGATACATGGTTTAGGTTCTGTTGACGTAAGTTTCACGACTGCGTTTGACGCAATTCGGGATACAAAACAAGGAGTAAAACGTGCCGTGCAGTGATCTGCACAAGCGGTTTACGACACGGTTTTGTGCCCGAAGTGCGTCAAACCCTTCGGGCTGGTAGGTAAAAACGCCATCCACTGCGTTATGCTCCTTGCAAATAGTCCACTATTAGCTGCGTCGCATGCCCGTGGCTGGCGTTTTACCCGCCAGCGCAGCCGCGAAACTTACGTCAACAGAACCTACTGCTTCAGGGTTTTGATCAGGTCTTCTTTCGGCATTTCCTTGCCGGCGCGCTTCATTTCCACCGGCATGTAGTCTTCCGAATGTTTGGCCATGATCAGTTTGGCTTCAAAGCGGCCCGACTGGCGCCAGAAACCTTCCACCACCGCACTCCTGCCCTTCGGTAAACAGATCGGGCGCTTTCACCTGGACATAACGCACCGGAATGGTTTTTTCACCGTCGGTGAGCAGAAATTCGATTTCAGTGTCTTGTGGCTTGACCTTCATACTGCCCCAGACCACCATGCCACCGACCTGAATCCGGTCGTTTTCCTGCGCCGGGCGTCAGTTTCACCACTTCGGCCGGAGTGTAGAAATACACCAGCGAATCGCTGAAACTGCCCCAGGCCAGATAGCCGACGATGCCGGCCACCACCAGCGCTACCGACAATGCCAATTTTGCGATTCATGCCGCCTCCCGTTCCAGCTTGCGCAACTTCAGCTCCAGTGTCAGCGTGCGCAGCAACAATACACACAGCACCAGGCCAAAGCCGGCAGCCACATAGCCATATTGCGGGTTGATGCCGACAAAGTCGGCAGCCAGATTGCCATCAGCCTGACGCACGCCGCCTACCAGCATGGTTTTCAGCTCGCGCATCGCTATCGCCATCGGCACCGGTGTAGCGCACCGGCACCTGTTGCCCGTCAATATCCAGCACAAACTGCAAGGCACCTGCTTCGGCTTTCAGCGAACCACCGCCGATACGGCCCAGCAAGTGGACATGGCTACCCGCAGCCTGCTGCGCGTAGCTACCCGGCGCAATCGGCGCCACCTGTGCCTGATAACGTTGCCAGCTCGCCGTTACCGCAGCCAGCAACGCAGCCAGCGCCAATCCCCAGCGAATCAGATTGATCATTGTGCAACCCACTGTCAGTTGCTGGCGCTGCTTTTGTTCCAGTTGCGCCTGCAGTTGCAGACGGCGGGTGTAAAGCAGGGTCAGATAGGTAAACAGCAGCATCATGCCGGCGGCCATCAGCGCCAGCGAGGTGAGCATTTCCGGGGCAATCGCAATGCCGCCTGCGCCCTTGAACGAGGCAGGCTGGTGCAGCGTGCGCCACCAGCGCACCGACAGATGGATCACCGGCAGGTCGATAAAGCCAACCAGCGCCAGCACCGCGGCAAAGCGCGCCTGACGTTCCGGGTCTTCGACGTAGGTGCGCAGCATCAGGTAGCCGGCCATCATCAGGAACATCACCGCAAACGACACCAGCCGGGCATCCCAGGTCCACCATGCGTTCCAGGTCGGCTTACCCCAGATCGAACCGGACATCAGCGTGCAGCCGGTAAAGACAATGCCGACGGCGATCGACGCATGGGCAATCTGGTCGGCCAATGCAGCACGTTTCCAGAGATAGGCGATACTGGCGATAAACGCCACGCTGTATGCCAGCAAGGAGGTTTTCGCCAGCGGCACATGCAGGTTCATCAGCCGTGCCACTTCACCCTGATAATAATCTGCCGGGGCTTTCACCAACGACCAGTAAAGCCCGGCGGCCAGCACCAGCCATGCGGCCAGCCCGATCAACGGCGCCAGCCGTTGTGCCAGTTTGAATAAATGATTGAACACTCAGCTCTCCAGTACGAATTCAAAAGTCCAATAAGCCACAATCACAAACACCAGATCGAATGCCGTGAGCAACTGCAGCCAGCCGCTATAGTGCGCCAGCGGCTTGGCGGCCAGTACTGCCGCAGTGGCCTGCACCGCGCCGATGATCACCGGAAACGCCAGCGGCAGGGTAAGAATAGGAAACATCAGCTCGCGCGCCCGCACTTGCACCATCATCGCGGAAAATAAAGTGCCGAGCGCCGCCAGCCCGAGCGTGCCGAGCGCAAACACCGGCAGCAGCATGGGCCAGTCCGGCCCCGGGTCAAAATTGAAAAACAGCACGAACAGCGGAAACAACACCACCTCTACTGCCAATGTAAACAGCAGGTTAGCAGTCAGCTTGCCCAGATACAGCGCGCCCTTTGGCGCCGGCGACATCAACAGCGCATCGAGACAATCGTTTTCTCGCTCGGCGATGAAAGAACGCCCCAAACCAATCACCGCAGTAAACGAAAAGGCAATCCAGATCAGCCCCGGCATCAGCTCACGCACCTGGGCCGGATCGAGACTCAACGAAAAATTGAAAATGAACAGCGTCAGCAAGGCGAAGAAAAACATCGATGCCATCTGTTCGCGACTGCGCCATTCACTGGCGAGATCTTTCCAGACAATGGCGCGCACCGCGGCGATAAAGGCATTCATTGCAGCCAGTCCTCCGCTTCCAGCAATTCCTCGACGCTACATTCGTCGATCTTGCCGCGCCGCAACACCCCCACCCGGCTTGCCACCTGGGCACTGAGCTGGCGATCATGCGACACCATCAGAATGGCGGCACCAGCCGCGAGGCGTGCACGCACAAAATCGTTGACCAGCGCCACGCCGATTTCGTCCAGTGCCGCATACGGCTCATCCAGCAACAACAGCGACGGATTGAGCAACATCGCCTTGGCCAAGGCCAGACGCTTTTTCATACCCGAGGAAAACACCCGCACCCGCGCACCGGCAAATGCCTGCAAGCCAACTCTGGACATGGCATCTTCCAGCGCCCCCGGCATCGGCTTGATGCCACGCAGACCTAATGCGAACTGCAGATTTTCCAGCGCACTCAACTCATCGTAATGATGGCTGCCATGCGCCACTGCAAATACATGCTGTCGCGCCGAATCGCGCTGTGCCACGCCATCGTGGCCGCAAATCGAGAATTGTCCGGCATTGGGCCGTTGCAATGTCGCCAGCACCCGCAGCAAGGTGCTTTTGCCGGCACCGTTGGCGCCAAACAGCGCAAAACACTCGCCGGCAGCCAGATCCAGATCCACTCCGCGCAACACCGGCGCATGCTGAAAATGTTTGGCAACGCCCCGAACCTGCAACAGGGGCAAAGATGTGTTTGCAATCATGCAGCGCAGTGTAGGCAAAGCCCCCCTCCCCCACCTTGACAATTATCAACGCCCCACCGGGCACCCGAGCCTTAATTGCAACAAGTTTGACCAAAGCAAGACATGCGGTGCGGCAATTTGATTTCCATCAAGGCAGCAGGGCTGCGACAAGCGCAATCTTCGGCTGCGACCATATTCTTACTATGGTCTTTCAGATTGAGGGGGTCGAAGTGAACATTTCCGGCATCGTGGTGCATGCTCACCCCGATCATTTACCCGTGGTCCAGACCGGGCTCGACGATATGGGCGGCGTAGAAATCCATGCCATCAGCCCTGATCACAAAATGGTGGTCACCATCGAGGCCAGCGACGACCGCGCCACCACCGAGCGCTTTGAACAAATCCGCCAATTGCCTGGCGTATTGTCGGCGTCGATGGTCTACCACCATTTTGAAGAAGATGCAGCGCTTGAACAGGAGATTCAACCATGAGCCTTACCCGTCGTGACTTCATCAAAAACAGTGCGGTGACCGCCACTGCCACCGCCGCTGGCGTGCAGATTCCGATTGCGGTAGCCGCCACGGTTGCCAAGCCGGGTGCGGACGGCATCCGCTGGGATAAAGGAACCTGTCGTTTCTGCGGCACCGGCTGCGGTGTACTGGTCGGCGTCAAGGATGGCCGTGTGGTGGCCACCCAGGGCGACCCGGATGCCCCGGTCAACAAGGGCCTCAACTGTATCAAGGGTTACTTTCTGTCGAAAATCATGTACGGCAAGGATCGCCTGACCCAGCCGTTGCTGCGCATGAAAGATGGCAAGTTCGACAAGAATGGCGAATTCACCCCGATCTCCTGGGATCAGGCGTTCGACATCATGGCCGAAAAATGCAAGGCATCGCTCAAGGCCGGCGGCCCGAAAAACATTGCGATGTTTGGCTCCGGCCAATGGACCATCTGGGAAGGTTATGCTGCCGCCAAGCTGTTCAAGGCCGGTTTCCGCAGCAACAATCTGGATCCGAATGCGCGTCACTGTATGGCTTCGGCCGTGGCCGGTTTCATGCGCACCTTCGGTATCGATGAGCCAATGGGCTGCTACGACGACATGGAAAAAGCCGACGCATTCGTGTTGTGGGGCTCGAACATGGCGGAAATGCACCCGATCCTCTGGTCGCGCATCACTGATCGCCGTCTGACCGCCAAACACGTGAAAATTCATGTGTTGTCGACTTTCGGCCATCGTTCCACCGAGCTGGCTGACAATGAACTGATCTTCAAGCCGCAGAGCGATCTGGCGATCCTCAACTACATCTGTAACTACATCATCCAGAACGGAGCGGTGAACGAAGCGTTCGTGAAGAAGAACGTCAACTTCAAGAAAGGCGTCACCGACATTGGTTACGGCCTGCGCCCGAACCACCCGCTGGAAGTCAACGAAAAGAACAACGGTTATCCGGGTGCCGACGGCAAGCCAAAAGGCAATCCGAACAACTCGACACCGATCGACTTCGAAGAGTTCAAGAAATTCGTTTCGACCTATACGCTGGAGTATACCTCCCAGCTATCCGGCGTGCCGAAGGAAAATCTGGAAGCCCTGGCCAAAGCCTACGCTGATCCGAAAACCAAGGTCTGCTCCTACTGGACCATGGGTTTCAACCAGCATACCCGCGGCACCTGGGTCAACAACATGATCTACAACGTGCACCTGCTGACCGGCAAGATTTCCGAGCCGGGCAACGGGCCGTTCTCGCTCACCGGCCAACCTTCCGCATGCGGCACCGCACGTGAAGTAGGTACCTTTGCGCATCGCCTGCCAGCCGACATGGTGGTGACCAACCAGAAGCACCGCGAAATCACCGAAGGTATCTGGAAACTGCCAGCCGGCACCGTGCCCGACTGGATCGGCCTGCACGCAGTGGCCCAGAGCCGCGCACTGAAAGACGGCAAGCTGGGCTTCTTCTGGTGTACCACCAACAACAATATGCAGGCTGGCCCGAACATCAATGGCGAAACCTATCCGGGCTGGCGCAATCCGGCGGTGTTTACCGTGCATTCCGACGTGTATCCGACCGTATCGGCACTGGCTGCCGACCTGATTCTGCCTGCAGCAATGTGGATGGAAAAAGAAGGCGCATTCGGCAATGCCGAGCGTCGTACCCAGGCATGGCGCCAGCAGGTGAAGGCTCCGGGTCAGGCACGTTCCGACCTGTGGCAATTCATGGAATTCTCCAAGCGCTTCAAAATGGAAGAAGTGTGGACGCCGGAGCTGCTGGACAAGGCGCCGCAATACAAGGGTAAAACCATGTATGACGTGCTGTTTGCCAACGGCGTGGTCAACAAGTTCGACCTGAACGACATGAAGAAGGTCAATGCTCACGCCTGGAAAGACTACAGCAACGATGAATCGCAAGCCTTCGGCTATTACGTGCAGAAAGGCTTGTTCGAGGAATACGCCGAATTCGGTCGCGGTCATGGTCACGATCTGGCCAACTTCGACGTTTACCACAAGGCACGTGGTCTGCGCTGGCCAGTGGTGGATGGCAAAGAAACGCTGTGGCGCTTCCGCGAGGGTTACGACCCATACGTCAAGGCTGGTGAAGGCGTGAAGTTCTACGGCAACGCCGATGGAAAGGCCAACATTTTCGCCCTGCCGTATCAGCCTGCCGCCGAGCAACCGGACAAGGACTACGATCTGTGGCTGTGTACCGGTCGCGTGCTGGAACACTGGCACACTGGCTCGATGACTCGCCGCGTGCCGGAGTTGTACAAGGCCTTCCCTGACGCTTGGGTGTTCATGCATCCGGAAGATGCGGAAAAACGTGGTCTGAAGCGTGGCGACACGGTGAAAGTGGTATCGCGTCGCGGTGAAATCACCACCCGCGTGGAAACCCGTGGCCGTAACAAGCCGCCGGTTGGCTTGGTATTCGTGCCGTTCTTTGACGAACACCGCCTGGTCAACAAGCTGACTCTGGACGCAACTTGCCCGATCTCGAAAGAGACCGACTTCAAGAAGTGTGCAGTGAAGATCGTCAAGGTTTAAACAGCAGACATGCTCCCGGCCTGCGGGCCGGGGTTGTGGTGAGCGGGTCGCAAACAGGCCTGCTGACCACAGCCAACAAGGGCTGAAACATCATGACAGACAAGACACCAAAACCACCGACATCGCCCGCTCGCCGCGAGTTTCTGCTGGATGCCAGCAAGACCGCTTGTGGCTTGAGCTTGGCCGGCTTGTGCCTGGGGCTGTATTCGCACCAGACACAAGCACTGCCACCGGGCGCGATTCGTCCGCCGGGCGCTTTGCCGGAGCACGATTTTCTCGGCGCCTGCATCCGCTGCGGCCTGTGTGTGCGTGATTGCCCGTATCACATATTGAAGCTGGCAACGCCGGGCGAGCCTGTGGCCACCGGTACGCCGTATTTTGTGGCGCGCAACCTGCCATGCGAAATGTGTGAAGACATTCCGTGTGTCAAAGCCTGCCCCAGTGGCGCGCTGGATCATAGCCTGACCGATATCAACAAGGCGCAGATGGGCCTGGCAGTGCTGATCGACCACGAAACCTGCCTCAACTTCCTCGGCCTGCGCTGCGACGTGTGTTACCGCGTTTGCCCGCTGATCGACAAGGCGATTACGCTCGAGCAGCAACACAACGCCCGCACCGATAAACACGCGATGTTTATCCCCACCGTGCATTCGGATATCTGCACCGGTTGTGGCAAGTGCGAAAAAGGTTGCGTGCTCGACGTACCGGCAATCAAGGTATTGCCGCGACCATTGGCCAAGGCCGAAGCCGGCAAACATTACCGGCTGGGCTGGGAAGAAAAGAAAAAAGCCGGCAAATCGCTGATCGAGGAACAGGGTATTATCGACCTGCCGGATCGCATGCCGGAAGCCACGCCTGACGCAGCCCCCGGCAGTACGCCCGGCGGCCTGCCACCGGCGAAACAGGGGAATCAGCTATGAGCCAGGCACCTGTTTCGGTTGAAGGCGGCAACCGCGCAATCGGCAAATGGTGGATCATGCGCCGGCTGTCGCAACTGGGCATTCTCGGGCTGTTTCTGCTCGGGCCGCTGGGCGGTGTCTGGGTAGTCAGCGGCAACCTCAACAGCAGCCTGACGCTGAAAACACTGCCGCTGACCGACCCGCTGTATCTGCTGCAAATGCTGGCAGCCGGGCAGATGCCGTATCGCACCGCCTGGATTGGCGCGGCGATCGTGCTGGCGTTTTACCTGCTGGTGGGTGGGCGCATGTTCTGCGGCTGGGTGTGCCCGATGAATATCGTCACCGACACCGCCGCCTGGCTACGCGCCAAGCTGCGCATCAAGGGTGGAGTGCGTATCCCGCGCAAGCTGCGGCTGTGGATACTGGGTGGCGTGCTAGCGCTGACCGCCATCACCGGCACACTGGCATGGGAGCTGGTCAACCCGGTATCGATGCTGCATCGCGGCCTGATTTTCGGCATGGGCTGGGGCTGGCTGATCATTCTCGCCATCTTCCTGTTCGACGTGTTTGGCAGCCAGCGTGCCTGGTGTGGCCACCTGTGTCCGGTCGGCGCGTTTTATGGGCTGCTCGGCAAAGCCAGCCCGGTACATGTCAGCGCCGAAAAACGCGCAGCCTGCAACGATTGCATGGATTGTTTTGCCGTATGCCCGGAACCACAGGTGATCACCCCGCCGCTGCGTGGCGAGGCCAAGGGTGTCGGCCCACTGATTAATGATGTTGACTGCAGTAAATGCGGACGTTGTATCGACGTCTGCGGCAAGGATGTATTCCGTTTTCGTATCGCCCTCGCCAATCGTCCCGCCGATGCGGCCGACGCGAGCCCAAACAACTAGCATGGAGCAAAGACGATGAAACCTATCCACCGTAACACTCTGGCCGCTCTGCTGACCGCGATGCTGGCGTTTTCCGGCGCCTCTGCTCTGGCAGCAGACACGGCAGCGGCAGTAAAATCGATGCGCGGCATTGATACCAGTGCCGAAGACGTGGCCCCGGAAGTCAAAAACGCCTCGACCAAGCGCCCCGGCACCACCGCGCCGGTCACCCGCACCTTCAGCACCCAGCCACCGGTGATCCCGCATGCCACCAACAACTTTGACGACATCAATCTCGAAGAGAACCAGTGTCTCGGCTGCCACGGCCCGGAAAAATACAAAGAGAAAAAAGCGGTGAAGATTGGTGACAGCCACTTCTACGACCGTGACGGCAACAAGCTGCCGGAAGTGTCGTCGCGCCGCCACAACTGCCTGCAGTGCCATGTGCCGCAAGTGGATGGCCCACCGCTGGTGGAAAACACCTTCCAGGGTGACAAACAGGTGACTTCGTCAGCGGGTGCCGCAGCGCCGGCAGCGGGCAAGAAAACCGTCAAGAAATAAGGCAATACCAACCAAGAAAAACGGCAGCTTGAAGCTGCCGTTTTTTATTTGACCTGCACTTTGCCACGCAAGCTGTCGGCACGCCCGAACAGCCATTCGCGAAACTCGGCGGAGAACGGCAACAGATGGCCTTTTTCCGGCAACAGGTGCAGGGTTGCATTGGGCAGATTGGCTGCCAGGTGCTGGCCAAACTGATACGGCACAAACGGGTCGGCCTGCCCCTGCACCACTTCCACCGGTGCTGCCAGCTTGGTCATGTCGTAATCCCAGGCCTGCCACTGCACTTTCAGATCCTGTACCGCGCCATCACTGCCCTGGCGCAGCCCCTCCTGCTGGGTGCGCATGAACAGGCAGGCATGGGCCGGCGCCTCCAGTTGCTGTTTATCGAATGCAGGCAGTTCTTCCCTGGCGGTACGCAGATAAAAATCCGGGCGATGCAGATCGGCGCGGCGCACGCCCCAGATGGTCAGGTCAAACAACAGCGGCCGCTTTTCCGCCATTTTTGATCCGGGCAAGCCGTGATCGGCCATGAACTGGCGCGCATCGGGAAAACGCGAAAAATCCGTATAGCCGGCAATCGAAAAGGTAAACGCCACCCGCTGCGGGTAATAGTTGCTGGCTGCCAGCACCGGCGGCCCGCCGCTCGACCAGCCGATCAAGCCAAAACGTGCCAGCCCCTTGAGGTCGGCCAGCGCCACCGTATCGTCAGCAAAATCCTTGAGGCTGTAGGGGGCCAGATAAGGGCTCTGACCAAAACCGGGGCGATCGAAGCCAATCAGGCGATAACCGTGGCGGCGTGCATCGGCATCGAGCAAGGCCAGCTCCAGACGCGAGCCGGGGTTGCCATGGGCATAAAACACAGGAAACCCGGCCGGATCACCCGCCTCGGCCACCGCCAGCGCGTGACCACGCACACTGATCAGCTGCGTCGCCGGCGCGGACGGCGGCACACCGTCACACACGGCAGGTTGCGGAAAATTGTCTTCGCCGGACTTGCCACTGCTGGCACAGGCAGCCAGGGTTAAGGGCAACAGGCACAAGAGCGGACGAACATGACGGACAGCCAAGCGCATGGCGGTTTTCTCCTCAAACACAATGTCCGCAGCATAACGGCAAGCAACGCAGGCGGGAAGCCTTTTCCATCATTCAAGACAGGCCTGCAGCCCGCTCTGCCATTGCCTTGCAGGCCGGCCTGCAGGGCAATGTGGGTGAGGCTTGCAGGCAAGTTGCCAAAACGTGGGTAATGTCGCCTGCAGAAGCGAGTGTAGGTCGGACTTCAGTCCGACGCGGTGCCTAATGTTAGCGACTGCGTCGGACTGAAGTCCGACCTACGACAATGGCTGTGGCGGCGATCAGCCAGCGCGGCGTTTCTTGTCCATCAGTTGCAGGATCAGCGGCGTGAAAATCAGCTGCATCGCCAGTTCCATCTTGCCGCCCGGCACGACGATGATGTTGGGGCGTGACATGAAAGAGTCGTGCACCATCGACAGCAGGTAGGGGAAATCGATGCCCTTGGGGTTTTTGAAGCGGATAACGATGAAGCTTTCGTCCGGCGTCGGGATGTAACGCGCGGTGAACGGGTTGGAAGTATCTACCGTCGGCACGCGCTGGAAATTGATGTGGGTTTCCGAAAACTGCGGGCAGATATAGTTCACATAATCGGGCATGCGCCGCAGGATGGTATCCATCACCGCTTCGGTGGAATAACCACGGCGTTGCTTGTCGCGCTGCAGTTTCTGAATCCATTCCAGATTGATGATCGGCACCACGCCCACGCGCAAATCCACGTGTTGCGCCACGTTCACGCGGTCGGAAATGGCCGCGCCGTGCAGGCCTTCGTAAAACAGCATGTCGTGGTTGGGCGAGAGTTCTTCCCACGGGGTAAAGGTGCCGGGTGGCTGGCCGTACGGGCGCGCCTCTTCGTCGTCGTGCAGGTATTTGCGCACGCGGCCGGTGCCGCTTTCGCCATACTGGCGGAACAAGCCTTCCAGCTCCTCCAGCAGATTGGCCTCGGGGCCGAAATGGCTGAAATTGAGGTTACCCGCGGCATTGGCCTCACGCGTGGCGACTTTCATGCCCTCGCGGTCATAACGATGAAAGGCATCACCCTCGACAATCGCTGCATTGATTTTTTCGCGACGGAAAATGTGCTGAAAGGTTTTGGTCACCGAAGTGGTGCCGGCGCCTGACGAGCCGGTGACCGCCACAACCGGATGTTTGATCGACATATTGCTCCCCTGATTCAATTATTTTTTGTTTTGGCGATGGACCACGGCCATCGCAACGCGATGCTGTTCATAGCCAGGCAATGCGCCCCTTAACGGGGTCGAAGCAGAGCGATTCGCCCAGCCAAGGGCGGCTCGCACCGGATCGTGAACAGCGTCTGAAAGCCCAAAGCCTGCTGTCAGGTGGTGATGAACAACGAGCGGGTGCCAAACAGCGGCGAGGTAAAGGGTTCGTCTTCACCACTGTCGGCCTCGGCGTGATAACGCAGCAGCCGGCAAACCTCGTTGCGCGAGCCAAAAATCACCGGGCCACGTTCGTGCAATTCGCGCGGGTGCAAATCCAGCACCCGGCAACGCCCGGTGGAGGCCATGCCGCCCGCCTGCTCCACCAGCAAGGCAATCGGGTTGGCCTCAAACATCAGCCGCAGGCGGCCAATACGTCCGGCATCGCGGCTGTCGCGCGGATAGAGAAACACACCACCACGCAGGAAAATCCGGTGCATGTCCGCCACCAGCGAGGCAATCCAGCGCATATTGAAATCCGTACCGCGCACCCCGGCCTGGCCGGTCATGCATTCGCGCACATAACGCTGCACCGGTTTTTCCCAGAAGCGCTCATTGGACATATTGACCGACACCTCGCGCGTGTCTTCGGCAATGCTCATGCGTGGATGGGTGAGGATGAACTCGCCCAGCTCCGGGTCGAGCGTAAAACCGAATACGCCAGTGCCGACAGTCAGCACAAACATGGTAGCCGGGCCGTACAGCGCATAACCGGCGGCAATCTGGCGTGTGCCGGGTTGCAGGAAGTCCTCGTGGGTGGGCGTTTCGATACCATCGGCGCAACGCAGCACCGAAAAAATGCTGCCCACCGAAATGTTGACGTCGGTATTCAGATAGCCATCGATCGGATCGAATACCAGCAGGTGTTTACCACGCGGATATTCCTGCGGAATCAGATACGGGCCATCCAACGCCTTGGAGGCCATACCGGCCAGGTGTCCACCCCATTCGCAATGGCGCAGAAAGGCATCGTTGGCCAGCCGCGCCAGCCTTTGCCGCGGTTCGCTATCGTTGCTGGACTCGGTCACACGCCCCAGCTCGCCGCGTGCCACTGCGTGGGCAATGGTCTTGCAGGCACGCACCACGTCGCTGATCAGCGCAGCGAAATCCCCCGCCAGCGCCGGATTGGCCTGCGCCTGTTCAATGATGAACTTGTTGACGTTCGTTCTGCCACTATACATATCTCCTCCAGCACTTCCTCTTTGTATTGTTTTGCATCGCCCGCTTATGTTGCGGGTCGATCTGGCCCTGGCACTATCGGCTCAGGCCCTATCCAGCACGCCGCCGCTAAACACACGGCTCTGGCGAATATCACTTTCTTCCAGCGTCATCAGCGCATTGCGATCCAGCGCCGGGCTCATGGCGGCAAACACCCGGTTGGCGGCGCGCAGGCGCGCCCGATCCAGCGCATTGCGCAGCGAACGGGCATTGGCGAACTGCGGCTGCAACATGCGCAGTTCGATGTAATCACGCAGTGCGCCCTCTGCCGCCGGGCTGAGTCGGTATTGCAGCTTGTCCAGCATCAGCAGCGATATCTCGTACAGCTCGTCGGCCGAATAATCGGGAAAATCGATGTGATGCGCGATGCGCGATGCCATGCCGGGATTGCTCTGGAAAAAGGTGTTCATGCGGTCTTTGTAACCGGCCAGAATCACCACCAGATCATCACGCTGGTTTTCCATCACCTGCAGCAGGATTTCAATCGCTTCCTGGCCGTAATCGCGCTCGTTTTCCGGACGATACAGGTAATACGCCTCGTCGATGAACAACACCCCGCCCATCGCCTTCTTGATCACCTCCTTGGTTTTGGGCGCGGTGTGGCCAATATACTGCCCCACCAGATCATCGCGCGTGACTGCCACCAGATGGCCTTTGCGCACATAACCGAGCCGGTGCAGGATTTGCGCCATGCGCATTGCCACCGTGGTTTTGCCGGTGCCGGGGTTGCCGGTAAACGACATGTGCAACGGTGGCGCACTGCCGGTCAGGCCCAGCTGGTTGCGGGCCTTTTCCACCAGCAGCAAGGCAGCGGTTTCACGGATACGTGTTTTTACCGGTGCCAGCCCGACAAAGTCGCGTGCCAGCTCGTCAAACAGCGACTGGATATCGCTCTGACGGTACAGCTCGGCCAGATTGACCGAAGCCGGCGTGGCTTCGGCATCCGGCGCAGAAATGACATTGGCAACCTGCACGATAGTGTCTCGCGGCTAGTAAAAATGCAAGCGCGGCGCACCCTTACGGTGCGCCGCCATCACGATTGCAAATCAATAACGCTCGCCGGCCGGGCGCTGCACCGCATAACCCTGGGTGGTGTAACGCACCATGCGGCTCTCGCCTTCCTGGCGGACCAGGCCAAAGCCGGGCTCGCTGGCCGGGCGGTTGACGATGAACGACAGGCGAATCGATTCAATGCCCCGCGTCGAATCAAAAGCGTTGATCTTGATGTAGTGATTGGGGAAGGTCTTGCGACATTCCTGCAATTCCAGCATCGCACCGGCGGCATCGTGCAGGTCGAACATCGGCGTGCCGAACATTTCCCAGTAGCAATTGCGCGGGTGCGGGTCGTCGGTATATTCCACCGACAGCGACCAGCCTTGCTGCAACGCATATTCCATCTGCGCGCGGATTTCGTCGTCGCTCAGATCCGGCAGAAAGGAAAAAGTGCCTTGAGTGATTTTCATGTTTGCCAATCCTTACGATGCAGTGGGGGTCGGAACAAAGTCTGGCGTATCGGTAGATGCGTAGTTGAAGCTGACATCCTTCCAGGTATCCAGCGCCTGACGCAACGGCGTACACCATTTGGCCGCGTCGAGCAGGATTTGCGGGCCTTCGCTGGCGATATCGCGGCCTTCGTTACGCGCCTTGACCATGGTTTCCAGCGCTACGCGGTTGGCAATTGCGCCAGCCTGAATGCCGCCCGGATGGCCGATAGTGCCGCCGCCAAACTGCAACACCACGTCGTCACCGAACAGGTCGAGCAACTGGTGCATCTGCCCGGCATGGATACCGCCGGAAGCGACCGGCATCACGCGGCGCAGGTCGGCCCAATCCTGATCGAAGAAAATGCCGCGCTGCAGATCCTGCCTGGTGAATGCCTCGCGGCAGACGTTGTAATAGCCCTGTACCGTATTCGGGTCACCTTCCAGCTTGCCCACTGCGGTGCCGGCATGCAGGTGATCAACGCCGGCCAGACGCAGCCATTTTGCGATGACGCGGAACGATACACCGTGGTTTTTCTGCCGGGTGTAAGTGCCGTGGCCGGCGCGGTGCATGTGCAGGATCATGTCGTTTTTGCGGCACCAGTTGGCCATCGACTGAATCGCGGTCCAACCCACCACCAGGTCGATCATGATCACCACCGAGCCTAGCTGTTTGGCCATTTCCGCCCGCTCGTACATGTCTTCCATGGTGGCGGCGGTCACGTTCAGATAGTGGCCCTTGACCTCGCCGCTGTTGGTGCCGGCCTTGTTCACCGCTTCCATGCAGAACAGGAAGCGATCGCGCCAGTGCATGAACGGCTGCGAGTTGATGTTTTCGTCATCCTTGGTGAAATCCAGGCCACCCGTCAGGCCTTCGTACACCACCCGGCCGTAGTTGCGGCCCGACAGGCCGAGCTTCGGTTTCATGGTAGCGCCCAGCAACGGACGGCCATATTTGTCGAGGCGTTCGCGCTCAACGATGATGCCGGTCGGTGGCCCCTT
>JAXMFR010000017.1:0-58563 GCA_046347685.1 Chitinivorax sp.
TACAGCGACCACTCACCACCACCCCACCTTCCGGCACACGCGTTACCCACCCCAGCTCCTCCAGACGCCCGATCTTGCGCCGCACCGTTTCGCGCGGCAGGCCGGTAGCCTCGGCAATCGAATAGGCGTTACAGGGCTTGAGGAAGGAATTCTGGGTTCCTGCCAACAGATGTTGCGGCAAGGATTTGCATATAGCCGGCTGGGCATGCATGTGCGACACGTTGTGCACGCCGATTTCGCTGAGGATATATGCCATGGTGAGATCGTTATCAAACATCTGACAGGTGCGGCGCATATGCTTGATCCAGAAGCTGCCGATAATGGTGGCCATCACAGCCAGGTCGCCCTTGCCCTCCGTGCCATCCATCGTCATATCCAGCTCCTGTTCCATAACCATATACAGATTCGCCCCCGTAAGTAACATGGTTATGGTAGGCCACGCGTTGAGGCATATCAATTTTTCAATGATGCGCAATTACCCAAAATGGGCACTGAAGCATATTCCTGCCTGAACAATTTCGACATATGCACATAAAATGTCATAAACATACCGAACTCAAATCGCTTGAATCATCACATAGCTTCAAACCAGCACCACTATGGTGCAAATAAATTTGCATGGGTTTACGCGCAATAAAGACCAAATAATTTCAATAAAATGGCTAGAAACATGGCTTGACAGCCACACAACCAATCATGCCATAATCATAAAAAATTCAAATGGCGCGTGATTAGCATAAATTGCGCACTAATTAGCAGCAGACATAGCAACAAGGGCTTTGTGATATCCGCATCAGGAGCCCGATCATGCCCTCCTCCCCATTTATTTTCGAGCCGCTGTTCGCCTTGTTGCGAGCCGTGTTTGCCAATACTGATGTTTGTGTCGGCCTGACGCTGACAGTGCTGTCGGCATTTGTCACACTGCAGCTGTTGCAGTGGCAGCAATATCGACAGGCGTTTTTGCTTGCCCAGCGCGAACGCAGCTTCCGCACTTTTCTCAATCGCCCCGACCCGCTGACAGGCTTCCGCTTTGTGCCGCTGCTGTCGACCGCGCTGGGGATTCTTGGCACCTTTGGTGGCATCACCGCCGGGCTGGCGCATTTTGGTGGCAGCGAAGGCACTAGCCAGTTCATCAACTCGGCGCATGCGCTGGTTGGCGGCATGAAAACCGCCTTCTATGCCTCGCTGGTGGGGCTGTCTGGCGCCGCCAGCTTCAACATCCTGCAAGCTGTGCTCGGCATCAAGGTGCGCGACTGGCGCAAGCAGGCAGCGCAAGGCTTGCAACAGCAACAAGCGGAGCTGGCGGCGGCCGCCGAAGGCCGGCAACTGGCGCCGGCACAGGCAATGCTGGAAGAAACCCGCGCCCTCAACCACAACATGGCCAACGCACTGAAACAGCAGGAAAACCTGATGCTGGCGGTGCTGGCAATGCAGAAACTGCTGCGCCCCGCCGTGGATACCATGGGCCGTGCGCTGGAAGTGCTGGAACCCTTGCCGGGTGCGGTGAATGAGCTGAAAGCCGTGCACGAGGAATCGATGTTGCGCCTCACCGGCGCCGCTGCCGATCTGGCGCAGTTTTCGGAAAACATCAAGCTGCCGTTTGCGCTGTTCAGCAACACCGTCGACACCTTCGACAGCAAGGTCAACAACGCCTTGCTGCAGTTTGCCGATGCCTTCGACAAAACCCTGGCCAAACGCCAGGCGGAAGAACAGGCGTTGCTGGTGGAATACCGCGAAACCTTTGTCGAGCTGCAGAACAGCGCGGCCCAGGTGATGGACACCGCACGCCGCAAACTGGCAACCACGCTGAATGGCCTAGACGTACATCTGGACAACATCCGCCAGACCGCCGAAACCGATCTGGAGCGCATCCGCCGCACCTTCGAGGCAATGCTGGAGAAACATCAGAGTTACTTCCTCGAAGCACTGTCGGCACGCCAGCGCGAAGAAAGCGAGCTGTATCGCGTCTATCGCGACAGCTTTGGCCAGATTCAGCGACAGGCGCTGGATACCATGGGCGCAGCCAAAGACGGGCTGCAGGCTGGCAGCAGTGAGCTGCAGCAACAACTGACAGCGATTCGTAGCGTCGCCAGCGACGAACTGGCGCAGATGCGTGACGAATTCCGCGATTCGCTGAACGGCTTCTTCGGCCAACAGCAGCAGCAACTGGAAAGCCTGCTCGGCCAACAGCGCGGCGGGCTGGAAGTCAGCGTCAACAAGCTGCGCTCGGCCTTCGACCACGAAGCCGAACGCCGACTGGTGATGCATTCGCAATGGGACGACGCGTTTGGCAAGTTGCAGGAAGCGCAGAAAACCGTGGCCGCGCTCTGCGAACAGGTGAATCTGTCGCAGGCGCAGGCCTTGCTGACCGCGCTGCAACGCCGCGATGCCCAGCTCAGCGAAGAAGTCGGCAAAGAATCACAAGCCTTGCAGCAAGTGCGCGCCAGCCTGCAAGCGGTGGCGGCACAGCTGGACGAACTCACCGGCCAATTGCCGCTGGCCGCCAGCCAGTATTTTGATGCGGCACGGCAGAGCGCCGGGCGTTTCTTCCAGCAACTGGATGGCCAGGCCAACGCGATTGTCAGCGCCATCAGCAACGTTGCCGACAACCTTGGCGATGCCACCAGCGCCGCCAAACAATTGGCCGAATCGCAGCAGGCGCTGGCCACCACCCAGCAACGCCGGCTGCTGGCGCAACTGGCTGAAGGAGCGGAAACATGAACGACTATCTCGCCGCCCTGCACGAGGAAACCAGCGAAGACTACACCATGCTCTCCATCGGCGATCTGATGTCGGGCCTGCTGCTGCTGTTTGCGCTGCTATTCATACTGGCGCTGATGCAGATTGGTGAACTGAGCGAGGCGCGCCAGCAAACCCGCAGCAAGGTGCTGAACACGCTGGAGCAGGAGTTCCGCCGCGCCGGGGTGGACGTAGCGATCACCCCGGATGGCGAAATGGTGCTGCCGGATCGTTTCTTTTTCGACACCGGCCGTTATGATCTGAAAGCCGAAGGTGCGGCGCGGCTGCAGAAAATCATGCCGATTTTTACCCGCGTGGTATTTGCCAAGCCCGAGTTCCGCGAGGAAATCCAGCGGGTGGTGGTCGAAGGCCACACCAGCCAGTCGGGCGACTATGCCGGCAATATGAACCTGAGCCTGCAACGCGCCAACAATGTGCTGCTGTTCATCGCCGGCCTGCCCGATCTGCCGCAGCGCGATGCGCTGTTATCCCGGCTGATGGGTGCTGGGCGCGGCAAGATCGAAGCCCACGCGGCCGAAGACGAAAGCGACCGCAAGGTACTGATTCGCCTGCAGTTCAAGTCAGATGAAGAATTACTGCAACAACTGGCAGGCAAGTTGCGTATCAGTTGAGATCGGCCTGCAAGCGCTGTCCCTATTGCTCCCCAGGCTGCCCTGTAGGGCACTAGGGACGGAGCTTGCAGCCAAGCTGCCGGAAACATGGGAAAAATGTAATCGGCGTTAGCCAATAAACGTCCGTTTACCGCCTTACTAAGTAGTCAGGTAGAATATGATTTTCGAATAATCGCTCTTGACCGTTATGCTGAATTTTCTGCCGCCCGTGCTGATCGGCGTTCTTGCCTCGATTCTGCTCGCCATTAATGCCTTGTTCTGGGTGCCGCTGCTGCTGGTGTTTGCGATTCTCAAGCTGCTGATTCCGGTCCCCTTCATCCGCAAGCTGATCGGCCCGATCACGCTGTTCATCGCCGAATCATGGGTGGCCTGCAATAGTGGCTGGATGGCGTTGACGCAACGTTGTGAATGGGATGTGCAAGGGGTGGAAGGCCTGGATTACCGCAGCTGGTATCTGGTCAACAGCAATCACCAGTCATGGGTGGATATTCTGGTGCTGCAGCACACCTTCAATTACAAGATTCCGCTGCTGAAATTCTTCATCAAACAAGAACTGATCTGGGTGCCGGTAATGGGCCTGGCCTGGTGGGCGCTGGATTTCCCGTTCATGCGCCGCCACAGCGAGGAGTATCTGAAAAAACACCCGGAAATGCGCGGCAAGGATCAGGAAACCACGCGCAAAGCGTAAGAAATTCGCGCAGATGCCAACCAGCGTGATGAACTTCCTCGGCGTTGAGCGCACAAACCGGCAAAAAGGCGGGCGAAGTCTACAACGCAACAGGAGATATGAAGACCGGCGGGTTTGTCGCTTACCGCGCTGAATGCGTCAGGCGACAAGTTCAACGCGATTATGAACGTCACCATCGTCCCCGGTAGCGCGGCTTTTCAGCGGCGTTGTCCTGCGCCAGACCAGCTGCTGTCGTGGTGTGCGGTATAGTGCGGGTTTGCCGACGCCAGCGGGGCCTTCTTTGCCAGCAGGCCAGCCGTGCGTCAGGCCTACAGCAGATTGGATCAAGGATTGGACCCACAAGGACCAGCAGATCGCTGGAATTGCTGCAACAGGCGGGCAAGCCGCAGCGCTGATCGGTTGGTGACGCGCAGCCCGCTACCTTGCGCAGCGCCAACCTATTGATCCGGCCCGATTATGTTTGAACTGGCTCCGGTGCTCCTCCCCTTTCAAGGGGGAGGCGGGGAGGGGGATGGGGCGCTGTAGCGCATCTGTAGCCCCATCCCCACCCCAACCATCCCCTTGAAAGGGAGGAAGTCGTCTTGGCGCAGAGATTCAAACTTCGTAACCATCTATATGCATCCTTGCAGGTCGGACAGTCCGACGCCAGTCCTGTTCCGCGGCTGCGTCGGACTGAAGTCCGACCTACACAACCCAGCCTATTGCAGCCGCGCCCCCCTCTCTTTCAGGCCTGCGGCTGCTCTGCCAGCACCTGCACAAAGGTCTGGGCAAAGGTGAACACATCACCCGGCCAGCGCGCCGAAACATAATTGCCATCGCGCACCACCCACGCCGGCTTGGCATTGTTCAGACTATCGCGGACGATGCCGGCGGTTTTCAGCAGAAAACCGGGTGCGCCGCGCGGCATATCCAGAAAATCCGCTGGCGAGGCGAGCGCCCGTTTCACTTCCATTTCCACACTGCGATAACCCGCAGGCTCATCGCGGCCTTCGCTGTAGGTGCGGTAATACAAAGGGTCCCAGAAACGCGCCCAGCAGGCGGTCAACAGCCAGGCGCTGCGCTCCAGTTTCCAGGTCAAGGCCGTAGTCTTCTTGCCAAACAATACAGAGCGGCCGCTGCGTGGCGAAATCGCGCGCGCCGCCAGCACCACGCCGTGGCACACCGCCGCTACCGGCTTGTGTTGGCCGTTACTCAACGGCGTATCAAAAAAGTCCGCCACAAAACGCTGCAACAGAGCGCTCTCCAGATAGGCTTTCATGCGCGGCGCATGGCCGCCGGGCAACAGCAATGCGTCAAAATCTTCCACCCGCAGTTGCGCATAAGACAGCGGCTGCCGGAAATGGGCATCGCGCAACAAGTCGGCATAAGCGGCACGGGCAGGCGCCTGGGCACGTAGCATCAATCCGATCAGCCGCAGCTTGCGCAATAACGGGATAAAGCCCCAGACATCCGTAAGCGTCTCGCCAACCCATCTCCTCAGTTCCCGAATTTTCAGGTAGGCGAAGCCTCAGCCCGCCACCGATGCGGCAGCAGTTCGCCAATGCGGCTGGCGCGATGGGTCGGTAGACGCGTCAGCACATCTTTCAGGTAAACGTGCGGATCGTGGCCATTGAGTTTGGCGCTCTGGATCAGGCTCATGATGGCGGCGGCGCGTTGGCCGGCGCGTTTGCTGCCGGCGAACAGCCAGTTCTTGCGCCCAAGCGCAATCGGCCGGATCTGGTTTTCGATCCAGTTGTTGTCGATGGGGATCTGTCCGTCGGACAGATAGCGCGTCAGCGCGGCCCAGCGTTTCAGGCTGTAGTCGATAGCTTTGGCGCTGGCGCTGCCGTTCGGAACCTTGTGCCGCTGTTGCATCAGCCAGGCGTGCAGTTGATCGGCAATCGGTTTGGCCCGGGTTTGCCGTGAGTGTTGTCGTTCTTCCGGGGTTAATCCGGCAACGTCACGTTCGATCTGGTACAGCTGGCCAAAGTAGTCCAGTGCTTCAGCGGCAATCAGGCTCTGGTTCTGGGTGTGCAGGTCGAAGAATTTACGCCGGGCATGCGCCAGGCAGCCGGCTTCGGTGATGCCGTGGCCGAACAGGGCTTTGTAACCGGCATAATCATCACACACCAGCGTCCCGCGCCAGTCACCGAGGAAGTCGCGGGCATGGCTGCCGGCACGACTGTCGGCAAAGTCGTAAATCACCGCTTGGACCGGATGGTGGGTGCCGATGCTGTAAGCCCAGAGGTAGGCGCGGTCGGTTTTGCCGGAGCCGGGGTTGAGTAGCGCGACCGGCGTTTCGTCTGCGTGTAAAACAGCGTGAGTCAGCATCTCGGTCTTTAGCGCATCCACCAGCGGCTGCAGTGCTACACCACATTGCCCCACCCATTGCGCCAGCGTCGCACGCGGAATGGCAAAGCCAGCACGGTCGAAGATGCGTTCCTGCCGGTACAAGGGTAAGTGATCGAGGTATTTGCCGATCAGCACTTGTGTCAAGAGGCCGCTGGTGGGCATGCCCTTGTCGATCACCTGCGCCGGCAGCGGCGCCTGGATCAGCGTTTCGCACGACTGGCATACCCATTTGCCACGAATATGGCGTTCCACCGTGAAGGTGCCGGGCGTGTAATCGAGTTTCTCGGCCACATCCTCGCCGATCCGGCGTAACTGGCAGCCACAGGCACAGGTGGTGGACTCGGGTTCGTGGTGAATCTCGGTGCGAGGCAGCTTGGGCGGCAGCGGCTGGCGTTTGGCCTGCCCTCTGGGTTTGGCGGGGGCCGTGGACAGCTGCGCCAGCTCGGTTTCCATCGCCGCCAGATCGGCGTCGAGGGAGTCTTCGAACAACTGGCGCTGTGCCACCGGCCAGTGTTCGGTCTTGGCCCCAAAACGCCAGCGCTTGTGCAGGGCCAGTTCGTGGGTCAGTTGATCGATCTTGGCCTGGCGCCAGTGCAGCTCTTTGCTGTTCTCGGCCAGACGTATCTCCTGCTCACTCAACAGACGAGTCTGGCTCGTCACTTGCGCCGCCAACTGCTGTGCCAGTTGGCGCAGTTGCGCAGCGCAGAGTTGATCAAAGTTGGCAGGCAAGGACATGGCCAACAGCATGCCAGACGCAGCAACGATGGGCCATACAGGTCTTTCCCCATTGCCAGTCGCTACACAAGGCGGATCACCCCGCCATCGGCCAATTGTTGCCACGGCAATCCGAGCACCAGTGCATCGAATTGCTGCCGGGTCAGCGTGACCGCGGCTTCACCGGTTTGCCAGTGAAACCGCCCCTGATGCAGCCGGCGCTGTGCCAGCCAGATGCCGTGACCATCGTGCACCAGCACCTTCAGCCGGTTACCGCGCCGGTTGGCGAACAGCCAGGCATGGTGCGGCGCAGCCGCACCCAACCGCTGCACCACGTACGCCAACAAGCGATCGGCACCGGTGCGCATGTCCACCGGCTCCGTGGCCAGCCACCACTGATCGACCCGGATCACCGCAGCCAGCTCCGCAGCCACGCGGCACAGGCATCGGCGGCCTGAAGCGGCCACTCGACATGGATCGCCGTTGTTCCTCGGCGCACTTCAATCACGATGGGGCCGGTTTCAGATCGCACGGGTGGCAGGGCCACTGGGACGAAAGCCGGTGCGGCATCGACCATCGGCAGCGGAAGCCGGGATGGCAACACAACGCCCCGTTCCCGCATCCAGCGCCGCACTTGATTGGCGTTGACGCCATGGGTCAGTGCGACACCAGCGACAGAAGCGCCCGGCGCCTGGCAGGCGTTGATCACCGCTTGTTTGAAAGATTCGGTGTGTGTCCGCCGCCGGCGAACAGTGGGTTGGATGTCCATCGGTAGTGTCCACTTAAATTTTTAGTGGACACTATCTTCATCCGTCTAGCGGGAACTGAGGAGATGGGTTGGCGAGACGCTTACAGACATCCAGCCCCTCGCCACTCAGCATCAGCGGATCGGCTCGCCCCGGTGCACCGTCGGGCGTGGCAAAATACACCTGGTGGCCGGCATCGCACAGCACTTTCCAGCTCACCGCCACTTCGGTCGGGTCAAAGTCATGGCTGGGAATCGGGACGATGACGTTCATGGATCAACTCTGCTTTTTTGCTCAGGCGCTTCGCGCGGGTGTTAAAAAAATCGCAACTTCACTCTGCCCCAGCCAGCCGGCACTACAACGCACCAGATCGCCCGGTTGCAACAGGCGCGGATTGTGGCGATTGGCGTGCAGTGCCGCCTGCGCCCGCCAACGCGGTGGCAGCAGGCTCGCCAGTCGGCGCTTCCAGGCCGGGATCGACAGACCGATGCCAGCCGGCGTGCCACACAGCAGCAGATCGTATTGCTGCAACAAGCCACCCGGCGCCACGGCGGCAGCGGCACACAACAATTGCCGTGGCGAATACAGCATCTGGCTGCTGTGCGCTGACTGACGCAACTGACCATTCACCCAGGTTTGCAGCTGCAGATCGGGGAAAGACGCCAGATCCGCCTGGAACGGCCGCCACAATTGCGCGCCCACCGGCAGAAATCCGTCAAAACTCTTGGCCGCCGACCACAGTGCCAGCTTGTCGCGGCCCGCCTCGCCGGCAATCTGCACGCCGCGCGCGGTCAGATCGTTGGCGACAAACAGGCCGAAATCAATCTGGCAATCCGCTTGCTGCAATTGTGGCAACGACACTGGCTGCAGCAAGGCGATGCCGATTTCCACTTCATAATCGAGCAGCGCCGCCAAAGCGGGAAAACGCCCGGCCAGTTCTGCATCACTGGCAGTAATGGCGGCCTGCAGCGCCGCCGCATTGGGCGTGCTGACCACGGTTTGCCCCGGTTGCGGCGTACAATATTTGCGGAACACCACCGGGGCAATGGCAGCTTCACCGGTCTCACGCATATGGTCGGCAAAGGTCAAACCCAGCGCGTACACCGTGCCGGGATGAAAATCCCAACCCATAAACGCGCCATCAGCCACGCCCTGCATGCCACCGGACAAAGCGGGAAGGCTTGCGTCAGCTGGACGGGAGGGAAAAAGAGACGGCAGAGACATGAATCGGCTGGCCTTTTGACGAAACAAACGCCGACTATAATATGAGCCATAACTCACATTTTCTACTCGCATCCTTCATGCCCGGCAACAATCCCGCCAAACCACGCAAAAGCCCCGCCCAGAGCCGTTCACGCGCCACCGTCGAAGCCATTCTCGATGCCACTGCTCACATTCTCGTCAACCATGGTCTGGCCGCGGCCAGCACCAATCGCATCGCAGAGAAAGCCGGCGTCAGCATCGGTTCGCTGTACCAGTATTTCCCCAACAAGGGCGCGCTGATTGCAGCGCTGCGACGGCGCCATGCCGAGGCGATGCGCGCCACCATCCTGCAACTGGCCGGCCCCGCCGCCAGCGCGCCATTACCGCAGGCAGTGCGCAGCTTTATCCATGCGCTGATGCAAGCGCACCGTATCGACCCGCAGCTACATCGCATACTGGCACTGGAAGCGCCGCGCAGCGATTTTGCCGACAGCCGCAGCGACATCGACCACGATCTGCGCAATGCGATCTGTGCCCTGCTCGAAAGCCGCCGCAACGAAATCCTGCCAACCGATCTGCCACTGGCAGCAGCCATGCTGGTACGCCTGACCGACGCGCTGATCCACGCTGCCATCATCGACAATACGCTGGATGCCACACCGCAGGCGGTAGAGGATGAAATCGTGCGGGTGGTGCTGCGTTATTTGCAGGGAAAGGTAGCGTGATTACGCAATGACCATTCAGCCCTAGGCCAGCCAATGTGAACCCAAGCGGAGGACAAGCCCCATAAGTGAAAAAGCCACACTGGGTTCAATGTGGCTTTTATCCAGTTTGGCAAAATCAGGCCGGAAGCGGCACACCCGAGGCGTGCTTATCCACCCATAGCCGCAGGTCCTGCGCAATCTCCTGCAACAGCACCGACCATTCGTCGCGATCCTGCTGGCGATAGATCGTTACGCTCGGATACCACGGGCTATCGCGACGATCCAGCAGCCAGCGCCATTCGCTACCAAAACGATTCAACAACCACACGGGTTTACCGAGTGCGCCGGCAAGATGGGCAACCGATGTATCGACACTGATAACCAGATCGAGTGTTTCAATCAGGGCTGCGGTGTCGGCAAAATCTCCAAGCTCGCTGGTCCAGTCCAGCATCGGCAATTCGCCCTCAGTTGCGAGAGAAGCGCTTGGTCCTTCGCCTTTCTGTAGGCTGACAAAACACACATCCGACACTTTGGCCAAAGGTAGGAAGTGTGTCAGCGTCAGGCTGCGCACAGCGTCGGCCATGGTCTTTTTACCGCCAGCCCAGACAATACCGACCTTGAGCCGCGGTTCACTACCAAGCCGCGCCTGCCACTTGTTGATATCGGAGGGCTCTGGCGTCAGATAGGGAATCGCAGCCGGAATGTTGTCCAGCCGCGTGCCGAAAAGCGCTGGCAAATCCATGAACGAGCAATGCAGCTCATAGTCGGGTAATGGAGAATCGGTATCAACGATCGAATCAACCCCGGGAATTCGCGTAAATAGCCGAACTAGGCTTTTCGGGCAGCAAACGGTCAGCGATTGCGCCTGTTTCTGCGATTTGAGTAATGGCAAGTAACGAGCCATCTGCAGCAAATCACCCTGCCCCTGTTCAGCCCACACCAGCAATTGTCGACCGGCCAGACTATCGCCGCGCCAGCGACTGGCATCGGGCAAATGATAAAAGCGTTCCCGGTCGCCAAACACCTTGCGGCGGGCATCGTAATTGGCAAAACCTTCGGCATAGTTGCCCAGCAATAGCTGGGCCAAAGCCAGATTCCAGCGGGCAATATGCAAATCCGGGCGCAATTGCAGCGCCTTGGCGTATTTTTCGATTGCCGCAAGCGGCTGCCCCAGCCTTGTTCGAATATGACCCAGAAGGTTATAGCTATCCGCATCATCAGGTTGCCGCTCAAGTGTGGCCAATAACGCAGCCTCGGCAGCAGGCAAATCACCCAGATGCATTAACGCCTCGCCACAATCCGGTTTGAGCTCGACCACTTTCCGAAAGCATGCATCAGCCTCATCCTGACGCTGTAAACGACTGAAGGCACATCCCAGCAACAACTGCAGATCCGGGTCGAGCGGCCTGAGCTTGGCGGCGGCTTCATAATAACGCAGCCCCTCTTTGAGCTTTCCACCACGCTCGAAAATCTGCCCCAGGTTTCGTAAATACAATGGCTCCGCTGGCTTGAGGGAAATTGCTTCTGCGAGGTGTTTGGCAGCTTTCGGAAACTGTCGCTGCTCGCATGCGTTCAGTCCTAGCCAGTTCCAGGCATCGGCGTTGTGAGGTTGTAGCCGCAAGATATCCATTAGCAGCTGCTCGGACTGCTGAAAACGGCCTGACTTAAATGCCTGTTTTGCCTGCAACAACATGGGCTCAACTGAACGCAATATAGTTTTTGGTTTCATGTTTCGTTACTCAAAAAAGAACTCGGAATGGGTCACAACCTCACTTTACTCCCCAGCGGCAAACCACTTGGAGAGTGAAAACCATCCCTGGAACAGAGCCATTATTACCCAAATATCATAGCCAACTATATTAACCTCAAAGCCGGCAATTCCAATGCACCTCACCCCTTCTCCACCAAAAAACATGCTCTATCCCTTGAAATGAGGCGACATACCCGTGATAAGCATGTCACCAAGTTGGCCCCACTGCGGTTGCCTACTGTCGCTCATTTGCATTAGCTGACACTACCGTCAGCGTCAGGCACTGGATGCCACACTACAGGCGGCGGAAACGGAAATTGTTGCGGGTAGTACAGCAATAGCGAGGGGCGTGCCTGACAGATCAACATCAGCGCTCCCTGCGAGCGCCTCAACCGGATCGCCCCTGACACATTTCAACCAAATACGAGCGGCAATAGGCATATTCCTTGTTCGTTAATAATCGTTTACCTGCCAAATTTCGATTTTTCTTGCACCGCCCTCAATCCTCCTGCAGCACTTGCCCAGAGCCAAAAGCAGCTCGCTGACAATGCTGACCCGCAGTCAATCAGAGAACATACGTTTACCATTCCCACCCCAAATTGGCACTGAAGTAATTGATTTGTTTGACATAAAAAAATTAGTGCCTATACTCTAGTCAAACGTCGTTAACCACAATAACGTCAGGCAGCCTCCCGGCTGACCACGAGTCAACGCGACGTTGCGAAAAGGGCCGATCAGAGCCACTCGCGCTTGGTGCAATTTCTAATCCGAAAAAACAACAAAGCTTCAAAACTGCACATTCACCAACAAGGAGACACCTAATGAAGTCGAGGAGAAATGCTGTAAATCCGTCCCAGCCATCGCGCATCCAGAGCATGTTGCGCGTGGTACTGCCGACCCTGGCACTGCTGACCGTTGGCGCGCAAGCCAGCGCCAGCACGCTGAACCAGAACGTCTCGTGGACGATCGATCGCGCCGGCACCAGCACCAAATATCGTGTGGTGGCCTATGGCGATTCGATCTACGCCGGCTACAACGGCTCCACCACCAGCGCTGCCAAATATTCGGCGCCAACGGTGGATGCGGAATACCTGTCGGCACTGTGGAACGCTGATATCGAAAGCGTACGCCGCACCAAATCGGGCGCGATTGCTTCGGATGTCTACAACAACAAGATCGTTTCCGAACGTTCTTACATGCAGGATGCCTCCACCCGCGTGGTGACATTTGAAATGTGTGGCAACGATGGTCTGCAGGCGCGTTCGGCGTTCAAGAGTCAGACCGGCACTTGCGATTACAGCGGCATCAACACTGCCGTCGCCAACTGCAAGACCTATGTCGCCAAGGCAATGGACTACATCAACGCCAATGCCTATGCCGGCGTGAAGCTGAAGGTGATTTCCAACATCTATTACCCCGGCTACAACGCAGACAACGTGCAAAGCTCGTGCAAGGACGCGACAACCGGCGCTACGATCAACGTTCGCGACAAGTTCCTGCCGGCGATGGCCGCCATCAACTACTGGATGTGTGAATATGCACGCCAGAAGGGTTTCAAGTGCACCGACAACTTTGCCGAGTTCATGGGCGCCGACTACGACAGCAACGGTGATGGCATTATCGACGCCGACGGCCTGCGTTATGTGTCGGGTGAAAGCGAATCGAGCTACGTAACCCGCATTACCTCGACGCTGAAATCGACCATCCGTGACTCCAACACCAAGTTTGTTTCGTCCAGCAGCAGCTACGACTATATCCAGTCGGACGACACCCACCCGACCTATAACGGTGGCACTGTCTCTGCAGGCTTGCTGGGTGGCACAACCGGCTCGGGTGCACCACGCTACACCTCGTTCACTGGTGGCAAAAACCCGATCTGGAACACCCTGGGCCATGAGCGCATGGGCTGGGCGGTATCGACCTCCAACCCGACCGCACCCTGATCTCAGCACCTAGGACCGACCCATGGAAACGCCACGCCGCCCTCGCAAGCCATCGATGCCAGATCCTGGCAAGCATGGTACGTGGCGCCCTTCCATGGGCTATTTGCTGATTGCAGCAGTGCTGGCCGTGAGTGGCATTGGCTACTGGCTGCTGGTCGACTCGTCCGCCGCCGCAGGCGGCAGCGAGTCAGCTACGGCAGCCAACTCTGCCAGCGATAACGGCAAGCCGGCAGCCAGCGGCATGGCGGCATGGCCGATGCTGGCCTCGGTTTTCACCTCGCAGAATTCTGCCGCGCAAGATGCCAATGCGGAACCAGCCGATCGCGATCCGACGCCGGATTTGTCCGATTACGTGCCCAAAGGCGCCAAGTCGACCATGAACGAAGTCATCGAACGCTTGCATAAAGAAGGCATTCACACCGGTCTGGGTGCATTCAACCCGCCCGGCACCCGTCCGCCGAAAATTGGCCTGGCTGTGCCGGAAGGCTACCCGCTGCCAGAAGGTTATGTGCGCCACTATCAGGCCACCGATGATGGCCAGCGTATCGAACCGATCCTGATGTTTGCGCCGGACAAGCAGATTTTCGATGCCAACAACAAGCCGATAGAGATCCCAGCCGATCGCGTAGTGCCGCCAGAACTGGCACCGCCCGGCTTTCCGATCCGGCGTATCGAAGTTCCACCGCCCGTCGATGGTGGTCGCAGCACCCCCTGATTCCCTTTAACCCTTGAAACCTGTTGCATCGCGCCTGCTTCTGAAGCGGGACAAAGCATTGCGCAAAACATCCAACAGGTTCTAACTCGCAGCACGGTTGACGCATGTTGATTGGCATTCTTGGTAGCGCAGCGTTATGTGGCCTCTACGCGTATGGCGGCCTGGCCTGGATGGTTGGCTTTGTGGCGCTGTTGCCGTGGCTGCGATCAATGGAAGACAAGCAGACGCTTGGCAAGGCGTTGCTCAGCGGCTACCTGATGAGCGTTGCCTACACCCTGGCTGTGTTCGCCTGGTTTGGCAGTGCCGTCGGCAGCTATATCGAAATTGGCGAAGCCGCCGGCTTGCTGCTTTTGCTGCTGGCAGCACCGTTGTTTCAGCCGCAGATCATCGCTTTTGCACTGGCGCGGCATTTAACGGCACGCCGGCATGGGCCGGTGCTGAAAGCGCTGGCGGCAACTGCCGCATGGCTAGCGGTGGAACGACTGGTGCCAAAAATGCTCGGCGATACCCTCGGCTATGGGCTGTATCCTTCGCCGCTGATGCGCCAGGCGGCAGACCTTGCTGGATCGGCCGGACTGACCGGGCTGCTGTTGCTGAGCAATGAAGCACTGGCAGCGGCTTGGGCGCAACATCCCCAAGGCATTCGCGCCCTACTCAAGCCACTGGCGCTGGGCCTGGCCGCCCCGCTACTGCTGCTGGTGTATGGCGGCTTCGTCGCCCCCGTCAGCCCGATTACAGACGCCAAACCTTTGCGCGTCGGTCTGATCCAGTCCAATCTGGTGGACTACGAACGCATGCGCAAGGAACAAGGCGCGCTCGCGGTGGTGCGGCAAATCCTCGATACCCACTACGCGATGAGCTACGACGCCGTCGAGCACCAGCGAGTGGATGCGGTGTTGTGGTCCGAAACCACTTATCCCACCACTTTCGGCCACCCCAAAAGCCAGGCCGGGGCACAGCTGGACCAGGAAATCCTTGGCATCGTGCGCTCGGCGCGGGTGCCATTCGTGTTCGGCACTTACGATCTGGACGATAACGGCGAATACAACGCCGCCGCATTCGTTACCCCGCAACAAGGCTTGCTTGGGCTGTATCGCAAGAGCCGGCTGTTTCCGCTGACAGAGTATGTGCCACCGTGGCTGGATGGCCCGACATTCCGCCGCCTGTTGCCGTGGACTGGCACCTGGCAAGCCGGTAGCGGCGCACGCGTATTTCCACTGCAATTGCGCGATGGACGCGAGATTCCGGTATTGCCGCTGATTTGCCTCGATGACGTTGACACCAACCTGGCGATCAACGGCGCCCGGCTGGGGGCTCAGGCGATTCTCACCATGTCCAACGACTCCTGGTTCACCCGCTATCCGCAAGGTGCGGCACTGCATCAAGCGGTAGCCGCCTTCCGCAGTATCGAAACCCGTCTGCCGCAATTCCGCGTCACCAACAATGGCTACAGCGCCGCCATCGATGCGCGCGGCAATATCATCGCCCGCTCGCGCCTGGGTGAACGCACCCTGGTGATCGGTGATTTGCCGGTGGCGCCACCTCAGCTGACGCTGATGGTGAAATGGGGCGACTGGCTGG
The DNA here is from genome assembly GCA_046347685.1 of Chitinivorax sp. GTDB lineage: Bacteria > Pseudomonadota > Gammaproteobacteria > Burkholderiales > SCOH01 > CALMFQ01. Next base: position 15,747 of record JAXMFR010000017.1, read on the forward strand.
GATTGGTCTGCGCCGCTTTCCTCGCCCTGCTGGCGACTACCGCCATCCTGCCGCGCTGGCACCCGCACGCAGACGATAGCGAATTGACCAGCATCGACTGGTCCAGCCGCCAGGTAAACGTCAGCGTGCTGCCCCTGCCGGCACGCGTGCTTGCCGGCTTGCTACGCGCCTTTGCCCGCTGCGGCCTGCTGTGGATGGCACTACTGATGCTGCTGGACGACGGCCTGCGCGCCAACACACTGGCGCAGATCCGCCTGTTCAGCGGGCTGTTTCTGCTGCCGGAAGCGGCTGCGAGATTCCTGTTGCTGGCATTTGCCGCCAAAGCCAGCATCGAAAACGGCCAACTGCTGTTGCGCAGCGGCGCCAGGCAGCTGGCCCTGCCCTTGCCCGAGATCGCCGCAGCCAGGCTCTGGTGGCTGCCCCTGCCCGGCCCCGGCCTGAGCCTGCAACTGACATCCGGCACACGCTGGCGCTATGCGCTGGCACTGCGCAACCCCGCCCCTCTGGCGCGGGCACTGGCGTCAAACGATAACCAGCAGCCTGCGGCCAGGCTGGCGCCCATGCTCACGCTGTATACCCGTGCCCGAGAACTGATGCGCCAGGGCCGGTTTGAACATCCGGTGCTGAAGTTCATCGTTTTCCCGCTGCTGCTGGCGCTGCCGGCATTCCGCCTGCACCAGCACATCGCCTACGGCAGCAGCTTTGGCGAATACTACAGCTTCGGCCTCAAAGCCTACCTGACCACACTGGGCCTGTGGTGGGCCACCTGGGCGATCGGCGTCGCCACCAGTGCGGCGATCCTGCGCCTGTGCATCGAAACCCTCTCCTTCCTCGCCGCCCAGCTACGCCCGCAACACGCCATCGACAGCCGTTACCTGATCGAACGCATGGGACTGGTGGCGCTGTATCTGGGGATGCCGCTGTGGCTGATATTGCGCATGACTGGCAGCAACTAGCCGCGTTTGCCGCCAAGGCCACACCAACAAGGGTCTGACAGAGCAAGCCGCCATTTTTCTGTCACACTTGCCAAGGCCATTTTTACGCTATGCTGAACTGATCGACGATCGCAAATGGGAATCAGTCAATGCACTCAGCCGGCGTAGCACACACCGCAAGCATGGAAATACTGCCCTGGAATGATGCGTTCAACACCGGTATCGAGCAGATTGACGTACAACACCGGGAACTGGTCGCGATTCTCAATGCGCTGGCGCGGCATGTTGCCGAAGGGCACGATGACCGACCGCTGAGCGAATTGCTGCAAGCGTTGCTGGATTACGCCGATTACCACTTTCAGAGCGAAGAACAAATCTGGGAACGGTTCATTCCAGAAGCGCAGATGGTGGAAAGCCATAAACAAACCCACCATGCCTTTTTTGAGAACATCCGCAAACTGTCGCAGCCGGCCACCGATCAGGAAGGTGCCAGCGCTCAGGCGGTGCAAAAGCTGTTTGAATATCTGACGCGCTGGCTGGCCTACCACATCCTCGAGTCAGACCGGCGCATGGCCATCATCGCGGCCGAGATCCGCGATCACGGCGCCAGTTTCGACGAAGCCCAGCAACGTGCCGCCAAAGCCATGGGTGGCGTGATACAAGTGATGATGCAGGCCATCCTCGATGTCTACGCCAGGCTCTGCAGCACCTCGGTGCTACTGCTGCGCGAGAAGGCACTGCGCGAAGCGGCAGAAGCCGAACTGCTGCGACTGCAGGCACAACGCCTGCAAGATGCGCTGGAGCGCCAGGCATCCGACCACCAGGCGCATCTGGCATTTCTCGCCTACCACGACGCCCTGACCGGCACCTTTAACCGCAACGGCCTGCTGCGCGAACTGCACAGTCTGTTGGCCAATCACGTGCCACTGGCAGTGATCTCGCTCGATCTGGATGATTTCCAGCAAATCAATCGCCTGATTGGTGTCGAGAGCGCCGACCGCTATCTCTCGGAACTCGCCACACGCATGCAGCAGGGGCTGGGCGTGGATGGCACGCTGGCACGCATTGCCGGCGACGAGTTTCTGGTGCTGGTGCGCCAGGCCGACCGGCTGGGGCCGACACTCACCATCCTGCGGCAAATCGCCGGGCTCCGGCGGGAATATGATGGCGTGGGGATTCATGCCAGCTTTTGCGCGGGTGTCAGCCGCTACCCACAAATTGCCCCGGTGGATGCCGACACGCTGCTGCGCCAGGCCGATTACGCCTTGTACCGGGCCAAACAGCACGGGCGGGAACAAATTGAATACTTCGACGAGCGCGAGGAACACTGGCAGCGTGATCGGCACAAACAACGCGAGCGGATACGCAAAGGGCTCAACCGCAACGAATTCGTGCTGCATTACCAGCCCAAGGTCAATCTGGCCACCGGGCGCCTGGCAGGCGTCGAAGCGTTGGTCCGCTGGCAACACCCGGAGCTGGGGCTACGCCATCCCGGCCAGTTTCTGCCGATTATCGAATCACATCCACTCAACCTGACTCTCGGAGAATGGGTGCTGGAAAGCGCGTTGAGCCAGCTTGAACGCTGGCAGGCGGAAGGTTTTGTCACCCGCGTCAGCGTCAACATCGACTGCCGACAATTACAATCCGCCGAGTTTCCGCAACGATTGGCCGACATCCTGCAGCGCCACCCCAAGCTGAAGGCATCACAACTGGATCTGGAAATACTCGAAACCGTGGCGCTGGATCAGGTCGATGCGGCTATCGCCAATATCGCCGCATGCCGGGAACTGGGCGTGACGTTTTCACTCGACGATTTCGGCACCGGCTACTCCTCGCTGTCGTATCTGAAAAAACTGCAGGTCGACACACTCAAAATCGATCAGAGCTTTGTCCGCGAAATCAGCTCGGAAAACAAGCCACAAGCCATGCTGGAGGCCATAATCAGCCTCTCGCGCGCATTCGCCATGCAGGTGTTGGCGGAAGGCATTGAAACCGAAGCGCAGGGGCAATACCTGCTGCAACTTGGCTGCACCCACGGCCAGGGTTATGCCATTGCCCGGCCAATGCCTGCAGAACTGATCCTGGAATGGCGCAGTAGCTGGCAACCACCGGAAGCCTGGTCAAGCCTTCACCCGGCCCCCTAGTCACGACACGCGGCCGGCCCCCACCCTCACCAGCGAGTATCGAACGCAATCCAGGTGACTAACAATTGCGCCTTGTTGCGCTATCAGCGCCTGGCCAATCCCCGCAACACTTCGCGCGCGGCAACAATCACTTCGGACGCCGTCAAGCCCACCGGCCCGACACCATCACCTACCAGTTTGTCGGCAGCGGCGCCGTGCAGGTATACCGCCATCTGCAGCGCCTCGAACGCATCCAGCCCCTGTGCCAGCATCGCCGCCACAATACCGGCCAGCACGTCGCCCTGGCCGGCGCCAGCCAGGCCGGGGTTGCCGCTGGTGTTGATGCAGAACTCGCCTTGCGGGCGGGTGATGATGCTGCCGCAGCCTTTCAGCACCACGGCGCAGTTGAAGCGGTGCGCCAGCAATTCGGCGCGGTTGATGCGGTCGTCCTGCACTTCATCGGTGCTCATGCCCAGCAGGCGTGCGGCTTCGGCCGGGTGTGGCGTGAGTGCGGTGGGTGCCTGGCGGCGAGCCAGTTTGTCGGCCAGCTCCGGTTTGCCGGCGATCAGGTTCAGTGCGTCGGCATCCAGCACCAGCGGCAAGGGGCGGCAAATGGCCATTTCCAGGCAATGCACCGCGTCGGCACTTTTGCCAAGGCCGGGGCCGACCACAAACGCGGTGATGTGATCGAGATAAAACAGGTCTTCGGCAGCGCGCAGCATCAGTTCCGGCTGCTGCATGTCCACCCGCGGCGCATCCGGATCAAGCAGGCCAAGGGTAACGCGGCCGGCGCCGAGCTTGAGCGCGGCGCGGCCGGCCAGCAAGGCGGCGCCGACCATTCCGGCGGCCCCGCCGATCACGCCAACGCTGCCAAAGGTGCCCTTGTGGCTGTTTTTGCGTCGTGCCGGCAACAGTTGCGCCACATTCTGGCCGGATAAGGCATAACCCGCAGCGCCGATATGGCTCTCTAGCTGCACCAACGGCGCCAGCATCACTTCGCCGGCATGATCCGGGCCATCGTGGGTCAGCAGGCCGGGCTTGTTGCCGATGAAGGTGATAGTCCATTTCGCATCCACTGCCGCGCCAAGCACTGCGCCAGTTTCGGCATGCAAGCCACTGGGGATATCCAGCGCCAGCACTGGCGCGGCCTGCGCGTTGATCCAGTTAACCGCGTCAGCCCATATGCCATCCAGCGGGCGTGCCAGGCCAATGCCGAACAGTCCGTCCACAATCAGGCGCCAGCGGCCTTCGCCTGGCAATGTCGCTTCGCAAATCCCGCCGGCGGCGATCCATGCCTGATGGGCACGCGCGGCGTCTGGCGGCAATTTGGCGATCTCTCCCAGCAACACCACAGTCACCGGATAACCGGCCTGTTTCAGCAAGCGCGCCAGCACCAGCGCGTCACCACCGTTATTGCCCTGCCCGGCCAGACACAGGATCGGCGCACTGGCAGGGAAATGGGTGCGTACCCAGTCGGCAGCAGCGGCTCCGGCCAGTTCCATCAATGGGGTGGCGCTGCTTGATTGCGCTTGTTGCTCCAGCGCGCGGATTTGTTCTACACGGTATAAGGCGGCCACGGAGGGGATCCTGATGTGAGGAGTGATTTGCTCGAAGATTAGCGTAAAATGGCGCGCTTGTTGAATGACATCCATGCCGGCGGGCATTTATAAATATCATTTTATCCGCCTGCACATCCACGCATGAGCACCAAACCCAAAAAACCCGCCGCACCGGCCAAACGCCCCGCCCCCAAACCCGCCCCGGCCGGCCGTGGTTTTTTCTCGCGCCTGCTGTCCGCCCTGCTGTATCTGACACTGCTGGCGGGCATTCTGCTGGGTGGCTGGTTTGCCTGGTTTCTGAATACGCCACTCAACTTGAAACAACTGCCGCAGATTTTTACCGTGCGCAACGGTAGCACGCTGAAAGCCGCCAGCCGTCAGCTGGCGAATCAGGGCGTATTGCCCGAACCGTGGAGTTTCTGGCTGTTTGCGCGGGTGATGGGCAAAGGCAGCGAGATCAAGGCCGGCAGTTATCAGCTCACCGAGCCGATCACACCGCCGCAACTGCTGGAAAAGCTGGTATCGGGCGACTTCCATCTTTCGGTAGTAACGGTGATCGAGGGCTGGAGCTTCAAGCAGATGCGCGCGGCGCTGAACCAGAACGTCAATCTGCAGCACGATAGCCAAAATCTGAGTGACGCCGAGCTGTTGCACAAGCTGGGGATGAACTACGCCCATGCCGAAGGGTTGTTTTTCCCCGACACCTATTTTGCCGCGCTCGGCAGCAGCGATCTGCAAATCCTCAAGCGTGCGCACGAAACGATGCAGAAACACCTGCAAGCAGCCTGGGCGGAACGCGCGCCCGGCCTGCCCTACCGCAATCCTTACGAGGCGCTGGTGATGGCGTCGATTGTGGAAAAGGAAACCGGCCGCGATGCGGATCGCAATCTGGTGGCGGCGGTGTTCGTCAACCGCCTGAAAAAAGGCATGCGCCTGCAAACCGACCCGACCGTGATCTACGGCCTCGGTGACAAGTTCGACGGCAATCTGCGCAAAATTGATCTGCAAACCGACACGCCCTACAACACCTACACCCGTGGCGGCCTGCCGCCCTCGCCGATTGCACTGCCGGGGCTCAAATCACTGCATTCGGCGCTGAATCCGGCCAACAGCAATGCGCTGTATTTTGTTGCCAAGGGCGATGGCAGCTCACACTTCTCATCCACGCTGACGGAGCACAACCGCGCCGTCAACCAATACCAGCGGGGCCGCTAATGTTTGGCAAATTCATCACCCTGGAAGGCATCGACGGCGCCGGCAAAAGCACGCATCTGGGCTGGCTGCAGGATTGGCTGCGCGAGCGCGCCATCGAACACGTGATCACCCGCGAGCCGGGCGGCACGCCATTGGGCGAAAAATTGCGCGAACTGCTGCTGCACCACGACATGCACCTGGAAACCGAAACCCTGCTGATGTTCGCCGGACGCCGAGAGCATATCGCCGAGGTCATCCTGCCGGCACTGCAGGCCGGTTCGTGGGTGGTGTCGGATCGCTTTACCGACGCCACCTTCGCCTATCAGGGTGGTGGCCGCGGCCTGGGTATCGAACGCATCGAGGTACTGGAACACTGGGTGCAAAACGGCTTGCAGCCGGATCTGACGCTGCTGTTCGACGTGCCGTTGGAAGTGAGCCGCGAACGGCTGGCAAAAACCCGCGTGCTGGATCGCTTTGAACAGGAGCAGCAGGATTTTCACCAGCGTGTACGCAACTGCTATCTGGAACGCGCCCGCCGCGACCCGCAGCGCATCAAGGTGATCGACAGCACCCGCCCGATCGACGTGATCCAGCAAGAACTGGCAACCCTGCTGCAGGAGCTGCGCTGATGGCCCTCTACCCTTGGCAGCAACAGGCCTGGCAACAACTGAACCTGTCGCGCCAGCAATGGCCGCACGCGGTGTTGTTATCCGGTCCGCAAGGCACTGGCAAGTTCGACTTTGCGCTGCAATTGGCGCAATCGCTGCTGTGCGAAACACCACACGCCGATTACGCGCCCTGCGGCAGTTGCCCCTCCTGCACCTGGTTTGCCTCGGGCAGCCATCCGGATTTCCGCGAAATCACGCCGCGCAGCGACGATGACAAGGAAGACGAAAAGCCCGACAGCAAAAAACGCGTGGTGCAGCAGATCAATATCAAGCAGGTGCGCGAGCTGACCGACTTCGTCAACCTCAGCTCACATCGCCAGGGGTATCGCGTCACCCTGCTGCACCCGGCGGAAGTGTTGAATCACGCCGCCGCCAATGCGCTGCTGAAAACGCTGGAAGAACCGGCGCCGGGCGCCATCTTCATCCTGATCACCCATCAGCTGTCACGCGTGTTGCCGACCATCCGCTCGCGTTGCCGGCTTTTCCCGCTGCCCACGCCGGATCAAACCCAGGCCGCAGCCTGGCTGGCCGAGCAGCAAGTGGCCGATGCGCCACGCTGGCTGGCGCGCGCCGGTAATCTGCCGCTGGCAGCCAAGGCGCTGGCCGACAACGAACACCTGCCGGCGTGGCAAACGCTGCTGGAAGCACTGGCAGCCCCGCGTGGTTTCGATGTAATGAAGCAGGCTGAAGCGCTACACAAGCTGGAACTGCCAATGGTAGTCAGCTGGTTGCAGAAATGGGTTTACGACCTGCTGAGCCTGAAACTGGCCAAACAAGTGCGCTATCACCCGGATTTGCAAAGCGCCTTGCAGCAGCAGGCACAAAAACTGCCGCTGGATGGCCTGCTGGCGTGGCAAAAACAGCTGAATCTGGCGCAACGCACCGCACATCACCCGCTCAACACCAAGCTGGCTATCGAACAGCTGTTGATTGGCTATACTGACCTCTGATTTTGACTGCATAGATTCGAACCATGGCTCAGGAACCCGCAACATCCCTTCCCGCAGGCGCCAAAGCTGGCGTCATGTCGTTGTCGATCAAGGAAAAGCCGGCATTACACGCCGCCTATATGAGTTTTGTGCAGGGTGGTGGCTTGTTTATCCCCACCTCACGCGCCTACAAGCTCGGCGACGAAGTGTTCATGCTGCTGACACTGATGGACGACCCGGCAAAACTGGCCGTGGCCGGCAAAGTAGTCTGGATTACCCCGGCCGGCGCACAGAACAACCGCACCCAGGGCATTGGCGTGCAGTTCACCCAGAACGAAAACGGCATCGCTGCACGCAATAAAATTGAAGGTTTGTTGGGCAACGCGCTGCAGTCGAGCCGGCCGACGCATACGATGTAAACCCACCCAGGGCCAATAAACAGTGCATCCATCAGGCCGGGCCAAATCCGGCGTGATGCTTTTACTTTCCCTCTTCAGAATTTCCACTACACATGTCTCTCAATAACAAGACGTATTACGCCCTGTTGGGCGTCAGCATGGACGCGGATACCGCAACCATCGATCAGGCCTATCGTCACCTGCAGAAGGAATATGCCAGCCTCGGCGACGGCCGTGAGCTACAGGCACGGCTGCAATTGCTGAGTGAGGCACATGCCTGTCTGAGCAATCCACTGCGGCGGCGAATTTACGACAATTCATTGGCAGATCGCCCTGCCGCCACGCCTATTGAAACAGCACCGGCCAAAACGCTGCCGCTCAAACCTATCGGTCTGGTGCTGCTTGGCGTGCTGCTGGTGGCTGCCGGGCTGGCATTCAAATCACGCCAGCCGACGGCAGCAGTAGCACCCGACGCCGCCACAGACACGGCAGCCGTCACCCAAGCAACAACCGGCGACGGCCATGCCCAGACAAGCAACCTTGGCCCAGAACTGCAAACGGTATTCAAGCAACTGATGGATATCGATTTGCAGATCAGCGAGCTGCAACGTCAGGCCGCGGCGATAGGCAGTCAATACAACGAACAGCACCGTAGCATCGACATTCAATACGGCCACCATGTTGAAAACGGCGGACCAATGACGGAGCACAGCCGCGACGACACGCCGAGTTATTCCGAAGAGCGGATCAAACAGGCAGTTGCAGCACGCCATCGTGTGGAACAACTCCATGAACGTATCGAGGAGCTGGAGCAGCGCCGGATTCAAATCGACGAGAAGCGCCAACAACTGGTCGCAGCGAAACAACGCGGCAGCTGAATCAGGCGTGGCGCAGAGGCCGTCACAGGCCACTCGCAAGCCGCACTGGCATTGGCCCGCAGCCTTGCCTGCAAGGCAAGACCAGCGCGGCTTGCAGGATAACACCATGTTCTGTTATCAGCCGTTTTTCGTACCATTGGCGAAACTCCACAGTGAAACTTAGCATCCCGCCATGAATGCAATCGCAGCTGGCTTGTCGGTAGCATTCTCGGCCATGACCAAGGCGGGCTCAGCCGCGATGGCGTACAGATAGAGGCCGCAGCCCCTTGCCTCAAACCCGGTTTTGTTGTCTGATTCAGCCCATGCTGATCGATTCTCATTGCCACATCAACTTCCCCGAACTCGCCGACCAAGTCGACCTGCTGATGGCGCAAATGCGCCAAAATCATGTCAGCCACGCGCTGTGTGTTGCCGTCAATCTGCCCGATCTGCCATCGGTGCTGGATATGGCAACAGGCGAAATCCAGGTTTTAACGAGGAGGTCTAAAATGGTCGCCTGTTTGTGTTGACACATCGAGCAGCTGTGGTGCATACAATCTGCGGCGAAAATCGTTGTTCTCACAATGCAGGTGGCAACTCGGTCGAATCAGCCTGTAAGGTTTTTGCTCTTGGGGTTTCACACCAGGTTTGCCAACTCTGCCGCAGCGTAGCCTCAAAGTTTCTGGCAAAGCCCGGATAATCCATCAACGGCGAAGCCAGCAACCTGTCTCGCAGCCCGGCACGAATCTCAGCCAGACGTGGCAAATCATCGGCCCAACGGCAGGCGATCTCGACATACTCCTGCTCGGAACCGGCAACGAAAGCCTCCAAGCCCAATGCGGCCAGAAGACTCAGCCCTGACCGGCTCGTCGTGCGGGCACCTGCCAGCGTTATCGCCGGCACCCCCATCCACAGACCATGCATGGCCGTAGTTAGGCCGGTGAAGGGCGTCGTATCCAAGGCGAGATCCACCTGCCCATGAAGTGCTAGAAACTCATTAAATGCAAGACGCTCGGATATCATCAAACGTTCAGCAGCAATACCTCGCTCGGTAAAGTATTTTTTTACATATTCCAGCGACTCCTGCGCATGCACGATCAATGCCAGGTGCGCTGTCGGCAGGCGCTGCAGAATGCTCACCCACATATCCAGCACACGGCTGTCAACTTTGACAAAATCGTTGAATGCACCAAACGTAAAATGGCCTTTCTCCAAGGCGGGCAGAGGCCTGATCGCGAACTTGTGCATATACTCCATCGGTTGGTAGACGCGGTAGCCGTCCAGTAACAAAGGCTCTTCTACTGCAAACCGGCCATATTCAGCTGGTGGCAAATAGTGGCGATCCAGCATGATGTAATCAACTGCCTTGACGCCAGTCGTTCCCGGATAGCCCAACCAGCTGATCTGCACCGGGGCGGGGCGCCAGGCAAACATCGGCAAGCGATTTCTGGCTGAATGCACACTCAAGTCGATGAGGATATCGATCTGATCATCATGAATTTGCCGCGCCAGCGCTGCATCCCCAAGCGCGGCAACATCCCGCCATCCTTCTACGCCCGCCTGCAAGCGATCGGTCACTTCGTCGCGAAACACATTGTTGTAATAGCAATAGACTTCCAGCGCCTGCCGGTCGCGCTCACGCAGCAGCGGCTCGAAAAAATAATTGACCGAGTGGTTCCTGAAATCCCCAGAGACAAAACCAACCCGCAGCCGCTTTTGTGGTTGCACTTCCACCTGATAGACGTCATAAGGCCGCGCACGGGCCGCCACCATCGCCCCAAAGCGCTCATGTTCCGCCAGCCATTCCTGCGGTGACAACTGGTTGGTATAGGTGGCAACAAAAAGGTAGGTACTGAATAGCTCGGCATTGTCAGGCGCAGCAAGTGTGGCCTGCCGCATGAACTCGAGGCACCTGGCATGATGTCCCAACTTATGCCAGGAAAGCCCTAGAAGCTTGTACATCTCCGCATCGTTACAACCACTCGTCATCAATCCCTGCAACAATTCGATAGCCGCTTCGATATGGTTGTTTTCGCAGTACAGATTGGCTAGACCAAGGCGCGCACCAACGTACTCTGGATCAATCTCCAGGGCTTTCCGGAACGCAGTGTTTGCCAGCTCGAATTTGCCAAGCGAAGAGTGAGCAATGCGGCCTATCTGACAGTAAGACTCTTTAACCTGATACTGCAACACGATACATTGACGTAGACAATTGATTGCATTTTCAGCCGATGCGTTTCCAGGATATACACCCAGAACCTGAGCCAGACGAAAAAAATAATACCCCGAGTCTGGCTCAATACGAATCAATGCCCGGAGGCACTGCTCCACAACATCAAAACGCCATAACGACTCGGCAACCGCCAGCATACCTTTTAGAGCCGGCAGGGTTGTCTGAACGGACAAGGAACGCTGATAAGCCTCCATCGCAGGCAGCAATGCGCCCTGCCCTTGCAATATATCCCCTTGCATCCGCAACGCTGCCACATTAAGCGGATTGCGAGACAATAGTGCGCGCAATGATGGCCAAGCCATTTCGACTTGACCAGCTTGAATCAGCCTATCGATACCGGCAATATCGACAGGCTGATGAGCCGATATTCTTCTTGGTTTTGTCATTGCTTCATCCCACGCCGTTCTTTTTAGCAGCTATTATTGGGCTTCCTTAGCGGCACGTTGCGTAGCGCACCAGGCTTGCCAACTACGTCGCAAGGCAGCCTCAAAGTTTCTGGCAAAGCCTGGGTAGTCCATCAACGGCGAAGCCAGCAGCCTGTCTCGCAGCCCGGCGCGAATCTCTGCCAGACGTGGTAAATCATCGGCCCAACGGCAGGCGATCTCGACATACTCCTGCTCGGAACCGGCAACGAAAGCCTCCAAGCCCAATGCTGCCAGAAGACTCAGCCCTGACCGGCTCGTCGTGCGGGCACCTGCCAGCGTTATCGCCGGCACCCCCATCCACAGACCATGCATCGCCGTAGTCAGGCCGGTGAAGGGCGTCGTATCCAAGGCGAGATCCACATGCCAGTGCAACTGAAGGAAGTGGCTAAATTTAAGCTTGGTAAACAACATCAAACGTTCAGCAGCAATACCTCGCTCGGTAAAGTACTTCTGCACATATTCCAGCGACTCCTGTGCATGCACGATCAATGCCAGGTGCGCTGTCGGCAGGCGCTGTAAAATGCTCACCCACATATCCAGCACACGGCTATCAACTTTGACAAAATCGTTGAATGCACCAAACGTAAAATGGCCCTTCTCCAAGGCGGGCAGAGGCCTGATTGGAAACTTGTACATATCCTCCACCGGCTGATAGACGCGGTAGCCATCCAGCAACAGTGGCTGCTCTACTGCAAACCTGCCATATTCTGCAGGTGGCAAATAGTGGCGATCCAACATGATGTAATCGACGGCCTTGATTCCGGTCGTTCCCGGATAGCCCAACCAGCTGATCTGCACCGGGGCGGGGCGCCAAGCAAACATGGGCAAACGATTCTTGGAGGAATGCACACTCAAGTCGATGAGAATATCAATCTGATCATCATGAATTTGCCGCGCCAGTGCTTCATCCCCAAGCGCGGCGACATCACGCCATCCTTCCACGTCCGCCTGCAAGCGATCGGTTATTTCATCGCGAAACACATTGTTGTAGTAACAGTAGACCTCCAGCGCCAGCCGGTCACGCTCACGCAGCAGCGGCTCAAAAAAATAATTGACGGAGTGATTCTTGAAATCGGCGGAGACAAAACCAACCCGTAGCCGCTTCTGCGGTTGCACTTCCACCTGATAGACGTCATAGGGCCGCGCACGGGCCGCTACCATCGCGCCAAAGCGCTCATGCTCCGCCAGCCATTCCTGCGGCGACAACTGGTTGGTATAGGTGGCGACAAAAAGGTAGGTACTGAATAACTCGGCATTGTCAGGCGCAGCAAGTGTGGCCTGCCGCATAAACTCAAGACATTCACGATGGCGCCCAAGTTTAAGTAGCGAAATGCCAAGCAATTTATACATTTCGGCATCTTCAGCGCCATTGGACATCAATGCCTGCAACAATTCGATAGCCGCTTCGATATGGTTGTTTTCGCAGTACAGATTGGCTAGACCAAGGCGCGCATCAACATAGCTCGAATCAATCTCCAGGGCTTGAAGAAACGCATTGCGGGCCAAATCACGCTTATTAAGAGAAACCTGGGCGATACAGCCGATATGGTAGTAGGACTCTTTAACTTGATACCCCATATTGATGCATTGCTGCAGACATCTGGTGGCCTCTTCGGCTGTTAGCGCATTTGCTTTGAGAATCAAAGCCAGCCGGAAATAATAATAACCATCGCCCGGCTCAATTCGAATTAATGCCCTAAGACATTGCTCAACCACCTGAAAGCGCTGCAGATCTTCAGCTACAGCCAACAAACCCTTGATTGCGGCGGGTGATTTCTGAATTGAAAGTGATCGCTGATATGCCTCCAAGGCAGGCTCATTCTCACCCAGTGCTCGCTGAACATCCCCCATCAAACGCTGCGCGATGGCATTCATCGGATTACGCCGCAATAATTGATCAAGCGCTTGGCGAGCGGCATCCAACCGTCCTTCCTGCAGCATCATGCCAATGCCGTTTAAATCCACCGGACGTGTCGCCGTTTTTTTAACCTGAGCCATAGTCTCCTCTAAACTCCAAATATTGTATTTACGCGTCCAGGCATTACTAGCACGCTTAAGCTGAACGGCTTTACTCCGGGTCTCAAAATGGCCGCCAGCTATAAATCAATCCAACCCGACTTGTCGCGAAAGCGACGGGTTATAGTTTGCCTCAGCTTCCGCCGGCAGGATATAGCCAATTGATTCCATCCGCCCGCATCATGGAAGAGCTGGCCTGTTCGAGGGCCAGCGCCCATCGGGCATTGCAATCGCTGCGCAACGAGTTTCATGCGCCGATCGTGTTTGATGAAGCGCGGGGTGGATATTGCCTAGAGCGCAACGGCGTCGAATTACCGGGAGTCTGGCTGAATGAAGCCGAGTTGATGGCCTTACTGACGCTGACCTATTGGCTGGAACAGCTAGGTTCAAGTTTTATGGCGGCGCTGCTCGCACCGTTACATCAATGGATGCAGGGTATGTTGGCGCGTACCGATGAGGACGCACGGGAAATCCGGCGGCGTATCAAACTGGTCGCGCAAATGAATCGGCCAACCGATCCGCTGCTGTTTGAAACGGTCTGCCTGGCCACGCTCAAACGGCGCCTCTTGGCGTTGATCTACCACGGCCGTGCTCGCAACGAGGCCAGTCAACGTGTGATTTCCCCGCAGCGGATGCTGCACTATAAGTACAACTGGTACCTCGACGCCTGGTGCCACCAAGCCGAGGCATTGCGCCGCTTTGCGGTGGATGCGATGGCCGACTGCCAAGTGACTAACGAAGCCACACTGGATCTGCCGGATGAACAATGGCAGGCACCGATGGATCAGGGCTACGGCGTGTTTTGGGGAGAGGCATCAGAGGAAGCGGTATTACGCTTTAGTGCCTACCGTGCACGCTGGGTGGCAGAAGAAACGTGGCATCCGCAGCAACATGGACGCTGGCTGGAGGATGGTCGGTATGAGCTGATTGTTCCGTATCGCCAACAAGAGGAGTTGCTGCTGGATATTTTGCGCTACGGCGCTGACGTCGAAGTGATTTCACCACCTGAATTACGTCAGGTCATTTACCAACGTTTGTGCAATGCACTGCGGCAATACCAGGTTGTGCCGGAACAATAAGCCTTAGCGGTCCCAGCAGGAACGCTGTTCCCCATGTTTCAAAACAAAAGATTGGACCGGGATGTTGGGCCAAAAAATAAAGCATAACCTGGCTGATCGGGATTTAAAGCATAACTTGTCCAGGTGGACACTTTATGCTTAACGGCACAATGATTTTAAATGAAAAATGCAAAAAAACTGGCGGAAGCGGTGAGATTCGAACTCACGGGGGACGTGAATCCCCGACGGTTTTCAAGACCGCTGCCTTAAACCACTCAGCCACGCTTCCCTTGAATTTTGTGGGTAGATCAAAACCTGCGCTACCCGGCACTTGCCTGAAGCAAGGTGCGTGATTTTAAACGTTACCGCAGAAATTTACCAGTCGAGTCTCTCCTTTCGAGAAAAGCATTGGCTCTGCAAGCCCCAGCAGCATTGAAACTTTTCACACAATTGCGTAGTCTTAGTCTCAGTTTCAACCAACAGGAGTGGCCTGTTTATGGATAGCCGTATTAAAGATATGTACACCGCTCCGCTTGCACAAAGCGGCGAACGTAACCGTGTGTTGCGCAACACCTACTTGCTGCTGGCGCTGTCGATGCTGCCGACTGCGCTTGGCGCCATTGTCGGAGTACAGATGAACCTCGGAATGCTATTTGCTAGCAGTCCGCTGATGTCGGTGTTGCTGTTCCTTGCTGGCTCGTTCGGCTTCATGTGGGCAATCGGACGCAACCGTGATAGCGCCTTGGGTGTGGCGTTGCTGTTGGGCTTTACGCTGTTCATGGGATTGATGTTGTCGATTTCCTTGTCGGCCGCCCTGCAATTTCGCAACGGGGGATCGTTGATTGCCATGGCGGCAGGCGGCACCGGGGTGATTTTCTTCTCACTGGCAACGCTCGCTACCGTCAGCAAGCGTGATTTCAGCTTCATGGGCAAGTTTTTGTTCATCGGTCTGATCATGTTGCTGGTAGCATCGCTGGCCAATATCTTCTTTGCGATCCCTGCGCTATCACTGACCATTTCTGCGATTGCCGTCATGTTGTTTTCCGCCTACATTCTTTACGATGTCAGCAATATCGTGAATGGTGGCGAAACCAACTATGTGATAGCCACTTTGCAGATTTATCTGGATATCTACAATCTGTTTGTCAATTTGCTGAATCTGCTGATGGCGTTCAGCGGCGAACGTGATTGATATCCGCTCTGTAACACCACAAAGGCAGCGATATCATTCGCTGCCTTTTTTTTTGATACTTTGATTCAGGACGATCATGACTAGCGATCACTCTCTCAGCCTTGTTGATATACGCGTGCTCGGTGTTCTCATCGAGAAGCAGCGCACGGTTCCGGATACCTATCCGCTCAGCGTGAACGCTCTGCTGGCGGGCTGCAATCAGAAAACTAGCCGCGATCCGGTGATGGAGCTTAGCGAGGCGGAAGTGGCGCAGTCACTCGACACCCTGCGAGGACAATCATTGGTGATTGAAAGCAGCGGTGGGCGTGTGTCACGTTATGGCCACAATATCGAACGAGTCATGGGTATTCCGAGCCAATCCTCGGCGATCTTGGCTGTATTAATGCTGCGTGGACCACAAACAGCCGGAGAATTGCGCATCAATTGCGAGCGTATGCATCGTTTTGCAGACATTTCAACCGTTGAAGGTTTTTTGCACGAACTTCGTGATCGCAGCACAGGAGGCTTGGTTGAAGAATTGCCACGTCAGCCCGGCAGCCGGGAAAACCGCTGGATGCATACACTGTCTCAGGAACTACTTGCCAGCTTGCGCAATAACGAACCAAGAGCAGCTGCACATGCCATGACCAATGAAAATGAGATCATCGCTCTTCGCAACGATCTGGAAGCGTTACGTGCGGAAGTTGCTGATTTGCGTATGAAGCTCACCGAATTGGCTGAACGTGCGGACTGACGCCCTACACTCTGGCGAGCCCTGAATACAACGGCCGGAAATATAGTATTGCAGCCGGGAGGTGCTGAACAATCACTAATTATCAGCAACTACTAATATTTGTACGTAGCGGATGATTGGAGCTATAACACCAATACGACTTGGCCATGTGGCAGGGAGAAAATGGATGGGCGCCAACATCAATCTGGGCTTGTTGCAACAGCACTTCTTCTTTATCCGCCACGGCCAAACGGACTGGAATCAGCAGAAAATAGCGATGGGGCAAGCCGATGTCCCTTTGAACCGACGCGGAGAGGAAGAGGCGCGCCAGGCCGCGCGTATTTTGCGTGAGCATGGCATTACCCGTATCTGCCACAGCCCGCTTAAACGGGCGAGGATTACGGCACAACTGATTGCCGATGAACTCGCCCTACCCTGCGAAGAAATTGCCGCTCTTAGCCAGTGCAACTGGGGAGTAATGCAGGGCCAACCTCGTGGAGATGAGGCATGGCGCATGGCATGGCGCCGTGGCGAAATTGAAATTGAGGGTGCAGAAACCTTCAATGAGTTTTGCCACAGGGTACGCAACGGCATCAACCAAGCACTCGCCCATGGCGAGCCGGCCTTGATTGTGGCGCATGGCGCAACCTTTGCCGTGATTCAGCGTGAACTTCGTCTGGAAGACAGGGAAATGCAGAACTGTCTTCCTTTGCGCTATCGCCCCCCCACAACAGGGGAGGCAAATTGGCAGGTAACGGAATTAACTGAATTCCCTCAATTTGAGCTAGTCAGTTGAGCATCAAGCATTCTATTGCGACATTTTCGCAATGACCTTCACGATTGCCGATGAATCCAGCTCCCCATCACCGCTACCAACCAAGGCATTGAGGAACTGCGCGACCATGGCCGAGGTTGGCAAAGCCAACCCGATCTGTCGAGCAGTATCCAGAACAATATCCATGTCTTTCTGATGCAGGATAGTCTTGAAACCTGGCTGAAAATTCTGATCCAGCATCCGCTTGCCGTGCACTTCTAGAATCTTGCTACCGGCGAAACCACCCAACAACGCTTCGCGGACTTTATAGGGATCTGCGCCATTCTTCTGGGCAAACAGCATTGCCTCAGCTACAGCGGCGATGGCTCCGCCCACGGTAATCTGATTACAAGCCTTGGCAACTTGGCCACTACCATGGCCCCCGATAAGCACGATATTGCTGCCCATGACATCAAACAATGGGCGCACCCGCTCAAACACCTCAGCCTTGCCACCAACCATGATCGATAAAGTACCGGCGACAGCACCAACTTCTCCGCCGGACACAGGCGCATCAAGCATGTCCACTCCCAGATCCGCTAAACGAGCAGCCATTTCTCTGGTATTAACGGGAGAGATGGTGCTCATATCAACCGCAACCTGCCCAGCCTTGGCGACCGACGCCACGCCATTTTCTGCAAATAAAACGGACTCGACATCAGGGGTGTCGGAAACCATGATAAACACCACGTCAGCCGCTCGTGCAACGTCTGCCGGCGAAGCACAGGGCACGGCCCCCGCCTCAACCAATGGCACCATGGATTCGCTACGGCGGGCATATACGTGCAATCCATATCCCGCTTTTTTGATGTTCAAAGCCATCGGCCGGCCCATAATGCCAAGGCCAATAAATCCCACAACCGGTTTTGTCATTCTTCGTCTTTCAGATTAAATATATCTTTGGGCGCAGCTTCAGGCATCGCGGCGCCTTGCTCCAGCAAATAGATAAATGCCAACAGCTCAGCGACTGCCCGATATAACTCAGGCGGGATGTGCTGATCCAGATCGACCTGCATCAATAATGACACCATCTCAGGCGATTCGTGGACAAACACGCCAGCCTCACGTGCACGCTCAATGATCATTTCCGCCAGCAGCCCGCGCCCCTTGGCCACCACCTTCGGAGCACTCTGCCCCGCCTGGTAAGCAAGAGCCACCGCCCTTTGCCTTTGCGGATCCTTATTGCTCGTCATTCACTGACGCTCCCAGCAAATTCAGCCCGGCAGCGGCCAACTGCTCAAATAAACGAGGCTTTTGCCCCTGCAATAATCTCGCCGTTTCCGGATTGGATTGAAAATGAATCTGCAGGCCTCCCGGCTGTAATGAAATGGCGGCGATTACCTCTCCCAGATGCGGCATGTCCAGCTTCAAGCGTGAATACCAGACGGGCGCCTGCACGTCCCCGCTTGTTTGATCAGCTTGTCGTTCCTGAACCAACCATTCCAAGGGTTGGCCAGGCCAAGCCATACCGATCCAGTTCAATTGACGGGTATCCAGTAAATTCAGCTGCTGTTGTACCAGTTCTCGAATCTGCTGTTGTTCCGCAGGCGGAAGGCTGTTCATCCCCCTCTCGGGCAATGCGCGGGAAACAGACTCAGAGCCCGACACTTTTACCGTTTCCTGCTCAAATACGGCGGACACGGATGGCGGATGATTTTCTTTTCCGGTGGCCTTGGGCGCACCAGAGTCTGCAAAATTATTCGCCGGCTTCTGCCCGAGGCGCGCCTGAGGCTCTTGCATCAATTGACTGAACGAACGCTGTCCAACCACCCATTCTGCTTGATGGGACTCAAAAAAAACGCCGCTCTGGCTCAAGCTCTGTTGCAACTGATGCGCAAGTTTTCCGGTATCAATCCCCTCCTCCGTAGAGGCGATAAGCGGCATATTCAACGCCTGAACCGTGGCGGTCTTGTTAGCGGGCGACTCTTCCACTCGACTCAGTAGCGCGCCCAGATATTTGACGGCATCACTCAGCTTCACCTCTGGAGCCAATGCTGGTAACGCTCGCTGCAAATCACTGGTAAAGGCAAATGTCAGGCGTGGCTGATTTTTAACTACGGAGAGATCCAGTTGCTCACCGGGCTGGGTATTGGACGGCAAATTCATGTCCAAAACCTGATTTTTGATAAGCACCTGAAAGCGCCCATTCGGCATGCTCGCCAAGACATGGGCCTGGACCCTCTCGCCAGGGGCAAGTTTTGGCTCTTCCTGGGAGTCGCGGGAAACTTCCAGTAACGGCGGGGAGAACCGTTTGACCAGCAGGTCAAGTTGGCTCATGCCGTCATTGTGCATCATGCGGAATCAAACCGGTGAAGTGCGATGATCAGCTCTGCCTCGCCGCGGGAAATGCTGCACTGGCTAGCCAGGCTGTCTGGATCGAGTCCCTGTTTTGCCAGCTCAATGGCTTTGCCATAAGCAGATGGGGTTTCGCGCGTACTAGGGGGGGCAGGCGAAACAGCGAGTACTGGGGGTTGTTCAATGTCCGGCGGCGGCACGGGTTGCGCCGCAAACTTGCTCAGCGATTGCTGCAGCAAATCAACGCGTGCGGCAAGGCCGTCAATTTGCGCCTGGATCGCAGACAGGTCAACAGCGGGGGCGGCAGGCCGAATCTTCTTCAGCTTCAGCAGAAACATCACTGCTTCGGCAAGGTAGACAAAGATCGCAATGGCTGCAAGCAGCAGTAGCTCCCGCCAAGTGATTACGATCGATTCCATAACAGTACGGCCCGAAATGATTAGCGTTTATAACAGCATCAATCCTTAGGCAAGGCAGATACAATTGCGTTCAAAACCCACTCAAGCCCCCGAATTGTTGGCATAGGCATTCGAAACACGTGATGATATTCTCACCTCGGCAAGGATGGAACGCAACTCATTACGCCACGCGCCAGCATACTGCTCAATGGCAGCATTGCAGGCAAGAATCTGCTGCAACAAAGCGCTGGCGCGTTCGCGTTGCAACACATTCCAGCTTACATCCGGCCAGACATAGGACTGAAGCGCGCTCAGTAATTGCAGACGACGCTGATCTTCGTTGATCAGACGCTCCCACTGCTCCGACTCGGCAAAAGCCTGCATCTGCTGACTGGACAACAGGATCAGCTGCAGTTGTGCCAAGACGGCAATTGCAATTTCCTCAGGCTTTGCCATAGCTGGCTGCCACATGGCCCGGCTGCGGCGCAGGCGCCACCGACGCCTGTATTGGTGTTCCAATTTGCTGCCATGCATCGCGTAACATCGTCAGCAATCCGGTAACTTCATCGATAGCACTCACATCATTGTTGATATTGGCCATCAGCAGGCGATGAGACATGTATTCGTAAAGGGCATCCAGCTGCTCCGCCAATTCGCCACCGGCCGTTTTATCCAACGACAAACGCAGCCCCTCTTCGAGAATGGAAATGGCTTTCGACAACATCACCCCCTTCTCGCCGGTCTGTTGCCGCTGAATCTGGCCCTTTGCAGCGGCAATCGCCGCAAGCGCGCCATCAAACAGCATCAGAATCAGCCGATGCGGATTGGCGGAGTTGACCTCCATCTCCAGGGCAGAGCGCGTATAGGCATTCAAGGCACTATAAGTATTTGGATTCATGAGCCTGTTTCCTAATAGCAGCGAACGCAGCTTATGCCGAAGCCAACGCTGCCAATTGCTGAGTCAGATAATTAGAAGTGCTTTTCATATTGCCCAGCAACACATCCAAATTGGTAAATTCCTTGCGATAACGAGCCTCGACATCGGTCAGGCGGCGCGTCAACGCCTCCCGCTGGCGACCTATATCGGCAATGGTCGCATCCAGCCCGCTGGTCTTGGCATCAATGGGGCCTTTGGTACCCAGAACCTGCCCCATCAATGTGGTCAATTGTCCTCCCAGACCACGAGTATAGGTGACAGAGCCACGATCTGCCGGTGCAGTACCACCGGTTATGGTCAGTGCGAGCCCCGCTGCCGGGCCGGTGTTCGCAGTCAGTTTCTGCCCCGAACCGGTTGCCGCAAAGCCGCCAATTGTACCGGCGACGTCGACACCAGCGGTAGTTGTCAATGCCCCTGCACCAAACAGGGTACTGAAGGCCGAGCCGGATAGATTAACATTCGAGGTGGAGCCGTAACGGTTTGATGTTGCAGTCAAGGTAAACGACGACGAAGCGCCACCCGTGCCGACAGAGCCGGTTCCGGTTATCGCTAAAGTGCTGCTGGCATCACGAAAAGCAGACGCGCCATTGATCTTGGACTGGATTTCCGCAGTCAACGCATCCAGTGTCGAATAATTACCCGCCGCAAGCGTAACCGTCGAAGTGATATTGTCCAATGTGACAGTCAAGCTATCATTCACACCAGCAGTAATACCAACGCCTGTGGACGTAGTTACCGCCGAACCAACTGCGCTGCCTTTGCTGGCAAGCGAAGAAATTGCCACATCATAAGTGCCCGCTTTAGTCGATGTCGTAGCACTGGAATATTTGATCAGCGTATCAGTGGCCGTGCCAAAGTTGGACAGCAGTGAAACTACATCATTAAAACCATTAGTGGTTGCAGTCTGCAGCTTACTACTGTCTACCAGCAGCGACCCATCTTTCTGGAACGCTACGCCAATTTTCGACAAGGTGTTGTAAGCCGCCGAAACACCTTCTACCTGTTGATTCAGTGCATTACGCAACTGATTCTGCACAGTACGAACCGCGCTATCACCGAGCAAAATGCCTGCCTGCTTGGTTTTTGGATCATACGCGGTCATATCGGTGATCTGCTTGTTGAGATCGTTGTACGCTTTTACGAATGCATTCAGGGGCTCGGCGATATTTGCGGAGCCAGTCGAAACCGTCACTCGGGTGGTGGAACCGACATTGGCCTTGAGCAGATTCAGCGTCACGCCTTGAATCACATCAGAGACAGAATTGCTCGACTTGCTGATGGCAACACCATCCAGCTTGAATTCAGAATTTTGCGCCGTTACCGTTTCCTGCAAAGCCTGGCCGGCATTGTTTGCGGGATCATGAGCCAGCAAGGACTGCAAGGCAGGATCACCGGTTACATCGATTTTCAGACTGTTCGCCGCACCGGAATTGTTACCTGACAAGGACAAACGATACGGGGTTCCGGAGCCATCATTGATAATGGATGCGGAAACACCGATACCCGCCTTGTTAATTGCGTCACGAATCCCTTCCAGCGAATTGTTGCTGGCATCGATAGTCACGGTTTTGGCCGCTGCACCACTGCCGGTAAAGGTGGCACCGGTATATTTGCCGGTCACGCTATCAAAGCTACCGGCAGACTTGTCGATAGTGCCAAAGCTGAATGTCAGCGTACCACTGCCGACCACAGCAGTACTGCTCGCCTGACCTGCGGCCAGCAATTTTTGCGATTGAGCCAGTTTGCTCACTTCAATTGCATAACTACCGGCGCTGGCAATCGACGTCGCGCTTGCCGTCAGAATGGACGTATCGTTGACCGCAACATTTTTGGACTGCTGAAACTTGGAGGCATCGGACAAACCACTCAGCGCACCTTGCAGCGCCGTCAACGATCCCTTGAGCGCGCCATACGCAGCCATCTTGTTCTGCTGTGTCGCTTCTTTCCTGGCCAGCGCCGTCAGCGGCTTCTGCTCCACAGCCATCAGCTGAGACACGATGCCATTAACGTCCAGATTGGAACCGACTCCGGGGGATGAGATTGCCATGATTACTCTCCTGCACTAAAAGCCCGCACTCAGGCTTTTTGCCGCAACAACAAACCCTGCAGTTTTTCGATACTCTGAGCGATTGCCACAACCTCTTCCGAAGGTATCTGCCGAATCACTTCCTTGGACTGTGTGTCAATGACCTTGACCAGCCCGATACCCGAATCTTCATCAACCGAAAACTTCAGTTCACTGGCGTAGCCCTGCACGAACTTGTTGAGTTTTTCCGTGGCCTCTTTCAGCTGGCGCTGATCCTGCGGCTTCTTGACCGGCTGAGCAGCATCGGCAGCAACGGCTTGCGAGGTTGAGGATACTTCTTTGGAAATTTGTTGCTGCAAACGCGCAGACTGCGATGCGGAGTCACCGACATTCAATCCGAGCGACGCTTGCGAGCCGATGGAATCGACTTTCATTTTGCATCTCCTTTATGGCATTGAGCCCGACCAGTTGAACTGGCCGGGCACTTTATCCACTACCGCCAGGTTCAGCGGTTAACGCAGCAGCGACAGCACTTGTTGTGGCAACTGGTTGGCCTGAGCCAGCATCGCGGTACCTGCCTGTTGCAGAATCTGGTTACGCGACAGGTTGGCAGTTTCAGCTGCGAAGTCTGCATCACGAATCCGCGAACGCGAAGCACTCAGATTCTCACCGGTTGTCGCCAGGTTGGCAATCGTTGCCTCGAAGCGACTTTGCAGTGCACCGAAGTTTGCACGTTGACCGTTCACCGCTGCCAGTGCGCTATCCACAATACGCAGCGCGTTGGTCGCACCGGTAGTGGTAGTCACATCCAGGGTATTCACAGCCACCAGTGCTGCACCCGATGCCGAGGTACCCGAAGCAGCCGCACCGGCGGCAATCGCACCGATACCGAACGCGAAACCAGAGGCCTGAATCGAGTAAGCTTTGTCCGAGTCAATTGTCAACTGGCCACCGATACGAATACCCGTCCCTGACGTATTGTACGCACCGGAAGATGTCATAGTTCCGGCACCAGACACTGCAAAGGTCGCGCCGTTAGCCGTACCATTATCAGCGACCAAAATATCAGAACCGTCAGATGCGGTCAGTTGTAGCGCTGTATTATTGTTTACCAGTTTAGCCGACACGCCGGTCTGGCCAGACTTTTCATTGAAAGCATTCACCGCAGCGTTCAGATCACCACCACTAACGGTAAAGTTAATCGTAGCAGATCCATTACCCGACACAGCCAAGGAGAACGAGTGATTACTCAACGTCACCACTGCCTCGGTTTTCGCATCAGCACGGATACCAGTACCCGCATTGTTGATTTTCTGTGCCAAAGATTTTGCGGAGTCACTTGAAACTGCAGCAACACTTGCAGTAGAAATCGCACCATTCAAAACCAAGCTGCCAGCAGTGGCTCCAGACACTACAGCACCGGAGCCATTATTGCTTGCAAGACTGGAAATCACGGCCGCCTGAGTACCGGCATAACCAGTAGCGGTAGTCGATGCAGCATTAGTCTGATTACCCAACTGATAAGTACCGTACTGATTGGTACGGAAATTAGAAGTTGTTGCAGTGATCGTTTGATTGGCATTGGCGCCAACCTGATAGACCGCAGAACCAAAGGAGCCATCAAACAGCTTCTGGCCGTTGAACTCGGTGGTAGTCGAGAAACGATCCAGCTCCGATACCAGCTGCGTCACCTCGGCATTGATCGCTTGACGATCACTTACCGAGTTAGTGGCATTCGACGACTGAACAGCCAGTTCACGCACACGCTGCAGAATACCTGTCATCTGCGACAGCGCACCTTCACCGGTTTGCGACAGCGATACACCGTCATTGGCATTGCGTTTTGCCTGATCCAGGCCGCGGATCTGTGCAGTAAAACGCTCGGAAATCGCCAGACCTGCAGCATCGTCTTTGGCGCTATTAATACGCAAACCGGACGACAGGCGCTGCAACGAAACACTCAGAGCATTCTGCGAGGTTCCGAGATTGCGCTGCGCATTCAGCGAAGGGATATTTGTTTGAATCACTTGTGACATGATCTGCCTCCAACATCAAGTTATCTATCAGGTCTGCGCACCGAAATGCCGACACCTGTGCAATTTATCGACGGGTCTTTTTGAAACTTTAGAACCTTCGACAGATTTTTTTCTTGTTTCTGAATCAGTTGCCAAACCAGGCCTGCATCCATGGCTCCAGATTGTTTTCCAGCAAGTGATACTGCACTACATGCTGACGCAGCACGTCGCCGGACTTGGCAGTCACATCCAGATCATTGATGTGCTCGCGGATGGCGCTCACCCACTGCGCCGTCTGATTGCTGACCCGTGTAACCGGGAACGCCCCCTGATACGGAAGAATATCGGTACAGATAACCGGATATCCCAGTACGCCGTACTCCAGCAGACGCAAACTACTTTTGGCCATGTTGAAGGGGTGTTCTTCCAGCGGCGCAATGGCGAGGTCGAGATTCAGGCTCGCCAATTTGGCGGGATAATGCTCGGTTGCGACACCGGGATGGAATTCACGGATATACGGGCGCAACACGTCCGGGCACATGCCGAAGAAGACCCAGTCCACTTCATTGGCCAACTCCTTGACCACGTCAATGATCAGCTCCAGATCGCCGGTATGACTGATACCACCGCCCCAACCCACGCGAGGCTTGGCGCTGGTGCGGCGTAAGGGCTGCAGATCCAGCCATTTGGCGCCGTAGATGGTGTTCGGCACCACTTTTACATCTTTGATCAGATGGCGATATTGATCCGCCAGATAATCGGTGGTCACCACAAAACGATCACACAGATCCAATGCATCTTTCAGCCATCCACCCACTTCCGCAGGGATAGTGCCACGATGGGCATTTTTTTCCGGCAGATTGGTGATCAGGTCATCCAGCTCGAACACCACCCGACATTTATGCATTTCCTTGTAGTACTTGAGCATGTCGCGCTGATTTGGCATGAACTGACGCTGGAGATACCAGGTGTCGATTTCAAAACGCTCCATTTCTACCGGGGAGAAATAGCCAAAGCTGAATGCTGCCTCCACCTTACCGGCACGCGACGCGGCGCTGAGCGGCTCAATCACCCGATAGTGGCCGCAGCCGGTGTTGTCACCAGGATGCGCCAAAATACGCGGCAGCGGCTTCCAGCTCAGCGGGTTCCAGGTTAAGGGCTTGCGCGTTTCTATCTGGCAGCCGGTTTCGGTCAATGCCAGATTCGGGCTGTAGAACGGATCACGAGCCAAGGCAGGCAAATGCTGGCGCAATAAGGCCAGTTGATCAGAGGCGATCTGTTGTGGCGCTGTGCCAGCCACATCTGGATCACGCAAACTGGAGCCAGCCTCGTGCAACAAGGAGGCGTGAGGCGTCCAGACTACACGGAAGCCAGCATCGCGCGCCCGCAGACACAGATCAACATCGCCATATGCAACGGTGTAATGCTCGTCAAAACCTTGCAACAACGTCAGCAATGGCTTGCGAATCAGCATGCACGAAGCCGATACCGCCGAGACGTCCTGCGTAACCAGTGCCCGCCCCATATAACCGGAAGCCTCACTGGAATAACCCAGGAACGGTGTTTCTGCGGCACCAAGCAAGCCCAGCGTCAAACCAGCCTGCTGCACCTTGCCATCCGGGAACAATAACCGAGCCCCGACCACCCCCACTTCAGGCTGCGAAATCAGGCCAACCATTTCATCCAGCCAGTCAACATTCAGCGGCGCGGTATCGTTGTTGAGGAACAGCAACAACTCGCCTTGCGCTTCCTGCGCCACCAGATTATTGATGCGACCAAAATGGAATTCACCCGGATACCGGTAGACGCGCAACGACGGAGACTCGAGACCAATCAACTGATCCAGCAGCGCTATTGCATCACCTTCAGTGCTACCGTTATCGACGACCAGCACCTCGTAGTTGCGATAGTCGGTACGGCTGGTGAGCGTCTCAAGGCAACGCTGCAGTAGTGGCGCCTTGTCCTTGGTCGGAATAATGATCGACACCAGCGGCTGAGCCGGGCTGGCATAACGTACTCGATAGCTGCCGGGCAACATGCCAGGCTGAACGGTGGCATCAATGCCTTGCCGCTGCAGGTGTGCAGCAACTGCTCTCTGACCCGATTCAACAAGTTGCCCGGTAGGCAAAGCATCGTAACGTTTCAACATTGAACGCAGGAACAACACCTCCTGCACATGGCCAATCGCAGCAGCGCCAACAGCCTCATAGGCCCGCAGCATTGCATCGTAAATTTCGTTACCTGCGTAGCTTGAATCAAAGCCGCTCAGCTGCGTCAGAAGTGAGGTATTAAACAACACAAAACTGCCCGGATATGGCAAGGCGCGCAGATATTCCAGACTGAAATCCGGCTTGAACAGGGGATCGCTGGCGCGCCCCTGCGGGTCAACGGCAGCTTCGTCGCCATAAACAACCTGCCACTCAGGATGACAGTGAATCGCCTCACCCACCATCAGCAAGGCATGCGGCACCACACCATCACCGGCAGCAACAATCCCATGCCAGTCGGCATCAGCGGCACGCCAGGCAAGGTTGATTTCATCAAACAAAGAGCCCTGCCGCTGCTGCCAGCGAATACGTTCGCCACCATTGAAATCAGCGGGAGCAACGAGGTCGGACAGCAAGGTCATGCTGACGTTGTGATAATACTGCCCAGTAAACGCCTTGATGGTCTTGATCACCAGTTCCATCGGTGCATCCAGCGCCACTACCACAAAATGGAAACGAGGGTGGCTTTGCCATTGGGCCATGCGCAACTCGAATTGCCGAGCCTCTTGCTCCGACAACTGATGCTCCGCAACATATTTGTCAAAGCCCTGCAGCGCCGGTGGCTGATGCCCAAGGGCCTGGGCCTGCTGCTCCGGCACCACTTCCAGATAAAACTGCAGACTGCACAACTCATGCAATTCAGTGGAGCTGACGTTTTTCAACACCATTTTTTCGGTATCGATATTGGTCGGACAATGATCCTTGTATTGCTCGAACAATCCACGCAAGCGGTCATCAATACCGTAAATCGTCTTGTTGACGCGATAACCGGTTTCACTGAAAAACTTCAGTAACTCGACGTAAGTAAAGAAGCGGATATGCGTGATATCCAGCAAACCCCATGAGTCATAACGCCAGTTACCCTTGGCCAGATCGTCCATCAGTGCCAGGTTGCGTACATTAGGGATGCTGACAATCACCTGCGCCTTCGCCGACAGATAAGGCCGCAGCTTGACCATGACCTGCCACGGGTTGTACATGTGCTCCAGCACGTCGGCGAGGATTACGCCGTCCACACTGCCGCGCGGCAAACCTTCCAGTTCCAGATCGAAATCCTCGAACTTGCCGACCAGCACCTTGTCCAGCCGTCCAGACGCAATTTTCGCCGCAGCCTTGTTCAGCTCGAAACCCCAGACCCGGGATTGCGGATAACGCTGCTTGATCAAGGCCCCGGTGGCACCGGCAGCACAGCCAATGTCGATCACCACTTTCGGGTCGTTGTGGAACATATCGACCAGATGTGTCTTGGCGGCCTCGTGGTAGCCGCTGGCGTCGATATCCGAAACATCGAGGAACTGCTGCCACAGGTATTGCTTCTGGTTTTGGCGGCTATTGGCCATCTCCAGCATCAACTGTGCAACCCGAGATGCGGACTGCCCATCAACACCAATGTTGTAGCGCGGCGCCTGAGCCAGCAATGTATCGCTGATCTGCTGGCGATAGCGGGGGTCCAGCAGCAAACGTGGCAACACCGATTCCAGCTCTGCCGCATCCACCTCAATCACACCGGACTCGGCATCAAAGCTCGGCCCGAGACGCATGCCAACATCCGTCAACAGATTGATGGCCGGCGTACCCACCATCATTGCCTCAACCAGGATATTCGAATCCACGCCGATCACGGCGTCAGAACCGACAACCCAAGCTTCGGCATCTTCAATCGCATAAATGACATCCTGCATCGCGCCGCTGGCGCTCAACAGCTGGTTGATACGTTCCAGACCAAGGTCACGGTTGGCAGCACGATCCTTGATCACTGCATTGAATTGAATCCCCTGCTGCCGTAGTTGACTCACCAGACCCAGGAATGACGCAACACTGCGACCAAAGATTTGTTCATCGGCAACCGCAGTCAGATTGGCGGCCCAAGTGGTGGCAAACACCACAATCGGCAAAGCCGGATTCAAGCCGTATTTCTGAACCAGTTGCCGCCGCAGATCCAGACGCTGGGAACGGATTGCCGGGTAATGATCCCACGCTGGATTGCCGGTAAATTTGATCCGATCGGGCGCAAGGCCAAGATCGAGATACCCCTCGGCACTACGCGGCCCAAACACCGCCATGACGTCAGCAGTGAGTTGCTCATGCACGGTGTAGGGGCGTGCCAGAGCGACACCATGCAACAGATGCAGACTCGGGATCGCATGCTTACGTGCCCACAATACCGCGCTCTTGGCCACCGGCAACATGTCTTCACTGGCGACCAGCAAGTCAATCTGGTAACGCTGTCGTGCCACTTCCAGCGCCTGCAGCAGGACAATCAATGCTGGCACTTCCAGATTCATCCGGCCGTGCAGCAACGGCGTCAGGCGCTCGGTTTCAATATCCAACGCTGCCGCTTGCTGCGACCAGGCTTCACTCGCCAGATAATCCTGCGCCAAACGCAGCTGTTGATTCACTGCATCGTGAATCTGCGCCTGATCGGAGTCTTCCAGCAATGATTCAATGCGCTCGACACGACTGCCTGCAGATTCGACGACTTGCCGCACGGCCTGTGAATCAAAATGCCCGAACGTCAACACCACAGTATCCGGCGCCTGTTGCAGGTAATGCGCCAGCACGTTGGCATTGCGCGCCCACAACAAGGAAAGAATGGCACGCGAACTCATGAACGTACCCCCGAGTAGACACCAAAGTACTGCGTCAAAATCATCTCCATCAATCCATACTCAAGGCCGGGCGCCAATGGCACACCGGCAAACTGGAATGCGCCCGCAAACTCCGGGCTGCGCTGCCAGTTGCGAATCCAGTCCAGCGAGCGTTCATCAATTGCATCCTGCAGGAACCAGTCGTCGAACAACTGCGCAAACTCAGGCGGCAGAACCGGTGCCATATCCAGAGCTGGCCGCAGACGGCGTATCTCGCGGTAAATCTGATATAGATAGGCGCGACAACGCACCTGACGCAGCAGCGGACGTAATTTTTGATGTAATGAAGGCAAATCGATACCTACCGCAGCCGCGATATCTGCCACCGACTCGGTTTGCTGCAGCAGTTGATTCAAAGCCTGGTTGCGGCTCAGCCAGGCATCGTTGTGTGCAGGGTTGTCGGCCTTCTCCAATACCACAAAGAAACGGCCGCTAATGCGACTGGTCATATGTGCAACCCAGCTCTCTTCCACCAACAATGCCAGATCCAGCAAGGCACGATCGTTTGGCAACCAGCTCAACAAGCGCTGCCAATCACGTCGTGATTCGAGCCCGGTCAGCAAATGATTGTATGCGGCACCGCCGAACAGCACCCCGACCGGAATGATTGCACTCAGTGTCATACCATTCGCGCTTGCCCAGCGACAGACATCCTCTACCGATGCCGTAGCCATATAACTGCCGAAGGTCTGCTCCTGCTTACCAATATCAGCCACCGCCTGGGCGTTGTCGCCATGGGCGGCCTGTAAGTGGTCGAACGAATGAATGTCAAAAATGATGCGGCCACCTGGGCGCATCACCCGTTTCCATTCAGTCAGCACATTTTGCCAATGCGGGAAGTGCACCATCACATTGAGAGAGAGCAGAAAATCAAAACTCTCATCAGCATGTGGCACTGCCTGGACATCGCCGACCTGCAGGTTCATAGGAATATTGCCTGCCAGCCGCTGGGTTTCGTCGAGCATGGCCTGAGAACTATCAATACCACTGACGTTGTAACCGGCCTTGGCCAGATGAATCGAACCACGACCAGTACCGATACCCACGTCGAGCACATCGCGCCCGGTTGCCAGACGCTTCACCAGCCTTGTTTCCAGCAGATTCTTCAGCACATTGGTGCCGGTGTTTTCGACCATGCGCTTCGAATACCAGGCGACCATATTCGGGTCTTTCCAGGCATTGGTTTTCCAGTCGATGAGGTTTTTGGTCGGGTCTTGCATCCGGGAGATCCTTCATGTGGTCCGGTACTACAGAGGTGGAAACTGCCGTTTCTTGATATTTAATGGGTCAGAAACTCAGGAATGGCCGTGAACTAAAAAAAACTCTTCGCGCAGCATGCCGAATTCAACCACATCCAGGTAGGCACCATGCTTGAAAGCCGCCTGGCGTCGCACTCCTTCCTGCGCCATCCCCAGTTTTTTTGCCAGCGAACACATTGCCCGATTGTCGGCAAAGGTGCCGCAGGCAATTCGCTGCAAATTCAGCGCATCGAAACCGTGGCGGCACAATAACAGCGCGGCTTCCAGGCCAATACCCTGCCCCCGCGCCGAAGCACCGCCCAGCAGGATCGACAACTCGGCACTACGGTACACCGGGTGAATGTTCTGTAGGGCGATATTGCCGATATGCCGTTGATCGGCGCTGTCGACAATCGCCAGAATCAGGCAATCACGCGCCTTGCGTGCGTATTCAATATAGTCGAGGGCTGCAGCAGCGCTATACGGAAATACATGATGCGAATTGCCGGAGCAAATTTCCGCATCGTTCAGCCAGTTCGGGTAATCCCCGTCGGCATCTTCCGGCCGCAGCGCCCTCAGATGAATACGTGGGCCGCGCAGAAACGCTCCCGGCAACGGTGTATCAGCGGAGCTCATCAAGATGGTTCCAGACTTTATGGAAAACAGCGGCAATATCGTCCATCACCGCCGGCGTCAGGCCCGCGTGAATCAAATCGCCGTAAAACACTTGTTGGTAGTGCATCAGCTCGGTAACCGGGCAGATGCCCGCCGAATAATCAATCGTGCCCTGATAAGCGGGATAGTTGAACGGAAATCCGTCACGACCAAATGCAATACGCTGCTGATACATTGGCTGCAGATAGATCGGCAGCACATAACCCTCACCCAGCGGCAGGCCTTCAGCCTGCAGCGCCTGCACCAGCCTGCTGCGCGCCACACCAGTAATACCGGCATCGTATTTCATGGTGTAAACATAATAACCATGCTCGACTTGCGCTTCGACATACGGCGTAGTCAACCCAGGCAGGCCGGCCAGCTTGTCATTGAGAAAAGCCGCGTTGGCCTGACGGGCGGCAACCAGCCCATCGAGCTTCTGCAATTGTTCATAGGCAATGGCAGCTTCGATTTCGGTCATGCGATAGTTGAAGCCGATCATGTTGATCAGATCGTCACACGGCTTTTTGGTGATCACTACTTCGGCGTGGTTGCGGATCAGCTGCATGCGTTCCGCCAGCTTGGGGTCGTTGGTGACGCAAACGCCGCCTTCGCCGCTGTGAATGGTCTTGTGATAATTCAGGCTGTATACGCCGATATGGCCCAGCGTGCCGGCCCAACGCCCCTTGTAGCGCGCGCCCGGCGCCTGTGCTGCATCCTCGATCACCAGCAGCCCGTGTTTTGTCGCCAGCGCCATGATGGCATCCCAGTCAGACGGCTGGCCAAAGATATCGACAACAATGATGGCCTTGGTACGCGGTGTGATTTTTACGGCAATGGTGCGTGCCGAGATGCAAAAAGTATCGGGGTCAATATCCGCGAACACCGGGATGGCGCCATACACCACGGCGGCCACAGCGGAGGCGCTCATGGTGTAAGGCGAGACGATCACCTCATCGCCGGGGCCAACACCTGCGGCACCCACGGCGGCATACAAACCCGAGGTCGCCGAATTGACACTGACGGCATGGGCGACATTGAAACGCTGCTCCCAAGCGCGCTCGAGCTTCTGCACACGCGGGCCGCCAAAAAAATCCGGGCTCCAGGTTCCAAGAAACTGCGACAGCACGCCGCTATCCAGGACTTCGTTGACCGCCTGGCGCTCTTCCACCCCCAGCGTCTGATACTTAGGCAAACCCTGAGGGCGCAATGGCGTGCCACCCAACAGCGCAAGTTGACTCATGACATTCTTCTCTAGCTAATTTTTGGAATTGCCTCGGACAGCAAGCAGCGGACACTCGCGACCACACAATCGGCCGCATTACCAGCACAGACCATCTGACGCGCCAGCTTCTGCTGAGTTGCATATGCAAGCGGATCATCGAGCAATGACGCCAGAACCGGCAATAACTGGGCAGCTTGATATACGGGAACCGTTACACGACTTTGATTGGTCGCCAAGCTGTCTTTCCCGCGCAAATCCGGCTGGACACTCACCACCACGCACCCTGCCGCTGCGGCTTCTAGCAGCAACATTGAATTCATGCCGATAACAATATCGGCCGCCTGCGCCAGAACCTTAGCCGCGTAGCCTTGGGCCACCATATAGCCGGCACTGGAAAATGCCTCGGCCGACTCTCGCGGGTGGGGCAAAACCCGTAAAGACAGCGGACGCCCCTCGCTGGCCAGCTGTTGCGTCACCGTGGCCACCAACGACAATACGGCATGTTCGTTATAGCCCAGTACCTGGTTGCACCCTGCATCACCGCCATGCAATACCGACAACGGCTGCGACACAAACAACAGGCGCCGATCACCTTGCGGCCATAAGCTGCGTGCGGCCTGCAATTGCTCAGCAGCAGCCGGCTGCGCGGCAAGATCCAGAGCAGGCTGCCCGGTAATCAGCAACATGCTCCGCGAAAATCCTTCGGCGACCATTTCCTCAACGGCGCGTTGATCCATGACACAAATCCGTTGCGGCAATGCGTCCAGCGGCTCGGCAAGGCTGAAGCGGCGCGTATAGTTGCTCCAGAAATCCAGCAGTGATAAGGAGGGAATCCCCAGCTGGCGCGCCGCCTGCAGCAAGTGGCACTCCCAATCGAGGCCATTGACCGAGGTTGCTGTCAGCAACAAGGCCGGACGAATCTCCTGCAACACGGCAATTGCTGCATCGAGTGAGGGCGAGCCATCCAGCGGACGGACAGCGTGGCCAGCATTGGACCATTGATTCAAAGCCTGTTGATAGGCGGCCATGCAGACGTGAAAATCTGCCTGCAACTTCTGCAAGACCGGAGTCAATGCGCTGGCGCCCCCCGGATCGCCAGCGACACACAATACGGTGGGCAACAGCGTGTTCATGCGGCGATACAGGCTCTGGCCTGACTTACCAGGCGTTGAGCCGCCAACGCATCCTCACCGCTACACAATGGCTGGCGCTGCTGCTCGACAGCAGCCAGCAAATCCTGCAGCGCGTGCAAGGTAACATTTTGCAGGCCGGCCGACTCAACCACTTCATTCGCCAACGCGCGATAGCCCGAAAAATACTGGCTATCTGCAACGTCGCGCCATTCAAAACGATAGCCTGAATCCAACAGGCGCACGCGCCCGAGGCTGCCGACGATGTCCATTTCAAACAGGGAAAAACGCGTGGCATCCAGCCCGGTCAATATCGCCGGCGCACCGCTGGCCAGTTGCAATACAACGGTAGGACTTGGATCGCCAGGAAGGTCGCCGTCAAAGGGAGACAGCCCCGGATAACACCCCAGCAGCTGCAGCGGGCCACACAGGAAGCGCAATAAATCCAGCCAGTGTGTGCCGTTATGCAACAGCCCCTTGGTGTAAAAACCATTGACTGACTGAATTTCCCCCAGGCGGACTGGCAATTGCTCACGCAACTTCTGATGGCTCAAGGCATAGCGGCGCGAATAATTGACCGCCAACCGAACATTGCGTGCCAGCGCCAATGAAACGATCTGCTCTGCACCATCCAGACTGGCCGCCAGCGGCTTTTCGGCCAGAATGCCCTTGACCGAATCCGTCTGCAATACTGCCCGCAACACATCAAGGTGACTGGCGTCCGGGGTGCAGACACTGACGATATCCGGCTGCAACTCTTGCAGCATACGCAGGTAATCGGTATAGACGGCAGAAACCTGCCAGCGCTGGCCGCACTGTGCAGCGGTGTGCGGGTCGGCATCACACACACCAACCAACTGCACGCCTTCAGATTCGGCATAGGCATGGGCATGGGCATACACACCATCTATTTTTGGATCGTCGGCAAAACTCGAGCCGATCTTGCCGCAACCGATCAACACCGCACGCAACATTAGCCCGTCACCCTCATGAAATGATATCCCAGCTCAGCGCAGTGCCACGTTTCAGCGCAGTCCTGGCATGTTTGCCGATCACGGTTTCCAGATACTTGGGCGGCAGACCGAAGCCGGGGCGAATTGCCCGCACATTCTCTGCGCTAAACGTCTCACCCGCCTGCATATCCTTAACCACGTAAAGCGAGCGGCGGAACACCATGGATTTTTTCTCGGCTTCGGAAGCGCCATAACTGATCCGCCCCAGCGATTGCCAGGCTCGCTCGGTTTCGAGCACCAATTGGCGCATTTCTTCCGGCTCCAGCGAAAAGGTGGAATCAACACCACCATCGGCGCGGGCCAAGGTGAAGTGCTTTTCGACCATCACCGCCCCCAGCGCCACTGCAGCGACGGATGCGCCGACGCCCATGGTGTGATCGGACAGGCCGACCTGGACATTGAACAGGTCACGCAGGTGCGGCACGGTACGCACATTGGTGTTTTCCGGCGTGGCAGGATAGGTGCTGGTGCATTTGAGCAGAATCAGCTCCTTGCAACCGGCCTGACGTGCGGCGCGCACGGTTTCGTCCAGCTCGGCAATGCTGGCCATGCCGGTGGAAATGATCACTGGTTTGCCAGTCGCCACCACCTTGCGAATCAGCGGCAGGTCGGTGTTTTCGAAGGAGGCGATCTTGTAACACGGCACATTCAGTGCTTCGAGAAAATCCACCGCAGTTTCGTCAAACGGGGTGCTGAACACCTCCAGCCCCAGTTCGCGGCAACGCCTAAAAATCGGCTCGTGCCATTCCCAGGGGGTGTGTGCCTCACCGTAAAGTTTGTAAAGCGAAGTGCCTGCCCACAGACTGTTCGGATCACTGATGTGAAAATCGCCCTCATCCAGATCCAGCGTCATCGTATCTGGGGTGTAGGTCTGCAGTTTCAGGCCATGCGCGCCGGCCTTGGCTGCTGCCTCGACAATTTCCAGCGCGCGCTCGAGCGACTGATTATGGTTGCCCGACATTTCCGCCACCACGAATGGCGGATGATCCGGTCCGATTAAACGGTTGCCAATGCGAATAGTGCTCATGACGGCGTTTCTCCGACCTTTTCCAGAATGATGCGATAACGATAGCCGCGAAAATCAAAAAATGCCGGAAATCGTTGCGGATCGGCCACTCGCAACAAATCAAACTGCTCGGCAATGCTACGTTGCGGATCAATACGACTGTCTTCCGGCGTACGCTTGCGGTAGTAACTGGGCTCCCCCTGCTGCGGCCTTGGCTGGGCATCGTGCAGATGTACCACGGCATAATCCATCAACGCCATTTCGGCGGCAAACAATAGCTGATTGATTTCGGCGGCCAGCTCATGCCCCTGCAAATGCAGGGTTTGCTGCGCCCAGATTTCGCCGCTATCTATCAAATCTTCGGCAGTCAGCAAGGTGACTTTAATTTCCTTGCGCCCCTCGATCACCTGCCAGATATGCGGCGACCAGCCTCGCCCGTGCGGCAAGTCGGCAGCATGGATTACCAGCGTCGCACGATAAGCCTGACGAATGGCCGGGCCGATCTTGTCGTGGCAGGAAATCAGAAACAGGATGTCGCCACCGGACAATTGCGCGGGCTGGCTGCAGATTTCAATCTGATGCTGGGCTTGATGGCGTTCGCGCCAAGCCAACAACCATGGATACACCGGGTGTTGCAGATCGCTGCAGACAATAGAGATTTTCATCCATCAATTCTCAGAAACCGGCCATGGCACGAGCCACGCGTGCCGCGCCCAGGCCATCGACCAACGCCAATGCGGCGCTACTCATCGCTGCCAGCGCGCCGGGTTGCTGGCACTGCGCCAAAGCCTGAGCCAGCTGCGTCGCAGTCACTTCACCGACCCGGCCCAACGCCAGCGCGGCCCCCTTGGCATGGAGCGCAGCGGCAATACCGGCCTGGTTGTCTGCCAGCGTAATCATCAATGCCGGCAGCCCCAGGCAGCAGCGCTCCCAGGCAATCACCCCGGCGGCGCCAATTGCCAGGTCCGCAGCCAGCATCCGTTGCGCCATATCGTCAACCTGCACGGCGCATTCATAGCCAGCCTCGACACATTGCGCCAACACGGCTTGCCGTGCCGGATGCGCAGCACTGATCACCACCGACACCTGTACCTCGGGTGACAACACACGCCTCAGCAAACCGAGCACACGCCCGGTTTCGTCGCCCGCATCGCCGCCGCCGAAAGCCAGCAAAATGCGGCGCACCGACTGCCGTGGCTGAGCCTGTTGATGCAGCAACGCAAACTCCGGGCGCAGCAGCGCATAATCTGGGCCGAGCAAGGTGCTCGCCGACGCAGGCAATAGATCACGATAGTGCGCGTGGTAATGCCAATCGAGGTTCTGGTCCAGCAAGACATCGGCTGCGTGTGGCCGCTTGGCCGCATCGTCCAGCGCCAGCAGATACCGGCAGAGGCCGCTGATCTGACGCTCCCACTCGGCAGATAAGCCATAGTGGTCGACCACGCACCAATCCCAGCCATCACCTGCAGTGGCAGATAGCTGTGCGGCGTCGTCTTGCTCATCAACAGACCAGGGTGGAACATCGCTACTGACGGCACTTGCAGGCAATCGCAGGCAGCCGAAGCCGCGCTGTTCAATCCAGTCGCAAAGGTGCCCCGGCAAGGTTCGGCAGGCAAAAACCACGGTTGCCCCTCGTTGCGCCAGCGCACCGGCCAAGGCCAGGCAACGCATGACATGCCCGGAGCCGATCCGCACCGAGGCATCGGCACGAATCAGGACGCGCACGAGGCAATATCACCCGACTGTAACAAGGACTGGTACATCAATTCGGCACGGTGCCAGTCTTCTGCGGTATCGATATCCTGCACCAGATAACGCGGCAGAATCACCGGCAGCGAAGCCGTGGAAAACAGGATCGCCCGATCCACCCAGGAACTGGCCCGCCCCCAGTAAAACTGGCCGGCATCGTGATACGCCTCCTCCAGATCCTGCGAGCGGGTATTGCGGTACTCCGGGTGCATTGCCTCGATTTCACCCGCCTGATTCAGGCGAATGGCGCGCTGGATCGGGAACGGAAAAGTGGTAACCGAGAACGCATAGGCCTTGTCGGGATGTACCTGCAATTGCTGCAGGCCTTGCTGCAGATATTGTGGCTGAACAAATGGTGCGGTGGCGTAGATACAGCAGGCATAATCAACCGGCTCGCCCTGCTGTTGCAATGCCTGCACCGAATGGCGAATCACGTCGACGGTAGTACTGAAATCGTCGGCCAGCTCGGCCGGTCGCACAAACGGGGTTTCCGCGCCAAGCTGGCGCGCCATTGCCGCGATTTCCTCGTCGTCGGTGCTGACCACGATCCGATCGAACAGGCCGCTGTTCTGTGCGGCACGGATCGAATACGCCAGCATCGGCTGGCCGTGAAACAGCTTGATGTTCTTGCGCGGAATACGCTTGCTGCCGCCGCGGGCAGGAATGATGGCAACGATACTCATGACAATACCTCTTGCAGCGCCAGCACCACCTGATCCTGCAGGGCATCACTCAGCCCCGGATACAGCGGCAACGACAGCGCCTGTCGGTAATACTGCTCGGCTACCGGGAACTGGCCCCAATCAAAACCAAGCTGACGATAATAGGGTTGGGTATGCACCGGTATATAGTGCACGTTTACGCCAATACCACGGCTGCGCAGCGCGTCAAACACCTGACGGCGATCATGTGCACAACGTTGCGCATCAATCTGCACCGGAAACAGGTGCCAGGCCGAGCGGTTCTCTGCGCAAGGCAACGCGGGCAGAATCAGCGGCAGATCAGCCAGTAACTGCAGATAACGTTGCACCTTCTGCTGCCGCTGTTCGACGAAATAATCCAGCCGGGTCATCTGGCTGGCGCCCAGCGCAGCCTGGATATCGGTCATGCGATAGTTGAAGCCCAGTTCCAGTTGCTGATAGACCCAGCCACCCGGCTCCGGCTGCAGCATATCTGCGCTATCGCGGGTGATGCCATGGCTGCGCAAACGCAGCAAGCGGCGATACAGTACCGCGTCATTGGTCAGCACCATTCCGCCCTCGCCGGTTGTGACAATTTTCACCGGGTGAAAGCTGAAGACGGTCATGTCGCTGAAGGCACAACTGCCAACCGGCCGCCCTTGATAACGGGCGCCAATCGCATGGGACGCATCTTCAAGCAGGACAAAGCCGTATTCATCGGCAAGCTGCCGCAGCTCGGTCATTTCGCACGAGCGGCCGGCAAAATCCACCGGCACCAGCACCTTTGGCAAGGTGCCTGCCGCCTTGGCCGCCAGCAGCTTCTGCCGTAGCGCGGCAACACTCAGATTGAGCGTATTGGCATCGATATCGACGAAATCCACGTCGGCACCGCAATAGCGGCCACAGTTGGCCGATGCAACAAAGGTGTTCGGCACCGTCCACAGGCGATCACCCGGCCCGAGATCGGCAGCCAGGCAGGCGATATGCAGCGCAGCGGTGGCATTGGCGACGGCCACCGCGTATTTCGCACCACAATAATCAGCCACGACACGTTCAAAGCGCTCGATGGCCGGGCCCTGGGTCAGGAAGTCACTCTGCAGCACCGCCACCACGGCGGCGATATCGTCGGCGCTGATATCCTGCCGGCCGTAGGGGATCATACCTGGCTATCCAGCTGGCGCAGTTCGTCGAGGGTCAGGAACCATGGATTATTGTCGGAGCTGTATTTGAAGCCCTCATCCACCGGCTTGCCGGTTTCGCCCAAGCGATTGGTCAGATAATCACCGCCATCAACAATGAAGCGGATCGACGGGCGTATCACGTAGTGGTCGGCAAACTCCAGCGTCAAACGGCTGTCGTCACGCGGCACCATCAATTCGTGCAGTTTCTCGCCGGGACGAATGCCGATGATCTTGTGCGGCAGATTCGGCGCCATCACCTTGGCCAGATCCACCATCCGTGCCGACGGGATTTTCGGCACGAACAATTCGCCACCGACCATCCGCCCGAAATTCTTCAGCACAAATTCCACGCCCTGCTCCAGCGTAATCCAGAAACGCGTCATACGTGCATCGGTAATCGGCAGTTCGGTTGCACCCTCGGCAATCAGCTTGCGGAAAAACGGCACCACCGAGCCACGCGAGCCCACCACATTGCCATAACGCACCACGGCAAAACGCGTGTTGTGACCACCGACGATGTTGTTGGCAGCCACAAACAACTTGTCGGAAAGCAGCTTGGTCGCGCCATACAGATTGGCCGGGCTGGCGGCCTTGTCGGTTGAAAGCGCAATGACTTTTTCTACGCCATTATCGATGGCGGCGCTAATCACGTTCTCCGCGCCATGCACATTGGTGCGAATACATTCGGTCGGATTGTATTCAGCTGCCGGCACCTGCTTCAAGGCAGCGGCATGCACCACGTAGTCGACATTGCGCATGGCCTGCCTGAGGCGCTCGGCATCACGCACATCGCCGAGAAAATAACGCATGCAGGGGTCGTTGAACTCCTGCTGCATTTCAAACTGCTTCAGCTCATCGCGGGAGAACACCACCAGACGGCGTGGTTTGTAGTCGCGCAATACGGTACGGATGAATTTGCGGCCGAAAGAGCCGGTGCCGCCGGTAATCAGGATCGATTTATCGTTGAACATGGTGCTTACTCAGGTTGTTGCGCTGGCCAGGCGGCCAAGCTTTGGTTTTTATTCTAGTCAAGTCGAAGCGAGTTCGCGGTTCAGCATGTCGACCACTGCGCCCCAATCGCCGGGCCGGGGCTGGCGAAAAATCCGCATTGAGGGATACCACGGACTATCGCTACGACCATCCAGCCAGAAATTGCCACCGTCAAATTTCAGCATCAGCCACACCGGTTTGCCCAGCGCACCCGCCAGGTGGGCCACAGCGGTATCCACCGACAGCACCAAGTCGATACTGTTGATCAAGTCAGCAGTATCGGCCAGATCCCGACAGGCTTGAATTTCCGTAGCCATCCAGAGCGGAACGTCGATGTCTTTCTGCAGGCAGACGAACTCGATGTCGCCACTTCGCTGCAATCCTTCCAGTGCCGCCAATGGCAGGCTTTTACGGCGCTGCTCGCGATTGTCGCTGCCATGCACGCCTGACTGCCAGCACAGGCCGACACGACGCTTGCTAGCGGCAACTGGCGAGGCTGCATGCAAATACGGCCAAGGGCCGGGCAGATCCTGCAACGATTTGCCCAGCACATGCGGCAAGCTCATCATCGGGCACTGCCAGCCAAACGTTGGCAAGGGCTCGCCAATCACATACACATCGGCAATCGCGGCAAAATTATTCTGCAGCAATCGCTGCAACGGTGCATGGCACTGCAGCAGCAGGCGCTGGCCGCTACGCTGCGCGGCTTCTGCCAGAAAACGCGCCATCTGCAGTGAATCCCCCAAGCCCTGCTCGGTCCAGATCAATAAGGGCGAGTCCAGTTGCTGCCCCTGCCACTGCGGCATATCAGGAAAACGATGCAGACCCGCACCACCATCAAAATTGCGCCAGCGACCTTCGTAGCGGGCCAAACCACGCGGATAATCGCCCAGCATCAGCTCGACAATAGCCAGATTGCCCGCCGCTTTGGCGAATTCAGGCGACTGCTGCAGGCACCAGCGATATTCGTTCGCAGCATCCTTTAGCCGCCCCAATTCTTTCAGCGCATTGCCGCGATTAAAATGCACCGCCAAAGAGTCGGCTTGCAGCCGCAATGCCATGTCTACCGCCTGCAGTGCTTCTGCCGGCCGATCCAGATCACACAACACCGCCGCGCGGTTGTTATGTGCATCAACATAATCGGCGCGCAGGCTGCATGCCGCATTCAGGCACAACAAGGCATCATCAAGCTGCCCCTGCTCACGCAGCAGGCAGGCCAGATTGTTATAGGCATCGGGGTATTGCGGATTAATCTCCAGCGCCAGGTGAAAAGTACGCACGGCCTGCGCGAGCTGGCCTTGTTGATGCAGCAACGTCGCCAGCAGGGTCAGGACTTGCGGATTGGCAGCTTGTTGCGCCAACAACTGCTGATATAACTGCAGCGCCAAATCAGCCTGCCCGGCATTGTG
Source organism: Chitinivorax sp. (assembly GCA_046347685.1). Taxonomy (GTDB): domain Bacteria; phylum Pseudomonadota; class Gammaproteobacteria; order Burkholderiales; family SCOH01; genus CALMFQ01. The sequence continues at coordinate 57,721 of JAXMFR010000017.1, forward strand.
TGCGGCCACGGCCTGCTGCAACAGATCGCTGCTCTCCCCGGCGCCGGTCATGCAGTAACAGCGGGAAACAACACGTCGGTAAAACCAAACGCTCTGGGATCACTCAAGCGCATCGGGTACAGCACACCTTGCAGATGATCACATTCATGCTGTACCACTCGGGCATGAAAACCACCGACACTGCGATCAATCGGCTGGCCATATTGATCGACGCCCTGATAACGCAGGCGGGAATAACGCGCCACCACCCCACGCAAGCCCGGCACCGACAAACAGCCTTCCCAGCCGTCTTCCTGCTCATCTGACAAGGGCGTCAACTGTGGATTCAGCAAGACGGTAAACGGCACCGGGTCTGCATCCGGATAACGGGGATTGAGCCGGGGTGTCTGGCTACCAAAAATCACCACCTGCAGATTGACGCCGATTTGCGGCGCGGCGATACCGGCGCCATCGTTGGCTAACATGGTATCCAGCAAGTCCTGCACCAGCGCATGTAATTCAGGGGTATCAAATTCGCGAACCGGCTCGCTGACCAGCAGCAAGCGCGGATCACCCATCCGCAATACCGGCTTAATCGCCATCTGCCTCGACCACGTATTCGAGAATGGTACGTACCCGCGTCATCGCATCGTCCAGAATCGGACCGACGCTATTGATATCGATATGCTGCTTGCTCTCGCCGCGACCAGCAGCATGGTTGGCCACCACTGCGATACTGGCGTAGGAAATGCCCTGCTCACGTGCCAGTGCGGCTTCCGGCATGCCGGTCATACCCACCATATCGCCGCCATCACGCTCCAGGCGATTGATTTCGGCCGCGGTTTCCAGACGAGGCCCCTGGGT